>NZ_JAGETX010000001.1:0-1018443 GCF_017589435.1 Hymenobacter defluvii
GGGCAACGTGTTCTTCAACAACCGGGTGGAGCGTACGGTGGTGGGGTACATGAGCAAGGGGGGGCAGAACGGCCGGCTGGACATGAGTCCGGGGGCGTGCGCGAGCTGCGCGGTGGAGGCCTTGCCCAACCCGGTGACGGTGGACACGGAGCGGGGCGAGGACGTGCGCTGGCAGCAAAAGCTACAGCAGCGCAACATCACCGTCGGGCCCGAGGATGGAGATGGAGATACCACGCCGAGTGTACCAGCACCATCGACGGGTAGCAACTACGTGGTGAACCCGAGCTTCGACGCCGATGGCCGGGGCACAGAGTCGCCCACGGGCTGGCAGACGTGGACCGGGAACGGCACGGGCACAAACGCCTCCTACACCGAGACCTACCCCACGGCCCGCACGGGCACTTACCACGGCACGCACTACCGGCCGGGTAGCTACGAGGTCTACACCTACCAGACCCTGCGCAACCTGCCCGCGGGCCAGTACACACTGCGCGCTTGGGTGAAAGGGGTCGGCGGACAGAACGCAGCGCAAATGCTGGTGAAGAACTACGGCGGCAGCCAGCGCACGGCTAGCATTGGGGCCACGAACGGCGGAGTGAATGGCAACTGGACGCAGGTGGAGATAAAGGACATCACCGTCAGCAAAGGCGAGTGCGAGATTGGCTTCTACTCCAACGCCGGTGGCGGTGGGCAGTGGATCTACTTCGACGATGTGGAATTCGTAGCGCAATCTGGTACACCTGCAGTACCCAACGCGTCTCCAAAAGTAGCCCTGAGCGCTACAGTCAACAACCTGACGCTCGGCAATTCTCTAACGCTAACGGCCAACACCGGCGACTCGGATGGCTCTATTAGAAAGGTAGAGTTTTATAGCGGCACCACTAAGATAGGAGAGAAGACATCAGCGCCTTATCAGCTTAGCTGGAAGCCAGTTGGCATCGGTACGCTGTCGTTGACGGCCGTAGCAACGGACGATGACGGGGCTACTACCACTTCCAGCGCCGTAACAGTTACAGTAGTGGGCACAGTGGTACTACCTACACCAAGCGCGCCGGCACCGTCTACGGGTAGCAACTACGTGGTGAACCCGAGCTTCGACGCCGATGGCCGGGGCACAGAGTCGCCCACGGGCTGGCAGACGTGGACCGGGAACGGCACGGGCACAAACGCCTCCTACACCGAGACCTACCCCACGGCCCGCACGGGCACTTACCACGGCACGCACTACCGGCCGGGTAGCTACGAGGTCTACACCTACCAGACCCTGCGCAACCTGCCCGCGGGCCAGTACACACTGCGCGCTTGGGTGAAAGGGGTCGGCGGACAGAACGCAGCGCAAATGCTGGTGAAGAACTACGGCGGCAGCCAGCGCACGGCTAGCATTGGGGCCACGAACGGCGGAGTGAATGGCAACTGGACGCAGGTGGAGATAAAGGACATCACCGTCAGCAAAGGCGAGTGCGAGATTGGCTTCTACTCCAACGCCGGTGGCGGTGGGCAGTGGATCTACTTCGACGATGTGGAATTCGTAGCACAGACCAGTGGTGGCACCAGCGAGGGTAGCAACACTGTCCTGAACGCAAGCTTCGACGATAACTTATTCCCTACCCAAACCCCTAGCCGCTGGAGCACGACGCCTGGCAACGGCAGCAGCGACAACGCCGACTACACAGAAATTTATCCGGGGGCACACTCGGGGCTGTACCACATCACGCACTACCGGCCCGAGGCCTACGAGGTGTATACTTACCAGATGGTGAGCGGACTGGCCAACGGTACCTATACCTTGCGGGTATGGGCCAAGTGCAGCGGCGGGCAGAACACCGTACAGCTACAGGCCCGGAACTACGGCGGGGCCGCGCGCACGGCTAATATCGGTGCCAACAACAACTGGACGCAGATAGAAATAAGCGGCATTCAAGTTACAAACGGGCAGTGCGAGGTAGGCGTGTATTCGAAGGCCGGTGCCGGCGGGCAGTGGCTCTACTTTGACGATGTGGAGCTGGTACGCGTACAGAACAGCTTTAGCGCCGTAAGCAGCAGCAACAGCACCGTCTCGGGGCTATCCGTTACGGGTGCCGAAAACAATGTTGCCGCAAGCGTAACGGAATTCAGCGTCTTCCCGAATCCAGCCAACGTGCAGACGACCATTGCAGCTCCCTTCGAGCAAGCAGGTAGTGTCACTATCAGCATACTCAACTTGCAAGGTCAGGAAATAGCGCATTACGTGCAGTCGGTGGTGAGTGGCAGTAACTATTTGCCACTGTCTACGGCAAACCTGCCAATTGGTAACTACGTGTTGCGTGTAGCTGGTCCTGGGCACAACTACACCAAGCGCTTGGTGATTAGCCGCTAATCAACCAGTAGCTACACAAAAAAAGGTCGTCCAAACGGACGACCTTTTTTTGTGTCTACTTAGAGAGGTAGAATACTTATTATCTAGCTACGGGCTAGTGCCTTGCGGGCTATCAGGTAGATGAAGTGTGAGTTGGTAATCAAGTAGCGGCGCCATAGGCGGCGCGGCTCCAGCCACAGGCGGTAGGCCCATTCCAGCCACAAGCGCCGTGCCCAGGCAGGTAGGCGTTGCTCCAGGCCAGCGTAGGTCAGGAAGGCTTGTCCTACCCCCAGCATGCAGGCTTTGATACGGCCCCGGTGGGCGGCCATCCATTTTTCCTGGCGCGGGCAACCTAAGGCTACAAAGAGCAGGTCGGGGTCAGCTTTGTTGATGGCAGCTACGTGCGCTTCTTCTTCTTCTGGCGTCAGCTTGCGGAAGGGAGGAGACACCATACCCGCAATGCGCAAATTAGGCAGCTCACGCTCAATCCGCTCCCTGATTTTAGCTAGGACGGCATCCGTAGTACCATAGAAGTATACCGATTGCCCACGACGTTCAGCTTCGGCCAGTAGGGCAGGAGTGAGGTCCATACCAGCCACGCGCTCCTGGCGCTTGCCGTGGAACCACCCTACGGCCCCGGCTACGGGGCTGCCATCGGGCGTTACCACATCGGCATCAGCTAGTACCTGGCGAAACTCAGCGTCACGGTGGGCTTCTACCAGCATGTGCACATTAGCGCAACATACGTAGGCCGAGGTGCGGGCCGCGCCCAATTGCAGAATGGTATCGACAAACTCTGGGAAAGTGCCCGTGGAGATGCCGGAATTTAAAACAAGACGTTTGGGTAACATACGAAAGCAGGAGGCGCAGGAAATCTAGTAGGCGTTTTCTTCGCCGTGTACCATGTTCCAAACCGTCTTACCAATGATTTTCAGATCGAGTAGGAACGACCAGTTCTCTACGTATTTCAGGTCGTACTCCACGCGCTTCTCCATGGCGCCATCGGCGCGGGTCTCGCCGCGGTAACCGTTTACCTGAGCGTAGCCCGTGATACCCGGCGTTACGGTGTGACGCATCGGATACGTACGAATCTGCTTGGAGTATTCTTCCAGCTGCGACACCATGTTAGGGCGTGGCCCTACCACTGACATGTGGCCCAACAGTACGTTGAAGAACTGTGGCAGCTCGTCGAGGCTGGTCTTGCGCAAGAACTGACCTACACGGGTGATACGAGCATCACCTTTCGTTGCCTGTAGCTCCACTACCATATCCGTGCGCATGGTGCGCAGCTTGTAGCATGGGAATAGCTGGTTCCGCTTGCCGGGACGCATCTGCTTGAAAAACACAGGGCCTTTCGAATCCAGCTTAATGATCAGCGCCAGGATAGGCATGATAATCGGGAAAGCAAGCAAGATAACCGCACCCGAGAAGGCAATATCAAAGGCACGCTTCATCAACTGGTTGGGCCGGAAGCCCAGTGGATGCTGACGCACGGTCAGAATAGGCAGGTGGTTGTAGTAGTACACGTTGATGTCCTGCCGCATGGTGCCCTGGAAGTCGGGAATAATGCGGAAAGAAATGAAGTGGTCGTCGGCAAAGCCCGAGAGGTCCTGGATCAGGTCGTGCTGGTCCAGTGGCATAGCAAAGTAGATTTCGTCAATCTGATTCTGCTTGCAAAAGTCCTTCAGGTTATCAACGCCGCCGCGCATCATGTGCTCCATACCCTGGGGCACAGTATCGTCGGTGAAGAAGCCCATGAACTGGTTGCCTACTGGGTCGTGCACGGTCAGAAACTCCTGAAGCTGCCGGGCGCTGCTGCTAGTGCCTGCAATAACGAAGCGGCTGTGCGGGCGGGCAAAGTGCTGCTGGTAAGTGCGACGTAGGAAGGCTAGCAGGAAACGACCTGCTACAATACCCACCATCATAGCGCCATACATGGCCATCAGGTAGGACATGGGCAGCCAGTACACCTTCAAAACCAGAGCGCCGGACATCAGCACGGCGGCATGAATCATGAAGGCCAGTAGCAGGTTGCGCAGCTTCTCCGGGTAAGAAATCAGCCGGTCGACGCGGTAGATATTAGCGTACTGACCCGAGATAATCCACCAGAGCAGGGCAAACACCGCAAAAAACAGCGAGTAGTACCCGTCGAACTGCCAAGTGCCTAGCAGTTGGTGCGCCGTCAAGCGAAAAACCCCGAAAATAATCAGGCTGTCAACGATGGGTAAAATGAGCCTTTGTGAGTTACTGTAGTAAGTGTAACGTTCCATACATCAAAATGAAAGGTTGGCGACTGAAGCAATCCTGGGTGGTATGGACTAAGGAAAGGTCGGAAGTAGTACTGTTAATGATGAATCACTAATACTGAGGCAAATATAGTTTATTTGTTAAAAAATATGACTATTATATTTGACTTTAGAATAGTATCTGTGATAAATCATATTGATTCAACATCTGAGTCCATATACTTGATTAGCTCTAATAGGTTGCAGGAAATAGAGAAAAAATAGGCTACTTTATATAATGATAACATTTAAGTGCTTCTAACTATCTATAAATCAAGTTGTAATTGTATTATAATAATATTCATTATTCATCTATTTGCGCCCTATTAAGTAGATCCCTCCTTAGAATAGTGACTTCTTATATAAAAGCTTGTATGCTTAAATACAGGGAGTTATAGTACGTATCTCCCGAACCCATTTCTTCTGGCTCTGTTATGTTGGTAAACTGTACTTTATAGTTGAAAAAGATAATTGTAAGCTGTTCACCTATGCTGAATAGTACTTCCCTACCTTATCTAACAGACGCACCCTATACAGAAGAAATTGCGTTCAGATGGTTAGCCTCTATCTCAGGTATGGGTAGCTCTTGCTTGGCACTCGAGTCAGACAGGAGGTTTCAGGGCTATACACAGTACCAATTTCATGAGAAAATCAGCGACTCTTTTACTTCTTAGTAGCCTCTACCTGGCGCAGTTAGCAGCTGTAAGCTGCACCAACAGACAAGACCAGGAGGAGAGCAGGGATACCAACGAGCGCAACACCACCGCGTTTTTTGCAGACGATACCGTAAGAGCCACTCCCACGTCAGACGACACCCCTGCCAGTGCAACCGCCGGCGGCATGGGTAACTTCGTAAAGGCTTCCAAGGCCGCCACGCCGGCGGTAGTCCACATCAAAACTACTTACGAAGGTTCCGGTAGCTATTCCACCGGGGTTGGACAGGGCTACGGTGCACCCTCCGGGCGTGGGCCGGCTATGGCGTCCGGCTCGGGGGTGTTGATTACCGGCAACGGCTACATTGCCACCAATAACCACGTGGTAGAAAACTCCTCGCAGATTGAAGTGGTGTTGCCCGATAACCGGCAGTTCCCGGCCAAGCTAATTGGCCGCGACCCGAACACCGACCTGGCCCTACTCAAAATAGAGGCCGATAGCCTGCCAAGCATCCGGCTAGGCAACTCCGACAACGTGCAGGTAGGGGAGTGGGTAGTGGCCGTAGGATATCCGTTTTCCCTAAACACCACGGTTACGGCTGGCATTGTGAGTGCCAAGGCCCGTAGCATCGGCATCATCAATCGGCCCAGCCAGAACAGCTACGCGGCACCCTCCGGCAACACCGGCATCGAGTCGTTTATTCAGACTGATGCGGCCATTAACCCTGGAAACAGTGGCGGTGCGCTGGTAAATACCGATGGCGAGCTGATTGGCATCAACTCGGCTATTGCCTCGCAAACCGGCAGCTACGCCGGCTACGCGTTTGCCATCCCCGTGAACCTGGCCCGCAAAATTCTGGGTGATTTGCGCAAGTACGGTACCGTGAAGCGGGGCTTATTGGGCGTGTCGTTCCCTGCGCCGGCCGTCGAAGCGCAGTATTTGCTCCAGCAGGGGCTTCAGCCGGGCGTGGTGAAGGGTGTCTATATAACAGGAGTGCTCGACAACAGCGCGGCGGCTGCGGCCGGCTTGCAGGAAGGCGACGTTATCCAGAGCATCGACGGTGTGCAGCTGAATTCGTCGGCTGAGTTTTCGGAAAGGATTGCCCGGCACCGGCCCGGCGATGTGGTGAAGCTCACGTATCTGCGCGACAAGCAGCGCCGCACTGCCTCGGCCACGCTCAAAGGCGAAGAGGCCACCGCTACGGCCAGGGGCAACGCCGATCTGGAAAAAATCTACAACAAGCTCGGGGCCAGTTTTGCACCCGTGCCCGATGCTATAAAGCAGCAACTGAACCTACAGGCAGGTGTGTTGGTAAGGGAAGTCCGGCGGGGCGGTTTCTTCGACCAGGTAGGGATTCCCAGCGGTACTATCATTGCCTTCATCAACGGCAAAACCGTTGACAGCCCCCAGGATATAGATCGGGCCTTGCTCTCCGCCCAAAACGGCATCATTCAGGTGCTGGCCATTGCGCCCGATGGTTCCCGGGTGGTATTCGACTTCTCACTCGGTACATAGGCTAACAGGCGTGGCCGGACTATCACTCTACCAGAGCTCAGGCAAGATGTCGGTGAGGGAGAGGTGGCCGGCCACGTAGCGGGCCAGCAAAATTCGGGTGGCGGCGGTAGGGGCAGGCGCTCCACTTAGCTGTAGTGCCATAGAAATGCTCAGGAGGCGGCGTATGGTAGTAGGCTGCGGCGGCGCAGAAAGCGGCGCGGGCTTATCTGTTGTCGTGAGCGGGCAGGAAGGAAACAAAATATTTCGCATGGCTTTTTTCTTTTGCAATTGATTATTTATTAGTAATTAATTGACTTTGCGATAATAAAATGATAAAGCACGTTACGTGTATAAAATATACACGTAACGTGCTTTTAAAATTCTGTTAGAAGTTGGTCTTAACAATTAAATTATTTCGGCTGGCCTCAGCGAAATCCATTGGGATAATGCCGAAGTGCCCGGTAGTTTGTGCACTGAAAAAGGTGGAAACGCGCGGGTTGATATCGTTGGCCACCGTGTTGATGTTGGGAATGCCAAACAAGCCGGGCTTGTAGCCGCTGGCGTAGTTGAGGTAGAGGCGGCCAGGCGCCGCGGCCTTGGCCTCATTAAGCAGGGTCGCCATAGCCGTCCACTTGGCGGCGTTGTCGGGTACTTTATACTGGTCTTGTACCCTCAGCTGCGCCTGCGTCGTATTGATGCTGAAGGTGGTATTATCAGCCCAGGCGGTAGCGTCGATGCCCTTCGGGGTAGTAGTAGCAGAGAAGCGACGGAGCAGCACAATCTTACCGCGCACTTGTCCTAGCGTGGGCACGGTAGCGCTCAGGTACCACTTGTCGGGGTTCTGTTGCAGGTAGGTGTTCAGCGTCTGCTCGAAGGTGCGGGTATTGTTGCTGGGCGTGTGTTCCTCCTTGATTGACATGATGATACACTCCGTGGGGTTGGCCTGCAAAAAGGCCAGGCAGGCCGCACGCACATCGTCGAAGTTCAGGTTTTGGTACACAGCACCATGATGGATGGCAAAGCTGTTGTCGATGTGGCGGCAGCGAATGTCGAGGAAGCGTACCCCAGCCGTGAGCTGCTCCCCGATGGTCAAGGTTTGGCATTTAGCCGTACCAGAAATCGGCTCAAACCGTGCCCCCGAGTCGTGGGTGCCGGGAATGCTCAATTGCGACAGAGACAGGTTAGCGTCAACGGCTCCCATCCAATTATTCAAGGAGTAGGCCACGGCTGACTGGGTAGTAGCAGTGGCGCCGGGTCCGGCAGCAGGGGCCATAATTTCCTGCTTGTCGCAAGAAGCCAACGATAGCGTGGCGGCAATGGCGGAAAGGAAGGGTAAGGAATGTTTCATGCTCAAGCGCTTGAAAGGTGAATAGAATAGAGCTTGAGCAAATATCTATTTTACCATCCTTACTCTATTGTATTTTATATTATTTAAACAATAAACATTCTTGAGAATCATCATAATTTGATAAATAAAAAATGTGTTTAGATATAGTTAAAACGCCATGCTTCGATAAGCTCAGATGGCGTTTTAACTATATCTAAACACATTTTCTGAATAAGTTCGAAATCAATTATTTTCAACCGTATTCCAGCCTAGTGCTTTTTTAATTCGATAATAGATTTCGGTGTTCTCATACATACCCGTGAATAACTCGCTGCCTACTCCATAGGCAAACACGGGCACCATCACGGCGGAGTGCTTATTAGTAGCAAAATTGGCCGCTATCTTGCCGCTCGTTGAACTGCCGCCCACAATGCTATAGCCGCCGGTTTCGTGGTCGGCCGTCACAATGACGAGGGTTTCGCCGTTGGCGGCCGCAAACCGGAACGCCTTGCCTACCTGCTGGTCGAAGTCCAATACTTCTTGCACGTTTTGGGTAGCGTTGTTGAAGTGACCGGCGTCGTCGATCTGCGAGCCTTCTATCATCAGAAAAAATCCCTTGTCATTCTTGCTGAGCACTTCCAGCGCTTTGTCCACGCCTTGGTTGATGTAGGCGGCGGTGCGTTCGGCCACAGCGGGTGGGCCATTTTCGGCAAGCAGGGCCACGGCTTTGGGGCCGGTGATGGTAGCTATGTCGCTGGGTTTGGTGACTACCTGATAGCCTTTTTGGCGCCACTGCGGTAGCAAATCGGCGTGGTCCTGGCGCTGGGTGAAGTAGCGCAGGCCGCCGGCGTACATGAAGTCGATGGGAGCTGAAAGGTACTTGGCAGCAATGGCTTCCTGGTCGTTGCGGTTGGGATGGGTCACGGCGAAGCAGGCGGGAGTAGCGTCGGTCAGCTCGCAGGCCACTACCATGCCGGTGGATTTGCCGTGCTCCCGCGCATCCCACATAATAGAGCGGAACTCATGCCCCAGCGAGTCCACGCCAATGGCAGCGTTGTAGGTTTTGTGGCCAGTAGCCATAGCTGTAGCGCTGGCTGCCGAGTCAGTAATCTTGCCGTACTCGTTTTGGGTGATGCTGAAGCCCGTGGCCTGCGCCTGCTGCATAAATAAGCGGCCGTGGTTGGCTAGCAACCCGCCCGTAACCTGCGCTGGTCCCATGCCGTCGCCAATCATCAGAATGATGTTCTTGATAGGCTTGCGCGGACCAGCATAGGGCACCAAGTCTGGCACAGGGTAGGGGCCAGGCGACTGATACTCGCGCTTATACAACGGCTCATCAGCCTTCGAAACTTGGGCAGGCAGGTGCTTGATAGCTTCAATCACGGCAATGCGGGACGGCGGCGACTGTGACTGAGAAGATCCGCAAGCACACAGGGACAGACTACCGCTAAGCAGTAGGAGGTAGCGTGAAGAAATCATGGCAAGCTGGAGAGGAAGGGCTACAAAAGATACTACTTGTACGGAGCGGAGCCGCGTTGCGCGTCAATGACTTCCTTTAGCTCCGTCAGCTCATCGGCACCGACGAGAAGGGCGGGGTAGCGCAGCAACTCCCGCCACACGGCCTGACGCTGGGCAGCCGTAGCGGCGGGCAAATCCCAGAACCGTACTTTCTGGCCAGTGCGCACGGCCTGGTCGTTGAGCTGACGTAGGCGGGCCACTTCGGCGGCGGGCATCTTTCCTACCCCATCCCAACGGAAGGTTTTCTTCCAGTTGCCGTTAACGGCGGGAATGGCGGCGGCGAGGTCAGGCTGTAAGTCGGTGAGCTGGCCGTCGAGGAACACCAGCCGGTTGGGGTCGGCGAGAACCTGTTGGCGGGGGTAGTCGCCCGTCAGGATGACGCGCACGCCGCCGGGGCGGGGCTGCTGCGGTGTCGAGAGCAGTACGCGGTAGCGGCTGAGTACCTGTTGCAGCCGGGCGTAGGTAGCGGGACCATCGTTCTTGATATCAACGTACAGCCACAGCTCGGCAGGCTTTGTATAGTGCTGGCCGCTGAGCTGGCGCAACGGGTCGAGGTAGAGGCTTTGCAGGGTCCGGTCGGGGCGCAGAGCGGCGCGCTCGTGGCCTACCTGCAAGGTGCTGTCAATCAGGAATACATCGGCTTCCACGCTCTTAAAGCATAGTTGCAAGGCATCAAATAGTGGGTGCGGGCGCCAATAGTCGTTGTGAGAATGGCCCTGCTCCAGTGGTGGCGCGGGTTGAAAGCGCGGCGTTTGGGCGTGGACGGCGGTGGCGAACAGCAGGCTTAGGCTGGCGGAGGCAATGGTTTTTATCATGTACTGCATAAGAACGATGTAGAGATGCATACTTGCGTCTCGCCGTTGAACGATCTGAGCGGTGACGTTCAACGACGAGACGCAAGTATGCATCTCTACATCAATCGACTCTACAACGTTTGGGCATCTACCACCCCTGATTCTGCGCAATCTTTGAGTTGGCAAGGTCAGTAGGGGGGATGGGCCACACGTGGTGGATGGCGGGGTTGAAAGTGCGGGCGGGCCACACTTCTACTACCTTATAAGTGGAAGCAGGATTAGATTGGTCGGCGTACTGGCGGCCGTGCTGGGGCTTGGCGTAGGTGGCCCGGGCGTCGCCCCAGCGCACGAGGTCGGCGTGGCGGTCGGCAAACTCGCCGGCCAGCTCCACGCGGCGCTCGTGCTTGAGGTCGGCGAGGGTAGCGCCGGTTTTGGGGGTAAGGCCAGCACGGCTACGCACGGCGTTCAGGGCCGCGTCGCCGCTCTTGCCCTGCATGATCTGGGCTTCGGCTTTCAGCAGCAGCACCTCGGCGTAGCGCATCAGCGGCACGTTCAGGTCGGTGGTGGGCTTGTCGCCGTTGGCGTTCAGGTGGGCAGCCACTGGTGTTTCGTAGGGCTGCATGTACTTGCTGAACTGAAAGCCCGTGAGCGAGTTGGTAGACGAGTAGCGCTTGGTGGCGCCCAGGTAGGTAAACTCGTCGCCGAAGGTGAGAATAGTGGCTTTCAGGCGCGGGTCGTTGGCCTCAAACTCCTGGTACAACTCCAGGGTAGGCTGGAAGTAGCCCCAGCCGTTGTACTGGCCCCAGCCCTTGTTTTCGAGCAGCACGCCCGGCAAAATGCTCCCATCCTGCTTGCCCGACACCACCGACCAAATGTACTCCGTGGACCAGTTGTTGGGAATGGTGAACACGCTGTGGAAGTCCTGCTGCGGCTGGCCGGTGTTCAGCAGTGCCCTACCCGAGCCGGAATTGGCCACGGCATCGGCAGCCTTCTCGGCTTCGGCCCACTTGCTCTTGTCGTACTGCGCCCAGAAAGCGTAGGTTTTGGTGAGATAAGCCATGGCTGCGTCCTTATGCGCCCTACCCAAATCGGCGCCGGAATACGCGGTGACCAGCGGCAGCAGCTCGGCAGCTTTCTTGAAGTCCTGCTCCATCAACTGGTAGTTTTCTACCACGCTGGCAGGACGCGGAAACTCGTTCTGGTCCATGTTGTCCACCGTTACGATGGGCACGCCGGCGCGCTGGTCGCCGTAGCGGGTAGCAATGTGGAAGTAGGTGAAAGCCCGCATGAAGTAGGCCTCACCCAGCACCCGGTTTTTCAGGCTCTCGCTGATGCTCATACCGGGCACGTTCTTCAGAATCTCGTTGCAGCGGCGGATAACCCGGTAGGAGTAGCCGTACATCTTGTTGGTGTCGCCCTCGTTGCCGGTGGCCGTAAAGTTGCGCACGTTGGCGGCGGTGGCCCGCACGCGGCCGGTCACCATGTCATCGGAGGCATTAATCAGCCAGAAAAACCCGCGCCCAAACATGTCGTCGTCGCGCATGTAGGTGTACAGCGCGTTGGAAGCGGCCACCGCGTCGGCGTCGGTTTTCCAGAAGTTGGCGTCCGTGATGGTGCCCTGGGGCGTGAGGTCAGTGAACTCGTCCTGGCAGCTGGTAGCGACACCGAGGAGGAGCGAGGTAAAGAGAAGGGTAGCGTATGTGCGTTTCATGAGAGTTGTGCTGGTGTGGACCCCACCCCCCCGGCCCCCTCCCCTCCGGGAGAGGGGGCCGGGGGGGTGGGGTGACTACTAAATCCCCAAATTCAAACCAATGGTGAAAGTGCGCGGGAGGGGGTAGGTGCCCACGTCGAGACCGATGCCGCCTACCTCGGGGTCGAGGCCGGAGTACTTGGTGAAGGTTACCAGATTTTCGGCGGTGGCGTAGAAGCGCAGGCTGGCGCCGGTCCGCACGCGGTCCGTAAGAGCGGCGGGTAGGGTGTAACCGATGCTCAGGTTTTTCAGGCGCAGGTAGGAGCCGTTTTCCAGGTACCAGTCCGATACACGGCTGAAGTTCTGGTTGGCGTCGTTGGTGGAGAGGCGCGGGATGTCGGTGTCGGTGTTCTCCGGCGTCCAGGCGTTCAGCACGCGGCGGTCGAGGTTGTAGCCTTGCAGGCCGGCGTTGTAGGTCGAGAACTTGTAGGCGTTGAACAGCTCCACGCCGCTCACGCCCTGCCAGAACATGCTCAGGTCGAAGCCTTTCCACTGCCCGCCCAGCGTGAGGCCGTAGGTGAGCTTGGGCATGCCGTTGCCTTTGTATACCCGGTCGTTGTCGTCAATGCGGCCGTCGCCGTTCACATCGCGGAACTTCAGGTCGCCGGGCTTGGCGTTGGGCTGAATCTGCTTGCCCTCGCCGTTGGTGTAGGCCGCCACCTCCTGCGCCGACTGGAACAGGCCTTCGTTGGGAATCAAATAATAGGAATATAGCGGCTGCCCCGGCGCCGAGCGGTAGGGGTAAAGCTGACTACGCACGTTGTCGCCGTGCTGGATGAAGTCGGCGCCGTAGCCGTCGAGGTCCTGCACGCGGTTTTTGAGGGTAGCAATGTTGCCGTTCAGCTGGTAGCGGAAGTCGCCTACCTGGTCGTTGTAGCCAATACCCAACTCCACGCCCTTGTTCAGCACAGTGCCCACGTTGGAAGTAGCGCCTTCGCCTACCCCGGCGCTGGTGTTGGGCGCCACGGCGAAGATCAGGCCGCGGGTGTATTTCTGAAAGTAATCGGCGGTGATGGTCAGGCGATTATCCAGCATACCCATGTCCAGGCCCACGTCAAACGTCTCGGACCGCTCCCATTTCAGGTTGGGATTCGACTGCTTATTAATATAATAGCCCGTGCTGTACCCCGGCGTGCTGCCCAGGTAGGACTGCCCCGTTACGAGCGGCACGTTGTAGGCGTAGTAGGCCACCGACTGAATGTTGCCGATTTGCCCCCACGAGCCGCGCAGCTTCAGGGTTTGAATGGGTGCCACGTGGAAAAATGACTCCGAAGAAATCTTCCAGGCACCGGAAATGGCCGGGAAGTAGTCGGAGTTGTAGCGCGAGAGGCGCGAGGTCTGGTCGCGGCGTACGCTGCCGGTCAGGAAGTAGCGGTCGTCGTAGCTGTAGGTGAGGCGGCCGATGGCCGAGGTAAGGGCGTCCTGCCACACGTCGCTGGTAGGGCGCTGCACAAACTCCTTGGCGTTGCCGATGTACTGGTACCAGTCGTCTTCGCGGTCGAAGTTCTGCGCCTGCACCGAGTAGTACTCGTAGTTGGTGCGCTGGGCCGAGTATACGGCCGTGAGGTCGAAGAAGTGCTTGCCCAGCGTTTTCTGGTAGCTCACCTGGTTGTCCCAAATCCAGCGGCGCCGGTCGCCCTGGCTCTGGGTCAGGTAGTTCATGGTGTTGGAGCGGCCCGGCTCCGGAATGCGCGGGTCGAAGCGCTTGTAGGACTCGCGCTGCAAATCCAGGCTGAAGCTGCTACGGAATTTTAGATTGTTCAGCGGGTTGTACTCCACGTAACCAATGCCATTCAGGTTCAGCAACGGGCTGTTCACGGTAGGACGCTTCAGTAGGGCCACCGGGTTGTACACGTCGCCGTAGGCACCAGCAAATTTGAACTCCGGTGCCGGCGACATCGGCGTGACGCCCCCAAACGTGCCGTCCTCGTTGCGCACGGGTGCTGCCGAGGGCATATAAATGGCGTTGATGATGCTGCCCGAGTAGCTGCTGCTGGTGTTGGTGCCGCGGGCATTGCGCTGGTTCACGTACACGTTTTGGCCCACCGTAATCTTGGGGCTGATGTCGTAGTCCGATTTCAGGCGCAGGGTGTAGCGCTTCAGATTGGTATTCAGCAGCAACCCCTCGCGGTTGTGGTAGCCGAAGGAGGTCAGGAAGCGGCCGCGCTCGTTGCCCCCGCTCACGGTGGCGTTCAGGTTGTAGATGCTGCCGGTGCGGAAAATCTCGTCTATCCAGTCGGTGCGCGTGATCTGACCCCAGGGGTTCTTAGTGGCGTCGTGGGCGGCGGGGCGGCCTACCCCGGCGTTGTCGGCGGCTTGGTTGTAGGCGGCGGCCTGCTCGGCGGCGTTCAGGGCGTGGGGCAGCTTGTAGGCTGACTGCCAGCCCTGGTACGTGTCGATGGTCACGCGGGGCACGCCAGCCTTACCGCTCTTGGTGGTGATGACGATAACGCCCGAAGCAGCCTGCGCACCATAAATGGCGGCCGCGGCCGCGTCTTTCAACACCGTGAGGCTGGCAATATCGTTGGGGTTAATTGGCCCGCCGTAATAGGGCATGCCGTCCACCACATACAGTGGGTCTTCGGCATTAATCGAGCCCGCTCCGCGAATTACTACCCGCGCCGTGGCCGAGGGGTCGCCGCCGTTTTGCACCACCGTCACACCGGCCACATTGCCCTGCAACATATCCTGCACCGTGGAGATAGGGCGCTGGGCCTGTTTTTCGGGGTTGGGCAGGGTAGCAATGGCCGTGGTCACGTTTTCGCGCTTCGCTGTGCCGTAGCCGATTACGACCACCTCATCCAGACCGGTAGTGGCATCGGAGAGCGTAATGGTGAAATCCGTTTGGTCGGCCACGCGCAGCTCCTGCTTTTCGTAGCCGATAAATGATACCACCAAGACCGCCTGCGTAGGGTCTTCTACGGTCAGCTGAAAACGGCCGTCGGTATCAGTAGTCGTGCCCGTGTTGGTACCCTTCACCAGTACCGTCACGCCGGGTAGGGGCTGGCCGGCTTTGTCGGTGATGCGGCCGGTAACCGGGGTAGCAACCAGCAGCGGAAGCGCTTCCGTTGCTGGCTGGCCATGCGAGTAGGGTAGGGGCCGGGCGGCCACGGCCGAACCCGCTAAACTCAGGGCAACAAGCGTTACAACCGTCCGCTTGCCTGCGGCTCGGTGTGGTCGTAGCTGTACGTGTTTTGGCATAGAAGCAGAGAGAAGTGGCGGAAACAAAAAGACCCCCGAAACGTATCAGCGCGCAGAGCAAGCAAATCAGCGAAAACCACCAACAAGATTCGTGGTAGTGTAATCGGATAAGGCTGTTTACTAATGATTTATCGAACTAAATCTGCGTAGGTCGCAAGCGGTTTTGCGGTGGCTATTCGCGGCGGAGTAGCTCCGGGAGGTCTTTGGACGCCACAAAGGAAGGCTCGCGTTGTGTCGTATATATTTCGCCGTTATCAAGTAATTGTTACCAACGGTTGTCGGACCTAGCGCCTCCTTTTGGCTGTGTTACGGTCGTGTTACCGGGCGGTAAAGCCTGTGTGATATCTGCGTATCGCCCCTCTTATCGCATGCATGGCCTTCTACCTTTGGCGCAAAGAATGCGCTGTGGCTACTGATACCCTACTTGAGCTACTGGAGCGAATCCGCACCAACGACTACCAAGCCTTCGAGCAGCTGTTCGAAGCGCACTGGCGGGAGTTGTACCGGTACGCCCATAAGGTGTTGCGCCACGCCCCCGACGCCGAGGATATCACCCAGGAGCTATTCTGCGACCTGTGGGCCAACCGCGCCCAGCTGCACGTGCAAACCAACGCCCAGGGCTACCTGCTGGGCGCACTGCGCAAGAAAATCCTCACCCGCTTCCGCGACGCCGACATCCGCAGCCGTCACTTACAGCACTTTGGCGCCGCCCAAGAAGCCAGCGCCGAGCTTACCCTGAAGCACCTCGTGAGCCACGATACGCTGGCCGCCGTGCAGGCACAGGCCCAGGCGCTACCGCCTAAGGAAAAAGAAGTGTTTCTGCTAAGCATGCTCCACGATTTTTCGGTGAAGGAAATTGCTGAGCGCTTCGCTACGTCTGAGCAAACCGTGCGCAACCAGATGAACAGCGCTCTGCATAAGCTTTCTCCCTACCTCGTCAAGCTGTTGAGCTAATGGTGGGATAGAACGGAGGTCCCCATGTTACCTCTTCGTTAAATCAGGGGTAGGCGATGGTTGAAAATGCCGCGGACTGCAACTGATACGGGTAGGCGGCCGCCCCGGCCGGGAAAGTAAGCAGTCCGCCGCCTACCCGCCGCAACAGTCGTGTTGCGCATTTTTCTTTCCCTGCTCTGGTACCTGCGGCGTGGCGTATAGCTGCGCAGTAGTGCCTCATCCTGTGTATGTTCCGAAAACTAGTTCTTTCTGCGCTCCTGCTAGGTAGCGCCCCTGCTTTGCTCGCCCAAGGCACCAAAAAGCCCAAGCTGATGGTGGGCATCATGGTCGACCAGATGCGGGCCGATTACCTGCCGCGCTACCTCGACCAAATGGGCAACGACGGTTTCAAGCGTCTGTTGCGCGAGGGGTTTCAGTGCCGCAACACCCACTACAACTACATCCCGACCGTAACGGGGCCGGGTCACTCCTCGGTGTACACGGGCACCACGCCGCGCTACCACGGCATTGTGGGCAACTCGTGGTACGATAGGCGCCTACGCCACGACGTGTATTGCACCGACGACTCCACCGTGCAACTGGTGGGCACGACCACCAAGAGCATGGGCGTTTCGGCCCGCAATCAGGTGAGCACCACCCTGGGCGACGAGATGAAGATGGTGTCAAATGGCCGTAGCAAGGTGATTGCGTTGTCGCTGAAGGACCGGGCATCGGCGCTGCCGGCCGGGCACATGGCCGATGGCGCGTTCTGGTTCGATATCAACACCGGCGACTTCATTTCCAGCACCTACTACATGCCCACGCTGCCCAAATGGGTAGCCGACTTCAACGCCCAGAAAAAGGCCGACTACTACCGCCAGCAAACCTGGACGCCCCTGCGCGGCCCCGAGGCCTACCTCAACAGCGTGGCCGATTCCAACGCCTACGAGAAAATATTCAAGGGTAAAATCGCCGCTACCTTTCCCTACGAGCTGGGCAAGCTGGCCCCGCAAAATCCGCCGGCCTACGAGGCGGTCAACGTCTCGCCCTTCGGCGACAACCTGCTCACGGACCTGGCCCTGGCGGCCCTCGCCAGCACCGACCTGGGCCGCGACGACGTGCCCGATCTGCTGGCCATCAGCTACTCCAGCCCCGATGCCGTGGGCCATACCTTCGGGCCGCTTTCCAAGGAAGAAAACGACCTCTACCTGCGCCTCGACCTGGAAATTGCGCGCCTGCTGCAAGCCCTCGACAAAACCGTGGGCAAGGGCAACTACACCATCTTCCTGACCGCCGACCACGGCGCCAGCGAAGTGCCAAAGTACCTGGCCCAGCACCACGCCCCCAGCGGCGCACAGCACCACGCTACCCTCAACCAGGGCGCAGCAGCCTACCTCACCCAGCAGCTAGGGCCAGGCCAGTGGATTGAGATGGAACGCAACAACATGTACTACCTCAACCGCCCCCTCATTGCCAGCCGCAAGCTGGAGCTGGCCCGCGTGCAAAACCTCCTGGCCGACTACCTCCGCGACCAAGACGGCATTGCCCAGGTGAATACCACCACGCAGCTGCTCACCAGCAGCACCGGCGCGTTCCTCGAAAAGAAGCTTCAGAATGGCCTCTATTACAAGCGCTTTGGTGATGTGCGCTTCGAGCTGGAACCCGGCTGGACCTGGGAGCTGGGGGTAGGGGCCACCCACGGCTCGGGCTACCTCTACGATAGCCACGTGCCCCTACTGTGGTTTGGGGCCGGCATCGCGCCCGGCATCAGCTACGAACCCCACTCCATCACCGACATTGCCCCCACCGCTGCTCTGCTGGTAGGTAGCAAGCTACCCAGCGCCTGCACCGGCCAGCCCATCGTGGAGGTACTGAGTTCTAAATCCAACAAGAAATACCGGTAGTTCCGGAGCTGTTTGGTTTAGCTAAAAAGGTGGCCGAAATGGTGTAGAGACGCATATTTGCGTCTTGTCGTCTGCGCCATATGCACGAAATCGTTCAACGACGAGACGCAAGTATGCGTCTCTACACCGTGCAGTAAGTAACACAGATAGTTTCTTGTATAATCGTTGCTGCCTACTAGGCTCCCCCGCCCCCTAGGGGTGAGGTATCCCTCCTCGAATATTAAGCTTTCGTTACATCGGGCCTGGCGGATGGTTACTGCCGCGGGCTTGTGCAACTCTCTTATGAAGCACTCGCATTCCCGCTTCCGTCGCCTGCCTTCCCGCCTGCAACGCTACCTGCGAAGCCGCCTCACTTCGCAACCAGCTGAGCAGCAACGGGAGCAGTGGCTGGATGCGCTGGTAGCTGCTACCCCCGACGATGACGCGCTCATCGATCAGGAAGCAGACGCGGCGCGGCGGGCCCGGATTCTGGCGGGAATCCAGGCCCGTACGCAGCCGGTGGCGCGGGTTCGTCCGCTGTGGCCGGCCCTGCGGATGGCGGCAGTGCTGGTGCCGCTGTTGCTGCTGGGCGCTGTGGCGTGGTGGCGCTCGTTGCCAGGCGAGCTGCACTACGCCACGGGGGTAGGGGAGCAGCGCGAAATCGTGCTTCCCGATAGCAGCCACGTGTGGCTGCGGCCACGCTCGGAGCTGACGTGCGCGACCCGCTTTGGTGCCGTGCGCGCCGTGCAACTGTGCGGCGAAGCGTTTTTCGCCGTCACTAAAAATCCACGGCAGCCTTTTGTGGTGCGCACGGGCAAAGTGGCGGTGAAGGTGCTGGGCACATCTTTCCTGGTAAAGGCCTACCCCCAGCTCCTGGCTACTACCGTGCTGGTGCGCACCGGCCGGGTGCAGGTAGCCCGCCAAGATACCGTGCTGGGCGTGCTGCACCCGCACGATCAGCTTGTCTATACATCGAATAATCAACAACATACGCTTACCCACAACGAATACACCGACGCCCTGCCTACCAGCCAGTTGCTGACGTTTGCGCAAGCCTCCTTGCCCGAAATTCTGCTGCTGCTGGAAAACTACTACCCCGTGCGGTTTCAGGTGCGGCCCGGGGTGCCGGCCGTGGCCCTCTCGGGCACACTGGACCCGAAGCTCTCCGCCGACCAGATTACCGACGTGCTCAATGTGCTGTTGCAGCGCCACCACCTGCGCATCACCAAAGTTTCGGCCACTACCTACCGGGTAGAGTAGGGCCGCAGTAGCACTTCCTTTTCCTGCTTTTCACCCTCGGGCAAACCAGCCTGCCGGGCCACGCCTTGCCCAAAACCGACCTTTTATGCTACACCTCGACTTCTTGACGTATTGCCGGCAGCGCGGCCGCCGGCTGCTGCTCACGGGCGCCCTGCTGGGGGCCACCACCACGCTGCCCCACCTGGGGTTTGCCCAGAAAGCCACTACCGAAGTGGCCTACTTCGCCGTACCGGCGGGGTCGTTGGCGACGGCCTTGCAGCGCCTCCAGCGCGAAACCGGCGTCAACATTGTGTACGAAGCCCGCGATGTGCAGCAGGCCCGCGTGGAAGCGGCCGAGTTCCGGGCGGCCAAGGTAGGCGACATCATCCGGCAGATGACGCGCCGCACGCCCCTGCACCTGGAAGAAACCCAGGGCGTTATCATTCTGACACCTGACACGGCCCCGCCTGCGCCCAGCACCCCGCGCAAAGCGGCGCGGGAGGTGAAGGGCCGCATCACGGATGCCCGTTCGGGCACGGCTCTACCCGGCGTCACGGTGATGGCCAAGGGTACCTCCACCGGCACCGTGACGGACGCCGAGGGCCGCTACGCCCTGGTGGTGCCCGAGGAAGCCACGACGCTGGTTTTCTCCTTTATGGGCTACGTGGCTAAGGAAGTGACGGTAGGCGAGCAAACCAGCATCGACGTGGCCTTGTCCGAGGATAACAAGCTGCTCAACGACGTGGTGGTGATTGGCTACGGCGCGGTGAAAAAGGGCGAGGTGACCAGTTCCATCACCAACGTGGAGCCGCGTGAGTTCAACCGCGGCGTGGTGGCTACCCCCGACCAAGTGCTGCAAGGCAAGGTGGCCGGCCTGAACATCACCCGCAGCGGCGACCCCAACGCCACGCCCACGGTGGTACTGCGCGGGGCGTCGTCGTTGCGGACGGGGCAGGCGCAGGAGCCGTTTTATGTGATTGACGGCGTGCCGGCAGCCTCTATCAACCTGGTAGCGCCCGACGATATTGTGAGCATTGATGTGCTGAAAGATGCCTCGGCCACCGCCATTTACGGGGCGCGGGCCGCCAACGGTGTTATCATCATCACCACGCGGCGGCAGAAGCCCAGCGCAGCCGTGACCTACAGCGGCTACGTGGGGGTAGAGCAGGTGTCGAATACCATCGACATGCTGAGTGGCGACCAGCTGCGCAACTACCTGGAGGCCAACGGTAAGAGCCTCAGCCCCGCCGACAACGACGAGGGCACCAACACCGACTGGCAGAAGGAGGTGATGCGCACCGGCATCAGCCACAACCACACCATCAGCTATGGCGGCGGCTCCGAGAAGTCGGCTTTCAACGCCAGCGTCAACTACTTCAAGCGCCAGGGCGTGATGAAGACTTCCGACAGCGAGCGGATTATCGGCAAGATCAACCTCGATCAGAAAACGCTGAAGGATAAGTTGCAACTGCGCTTCACGCTGACCAACTCCCTGCTCACGCAGCACCTGATTTCGGACTTGGTGTACCGCAACATGTTCAACCATTTGCCTACCACCAACATCCAAAACCCCGACGGTACCTACAAGGAAAATCTGACGCGCACGCAGTACTACAACCCGGTGGCGCTGCTGAACCAGAACAGCGAGGAGCGCAAAATCAACACCCTGCTCGGCAACGCCAGCGCCCAGCTCACCATCCTACCCAACCTCACCAACACGCTCAGCCTGAGCATGCAGAATGAGTCGGTGAAGGGCGGGGCCTACCAGAGCCGGGAGTCGCCGGTGCCGAACGCCAACAACGTGACCGGCCTGGCGGCCAAGGGCCTGGCCCGGCGCTACAGCCTGGAAAACACCCGCAAGATTCTGGAAAACTACCTGACCTACAACCCACTCAACACCACCACCCACGACCTGAAGCTGCTGGTGGGCTACTCCTGGCAGGAGGATAAAAACGGCGATGGTTTCCAGACCGATACCCGCGGATTTGTGTCGGACCAGCTGGGCTACAACAACTTAGGCCTGGGCAACCCCAACGGCGTGACGCCCAACTACGACGCGGCCATTGCCGGCTACAGCCTGGGCATTTCTACCCTGCGGCTGATTTCGCTGTACTCCCGCGTGAACTACGGCCTCTTGGACCGCTACTTTCTGCAAGTGTCGGTGCGGCGCGATGGATCGTCGGCATTTGGGCAGAACAACCGCTGGGGCACGTTTCCGGCGGCCTCGCTAGCCTGGAACATCGCCCGCGAAGATTTTCTGGCGGGTCAGAACAAGCTCACCGAGTTGAAGCTGCGTGTGGGCTACGGCATCACCGGCAACTCCCTGGGCTTCGACCCGCTGATTGCCACCCAGCGCTACAGCAGCGTGGGCACCTTCTATTATAACGGCAGCTTCATCAAGGCCATCGGCCCCACGCAGAACCCCAACCCCGATTTGAAGTGGGAGTCGACGGCCATGCTGAACGTAGGGCTGGACTTCGGCCTGCTGGGCAACCGCCTCAGCGGCACGGTGGAGGTGTACGACAAGCGCACCTCCGACCTGATCTGGAACTACCCCGTCTCGACGACGCAGTACTTCGTGAACACGCTCTACGCCAACGTGGGCGAAATCAGCAACCGCGGGGTAGAGCTGACGTTGAACGCGACGCCCGTGCAAACGGCTGATTTTCAGTGGACCGTGAGCGGCAACCTGGCCCACAACGTGAACAAGGTAGAGAAGCTCGCCAACGACCAGTTCCGCCTCGACCAGGTGTACACGGCCTACCCCGGCGGCTCGGGCCAGAGCGGCATTTCCACGCAAATCGTGAAAACGGGCTACCCCATCGGGCAGTTCTTTTTGCCCGAGTACGCGGGCCGCGATGAGAACGGCTTGTCGTTGTTTTATAAGGCCGACGGCACCACCACCGGCTCGCCTACCCTGGCCGACTACCGCTACCAGGGCAACGCCCAGCCCACACTGCTCTACGGCGTGAGCAACACCGTGAGCTGGAAACGCCTGGACCTCAACTTCTTCCTGCGCGGCGTGACGGGCAACAAGATTCTGAACGCCACGCTGGCCAACCAGAACATTCCGGCTCAATCCACGGCCAACAACTTGCCGGTCTTTTCGCTGAACGAGCCCTACAACGACAACCGCGCCAACTACTACTCCGACCGCTACCTGGAAAGCGGCGCCTACCTGCGCCTCGACAACGCCACGCTGGGCTACAATCTGCCCATCCAGAACGAGTATGTGAAGCGCGCCCGCGTGTACATCACCACCCAGAACCTGTTCACCCTCACCAAATACCGCGGCATCGACCCCGAGATGAACCTGGGCGGCCTCACGCCCGGCCTCGACAACAACAACTTCTACCCCAAAACCCGCTCCTACGTGCTGGGCGTGAACCTGGAATTTTAAGCGAGACCCTACCCCCGGCCCCTCCCCTCCGGGAGAGGGGAGCCTTTATCAGAGCTATTAGCTGATAGCTGTTAGCCGTTAGCTTCGTTCAACAAAAGCTAGTAGGTACTAGCTGGTAGCTAACAGCTGACGACTGGCACCCCTCTCCCGGAGGGGAGGGGCCGGGGGTGGGGTCCACACAACCATCGACTACCCATGACTACGAAAATTATACGTCTTCCCCTGGCCGGCGCCCTCACGGCCCTGCTGTTCTCGGCCGGCTGCACCGACCTTGATGCGCCCATCGAATCGGAATACACGCCCAGTAACTTCCTCACCACGCCCGAGCAGTTTATTGCCGCCTCGGGGCCAGTGTACAGTCAGATGCGCGACGAAGTGGCGAAGGCCTACTGGAACCTCCAGGAACTCAGCACCGACGAAGCCGTGATTGTAGCCCGCAACGGCAACTACTACGACGGTGCCCGTTACCAGCAGCTCAGCCTACACACCTGGGACCCCCAAAACCAGTTTGTGCGCACGGCGTGGGAGTGGGGTTTCAGCGGCATCAGCACCTGCAACCGCACCCTGGCCTTGTTTCAGAATACAGCTGATGGCGATTTCAAGACGCAGTTTACGGCCGAGCTGCGCACGATGCGGGCGCTGTACTACTACCTGATGATGGACCTGTACGGCAATATTCCGCTGGTGCCGGAGTTTGGCAGCACCGAGCAGCCGACGAATGCTACCCGCCAACAGGTGTTCGAGTACATTGAAAGCGAGTTGAAGGCGGCCCTACCCAACCTGTCGGCCACCGTGTCGGCCCAGACCTACGGCCGCCCTACCCAAGGCACGGCCCAGGCCTTGCTGGCCAAGCTCTACCTCAATGCGGAGGTATACATTGGGCAGCCGCGCTACACCGAGGCCATTGCGGCGTGCAACGCCATCATCAAAGGCAAAAAGTACAGCCTGGCCGCTAACTATCTGGATGTGTTTGCGGTGGAAAATGGGCCGCAGGTAGCGGAAATCATCTTTGCCGTGCCGTTTGATGCCAATTTGGCGCAGGGCAATATGATGTCGCGCTTTGCCTTGCACCAGCAGATGAAGGACAAGTTCGGCCTGCTCTTTACGCCCAGCAACGCCAGCCTGACCTGGCCTGAGTTCTACGCCCTCTACAAAGAGCCCACCGACACCCGCAACCAGCAGTGGCTGGCCGGCAAGCAGTACCTCAACGACGGCCGTACGCCCATCCTGATTGCCACCACCAAGAAGGGCCTCGACTCGCGCTACACCGGCGCCGATGGCAACGCCGCCATCAGCTACCACCTGGAGCTATCGGACCGCCTCACCTTCCGCGACGCAGCCAAGTTCGACGTCGGCAACGACGAGTTGGGCAAAGCCCAGGGCACGCGCAACATCAAATACTACCCCGACAAGTCCTCCACCTCCCGCGACCAGGGCAACGACCTGGTGCTGTTCCGCTACGCTGATGTGCTCTTGATGAAAGCCGAAGCCATCCTGCGCGGCGGCCAGGACCCCGACGGCGCCACGGCCAAGAACCTCGTAAACCAGATCCGCACCCGCGCCCAGGTGCCGGCCCTACCCACGGTGGACCTGAACACGTTGTTTGAGGAACGCAGCCGCGAAATGGCTTGGGAAGGCTGGCGCCGCAACGACCTGATCCGCTTCGGCAAGTGGGAATCGGTGTGGGGACAGGGCATGAAAACCAATGCCGAAACCTACCGCCGTATCTACCCCATTCCAACTACGGAGCTGACGCTGAACGGTCAGCTGAAGCAGAATACAGGGTACTAACTTCTACATAGATTAATCTGAGCTTCACACAGGCGTCATACAAGAATGGCAATTTTGCCACCGGAAAAAGCAGGGTGCTAGGTGAATGACACCAGTGCTTTTTCAACGAAAAACCCCGACGCTGCAACGTCGGGGTTTTGTTTTAGAAGCGGCTGGAACAAAGGGCGGATGGCGTTAAAAGGGTTTAGGAATGACCGTCTAGAGGCTTCTTGAATAGCTTGGTTATAAAGACCAATCAATAGATAGACGGCTGCTCTGCGGCGCTGCTAAAAGTAGGAGTAGTGGCAACTGTCTCGCCTGCTAGCAACTGCTGATACCACCAGCCCGAGTCCTTAACAATGCGCTGCTGGGTAGCGTAGTCGATGTGGACCAGGCCGAAGCGCGGCTCGTAGCCTTCGGCCCACTCAAAGTTGTCGGTGAAAGACCACGCGAAGTAACCCTCAACAGGCACGCCGTCGCGCCGGGCCCGCAACACCTGCCCGATGCAGGCTTGCAGATAGGCTTGGCGGGCTACGTCGTGTACTTGCTTATCAGAGGTTACTACATCGGGGAAGGCTGCGCCGTTTTCGGTAACCAGTAGACGCGGGGCCTGCGGATACGCGCTAAACTGCCGGAGCATGTGGTACAGGCTTTCGGGAAATACTTCCCAGCCCATTTGCGTGTAGGGCACGCCGCGTCGGGCCGCACCTACCAGGTTGGCCCACAGCAGCGGCACGTAGGGCGAGTGCCGCACCACCTCGCGGGTGTAATTCTGCACTCCCCAAAAGTCAAACGCAAAGGGGAGGCGTTCCTCGTCGCCGGGCTGCATGTAGCGTTCCAAGCGGTTGAGCAAGGGCGCCTCGGTGGTGGGGTAGCCTAGGCCCAGGGTAGGCTCTACAAACAGGCGGTTGAGAATGGCATCGGCGCGGCGGGTGGCCCGCTCGTCGCGGGGCAGGCCTGGCCGCCAGGGCGTAAGGTAGGAGCACGAGAAGGTAGTGCCAATTTGGGCAGAAGCAGGCAACGCTGCCCGCAGCGCCCGGCCACCTTCGGCCTGGGCCAGCGTGGCGTGGTGGGTAGCGGCCAGAAACGCGCCCAGACTGCGCCGGCCCGGCGCATGAATGCCCAACAGATGGCCCGCTCCAGTAAAAACCATGGGCTCGTTGAGCACCATCCAGTGCTGCACCCGGTCGCCGAGGCGGCGGGCCAGCACCTGGGCGTAGTCGGCCAGCCAGCCCACTACCGCGCGGTTGGTCCAGCCGCCTTGCTGCTGCAAGGCCAGGGGCAAATCCCAGTGATACACGGTGAGCCAGGGCGTGATGCCGCGGGCCAGGCAGCCATCCACCAGGCGGTCGTAAAAATCTAACCCTTTGTTATTTACTGGGCCGGTTCCCGCGGGCAGCACCCGCGACCAAGCCGCTGAGAAGCGAAAGTTGGGAATGCCCAACTGCTGCATAAGGTCCAGGTCGCTGGGCCAGCGCTGGTAGAAGTCGCAGGCTACGTCGGCGGTTTCGCGGCCTTTGATGGCGCGGCGGCCGCGCACAAACGCATCCCAGATGCTCCAGCCCTTTTCTTCGGCATTCCAGCTACCTTCTATCTGGTAGGCGGCCGTCGACACACCCCACTGAAAATCCGGCCCAAAATCGGGGCGGGAGTAAAGCGGTGGAGTGGTTGAGGGGAAAAACGCAGTGGGTAAGGTACTCATGAACGAAACGATGGGAAGGCAATACCTTCAGAAGCTGTTTGCATCAAACTAAATGACCGTTGCACGGTGTAGAGACGCCTACTTGCGTCTCGTCGTTGAACGACCAAGACTATTCATACCTGCGCGGTTACAACAACATCAGCAAGGACGAGACGCAAGTATGCGTCTCTACACCGTGCACAGCGTCTCCGAAACCACTCTATATAAAGATAGTAGGCGCAGACACGGGCGCGTGCTCTTGCAGCAGAGTATCCAGAATGCGACTGGTCTCGTCGGGGTAGTGCACGGGGATGGGGCGGCCCTGGAGCAGCCAATGGTCGAGCGCGTCGAGGTGCTTGTCTTTCAGATTTTTAACGACGGGTACGCCCATTTTGGCCAGCGCGGCGGCGTTGCAGGCTTGCTCGTACTGGTTCTTCATAGGCACCACCAACAGCTTCTTGCCCAAGTATAGGGCCTCGGCAGGCGTTTCGAAGCCGGCGCCGCAGAGCACGCCCGCGCTGTGCGCCAGGCTTTGGGTGAAGGCCGCGCCGCTCACGGGGCGCACGCGCACGTTGCCGTACTCGGCCTCGCGGGTGCTGTGTTTCGAGAACACCTCCCAGCGTACGGTGCGGCTTAGGTAGCGCAACCTCGTCACCAGCAATTCTTCCTCAAAAGCAGGCAAATACACCGTGTAGTGCTCACGCTGCTCGGGCACTAGCTCCCGCACTTGCCGCCGGATAACGGGCGTATGAATGCCGGGCGCATACGCCGCAAAGTGAAAGCCGTAGTGGGCCGTGGCAGGCGCGTAGTGCCGCAGCACTGCCCTACCCACCGGATCGGGGCGCTTGGGGCGGGGTGCGGCCGGGTGCAGCACGGCGCTCTGGTGACTCAGCGCCACGCATGGCCGGTGGTGTAGCCGGCACGCCCACGCCGAAACTGGCTCAAAGTCGCTGATAATTACATCGTACTTATCCAGCGGCAGCGCACGCAACTCGCGCACGAAGGCCGCCGAGTTCAGTTGCCAAAACGTTTTGGCGAAGTTGATACCGCCTTTTTTGCCAAAGATGAAGCCCATGCCGTGGCAGCGGTACTGCACCGGGAAGGGTAGGGAAATGTCAGTAGCAGGTCCGCTTACCAGCACGTCGAGGTGACTGGCGCGTTCTTGCAACAAAGGCACGATATCAAGGGCGCGGCTCAGATGACCATTGCCGGTGCCTTGGATAGCGTAGAGAATGCGGGGCATAGAAGCGTGTTGATTATCAGAATGCGATGTAGAGACGCATACTTGCGTCTCGTTGTTGAACGATTACGGCCAAGCGGTGCGGACGATGAGACGCAAGTATGCGTCTCTACTTACCCCTGCGGTATGTTGAATTCAGCCAACAGGTTTGTGAGCCGGGTATCGTCGGTATCCAGGTCGTCGGGGTCGGGGAGGGCCGGTAGCTGCATGGCGGGGTCGAGGGCGTAGTGGTAGAGCTGCCAGCCGGTGGCGGCGGTGTACTCCAGGGCCGTCAGGTTCTCTACCCAGTCGCCGGAGTTGAGGTAGGTTACCTCCCCGCGCTCCGTGTGCACTGGTTTGATGGTAGGCTGATGAATGTGCCCGCAAGCCACGTAGCGGTAGCCCGCGTCGGCGGCGATGGTAGCGGCGGTCTGCTCAAAGTCGCCCATCAAACTCACGGCTCCCTTCACCCGGTTTTTCACCGCCTTCGACAGCGCCACCCGCGGCCGGCCTACCTTCGCCAGTAAAAAATTGACCAAGCGATTCAGCAAAATCAGCGTGTCGTAGCCGTGGGCGCCCAGTCGGGCCAGCCAGCGGGCGTGGCGCATGGTTACGTCGAACACGTCGCCGTGAAACAGCCAGGTTTTGCCGTGGGGCAGGTCTAGTACTACCTTGTTGGCAATGGAAAGCGCCCCGAGGCGCGTGCCGGCAAAGCGGCGTAACAGCTCGTCGTGGTTGCCGGTGAGGTAGTGAATGCGGGTGCCCTTCGCCAGCAAGCCCGTCAGGTGGCGCACCACGCGCATGTGCGCCGGGGGCCAGTAGTTTTTGCTGAACTGCCAGATGTCAACAATATCACCGTTGAGCACCAGTACTTTGGGTCGCACGCTGCGTAGGTAGCGCAGCAGCTCGGCGGCGTGGCAGCCGTAGGTGCCCAGGTGCACGTCGGAAATAACGACGACATCAAGCCGGCGACGGGGCGTGGCCTTACTCATCCGATAGCCGGTCGGGCCCAGAAACGGGGGCGCAGTTGGCGAGGCGGCAGCTCGTTGGCCCGAAACGGTGAACGAAACGCCCGAATGAGGTGCAGGCCGTAGAGCACCACCAGCACCAGCTGGAACAGCACATAGCCCAGCCAGCTCAATAGCCGGCGCAGGAGCGGAATCGTGGTGGGAGCATGCATAGCGTCAGTCCGTTGATTCAACTCAAAGGTCCTGTTCTACTATGAATTAGGTGTTATGGGGGCGTTACGGTTGTGTCATATATAATATAGATTTAGCGGTTAGCTGATGGCTGTTAGCTGATAGCTTTTATTCAACGGAAAGCTATCAGCTAACAGCCATCAGCTAACCGCTAAACTTTACCCCCGTTCCAGCAAACGGTGCGTGCGCTCGGGGAGATCGTAGGCGTCGAGGACTACGAAGCCGTCGAGGACGTTGCTGAACGCGGGGTCGAGGTTGAAGCCCACGAAACGGGCATTCTGGCGGATGTAGTGCCGCAGCAGCGCCGGCACGCCCAGGCCGCTGGGTTCCAGCGCCCCGATCAGTTGGTTGAGTGCCTCCACGCTGTCGAGGCCTTGTTGCAGGGTGGCCGTTGTGTCGGAATCGCCGGTGAGGGGACGGTAGCGGAACTGCTTGCGCGGCTGCACGTGGGCCGCCAGTTCCTCATCGAAGCAATGCCGACGGATGAAATCCACCATCACCGCTTTTGACACGGGTGAGAAATTGTTGCTAATGCTCACGGGGCCAATCAGGTAGCGGTACTCGGGGTGGTCTGCGAGGTAGGCGGCAATGCCTTTCCAGAGTAGCAGCAAGGGTAGGGGCTGCTGCTGGTACTCGGGCCGCACAAACGATCGGCCCAGCTCCAGCGACTCGCTCAGCAGCGGCTTCAGCCCTTTCTTCAGCCGAAACAACGAATGCAAATAGAACCCGCGCCGGCCGTGCTGGCGCAGAATGTTGCGGCCCGGCCCCACGCGGTAGGCTCCTACCAGGCAGCCCGCCCGCCGGTCGTAGAGAAATAGGTGGCGGTAATAGGTGTCGTAGGAGTCGAGGTCGGTGGGCTGCTGTGTGCCTTCGCCAATGCCCCGGAATGTCAACTCGCGCAGCCGGCCAATTTCGCGGAGTACGTTGGGTATTTCACGGCTTTTGGCTACGTACACTTCCCACGGGCCGCTCACCAGCACGCGGCGCTTAGGTCGTAGGGCGGCTAGTTCGTTCGCGATTAGGGTGGCGCAGGTTTCGGCCACTACGGGCGGGGCGCAGGGTAGGGCCACGGTAGGTGCCGCCATTGCCGAACCCAAGGCGTGCACCTGCGCCTTCAGAAAGGGTAGTAGCTCGGTCTGCGCAAAACGCTGCTGCTCTGTGGGAAGCAAGGGGCGCCCTAGGCGCACGTGCACCGTGGTGCCTTGCTTGTTGAGGAGCTCGGCCGGTAGGCGCAACGTGCGCAGCAATGGGTGCAATAGCCCCAGCCAGCTAAACGACAGGCTGTTTTGACCGCTCACCCAAACAGGTAGTACGGGTACGTGGGCGGCCACCAGCAGGCGCTCGGCCGTCGGGTTCCATTCCGGTTCTGCTACCGTCCCGAAGGGGGTAGTACGGTGGGCCACGGCACCCGCCGGAAACAGCAGCAGGGGCACGTCATTTTGCAGAAACCGGAGCAGCTTCCGCACGCTGGGCACGTTGCGCTGAAACTGTCCTGCATCGGGCTTCACCAGTACAAGATGCTCGCGTAGCTGGGTCAGTAAGGGCGCCAGGGCCTCGTTGGCTACGGCCCGCAGCTCGGGGCGTACCTTGCCCAGCACGTGCAGCAGCACCAGCCCATCGAGCAGGCCGCTGGGGTGGTTGGCCACAGCCACAAAGGCACCCGTGGTGGGCAGGCGGCGCAACTCGGCGGCTTCTACGCGCACCTCAATGCGCAACTGCGTGAGCACCGCCGCCACAAATTCCAGGCCCGAGCAGTTCTCTACCTCATTATACAGGCGCTGCAACTGGCGCAGCTGTGCCAGCTGCCGCAGCAGCGGAAACGCTACCCGCCGCAAGCGTAAAAGGCGGGTGGTGGGTAGGGGTAGTTGTAGGCTAGAAGATAAATCCATCAACACAAATCCGTAAAAATGAAGCCGCCTTTTACTGGACAAAATGCCCGGTGGCGCTCTGCTGATAATCAGCTACTTGGAGCTACCTCAAACTTCCTTTTTCAGGATTACTTGGATATTCTCTAGTCTTTACGGAATTGTTATATTTTTCAGTTTAAATACCCTTTTTCGTCCAACTATTCTCACTGCAGTGGAGCTATATGATGCTGAAAAGGGACATTTCTGGTTGTTTATAGGCTGTTTGGGTTGACTACCTGTACAATGTCGTTGAACGTCGGCCGCTTAAATCGTGCAACGACGAGACGCAAGTATGCGTCTGTACACCGTTCAATGAGCAATGCGAACAACTTTCCGGCTACTTTTTACTGCGCCGACGAGGCCGAGGCAGTGTGCAACGAGGGCGCGGCGTAGTGAAGCAGTTGCTGCCAACTGTCGTCGGATAGCTCCAGGCTGTTGCTGGCGGGGCTCCAACGCAGCACCGGATTCACGGCCTTGAGCAGCGCTACCCAATCCGTGGCGGTGTCGGGGGCATTGGGGTGGGCGTCAACTTCGGCGCGGAGCGTGCCGGCAACCTGCATTTGCAAGGAAGGCGGTAGGAAGACGAAAGGGGCAAGAATCATAGTGCTAGAAAGTTAGAGGCGGAAGGTGTTGCAAGACAGTGCCGGGTAGTACGCGTAGCTACGCATACTACTCGGCGTTGGGGGTAGGCGCCAGAGACTAGCCCGCAGCCAATTTTTCCTGGCGACGACGGTAGCCTTGGTGTGTGCGCTCGAAAATCAGCGGGAAAATGAACAGCGTGAGGATGGTGGAAGTCACCAACCCGCCAATCACCACAATGGCCAGTGGCTTCTGCGTCTGGGAGCCAATGCCAGTGCTAATAGCCGCCGGAAACAGACCGATGGCCGCCATCATGGCCGTCATCAGCACCGGCCGGATACGCGAGGTAACACCCTCGTAAATAGCATCATCCAGCGGCATTTTCTTCAGAATATTCTGCTTGAAGACGGTAATCAGAATCACGCCGTCTTGGATACAGATACCGAACAGGGCGATGAAGCCAATACCGGCCGAGATGCTGAAATTGGTATCCGTAAGCAGCAGGGCCGCAATGCCGCCCGTAATGGCGAAGGGCACGTTCAGGAGCACCAGTCCGGCGTCCTTCATGTTGCCGAACAGCACAAATAGGATGAAGAAAATCAGCAGCAGCGAGATGGGCACCACCACGGCCAGGCGCTGGGTGGCGCGCTCCTGGTTTTCGAAGTCGCCGGCCCAGGCGTAGGAAAAGCCCTTGGGTAGGGGCACTTGCGCATTCACTTTCTGTTGCGCCTCCTCAATGGTAGAGCCCATATCGCGGCCACGCACCGAGAACTTGATGGCGATGAACCGCTCGGTGTCGTCGCGGAAGATGAGCGACGGACCGGTGAGCAGATTGATAGAGGAAATTTCGCGCAGCGGAATCTGCGAGCCGTTGAGGGTAGGCACCATCAGGCGGCCAATTTCCTCCTCGGTTTTGCGGAACTCGGGCTGGTAGCGAATGCGGATGCTGAAGCGCCGTTCGCCCTCGTAAAGCTGCGAGGCCTCCTTGCCGCCGATGGCCAACTCCACCACCGCGTTGGCGTCGGCTTTGCTCACGCCGTAGCGGGCCATGCGCTGCTCATCCAGCTCCACGTGCAGTTCGGGCTGGCCCAGGTTGCGCACCACGCCCAGGTCCTCAATGCCGCGCACGCCTTTCAGAATGGCGTACACGCTGTCGGCTTTCTGGTCGATGAAGGGTAGGTCGTCGCCGAAAATCTTCACCGCAATGGAGCCCTTCACGCCCGATACGGCTTCCTCCACGTTGTCCTGAATAGGCTGCGAGAAGTTGAACACCACCGTGGGCAGAATGGCGTGCAGCTTGTGTTGCATGCTGTCGATGAGGGCTTCGCGGTAGGCTGGTTTTTTCAGCTCCGGTAGCTGCTTGGTGTCCACGTGAAACTCCACGTTGTAGAAGCCCGTGGGGTCGGTGCCGTCGTTGGGACGGCCGGTTTGGCTGAGCACCTGCTTCACTTGGTTGAATGAGCCCAGCGTTTTGCGCATTTCCTGCGTCAGCTCCACCGATTTTTCCAGCGAAATGCTCATCGGCAGTGAGGCGCGCACGTACAGCGAGCCTTCGTCGAGTTGGGGTAGGAACTCGGTGCCCAGCAGCCGAAATGCCCCGATACCTACTACCAGCCACACGGCCGCAAAGCCCAGGCTCACGGCCTTGTTGCGGTACACGCGCCGGAAAATACGCAGGCTGTTGCGCGTCACGAAGTTGATAAACGGGTTGTTCTTCTCCCGCACGTTCTTATTCAGCAGCATACTCGCCAGCACCGGCACCAGCGTGAGCGTGGTGATAAGGGCGCCCAGCAGGGCAAAGCCGAGCGTCCAGGCCAGGGGCGAGAACATCTTGCCCTCTACCTTCTCGAAGGAGAAAATGGGTAGGAGGGCGGTGATAATGATGAGCTTGGCCGTGAAGATGGTTTTGCCCATCTCGGTGCCGGTCTTGCGGATGAGGCGCAGCTTGGCCAGGCGGTTGAATTTCGCCATCCCTACCTTGTGCGCCAGGTGGTCGAGGGCCACGAAGATGCCCTCCACCATCACCACCGCGCCATCCACAATGATACCGAAGTCGATGGCGCCCATGCTCAGCAGATTGGCACTCATGCCCTTCAGCCGCAGGCAGATAAAGGCAAACAGCAAAGCCAGCGGAATCACCACCGACACCACCACCGTGGTGCGCCAGTCGGCCATAAACAGCAGCACCACCAGCGTTACCAGCACAATGCCCTCCACTAGGTTGTGCTGCACCGTGCCCACGGCAAAGCCGATGAGCGTTTCGCGGTTGTAGAACGTGCGGATTTTCACGCCGGCCGGCAGAATTTTGTCGTTCAGCTCATCTACCTTATCGTTCAGGCGCTTAATGACTTCCGAGGGGTTTTCGCCCTTGCGCATCACCACAATGCCTTCCACCACGTCGGGGTTCATATCCAGGCCTACCTGGCCCAGGCGGGGTAGGGCCGACTCGCGCACCTCGGCCACGTTGCGCACCAGAATGGGCGTGCCATTGACATTCTTAATGATGATGGTGCGAATGTCCTCCATCGTGCCCAGCAGCCCAATGCCGCGCACCACATAGGCCTCGTCGTTTTTCTCGATGATGTCGCCGCCCACGTTGATGTTGGAGCGCGCCACCGACTCGTACACGTCCAAGGGCGTGATGTCGTACTCAGCCAAACGGCGCGGGTTGATGCTGATTTCGTAGCTCTTCACCTCGCCGCCGAAGCTGTTCACATCGGCCACGCCGGGCACGGCCTTGATGCGCCGGTCAATCACCCAGTCCTGAATGGTTTTCAGCTCGCGCACATCGTACTTCTCGCTTTCTAGGGTATAGCGAAAAATCTCGCCGGTAGGGCCGTAGGGCGGCTCCACTTCGGGGTCGATGCCCTCGGGCAACTCAGCCGAGGGTAGCAGGTTGTTGACCTGCACGCGGGCAAAAGCGTCGTCCACATCGTCGTCGAACACCACCTTCACCACCGACAGCCCGAAGAGGGTAGTCGAGCGAATGTTGGTTTTCTTCTGAGCAGGGTTCAGGGCTACCTCAATGGGCAGCGTAATAAACTTCTCGATTTCCTCGGCCGAGCGCCCCGGCCACTGCGTGATAATCGTGACCTGCGTATTGGTCACGTCCGGGAAGGCATCAATGGGCGTGCGCTGGTAGCTATACAGCCCCGCCGCCACCACCAGGGCCGTGCAGAAGAAAATGAAGTAGCGGTTCCGGAGCGAAAACCCCAGAATGCCGTGGATGAATTTATGCATGATTATTTAGCTGTTAGCTGCTGGCTTTTAGCTGTTAGCTGCCAAGCCGTCTTTCAAGCTGCTAGCTATCAGCTAACAGCCAATAGCTAGCAGCTAAAAGAAACTATTGATTCAGTGTATGAAAGAGCAGCAGCGCGTTGCGCGAAATGACCCGTTCGCCGGGCTCTACGCCGCCGTTGAGGTAGGTGTAGCCGCCGGCGATGCCGGTGGTTTCCACGTTGCGGGTTTCGATGTGCTCCCGGTCGCGGAACACGAGCACGTAGCTGCGGCTGCGCTCAAACACCAGCGCCGACGACGGCACGCTGAGCTTGCTGGCCCCCGTGGGCGCCGACACTGTGACGGTGGCGAACATCTCCGGTTTCAGATTGTTGCCGGGGTTTTGCAAGGGCACACGCACCGTCAGCACGCGGCTGTCGGGGTCGAGGGAGCTGAAGGCCGGGTCGATTTTGCCCTCGATGGGCTCGTTGGGGTAGGCTAGGGTGCGTACCACGGCCGCAGTGCCAGGTTGCACGCGGGAAATATCGTCTTCGTACACGCTGGCCAGCGCCCACACCGTGTCCAGGTCCGAAATGACGAACATCGGCTGGTCGTTGTCGGAGCGCAGCTGGGTGCGTGGGTTCACGGTTTTTTCCACCACAAAGCCCGCTGCTGGTGCCTTCACCAGGTAGCGCGCGGCGCCCTGGGTTTGCTGGGTGCCGTATATAGTGCCAATCTGCCGGTTTTTCTGCACCTCCGCCTGAGCGCGGCGCACTTCCTGCTGGGCCAGCTGGTACTCGCGCGCCGAGGCCAGACCGTCTTCGTACAGTTCCTTGGTAGAAGCCAGTTCCTGCCGGGTCTTGGCCAGCTCCACCGTGGCCGTGGTCGACTCGGAGCGGAAGTTGGCAATGTCGGTGCTTTCCAGTTCGGCCAGCACCTGCCCGGCCTTCACGTACTGGCCCAGCGACACGTTCACCTTCGTCACGATGCCGCCCACCAGCGGAAACACCTTGTTCACCCGCGACTCGTCGTAGGCAATTTTGGCGGTGAGCTTCAGCTCGTTAATCACGGGACGCTGGCGCACGGTATCCAGCGTGATGCGCGCCAGCAGCGAATCGGAAACAACGGGCACAGATGCCGCAGTGGCAGCCGCGGGCGCGTCGGGGTTGTGCTCCGAGCAGGCCGCGAGGCTGGCTGCCAGCAGCAGGCTCAGGGTAAAGTGGCGCATAGAAAAGTAGGAAGGGAGTTGCATAGAAGTTCAAAGGTTGACCCCACCCCCGGCCCCTCCCCTCCGGGAGAGGGGTGCGTTCTGGCAAATCAGTCGTCTGGCACCCCTCTCCCGGAGGGGAGGGGCCGGGGGTGGGGTAACCGGAGTAGAGTTAGTAGTTAAACACCTGCTGGCCAAGCTGCTCATTGAGCTTGTCGAAGGCGTTGAGGCGCTCGGCGCGGCTCTGGTTTAGCTGAATGACGCCTGATTTATAGGAGTCCAGGAAGTCGAGGAATTCCAGCAGGCCAATGGCTTTGCGCTGGTAGCTGCGCAGCACACCGTCGAGCAGCTCATCGGCATCGGTGAAGTACTCGGGCGGGAAGGCATCGGAAATGCGCTCGGCTTCCTGGGCTTTGCGGTAGGCCTGCGTCACCTCGTTCACTACAGCCGCTTCCTGCTGATTAAGAGCTTGCTCGCTACCCTGGCGCTGCGCCTCGGCCAGCTTGATGCCGCCCTGGTTGCGGTTGAACAGGGGTAGGGGCATGCCCACCGTGAGGCCGGTGTAGTGCTTGCCCACAGCGCCATTGTGGTCGTAGAACGTGCCCACGTTCAGGTCGGGCACGGCCAGGCTTTTTTGCAGGCGCACGTTCTGCTCCTGCTGTTGCACGGTGGCGGCGGCAGCTTGCAGATCGGGACGGTTGGCGCGGGCCGTTTCCAGGGCCTGCGCGAGCGGGAGCGTGTTCAGGCGCAGGCTGTTAGGAGCCGTGGCGGGTAGGGCGGGGCGCAGGTAGCGCGGCTGGCGGCTGCCCAGCAGAAGGTTCAGTTCGGCTTGGTCTTCGGAGATGTCGTTGCGCAGGTCTTTCAGCTCGCTTTCCAACTCGAATAGCTGCGTTTTCAGGCGTACTACCTCTTTTAGGGCCACGTTGCCGCGTTGGTACTGGCGCTGCGTGATGTTGAGCGTCTGCTGCAAGGCGTCGATCTGCCGGGCGTACATGGCCTGCGTTTGCTGGCGATAGAACAGCGTCACGAAGTTTTCGCGCAGCTCGTAGCGCAGCGTGCGCACCAGGTCGGTAAACTCCAGCTCGGCAATGGCCACGCCGGTGCGGGCAAAGTCAACAGCTTTGCGACGCTTGCCACCCAGCTGAATCAGCTGCTCGATACCGCCCACCACCTGAAACCGATCCTCGTTGCCTTCGAAGAAACGGCCGTTGTAGGGGTTGAACAGGTTGCGCTCCAGCGAGATTTCCGGGTTGTCGAACAAGCGGGCCTGCACCACGTCGGCCTGGGCCGCCGGAATGTTGAACCGCTCGGCCAGCAAGGCAAAGTTGGTATTCAGGAAGGCGGCTTCAGCCTGGGGTAGGGTAAGCGCCAAGGTATCGGTAGCAACCGAGGCCATTGCCGACCCTGGCAATGCCGGCGACTGCGCGCGGCTCGGTAAAATACCAAGCAGGCTGATTAGTAAAACGCTAATAAACAGGTGTATTTGCATGATCTTGGGAGGGGATCCAAAGGACAATGCAAAATTACCAGCTATATAGGGGGCAGAAATTATAAGCTTATTAGAAGTGTATTAGAATCAGATTAGAGTGGCAGCCACGAAACGCCTACCCTCCAGCGTCTCTAACCAAGTGCCAAGCCGGTACCCTTAGAGCCGTTTGCGTTACCTATTGAACGGCGACGAGACGCATACTTGCGTCTCGTCGCCCGCGCCAGATGGCCGAAATCGTTCAACGACAAGACGCAAGTATGCGTCTCTACACCCTAGCAATGACCCACCGATTTTCCCGCATTACACCGCCAGCACCACACGCATGGTGGTGCCTTTGTGCAACTCCGATTCTATTTCCAGTGTGGCGCCATGTAGGCTGAAAATATTGGCGGCCAAAGCCAGTCCTACCCCGTACCCGCGAAACCCGTGGGCATTGGCCGCCCGGAAAAACGTCTGCCGCACGTGTTGCAAATCGGCCGGCGCAATACCGATGCCGTTATCCGTAATGGCAAAGGTCACCCGCCCCGGCGCGTAGGCTAGGGAGCACAATACGGGGCCTTCCGAGAACTTGCAGGCGTTGTCGATCAAGTTGCTGAGCGCCAGCCGGAACAAGTGCCGGTCGCCGGGCACGGTTAGGAGGGTCGCGTCTTCAGGCAGGTCACCTAGCGTAATGCGTACCCGGTTGTTTTCCTGTAGCAGGGTAGCCTCCTCGCAGGCCTCAAACAGCACTTCATCGAGCCGAACGGTGCCGCCCTCCGGCAGCCGCGCCTCGCCCGAGCCCAACTGCGCCAGCTGCAAGAGGCGGCTGATGATTTCCTTCAGCTTATGCGCATCGGCCAGGGCCGAGCGGAGCGCGTCGGCGTACACGTCGGCCGGGCGCGGGCGGGCCAGCGTAATTTCCAGTTCGCCAATCATGGCCGTGAGCGGGGTGCGCAGTTCGTGCGAGGCGTTGTTGATAAAGCTCTGCTGCTGCTCAAAGGAGTGCTTCAGGCGTTGCAGCATCAAATCGAGGGTAGCCGATAGCTCGCCCAGCTCGTCGGGTGGCGGTGGGCCGGGTAGGTTCAGGTGCAAGTCTGATGCGCCCACGCGCTGGGCATGGTGCACCAGCTGGCTGATAGGCGCCAGGGCCGTACGCGCAAACCACCGGCCCAGCACAAAGCTCAGGATCATTCCCATCAGCAGCACCCCACCCGACACCAGGCGCAGGTGCGCCAGCCGCTGCTGACCAGAGCGGTCTACAGCCGCCACCATGATGCAGAAGTTGCCCTGGTTATCGGGGTAGTAAATGCCCACCAACTGCTCCTCGTGGCGGCGCTGGCTCACGTGGTGAATGCGGCGTACGCGCGCCAGCAGGGCCGAGGTGAAGGCCGCGTTGGGCGCGGTACCAAAGCGTGCCTGGTTCTTATCGTCGTAAATACCAACGACTTCTGCATTTAGGTTGCGCTGAAAACGCGTGCGCGCCCGCTCTATACTAACCGGACTTTGCTCGTCGGCTTCCAGAAACAGGGTGGCCGCCGTGTAGGCGCGCTCTTGCAGGCGCTGCTCGTAGAGCTTGTGCGTATTCTGCCAGGAAAGGTAGTAGACCGTGCCCAAACCGCCTCCCAGCAGCAGCCCTACCAGCAGGGTAAATTGCAGCGCCAGTCGGTTTCGGATGGTCATATGTGAAATGGTGAAGTTGTGAGTTTGTGAAGTGGTAAGTGAAAATACGGCTGTCATCTTGAGCGTGCGAAGGACCTTATGCCCGCAGAACAAGTCGTTGCAACGTTGGTCGTTTTAGCGTGAGAGGGTCCTTCGTCGCCGCTTGATGCGCGGAATGCTCAGAATGACAGCCGTATTCTCACTCACCATTTCACAAACTCACAACTTCACCATTTCACTACTCACTATCCCGCAGACTGTAGCCCATGCCTACGACTGTTTGGATGAGGCGGCGCTTGAAGGGCTTGTCGATTTTATTGCGCAGGTAGTTGATGTAGACATCCACCACGTTGGTGCCCGTATCGAAGTTGAGCGCCCACACCTGCTCGGCAATGTAGGTGCGGGAAAGCACTTCGTTTTTGTGTTGCAGCAGCAGTTCCAGCAACGAAAACTCCCGCGCCGTGAGGCTAATTTGGGTGTCGCCGCTCCGCACTACCTTAGTTAGGGTGTTCAGTTCCAGGTTGTCGGCTTGCAGCAGGGTGGGGCCGTAGTCGGGGTTGGCGCGGCGGGTGAGTGCCCGCACGCGGGCCAGCAGTTCCTTGAACTCGAAGGGCTTCACCACGTAGTCGTCGGCGCCCAGGTTCAAAGCTTCCACCTTGTTGTCGGTAGTGCCCAGGGCCGTGAGCATGAGGATGGGCACGTGCACGTTACGCCGACGGATCAGCTCGCACAGCTCGTAGCCATTGAAGATGGGTAGGCTGATGTCAAGTACAATGATGTCGTACTGATTGCTCAGCGACATTAAATGGCCTGTTTTGCCATCAAATGCCACATCTACGGCATACTCTTCCTCCTCAAATCCTTTTTTCAGGACCGTGACCACCTTCAGCTCATCTTCTACCAACAAAATCTTCATAGGCTAGTCGTCGCTACGCGTAGTAACTAGATGCTGATAATAGACAAAACGTTGGCTATCAGCATCGGATAATTTCACTACAAAGGTACGACCCTACCCAAAGCGTAACATTAGAGGACCATTAGAGATGCCCTGAAAAAAGTAGGGTAGGAAAATAACTTCTTGTACTGATGGTAGGTTATTGCCCAGGGGGCGTCAGCTCTTGCAGCAGGCCCCGCAAATCCTGATTGATCAGCCGCACCGAGGCTTGCAACTCGTTCAGCATATCGGCCCGCAGGTGCAGGGCGTTGGCATCGTAGTGTCCGCCGCCGCCGAAGAGCAGCTCCAGTTGCGCCCGGCCCTTGCGGGAGTCGGGGCGCTCTAGCTGGCCGTAGTGCTGCCAGCGGCGGCGCGCATTGTGCGCCAGCGACGACTGCCCCTGATTACTGAACGCCGGCTCCGTGAGCACATACCACACCGCCGGCGGGTAGGCATTCGATTGCGGCGCTTCCTGCCAGATATCGGCCAGCAAATTGCGCGGATGCGTGAAGAGCACCGTGGGGTTTGAAGTGAGCGTGAGCACGCCCAGAATAGCTGTGGCCAGGCCGCCTCCAATGCCAAAAGCATACTGCGCCGTGCGCCCCTCTAGTACGGTAGTGGCAATGCCCGAAACCGCCCCCACAGCAATGGAAAGCACCGTAAGGCGCTGCTCGCGCCGGTTGGCGTGCTCAGTGAGGTAGCTGGCTACCTGGTCGGCCCGCTCGCCTTCGCAGTCCAGCTCGGCGGCCACGCTGGCAATGGTGGTAGAGAGGAGGAGCAAGCGCGTTAGAATGCGTTGCTGCTGAGCCTGGTACTGCTCGCTACGGGCGTTGCCGGTGGGCGTGGCGCGCTCTAGGCGCACCAGCTCGTGCAGCTGCGGCAGCACGCCGGCCGCGTTGGCCAGCAGCAAGCTGCGCTGCGAAAACCGCTTCGATAGCAGGCTGTCGCGCAGCAGGAGCTGCATACTGGGTAGGGGCAGAAAAGCTGGGTCGTCGGCAATGAGGTGGGGCGGGTCGCAGTAGCCCGCTTCCACGCGCAACGATTGCCCCGACTGCCGCGCGCCGGCGCAGGCAGACAGCAGCACCGCTACCACTAGATAGCGCAACGCACGGACGGGAGCAGGAAAGACCATAGGCTTAGTGGAAGTAGCAACACATACGGCTCCGGTTACCGGAGCGGCGCTTGCAGCAGCACAATGCTGTGCCCGGCCACGGTGTAGGTGGTGGTGCCATAGGGTAGGGCCCGCTTCTGGTAGCTGACCACGTTCGTGTCGGGCGTTTGCAGCGTGTTCATCGATTCTAGGGAAGGAGCCGTTAGCTCGTGGGCCGTCCAGCTGCCGGTGGTAGGCGCGTCAAGCCGGATGTCGATGGCCTGGCCGCGGGGCTGCACAATGGCCACGGTAAGCGTCTTGCCGTCGGTAGAGGCGGCCACGTCCAGGTGCTCCGCGCCTGCAATTGTGGCGGCCACGCTGGTAGGGCCACACAGCTTGCGGTACAAGGCCAAGGGGTAGTAAATGGTCTGGCAGATGCTGGTGGTTTCGTTGGTCATGATGGGGGCCAGCACGTTCACGGTCTGCGCCCAGGTAGCCAGGCCAATAGCCGCCGCGTGGCGCTGAAACATGTTCAAAAAAGCCGCCACACCCAGCGCGTGGTTCCAGGTGTAGTCCATTTCCAGGTTGTAGGCCCCGCGGCCCCCGGCTTCCCAAATGCCCCATTCATCAATGGCAATCTTCACCGGCTGCTGCCGCGGCGGGAAGCGGTACCACTTGCTGAACGTCTCGACGGTAGCCGGCGCATACTCCTTGATCTGAGCAGCCGTGGCTTTAATGCTGGCTTCCATGGCCGCAATGGAAGTGAACAGCGAGGCCGGGTCGCCGGGCTTGGAGCTGGCGTAGAGGTGCAGGGAAAGGTAGTCGCAGATGGGGTGCAGCTCCTGTAAGATCTGCTGATTCCAGTCGGGTTTGTCGCCTACCAGTATCAGCTGGATAGACGGGTCTTGCAGCTTCATCAGCTTGGCGTAGTACCAGGCTTTCTTGATGTAGTCCTGCGGGTTTTGCAGGGTGCCGGCGTCTTCCTTCGCGGCCTCCTCGTTGCCCAGGCCCCAGTACCGCACCTGGTAGGGCGCGGCATGGCCGTTTTTCTGACGTTGGGTAGCGTAATAGGTGCCTGTGCCGTTGCAATATTCCACCCACTCGGCGGCTTCCTCGGCCGTGCCCGTCGACATATTCACGGTCAGAAATGGAGCCGCCCCCAACTGCCGGCAGTACTGCATAAACTCGTCCGTGCCCACGTGGTTGTTGTCGAGCCCGCCCCAAATCAGGTTTTTGCGCACCGGCCGGTGCTTGCCTACCCCATCTTTCCAGTGGTAGATTTTGGTGACGGTGCCGCCGGGGTAGCGCAGCAACGGCGGGTGCAGGTCACGCACTTTTTCCAGCACATCGGGCCGGAAGCGGTGCTTCTGGTCGTCATAGATGCCGCCGTAGATGGCCCTACCCAGGTGCTCGATGAACTGACCGTAAATAAGGGGTGATATTTCCCCTAAAGACTGGTCTGGATGCACCGTGAGGGTAGCAACGGGCGCACCCCATACATAGTTAATAGGCCCTGGAACCATCGTGCCGAGCAGGGCGCCCGTGCTATTCTTCAAAAACTTTCTTCTTGATGGCTGCTGCATGCGGTTTGGTGAGACGTTGTAGCTTAGGCGGCGGGTAGGGTAGTAGTTGGATGCGCCAAGTTACGGCTGCCGCTGTGCGGGGCAAGAATTGTACGGTCTGCGTTAGTGCTACTTTTGATTTTGTGCTCAACCCAATAGCTGACTTTGTCACTGTCAAAGCAGAAAGCATATAGTTAAGTATGGAAACAGAGAAAGCAACTTTTTACGGGAGTTGGGTGCGCTGGGAAGGGAAGGATAGGTATGCACTTTGGATAGATACACCCGATAAGGAATTTTATTGGACAGACAGTCAAGGCCGTATTCCGTTTTTCTCGACAAAGGATGAGGTAGTTACGTTAGCAGCAAAGCTAGGCGTGCAGGTGTATGTAGAAAAACTCATCATGCACGATCTAGATCTTGTGCGGCAATGGCTGCAACAGACACAAAAGCTTCCGCCCAAAGAGAGTTTAGCTATCTGGGGTATGTTTAGTGACGTGGGTACAGGGGTAGGAAATCTATTTGATGGTGACCGGAAAAGTCCAGTGCGAAACCGGGTTTTTGACAAGCTCTACCTGAATGATGGCATCATTCAGATCAATCAGGAAGGACGAATGGAATTTCGTAACGCTACTACGAAGCCCTGGATACCGCGCTGGAGACTACAGGAGCGCAAAATGCTAAAGCGCTGCTTGCAACAAGGATTTCGGTTGTGGCAGAAATACACGTACCCGGCAACCATCGACATGGTGCCGCTGCCGTAGCTGCCCTTGCTATATACCGTATCTTTGCCCTCTATGCTATCCGTCAGAATTCCTTCCGTCCGCGACTATTTTCCTTACGAGCCTACCCAGGATCAGGCCCTGCTTTTTCAGAAGCTCGATGTGTTTCTGAAAGATGAGCTGCCCGGCCGCAAGGCCTTTGTGCTGCGCGGCTACGCCGGTACCGGCAAAACCACCGTGGTAAGCGCCCTCGTGCAATGGCTGCAACAGCGCGGCCGCAAATACACCCTGATGGCGCCCACCGGCCGCGCCGCCAAGGTGATGAGCGTGTACTCGGGCGTGGCAGCCAGCACTATCCACAAGAAAATCTACCGCCAGACCGGCGGCGCGGCTTCCGACCGCCTCAACTTCCAGCGCCAGCCCAACCGCACCGCCGACATGCTCTACATCGTGGACGAGGCCTCCATGATTTCCGATGAAAAGGCGTTCGGCGAAAACGGTCTGCTCGACGACCTGTTGGGCTACGTGTTCGAGAAGCCCACCAACCGCCTGCTGCTCATTGGCGATACGGCCCAGCTGCCGCCGGTGGGCCAGCTCCTGAGCCCCGCCCTCGACCCCGAACTGCTGCGTCACCGCTTCCGCGCTGCCGTCGATTCGGTGGAGTTGCGCCAGGTGATGCGCCAGGCCGAGGAGTCAGGTATCTTGGTGAATGCTACCATCCTGCGCGAGGAACTGCGCGAGGAAGCGCCGCATATTCAGTTCTTTACCAGTGGCTACCGCGACATCTTCAAGATGGGCGGCGACAAGCTGGAAGACGGTCTGCGCTGGGCTTACAAGAACTTCGGCCACGAAAACACCACCATTATTTGCCGCTCCAACAAAAACGCCAACCAGTACAACCAGTACATCCGGCGCATTCTGTTTGAGGCCGAGGACGAGATTGAGTCGGGCGACTACCTGATGGTGGTGCGCAACAACTACTTCTGGCTGCCCAACGACTCCGAAATGGGCTTTCTGGCCAACGGCGACTTCGTGCAGGTCACCAAAATCGTGCGGCGCACGGAGGAGTTCGGGTTTCACTTTGCCGACGCCCGCGTGCGCTTCGTGGACTACCCCGATGAGCCCGAGCAGGAGGTGAAGCTGCTGCTCGACACCCTGCACACCGAAAGCCCCGCCCTACCCGCCGACCGCAACAAAGCCCTCTACGACGCCGTGGGCTTAGATTACGCCCACCTCACTACCAAGCGCGACAAGTCGGCGGCCCTGCGTAAAGACCCGTTCCTGAACGCCTTGCAGGTGAAATTCGCCTACGCCCTCACCTGCCACAAAGCCCAGGGCGGCCAGTGGCAGGCCGTGTTCGTCGACCACGGTTTTTTGAAAGAAGATATGGTCAACTCCGAGTTTGCACGCTGGCTCTACACGGCCATCACCCGCGCCTCGGAGCGGTTATTTCTGCTGAATTTCAACCAGAAGCTGATTGCCGATGCGAAGAGTGAAGAGTAAAGAGTAGGGGAGTGGTGAAAGCGTCTGTCATTCTATATCTGTCATCCTGAGCATGTGGCGCATCAAGCCAGTGTCGAAGGACCTTATCACATGAGAACGAGTCGTTGTTACGATAGTCGGTCAACTGGCATAAGGTCCTTCGCAGGCTCAGGATGACAGATACTTTTCAATTCACAACTTCACCATTTCCCTACTTCGCTGAACTTCAACCGACCTACCTTGGTTACACCCCCAAACTGGCAAAGTTCTTGGCTGTCAGTGTGAAAATCTTAACTTTGTTCTACGCTACCTACCAAACGTTCTAGCATCATGAAAAAGATACTCTTCCTTGCTTTGTCGCTGTCGATGGCTGGCTTCGCGGCTCAGGCTCAAACAGTTGCCCCTGCCAACGCCCAGGCTAAAGTAGCCGGCCCCAATATTCAATTCGAAGAGTCGAAGTACGATTTCGGCTCCGTGGCGCAAGGCGGCATCGTAGAACACACCTTCAAGTTCAAGAACACGGGCACCGCGCCATTGGTGATTTCCAACATCGGCGTGAGCTGCGGCTGCACCACTCCCGACTGGACCCGTGACCCCGTGATGCCCGGCAAAACTGGCTCCGTAACGGCCAAATTCAACAGTGCCGGCAAAATGGGCATGCAGAACAAAGTGCTGACCATCGAGTCGAACTCGGCCGCTGGCAATGCCATGGTATCGTTGGTAGGCGAGGTGAAAGACGCCGCCGCCATGACCACTTCTGCCATGTCTACCGACGGCAAGGAGAAAGCCAAAATCGGCGACGCTAAAATGAAAGCCAAGAAGAAGTCGTAAGACAACTGCTTGTGGCTACCAATGGCCCGGCTCAGAAATGAGTCGGGCCATTTTTGGTTTCTGTCGTGGTCGTTTTTGCGTATACTGCCTCACACTCCTTCAACTTCTTAGCTATGGAACAGAACACCCGCGAAGCCCTCGTAGACCACCTAGTTAGCCTACTAACAGAGGCTAACGCCCACATCACCTTTGAAGAAGCCTGCGTCGATGTGCCGCTGCTGGTCTTCAATAGGCACGTGCCGGATATGCCGTACACCATCTGGCAATTAGCTGAGCATGTGCGCATTGCGCAGTGGGATATTCTGGAGTTTTCGATGCAGGAAACGCACGAGTCGCCCAAGTGGCCCGATGGGTACTGGCCCGCCCGCGACGCCAACGCCACGGAGGAGCAATGGCAGCAAACGCTCACGCAAATTCGGGAAGACCGGGAGCGGTTCATCGCCTTGCTGCGCGACCCCGCGCAGGATCTGCTGGCGCCCATTCCGCACGGCACCGGCCAAACGCTACTGCGTGAGGCCCTACTCATTGCCGACCACACCGCCTACCATACCGGCGAGATTGTGATGATGCGGCGGCTTCTGAAAAACTGGAAGTAGGAGGCTGGGCGCCCTAGTCAAGGTAGTAGAGACGACGATTGGGCTGCGTCGGTAACGGGCGGTGCTTTGAAAAACAAGCGGTAAAAAGGTAGTAACCAGCCTTTCTCAAGCAAGAAGAAAAGGATGGTGCACAGCACAGTGGTAGCCATGATAACGGCAAACACAATGGTTTGAATAGCAGCGCCCGTAGCCATGCCTCGCTGTAAGGGTAGGGTAGCCAACACGGCCGCACCCAGTCCTTTCGGAATTAAGATGCTCATCACCGACTTGTCTAATACAGGCGTGGTGGCATCGGCTGACAGCCACACCACCGGGATGCGCACCAGAAATAGTAGCACCGTGAAGCCTACCCCGAGTAGCAGTAAGTTGATATTGTCGAAAACAATGGAAGCACCCACGTACACGAAGAAAAACGTGCGTAGCAAAAACACGATTTCTGCAAAAAAAACCTTTTCAGCCGCTGTGAGCTCTACCTGACGCGGCGCGAAGTAGTGGGGCAAGGGCTTAGGGCGCAATAGCGCCACATTGCCCAGCGTGATGCTGAAAAACAGCACGGCAATCGGACCGCTGAACTCTAGTAGCTCGACCAAGCCGTACAGAATAAAAACGAAGGCGGGCGTGGAGAAGCTGGTTTTGTGCAGGGTAGGAATTCGGTTCAGCAGTACCGACCACAAGTAGCCACCACCCACGCCCGCTATTACTGCTACCACGGGGGAAGCCAGTATATGGTCGAAGATAGTACGAGCCGTCAGCGCTGAGCCCGTGTAAAAGCTGATGAGGGCAATAGGAATAGCCAGCGTGTACACGTCGCTAAGCGCCGATTCCATGACCAGGGTAGTCGTTGTGCGCTCCTCTACGGCCGCTTGGCGGGCGAGGGTGGTCACTACTGCCGAGGAAGTTCCCCCCAAAATAGAACCCAGAATAAAGGAACTGAGCACATCGAGTGGGGTGAACAATTGCGCCAGACCCGCTATGAGTGCTGTAGTAACGATAAAGTTGAGCGTGGTGAGGGTCAATGTGCCCCGGAGTGCCGCCCGCAACTGCTCGAAGCGCACTTCCAGGCCGCTTTCAAACAGAATGAACACCAGCACCACGTTGCTGAACACACGACCGGCCTGCCCAAAATCTGCGGGATTTAATAGGTGCAGCATGGGCCCCAGCAACACGCCCACGAGCAGCAGGCCCAACACATCCGGAATGCGTGTGCGCTCAAACAGCTGCGCCAGGTAGTGCCCCAGAAAGATGAGGAAGCCCAGTAAAATAATAAGAACAGGAATGGTCATGTAAGCCGATAAGCCGAGAGAAGAGGTGGCCTGTAAACAGCCGTGGTAGGCTTCTACGCACAATCTGATTCGGTGGCGATGTGGCAGTGTTCCGAGTCGGTTGTCATGGTTGGAGTTCCGCTCCTTATCTTCCTCGCCAAATCCCTCTTCCTATGCTTGCACGACTTCTACTTCTTTCAGCCACTGTCTTCGCCGTGTCGGCCCACGCGCAAACCACGTTCACGCCGCAAGTCAGCGAATACATCAAGGTGAAAGGCAATGTGGTAGCCATTACCGACGTGAAGCTCATCGACGGTACCGGTCGGCCAGCGCAGGCACACCAGACGGTGGTGTTTCAGGAGGGCCGCATCACGCAGGTAGGCAAGGCCGGCAAAGTGAATGTGCCGAAGGAGGCCGAAATCATTAGTGGGGCGGGCAAAACGTTGCTGCCGGGCTTCGTGATGCTGCACGAGCACCTCTACTACACCATGCCGGCGGGCAGCTTCTTCAACATTGCCGAGATGCCCTACTCGTTTCCGCGCCTGTACCTGGCTGGAGGCGCTACCACCATCCGCACGGCCGGCAGCGTAGAGCCGCAAACGGACCTGGCCATCCAGCGCCTGATCGAGGAAGGCAAACTCATTGGGCCGAGTATCGACGTGACGGCGCCCTACATTGAGGAGCCCGGCATGGATATTCCGGCCCTAAACACGGTGCACGGCCCCGAAGACGCCGCCCGCACCGCCACCTACTGGGCCGACCGGGGCTGCACGTCGTTCAAGATGTACATGCATGCCACCCGCGCCGACCTAGCCGCCGTGGTAAGCGTGGCGCACCCGCGCCACCTCAAAATAACGGGTCACCTGTGCGCCATCACCTACCGCGAGGCCGCCGAACTGGGCATCGACAACCTGGAGCACGGCTTCATGGCCAGCTCCGACTTCGAGCCCAACCACCAGCCCGATGTGTGCGACTACCCTACCTCGCACCGCGGCCTGCAAAACCTGCCCCAAAACAGCCCCGAAATGAAGGAACTGATTCAGTTTCTGATCAGCAAGAAGGTGGCCCTCACATCAACCCTACCCGTATTTGAGCCCTACACGGGCCGCGAGGTGGTGCTGGGTGGCGGCCTGGAAGCGCTGATTCCACAGCTCCAGGAGCGCGAGCAAACCACCTGGCAGCGCAACCAGGGCCGCGACTCAGCCAGCGCGTCCCTGTTCAAAAAGGAGATGGCCTGGGAAAAGATGTTCTACGACGCTGGCGGCCTGCTGGTGGCCGGCACCGACCCCACCGGCGCCGGTCGCACGGTGGCTGGCTACGCCAACCGCCGCCAAGTGGAGCTGCTGGTCGAAGCTGGTTTTACGCCGGTGCAGGCCATCAAGATTTCGACTCTCAACGGTGCCACCTACCTCGGCCGGGCTGCCCAAATCGGCTCTGTAGAAGTAGGCAAGCAGGCCGACCTAGTGCTGGTGGCTGGCGACGTGGAGCAGGACATCCGCCAGGTGCGCAACACGGAACTCGTGTTCAAGCAAGGGGTAGGGTTCGATTCGAAAAAGCTGTTTGAATCCGTGAAGGGGAAGGTAGGGCTGAACTAGCTGGCAGCACGAAGCCCCCTGCACGACCGGTTGTATTGGCAACTGGTCGTACAGGGGGCTTTGCATTGGTAGTGTGGCCGTCTACAGCTGGCGGGCAGCCAGCAACAGCGTAATCCAGCCGGCAATGAACAGCAGGCCACCTAGCGGCGTAACGGCGCCTAGCCATTTGATACCCGTGAAGCACAGCACGTACAACGACCCGCTGAAAATCAGGACGCCGCTCAGCCACAGCCCAGCCGTAGTGCCCAGTAAGCGCAACTCGGGCCGCACGTACAGCAGTACGCCCACTGCCAACAGGCTCAGCGTGTGGTAGAACTGGTAGCGCACGGCGGTTTCAAACGTATCGAAGCGGCCGGTGGCTTCCAGCATCGCGCGCAGGCCGTGCGCGCCAAACGCGCCAATGCCCACGCCCAGAGCGCCAAGCAGGGCAGCAAGTTGTAGAATAAGTCGGGCAGTCATGTTGATGTGTTGATTTTTAAGGGTTGAATGTTGAATGGGGAGAGCGTCATTTCGACCAGCGGGAGAAATCTCGTGTGGTAGTAATTGCTTACAGGAGAAATGCTTCGACTACGGCTCCGCATACGCTCAGCATAACGTTCTTGCGTCAGCACGCGAGATTTCTCCCGCTGGTCGAAATGACAATCGTTAGAAGCATGCGAGTTTACCCCCGTGCGCCAAAAATAGCGCTGCCTACCCGCACCAGGGTGCTACCTTCTTCGATGGCCAGGGGGTAGTCGGAACTCATGCCCATGGAGATTTCCCGGAAATGGTCGGCATCGGCGAAAAAGCGGCTCTTGAGCTGCTCGAAGTAGCCGCGCAGCGTCTGGAACTCGCGGCGGAGCTGGGCCTGGTCGTTGGTGAAAGTGGCCACGCCCATCACGCCCGTTAGGCGCACGTGACGGAGCTGCTGGTACTCGTCGGATTGCAGCATTTCTTCGGCTTCCGCGAAGCTGAGGCCGGTTTTGGTTTCCTCGTCGGCAATGTGGAATTGCAGTAGGCCATTTACCACCCGGTCGTGCTGGGCGGCCCGCTTGTCAATTTCCAACAGCAGTTTTAAGCTGTCTATGCTCTGAATGGTATGCACGAAGGGCGCCAGCTGCTTCACCTTATTGGTTTGCAGGTGCCCAATGAGGTGCCACTCAATATCGGCGGGCAGCTCGGGTTGCTTGGCCACCATCTCCTGCACCTTGTTCTCGCCAAACAGCCGAGCGCCGGCGTCGTAGGCTTCTTGCAGCTTCGCTACCGGGTGGGTTTTCGTGACGACTACCAGGCGGGCCGGCGTTCCGGCCAGCTCGGTTTCTATGTGCTGAATGTTCTCGGCAATGCTCATGCGGCAAAGGTAGGCACTGCTGCGGTGGGGTAGGGTGCGCTACTGTCCCGATCACTTCACCAGTTGCGCCAGCGTCTGCTGCAACGACTCGCCTCGCAGGTTCATGGCTATAATCTTGCCGGTAGGGTCTACCAGAAAGTTCTGCGGAATGGCCCGTACGAGGTAGGCGGTAGCAGCCGCGCTTTGCCAGCCTTTCAGGTCCGAAATCTGCGTCCAGGCCAGTTGGTCATCCTGAATGGCTTTCAGCCATTTGGCACGGTCCCGCGCCTCGTCGAGCGATACGCCCAGAATGTCGAAATTCTTGTTTTTGTAGGCATTGTAAGCCTGTATCACGTTCGGATTTTCGGCGCGACAGGGGCCGCACCAGCTGGCCCAGAAATCAACCAACACGTACTTACCACGATAATCGTTCAGCGACACTTGCTTACCATCGGGAGTTGGTAGCATAAGGTCGGGAGCCTGCATTCCCACCTTCAACGTTGGTGCAGCATCTAGCCCCAATGCTGCCTTGCGCATTCTGTTCCGTATATCCACGGCCTGTGGGCTGTCGCGCAACGCTGGGGAGAGGGTAGGGAGCATGGCCTCGACAAATGGATGACGGGCTTTGTCATCGCTCACCACATCTAGTTGATCGAGGCTAACCAACGAATTGGGGTGGGTTGTAATAAACACGGAATCCAACCGAGCGTCCTCTTTCAAGGCAACCGCTCGGCGCGCCCGCAGCCCTTGCTTGAATTCAAGCGACTGCCGCTGCTCGGGCGTGCCAGCCCAAAAGGTTTTCTCCAGCGTTTTTAATACCTCATACACGGGCTGCTGCTTAGCTGCGAATAACGACTGATACTCCGCCGTGAGCTTGCCACCAGTGACAGTGGCATTTTTCAGGGAGTCTGGGCTGGTGAAGGTGAGCGTGCCTTTTTCAAGGTAGAAGTCCCCCTTGTAATCCGTTGGCTTTTCGCCGTCCCTGCTCAGATACAGCCAAGCCCTTTTGGGCTCGTCTACGCTGCCTTTCAGCAGAAAGTGTCCGTTTCGTATTTCAGTCGAATCTGTTTTTCTACCATAACGCAGATATATTTTATCCGGGGCATTCAGGCGTGAGCCTAGTTGACCTTTCAGTACGAACGAAACGGGCTTCTCGGGTTTCTGCGCGGCTACTATGCCTGGTGCTAATAGGAGAAGGGATAGTAGATATTTTTTCATCGGATAATAAGAATAAAAGGACAATCCTGTAAGATAGGTAGTTAAAATAAATAAGGTCTAATGCATGCTTACCTAATCCTCCAACGCATTCGTCAAAAACGTGTTCTTCAGCCCCAGCCACACCAGCCACAGCAACACGCACCACCCCAGGTAGATGCGGTAGTAATCCTTGGTATTGCGGTAGCGTGTTTGCTTGATTTCGGACTTCTCGTACTGATTGATGCGCCGAAACACCTGGCGCAGGCCGGCGTTGTCGGTGGCACGGAAGAACTGGCCTTCGCCGGCCTGCGCAATTTGGCGCATGGTGGTTTCGTCGAGGCGGGTTTCCACGTAGCGGGTGCGGCCCGCGGGGTCGGTGCCGAAGGGCACGGTGCCGTCGCGCCCCAGGCCGATGGTGTAGATCTTCAGGCCGTAGGCGTGGGCCAGCTGGGCAGCCGTGAGTGGGTCGAGGCTACCGGCAGTATTCTCGCCGTCGGAAAGCAAGATGCACACTTTGGTACGGCTGCGCGAAGCCCGAAGGCGGTTGGTGGCCACGCCCAGCGCCGAGCCAATGGCCGTGCCGTCGTTGGCAATCATACCCAAGTGTAGGTTGCGCAGCTCGTCGCGCAGCAGGTCGTAGTCGGTGGTGAGGGGGGCCAGGGAGTAGGCATCGCCGGCAAATACCACCAGCCCTACCCGGTCGCCGGCGCGGCTGTCCACAAACTCGCGAGCCAGGCGCTTGGCGGCTTCCAGGCGGTTGGGGCGCAGGTCGCCCAGCTCCATCGAGCCCGATACGTCCAGCACCAGCAGCAGGTCAATGCCTTCTCCTGTTTGCACCACGCGCTCGTCGGTGCGCTGGGGGCGGGCCAGGGCTACCAGGCCAAACATTAGGCTGAGGGCCAGCACCACATCGGGCACAAAACGCAGCAGCGCCGACCAATCCTGGCGCACCCTACCCCCCACAAAGGCCACTCCCAGCCGGGCCCGGCGACGGTAGGTCAGCGCCCAGCGTACCACAAAGAGCAGCGGCACCACCGGCACCAGGAGCAACAAGCGCGGCTCCTGCCAGGTGTAGCCCGTCAGCGTAGAGTAGCGCAACGCGTCCAGGAAAGGGGCCAGCAAGCGGTGCCAAAGCTGTTCGAGCATAGAATAGAGAAGGGCAGGGTAGACGGCAAAAGACTTCCGTGTGCGGAATACGGCAGGCACGGCCTGCTATATCCTTCCGCCACGGAAGTCTTTGCCAAATATACTACTCTATCTGTCGCTGGCCGGGTAGGCCACGAGGAGTTAGTGTGAAGTGCTGCTCTCGAAGCCAGCCACAGTGAGGCGCACCGGCCGGGCCGATACTTTATGTTTCGTCACGCTGCCAAAATCCGTGAGCTTCACTTGGTGCACCTCGCCCAGCGTCGGCACGGCAATGTAAGCGTAGCGCTCCGTAGCTTCCAAAACCGGCTTGTAGGTATCGGCGGCTGGGGTAGCGGGAATGGCCTGGCCTTCCTTTTTCAGGGTGCCGGTGGCGAGGTCGTATACGCGCAGCTTTCCATCAAGGGTAAGAATTAGCAGGTTGCTGCCCGCCTGGTCTACCTTGCACTGTATAGCATCATTGCCAGTATAGATGGGCGTAATCCGGTCGGTGCCCAGGTCGATGAAATAGGCGCCTTTAGTGGCCACGTAGCCAATAAACTTATTGGCTGCCTTGGCATAATAGACGCTGGCCAGACGGAAAGCGCCAAAATCGGCTGGGTTAGCAATCAGGCGCTGCTCGCCCGACTGTTTCACCACCAACACGCTGCCCGAAGTATTAGCAGAGGTAGTAAAACAGCCAAATACGGCGTTCTGCCCATCGGTGGCGTTGCCGTGGATGCTGCCAGTCGTCAGCGTGGAGGCGTGCACCAGGCTACCCGTGCTGCTGACTACGCGCACACTGGTAGGGCTGGCACCAGAGGTAGGGGCAACCGTGACGGCGTAGTTGCCATTGTCGAACTGGGCCATAGCCCCGTGGTGTGGCAGTAGTCCAGCATTGATGGTCTTGAACGTTGCGCCAGGCGTATGAAAATCGGCGTCATTACCGACGCTGAGGGTGCCGTCGCCGTCGTTGAAAATCAGCGACTCAGTGCCTTTGCTTTTGAAATGGGTAGGCTTCGCGCCATTGGCCGTAATGGCAGCCCATTTCGGCGTACCCTTCACATCCACATGGTCTACGTGCGACTCTAGCCCCGTATCAAATACTTCCACCATGTTTTGACTCTGATACAGCACCGTTGCAAAACGACCAGAAGCCGTGGTGTACAGGTTGGCCAGCGGAAACTTGGTGTTGAAGGAGGTCACCGAAGCATCGAAGGGAGTTATTTGCGTGAGCTTGGTGTCTTGCTCGTCGCTTACCAATACCCGTACGTAACGATGCTCCTGCTCAGTAGCAGCTACGTCAGGTGCGGCATCTGAGTCGTTGTCGTCGCACGAAGACAATGTTGCCGTGGCAAGTAACGCCAGTAAAAAGGTAGAGGTGGAAAGGTTGAATTTCATAAGAGCAAGCTGCCTTGAATGAATATTACATGAAACATTGATGCAATATTAAGACAATTAATGTTAGATATGCAACTATGTTTCATGTAATCTTCATTTAAGGCAGCTTTCCTCTCGGGCTTATCTAATGGGAATTGAACTCAGAGCTAACAAAGCGCTACTTCGGGTCACATCATTCCACCATAAAAACGAGAAAGCCCCTCGTCGGAGGGGCTTTCATGCTTCTCTTAGGGGTAGCTTTTATCTGACTTTCTACCTACTTATGCTATCGGAAGCGATAGAGGTTAAGCATCATAGACACGCCGCCATTCGTGCGCCACGAGTTCAGGTTGTCCGTGTCGGAGGTGCGCGTGCTCCACAAATTCCACATCAACCCGTTCGAGTTGCGGATCGACCACGCCTGGCTAGCATTTAGGTCCAGCCACGGACCGTACGTGGAGGCGGTGCCGGTGTCTTTCACGAAGATGCAGGCCCACCGCGCAAAGATGGACTTACCCCCCTGGATGTCCAGTACGGCGTCTTCGTCCTGTAAAATACCGCCGGGCGACTTGGATAAGCTGGTGCGGGCATAGTTCATGGCCTGGAGCCCCATACTCCGGTAGTCGGGGCTGCTGTAGTAGGGGCGCAGCTCATTGGCTGCTCCAATGAAGGTGCCCTGCGTATACAGCAAAGCGCCTTCCGTAATTTGGCCGGCTTTGTTCACCGCCCCTTTCACTTCGCCGGTGGCGGGCACATACATCTGCGGCACCAGCCAGTCCATAATCATCTTGGCTTTGTTACGGTAGCTCACGTCGCCGGTGGCTTTGTAGAGGCGCATGGCGCAAATCACGGCCGGCGCATTCACGCAGGTGTTTTTGGAGAGCTTGTCGGTTTTCCACCACAAGCCCCCGCCCAGCGTGGTGTCCCAGCCGCGGGCCCACACCAGGTCAAAGTTCTGCCGGGCCATATCCAGCATGCCCCCGTCGTTCCAGATCTCGTAGGCGCGGATGCACATCAGAGAGCCCCAGATGATGTCGTCGTTGAACTCGTTGCTGCTCCACAGCAGGCCGTGGGCATCGCGCATGCCGTTGTAGAGGTACTGGATTTTGTTTTTGTACTCAGTGGTAGGGTTTACATTATAGGCATCAATGACGGTTTCGATGGCTTCGGCCTGGGTCCAGAAATCCATGCGCCGGGTCTTGGCCAGATCAAACCAGTAGTTGGCCTTGAAGGTAGGGCCATACGTGCCGTACTGGTTGTAGTACTTGTTGTCGTAGCTAGTCAGCGCCAGCAGGGCTTCACTTTTGGGCACGACGGCCAGCGCGCTGACCTGGGTAGGGGCTATTCCGCCTGTTGCGTCACTGTCGGTGAAAACCTCCTCTTGACAGCCCGAAAGCAGGCTCAGCAGCACGGCTGGCAGAATACTCCGGCGCAGAGTGTGCCTTAGGCTAGAAGGCACGGAGACCTGGGGGTGGGGGCGGTACGTAACGTGGTTCGTTTGCATAGGATGTGGAGTATGGGTGGGAAGGTAGTCCTAGTGACGAGCGGCTTCGTGATCTGGTGGCCGGAGTAGGCCAGCCAGCCAACGCGCTACAAAGCGTGCGCTGCGGTACGATGCCGGAGAAGGTACAGGTTTTTTGCTGCCTACGAAACTAGTCCTAAGCAAAAAAGCAGTTCAAGCGCCTCGCTACGAGTGCTGTAGAATAAGGACATACAGCGGTAGGTGGCTGATGCCAGCGCCTTGGCCACACGTATTCCAATAGTCCGAGCCTACACAAGTTTTCTCCGTAACCACTTGCGAACTGGCTCATCGTACCATTTCAAGGCAACATAAGCCAGCACGATTCCGCCTAGTAAGATAAGTAGCGCATAGGGCCACGCCTGCGCGAGCGTGGTGCCTGGATGATTGCTGATCCAGGCAACATAAAAATAGACCAGCGGGTAGTGCACCAGGTAAAGCGGGTAGGATAGGTCGCCCAGAAACCTACATAGTCTGCTCTCGTGGTGCGTTTGCACCGCGCTACTGGCACCCAGGTAAACGATGAGCGGGAAAAGGAGAATAATGCATACCGATTCATAAAGTCCGTTCAGCCACAGATGCGTCGCGCCGCCCAGGCGCGGCATATACAGCAGGGTGGCCAGTAGCAGGCTGCACCAGAAAAAGGCGTTGCGTATGCGCCCCGTGGGCTTAGCTACCCGAGAAAGCAACAGACCAGCACTGAAAGGGAACATCGTACGGGTGAGGCCAATGCGGACCTGCTCTACATTCAGCGTCCAGCCGCCACTAACGTCGCCGTTGGTGATGGCCAAATGAGCTAGGGCAATAGCCGCGATGCCGACCAGGATGCATAAAGCGGTGTTGGAAAACTTCCGGATCCAGATGGCATACAATAGGTTCGCCACGTATTCGAAGAACAACGACCAGCCCACGCTATTCAAAGGGTGCATCTCTTGCCAGCCCCGTATATCCAGCGACAGCGGCACGGGTAGGATGGTATACCCAATGAGCAGCACCAGCAGCATCTTCCAGACGGGGACCGTATGAATGAGTGGCCAGATGGTAGAATCAGTGAAATAGAAGCCGATGGCGCCGAGGGTCATTCCCAGCACTACCATAGGTTGGAGGCGTGCGACCCGGCGTTTTAGAAAACCGCCTACGCTCATCTTGTACCAACGGTCATCATAAGCGTAGCCAATCACGAAGCCAGATAGCAGGAAGAAGAAGTCGACCGCCAAATAGCCGTGATTGACCAGAATATCCAGGTGTCCGGTTCCCAGTGGCTCGGTCAGATGAAAGGTAACCACGATGATGGCCGCAACCCCGCGAAGACCGTCTAAGACGGGGTAGTGGGGTGGAGTGGCTAGCTCCTTGTTGTGTGTTCCTGGCATCAGATCGGCTATACAGGCGAGAAGATAAATCTTTGGCAAAGTATATAAACCGAGCAGATGAAAGGCGCAGTAGGGGTAGGCCTCTTTGCTCTAAGCATGTAGTTTGGTACGACGTGTACCTGCACGAGCAGGGAAAGGCTAGCAGCAATAACCGATTCTTCTCATGCCTAGAATACAAGGGATAAGCGCGAGGCCTAGCGGGCCCTTGGCTCATTCGCGTACCTTCGCGGCTCCTTCCGGTATCTTATACTATTCTCTTTCTTGTGAAAGCTAGTCGTCTCCTTGCACTCTGCGCCCTGTTGCTCTTTGTGAGCTGTTACCCAGCGGCGCAGGCCCAAACAGCATCCACGCCCCTGACCATTGGGCAAACCTTCACGTTGCCGTCGGAGGCGCTGCACGAAACGCGCCGCATCAACGTGTATGTACCACCGGGTTATACCGATTCAGCCGCCATCCGGCTGCCCGTGCTGTACATGCCCGATGGCGGGCAGCAAGAAGACTTCCTGCACGTGGCAGGTTTGGTGCAGGTGCTCACGGGCAATGGAACCATGCGCCCGTTTATATTGGTCGGGATTGAAAATACCCAGCGCCGGCGCGACCTAACCGGCCCCACCAACAGCGAAGAAGATCGGAAGATTGCCCCTCAGGTAGGCGGGTCGGCCGCATTTCGGCTGTTTATTCGCACGGAGCTCATGCCCCTAATCCGGGAGCGATACCACACCGCTGCCGAAACGGCCATCATGGGGGAGTCGTTAGCGGGCTTGTTTGTGCTGGAAACACTGTTTTTGGAGCCCGAGCTCTTCGATACGTACATTGCCTTTGACCCTAGCCTGTGGTGGAACAAGGGCCAGTTGGTAGACCAAGCTAAGGCCATGCTACAGGGCTACAGCGGTCCGGCAAAAACGGTGTATGTTGCCTCCAGCAGCGATGATGCCCAAATTCCCGAGTCGCGCCGGCTACCATCCGCGCTGAAGGCAGCGAAGCGCACCATCCGGTGGTATTACGAACCCATGCCTGAGGAAACGCACGCAACAATCTATCATCCAGCCGCGCTGAAAGCGTTGCGCACTGTTTTCAAACCTACTACAAATACAGCTGGTAAGTAACTGTTTATACTTCTAGTATGTGTCCTGCTTCAACATCTTCTTCAAGAGGCACGTAGGCCTAACGCTCCTGGCTTTTCGCAAAGCTCTGTGAGTAGGCTAGGAACTCATCCGCTGAACAGAACAGATTCTACGTTAGGATAGCGCAGTTCCAAAGTTACCCTCGTGCTGGATTTAATGAGCGCTCATCGGCCTGGTAGCGCACTTCTGCAAACTCGCGCAGCAGGTCAAACACCAGCGGACTTTCGGTTTCTTCTTCCATCAGCTGGTTGCCGTAGATCATGCGGTCGGCTAGGTGCAGGGCCTGGGCCACGCGTGGGTCGTGGTGGTAGTGCGCTACTATCTCGCGGGTAGTCAGGCTGTTGATGCTGTTGTTTTCGAGGGTGCTGAGGTAGTTTTTCCAGAGCGTGATGGCGCGCTCCATATTGGTGAGGGAGCGCGACAGCTCAAACCGCTCGATGTGACGGGCATACTGAGTAAGGAAATACGCGTGGTTTTTGCGTCGGCGGTACCGCTGGTAGCGCCGACGCAGGCCCTTGCGAAAGCCCAGAACCAGCCCTCCGGCCACGAGTGCCAACACTGCGAAGCCCGCCAGCCAGTAGGGGTAGTTGAAGCGCGCTTCTATGGGCAGTGGTTGCACATTAGCGCGGAGGGTAGGGGTAGGAACACCGGGTTGTAAAGGAGCCGCCGTGCGCGTTAGCTGCACCGAGTCGGGGAGGGCGGGCACCGTGAGCGTATCGCGGCCGCGCAGCACCAGCACAGGTAGGCGCAGGCGCTGCACTGGGTCCAGGGAAAAGGTGCGCAGCAGGTACACGGTGCGGTCGAGGCTGCGGCCCTGGCGGGTGCGGGTAGGCTGGTAGGAGCGCCGAATCAGCTCAAACGGCGCAAAACTGGCCGTCGAATCCGGGAAAATTACTTCCAGGTTTGGCGCGTGGCGGTAGGTTAGCTCGTAGCGAATAGGTTGGCCCACGCGCACGGTAGGCTGCACAAAACGGCCACGCGGCAAGGTGTCGGTGCGAGGCGCGGTTTGTCCGTATGCGGTGCTACCAGATAGCAACAAGAGCACCGCCAGTAGCGGCCCTACCCAGGCGACGCGATTACCCACGGCCGCCCCGCTGGTTGCGCCTCCGAAACAAACTCACCAGCTGCGGCACAAAGTCGGAGTCGGTGGCAATGGATAGAAACTCGGTGCGGTGGCGCCGGCAAATTTGCCCGATTTGCTCACGGGTTTGCTCGTAGGTGGCCCGGTAGCGTGCCCGAAACGCCGCCGAGGACGTATTGGTCCACACGGTGCGGCCGGTTTCCTGGTCGAGCAGCGGAATGATGCCCAGGGGCGGAAACTCCCGCTCGCGCTGGTCCAGGAGCTGCACCACAATCAGGTCGTGCTTGCGGGCCAGCATGGTCAGCTCCCGTTCGTAGTTGGTGTCGATGAAATCCGAAATCAGCAGCACAATGCTGCGCCGCTTCAATAGGCCCAATGCTTGCTTGATACCCTCGGCTACGTTGGTTTGGCGCGAGCGGGGCTCCAGGTCAAACAACCGCTTAATGAGGGCGTAGGCGTGCCGAATACCCTTGCCCGGCGACAGAAACAGTTCTTTTTGATCCGAAAACGCAAAAATGCCCAGTTGTGCCTCTTGCCGGGCGGCAGCCAGCGCCAACAGGCCGCAGATGTCGCGGCCTACATCGAGCTTGCGCCTACCTTGGGCGCCTACCTGCTGCGAGGCGCTGACATCAAGCAGCAATAAAACCGACTGTTCGCGTTCTTCCTTGTACGTCTTGACGAACGTGCCGTGGCCTTTGCTGGATACGGCCCAGTCGATGGCCCGCACCTCGTCGCCGTACTGGTAGAGGCGCACATCATCAAATTCCAACCCCGTACCCTTGAACACCGAGCTGAAATCGCCCTGTAGCTGCGCGTCGGCAGTTTTGAGAATACGTATCTCCATTTGCCGCAAACGGCGCACAAGTTGCTGGAAAGGCGTGGATTCGGGCGTATTCATCACGGCTAAACTACGGGATCTGGCTAACTTTGCCCACGTGAAAACTCTTTTATCCTACGCCCTGCTGTCTTTGAGCCTGTTGCTGAGCAGTTGCGACCGGCCCGAAATGGCCGTACCACCCGCCCAACTGCTCTCCAAAGAACAGATGCGCGGCATCCTCATCGACCTGCACATCTTGGAAGCGCGCATCGAGTCGGGCCGCCTGAGCACCGATTCGGCGCGGGCGCTCTACAACGAGCAGCAGCGCCTGGTATTGCAGCAGCACCAAGTCACGGATTCGGTCTTTCAGCAGAGCTACCGCTATTACGCCATCCACGACAAAGACTTGGATGGAATCTACGGGGAAATTATCGACAGCCTGGCGGCCCGCGAAAAGAAGCTGGAAGAAGCCAGCCAGAACAATCAAACGAAATAGCTATTGTTCGCACTCACTCGGCATAGCCGAGTGAGTGCAGGAGAGCATGGAATGCGAGTGTAAGTTCAAAACTTCACCATTCTTATAATAAGCGGCTGCCGTTGGGCACAGGGCTAGCCACTGTGGCCAGTACAATATGCCCATCGGCATCGGGTGTGCCCGTCACGAGTACTTCGGAGCGAAACGGACCGATTTGCTTAGGTGGGAAGTTGACCACGCACCACACTTGGCGGCCTACGAGGTCGGAGGGCTGGTAGTGGTGCGTGATCTGGGCGCTGGATTGTTTTAGGCCGATTTTAGGTCCTAGATCAACCAGCAACTGGTAGGCTGGCTTACGCGCCTGCGGGAATTCGCGGGCTTCTACAATGGTGCCCACGCGCAAGTCGACGCGCGTGAATTCGTCCCAAGAAAGGGGAGCGGGAGTGGTGGATTCTGCCATACGTAACGCCAAGGTAGCACTTCACGCAAGGTCAACGGTTCTTATTGCGCCAAGGCAAACTGCTCCAACTGCGCCAGCTTTTGCTGCACCTGGGTTTCCCATAGCTGCTGTTGCGGCTTGTTCAGGCCGTGGTTGGTGGCCTGGTCGTAGCGGGCTTCCTCGCGCTGCCACTCCGAAAACATGGCTTTGGTCAGGTTCTGAAACTTGGGTTGCAGATGCTGGCAATCGAACTGCGTTTGGCTCAGCTTCTGGCGCATGCGGCGAGCATACAGCTCCGTGATATCGAAGTGCAGCTGCTCGTGGCGCAGCAGCTCGGGGCTGGCCTTGGTGGCCTCCCGTACCCACGATTCAGTGGGCATAAAGACAGCCTGCACCTGCGAGGAAAACACGAAATCCTTGCAGCCTACCTGCACATCAATATTGGCTGAGGTGAGGGCCGCCAAGCGGTCAGTAGGGGTAGGCTTAGTCTTGAAATCGGCCCAGGTGAGCTTGCGTTGCGCCGACCACGCAATAACCTCGGGCTTAGGCGGCGTGGTTTGGGCGGGCGTAGGAACGGAAAAAAAGCCGCCCAGCAGCAGGCTAGGCAACAGAAACGAGAAGAAGGACATGGCAGACAGGAATACTACTTCCGTGCCAACGCTGAAAGGAAGTTATTTAGTTGCGAAGTGATGAGATGGTGAGTTGTGAGGTTGTGAATAAAGAATACGGCTGTCATCCTGAGCTTGCGAAGGACCTTATCACGCGTGAACGACAAGCGTAACCAACGACTCGTTCTAACATGAGAAGCTCCTTCGCAGGCTCAGGATGACAGCCGTATTCTTTATTCACAACCTCACCACTTAATGCGCCATTACAATCCGTTCCAAATTCACGGCTGCCGGCGTTTGGGCGCTGTGCTGCCGGAAGCGCCAGAGCAGCACGCCCGCTACCAGCGTGAGGCCAGTGAGTAGCCCTACCCATACGCCGGTTGCACCCCAGCCCAGCCCAAAGCCCAGGCCGTAGCCTATGGGCAGCCCCACCGCCCAATATGCCAGCAAGGCTACTATAGAAGGTACTTTTACATCTTCCAGACCGCGCAGCGCGCCCAGCCCTACCACCTGCAAGCCATCGGATACCTGGAACAGCGCGGCAATGAGCAGCAGCCCGGCGGCTTGCTCTACCACCAGGGTTGTGTCGTTGTATAGGTAGGGAATCACCTGGCGGCCTGCTACCAATATGAGGCCCATCGTGCCCATAAACAGGAAGGTGAGCCAATAGGCCGTAAAGCCCGCCTGTCGGGCACCGGGGCCGTCGCCGAGGCCGTAGAAGTTGCCTACCCGCACGGTGGCCGCGGCCGCAATGCCGCTGGCCGCCATATAGGTAACGGAAGCTACGTTGATGGCAATCTGGTGGGCAGCCAGCGGCGTAGCGCCCAACCAGCCAATCATGATGGCGGAAAAGCTGAAGGCGCCCATTTCGAACATCATCTGCACGCCAATGGGCGCGCCCAGGCCCAACAACCGGCGCAGCGTAACGGCATCGGGGAGGAACTGCGTGCTGGCCGCTTCGCGGTAGGGTTGCAGGCGGGCCGCTCGTAGCACGTAGGTGCCCATGAGCAGCGCCATCAGAATGCGGGCCGTGAGGGTAGCCCAGGCCGAGCCCATCAGCCCCATTGGGGCCACGCCGAAGTGCCCGAAAATCAGGACGTAGCACAGGAAGGCATTCACTACGTTGGCCATGATGGACAAGTACATGGCTTGGCGGGTGAGGCCCAGGCCTTCGGCAAACTGCTTGAAAGCCTGAAAGAGCATCAGCGGCACGTAGGACAGGAACAGCACCTGAATCCAGGGGCGGGCCAGGGCTTCTACGGCCGCCGGCTGGTCTAGGTAGCGCAGCAGTGGCGTTAGGGCAAAGCCCAACAATGCCAGCACCAGACCGGCCGCCAGGCACAGCCATACGCCATTCACCAGCAGCCTACCCAATGCGGGCACGTCGCGGCGGCCATTGGCGGCGGCCACCAGCGGCGTGATGCCCAACGACACGCCCAGGCCCAGCACCAGTCCTACCGTACTTGTGCTCACGCCCAGGGATATAGCTGCCAACGACGTAGCCGCCAGCGCAGGCGGGTCAATGTGCCCCACCATCACGCTGTCGCAGACGTTGACGAGCACGTGGCCCAACTGGCTCAGCACCACCGGGTAAGCCAGCAGCAAGGTGGGTTTAATGTGTGGACGAAGCGCGGTGAAAGACATAACAAGCAGATGAATGGGCCGGCAAAGGTAGCGTAATGCGAAGCGAGTGCTAGCGTAACCCCACCCCCGTCCCCTCCCCTCCGGGAGAGGGGTGCGTTCAACGGTTCTTGCATATGTCGCCTGGCACCCCTCTCCCGGAGGGGAGGGGACGGGGGTGGGGTGAACAGCAGCGGCCTAAATTCGCTTACGCATTGCTTCCAGCGCCGTCCGTAGCCGAGGCAGCGCCTCAGTCAGCACCGCGGGCTCTACGGCGTATGAAAGCCGCACAAAGCCCGGCGTGCCGCAACTGGTGCCGTCTACCACCTCTACCCCGTTGGATTTTAGATGGGTCACCAGGGCAGCCGAAGCAACCTCTTTCGATTCGGCTGGAGGTAGGTAGGCGCGCAAATCGGGGAAGGCGTAGTAGGTGCCGGCCGGCGGGGGTAGGGCGGGCACGTGGGGTAGGGCAGCCAGGGCGTACAAGAGCTGGGCCCGGTTGGGCGCCAGCCGGGCCAACAGGTCGGCCGCAATGGCAGCGGCAGCTTCTACGGCCGCTTGGGCTGCCGCCTGGGCCGGCGCGGGCACCGATTTGCCGGTGGCAAACTGAATGGCCGCACACTTGCGGGCCAGCGCTGGCGGCACTACCAGGTAGCCCACACCCCAGCCCACCAACTCCAGCGACTTCGAGAAGCCGTTGAGCACCAAGTGTTGCGCGTGCGGGTCAGGGAAGGAGAGCAGGGTAGGAGTTGGGTCCTCGCCAAACTGCACCAGGTCGTAGATTTCATCGGAGAGCACCAGTAGCTCCGGGTGTTGCTGCGTGACTTCCAGCAGCGCCCCTACCTCGGCCCGCGTGTAGAGGCGGCCGGTAGGGTTGTTGGGATTGGTGAGCAGCAGCAGGCGGGTGCGAGGCGTGAGGGCCTCCGCGAGCTGCGCCGGGGTAAAGGCGTAGTTATCATCGGCGGAAAGCGGGAGCAGCCGCACCACGCCGCCCGCCCGCTGAATCACCTCCCAGAAGCCAAACCACGCGGGAGTCGGCACCAGCACTTCGTCGCCGGGTTGCAGCACGGCTTGCAGCAGCGTGAGCAGACCCGCTTTGCCGCCGGGCGTCACCACCACGTGCTCGGGCGTGACGTGGGTGGCGCCCCACTGCCGGTAGTGCGACGCCAGAGCCGCCCGTAATTCCGGTTGTCCTTCGGCCGCCGATACGGGCAGGGCCCGGTTGCTGCGCAGAGTAGCCATAGCCGCTTCCACCGCCACGGCGGGGGTAGGGTAGGGGCCGTAGCCAGAAGCCAGACTAACCAGAGGCGAAGAGGACATATACCAGAGAAGTCAGAAGATAGAAAGGAAACCGCAAGCTAGGCCGCGGCTACTCAGGTGCCAGCACCACATCGGCGAAATAAGCCTGCGCATCCGAGAAGGAATGCACCAGTGTGAGCCCGGCATCCTGGCCCAGCTGCTCGATTTGGGGTAGGGTGAACTTGTAGGAGTTTTCGGTATGAATCATCTCCCAGGCCGCAAACTTCACGTGCAAATCCAGGGCGGCAAACTGCACCGTTTGGGCGCGGGTACTCACCAAAAAGGAGCGCACAGCCCCGCTCAGCGGGTCATAATCAGTGTAGTGCTGCCAGTGCTCCAGGTCGAAATCGGCACCCAACTCGCGGTTCAAGCGCTTGAGCAGGTTGAAGTTGAACGCCGCCGTGATACCCTGCGTGTCATCGTACGCCGCCCGAATCAGGCGCGGGTCTTTTTGTAAGTCGAAGCCAATGAGCAGCCGGTCGTCGGACGAAAGCGGCCGGGCTACGCTCCGCAGAAATTCATGCCGATCCTTGGGTAAGAAGTTGCCGATGTTGGAGCCCAGAAACAGCACCGCTTTGCGGCCGGGCCGGGCGGCCAGTAGCGTCAGCGCGTCGGCATAGTCGGCCGTTACGGGCTCCACGGGTAGCGTCGGTAGCTCGTCGGTCAGGCTGGCTACTAAGCCATCCAACGCACCCGTCGAAATATCCACCGGCACGTAGGTGAAACGGGCGCCGGTATCGAGTAGATGACGGAGTAAGATTTTTGTTTTCAGACCGTCACCAGCTCCCAACTCCACTAGAAAAAAATGCTCGTCGGCGGCTGTGGGGCGTAGTGCATCGGCAATGGCGGCCTGGTGCGTCGTGAGCAAGGCAAACTCGGTGCGAGTAGGGTAGTACTCCGGCAGCGCCATAATCTGCTGAAACAGTCGGCTACCCTCGTCGTCGTAGAAATACATCGACGACAGCATTTTGGGCGTGCGGCTCAGGCCGTCGGCTACGTGCTGGCCCAGATCAGTAGCAGAAGCGGGTGCTGCTGGCTCAGTGGAGGTAGGGGAGGAGATGTGGGGCATGAAAGAAAAAGTATCGGGTGCGGTTTTACAATGAGATTGTCATCCTGAGCATGTGGCGCATCAAGCCAGTGTCGAAGGACCTTATGCCCGCAGAACGAGTCGTTGTTACGTCTGTCGTTCAATCGTGATAAGGTCCTTCGACACTGGCTTGATGCGCCACATGCTCAGGATGACAGACGTTACCGGGCCAAGCGAATACCCGTGAACTGCCAGCGCTTATCGGCGTGGAAGAAGTTGCGGTAGGTAGGGCGAATGTGGCTTTCGGGGGTGGCGCAGGAGCCGCCGCGCAGTACCAGCTGGTTCACCATAAACTTGCCGTTGTATTCGCCCAGTGCCCCAGCCGCACGCTGGTAGCCAGGGTAGGGATGGTAGGGCGAGTAGGTCCACTCCCAGGCGTCGCCGAGGAGCTGGTGGCACTGGCTGGGGTCGGCATCGGCGGGGAGGGGTTGCGGGTCGAAGAGGCCGCTTTCCAGGAAGGTGCCAGTGGCTGCGGTAGGCTGAAACTGCCGGGCCGCAATTTCCCATTCCTGTTCCGTGGGCAAGCGGTGGCCGGACCACTGCGCGTAGGCATCAGCCTCGTAAAAGCTGATTTGCGTGACCGGCGCGGCCATGTTCAGGGGTTGCAAGCCGTGGTGAGTGAAGCGCAACCATTGCCCATCTTTCTCCACCCAATATAAGGGAGCCTGCCAGCCTTCGCGCTGCACCAGTTCCCAACCCTCACCCAGCCAATAGCGAAAATCCTTGTAGCCGCCGGCCTGTATGAATTCCAAGTATTCGGCGTTGGTTACCAAGCGGTTCTGCAACTCGAAGTCAGCCACGTAAGTGTCGTGCACCGGTAGCTCGTTGTCGAAGCAAAAGCCGGTGCCCTCGTAGCCTACCTGGTGCATGCCTCCGGTTACGGGCAGCCAGGTAGCGGGGGGGGCTGAGGTAGCTGGTTTCTGGTCGGCTGGCGCGGGTAGGTAGGCGGGTGCCAACGGGCTGGTGCTCAGAATGTATTTGATGTCCGTAGCCAGAAGCTCCTGGTGCTGCTGCTCGTGCTGCAAACCCAACTCAAACAGCTCGGCAAGCGTGGCGGGTAAGGTGTCGGCTAGGGCCAGCAGTTGAGCCATGTGCGCGTCTACATGGGCGCGGTAGGCGTACACATCGGCCAGCGGTGGGCGCGAAATGGTGCCGCGGTCGGCACGGTTCACGCGGCTGCCCAGCGAGTTATAATAGGAGTTAAACAGGTAGGCGTATTCGGGGTGGAATACCGTGTAGCCCGGCAGGTATTCGCGCAGCAGGAACGTCTCAAAAAACCAGCTCATGTGCGCCAAGTGCCATTTGGGTGGGCTCACATCGAGGGTAGGCTGCACCACGGTATCCTCGGCCAGCAACGGGCGGCACAGCGCCACCGACTGCTCGCGCACGGCTTGGTAGCGGGTTAGCCAGTTGGTATTGAGGGTGGTAGGGGTAGTGGTAACAGTAGTTGGGGAAGCAGTGGTAGACATACTAGTGGAGTTGGCAGGTTGTTAATACGTACGGCAAAAGGTAGGCGTTGGACAACGAATTGTGATAAATACAGCTCTCTGCAAGCTCATCCGTATTTATCGCGGCGTGGTGCGGTAAGTAACCATACTGTTCAGTATAAACCTTGATTTATGGGCATAAAAGCGGTCCTTTCTTTTCTTTTTATCGTCTCTTGTCCTGACTTGCTTACGCAGATGGCAAGTTCTATTCTTCATCCTTTTACCACTAAGCGCTATGCAAACCAACGCCACTTCCTCCACAACCACTCGTCGTCCAGCACAGCGCCGGGCCAACAAAACAGTTACGAAGAGCCCTCGCGGTTTTGCCGCCATGGACCCTGAGCAGCAGCGCCGCATTGCCAGCGAAGGCGGAAAAGCCTCGCACGCCAGCGGCCGCGGACACCGTTTTACCTCGGAAGAGGCTCGCGCTGCCGGCCGCAAAGGTGGTATGGCCAGCCGCACACGTCCGGAGACGGCTACCCGCTAGGTAGTTGCTATACTTACTACATGCGTAAACCCTTGGCCAAGCCAAGGGTTTATTTTTTTGTGGCAGCCAACCGAAATCAACGTGCGCGGTTGTGTACTGACGGCCCACATACCGCCGGTTTTCTATGCTCACGCTCCGCTACTCGCACCGCCCGCTTCGCTTCAACTTCCCGGCCCGCACCTCGCGCGGCGCCCTCACCGAGCACGTGGCCTGGTACCTGCACGTGCACGACACAGCTCAGCCCAGCGTGGTAGGGCTGGGCGAGGCCGCCCCACTAGCTGGCCTCAGCCCCGACTATGGCCCCGGTTTCGAGGCACAAATTCAGGCGTTGTGTGCCGAGTTCAACCGGCGTGCCCTGGCAGAGCTACTACCCGAACACGCGCACCAGTTGGTGGGAGAAGACCTGCCAGCCCTGCGCTTCGCCCTCGAAACGGCCCTGCTCGACCTGCAACACGGCGGCCGACGCCTGCTCTACGATACGCCGTTCAGCCGGGGCGAGGCGGGCCTACCCATCAACGGGCTGGTGTGGATGGGCGACGCGGCCTTCATGCGCGAGCAGATCCAGAAAAAGCTGGCCGACGGCTACTCCTGCCTGAAGCTGAAAATCGGAAGTCTGGATTTTGCCACGGAATTGCAGCTGCTGCGCGAAATCCGGGCGGTGGCCGGCCCCGAGGAGTTGACGCTACGTGTGGATGCCAACGGGGCCTTTGCACCCGCCGAGGCGCTGGCCAAGCTAACGGCGCTCAGCGAGTTTGCGCTGCACTCCATCGAGCAGCCCATTCAGGCAGGGCAGTGGCCGGAAATGGCTCGCATTTGCCAAGAGTCGCCGGTGCCGGTGGCTCTGGATGAGGAGTTGATTGGGATACCGGCCGAAGAACAAACGGCGTTGCTCTCGACAATCCGGCCGGCCTACATCATCCTGAAACCAACCCTACTGGGTGGGCTACAACGCACGCTTCAGTGGCTGCACACGGCCAACCAACTAGGCATTGGCTGGTGGCTGACCTCGGCGCTGGAATCCAACGTGGGGCTGAATGCCATCAGTCAGTTTGCCGGGCAGTACGTAATGGATGGCTTTCCGCAGGGCCTGGGCACGGGCCAGCTGTACCACAACAACGTGGCGGCACCGCTGCACATCCAGGGCGGAGCGCTGCACTACAATCCGCAGGGTACGTGGGAATTGCCGGAGTAGGCTAGGGTAGGGGTGAAGTGGCGGGGCGTACGTTTTTTGCGTATCTTACCCAACGCTCTTTCCTACCCTATATGCTCTTGGTTCAAGTACTTACACTGATTTTTCAGGGTAGTCGTTTGTGGCTGCTGGCGGCGCTGCTGCTGAGCGCCGGGCCATTGGTAGCGCAGGAAAAGCCAGCCTTTCGGTTCGAGCGGCCACGGGCGCGCCGCATCAGCCTACCGTTTCTGTTGCAGCGCAACCTGGTTATTGTGAGTGCCCGGCTCAACGGGCAGGGGCCGTACAATTTTCTGCTCGATTCGGGGGTAGGGATTTCCATTCTCACCGATCCGGCCGTGAAGAACTTCCTGCAACTGCGCACCGGCGAGGAAATCCGGCTGATGGGTGCCGGCGAATCGGAGCAGCCGCTGCTGGCCTACCGTGTAGATAGCGTGCAGGTGCAGCTGCCAGGCGCGGTAGCACCGGCCCTCACGTTCTTCACGCTTTCGGAGGACATACTCAATTTGTCGGCCTATGTAGGAATGCCCATTCACGGCATTTTGGGCTATGATGTGTTCCAGAGCTTTGTGGTGGAAATACACGCCGACCCGGCCTTGCTCTACCTCCACGACCCCATCCGCTACCGGGCGCCCCGCTCGCGGCGGTGGGCCCGCATTCCACTAACGCTACGGGCCAACCGCACCTACCTGACCACCGCCGTGCAGCTCAACGACACCCTGACGATGCCCCTAAAACTGCTTCTGGACACGGGCGCGGGTCATGCTCTGTCCTTGGAAACCGGCTCGGCGTCTGATATTCCCCTACCCCAACGTCGGCTGCGGGCGCAGCTAGGGCTAGGCCTGAGTGGCAACATCAACGGCTACCTGGCGCGGGTACAGAGCATGCAGCTGGGGCGCTACCGGGTGAAGTCGCTCCTCACATCCTTCCCCGATGCGCAGGAAGTACGCCTAAAGACCACCGTGCCGCGCGACGGTGGCCTGGGCTTCGAGCTGCTCAAGCGCTTCACCACCATCATCGACTACCAGCGGGGTAGGCTGCTGCTGCGCCCCAACGCGCTCTACCACGACCCCTTCGAGCACGATATGAGCGGCATTGACTTGCTGGCGGTTGGTACCGACTACCGCCGCTATCTCATTTTGAAAGTAGAGCCCGGCTCGCCCGCCGCCGCCGCCGGCCTGCAACCCGACGACGAATTACTCATCATTAACATGCAGCCTACCGGCAACATGACACTCACGCAAATCAGCCGCCTGCTACACTCCGGCGACAAGCGCGAGTTAATATTCATCGTGCGCCGCCCCAACGGGGAGTTGTTCTCTACGAGCCTGCGCCTGAAGCGGCAGATATAGGGTAGGGCTGGGGTAGAGAGTATTGTAAAAATGAAAAAGGCCTGTCATCCTGAGCGGAGCGAAGGACCTTCTCATGCGTGAACGAGTCGTTAATACGATTGTCGTTCACGCATGAGAAGGTCCTTCGCTCCGCTCAGGATGACAGGCCTTTTTTTAGTCTATCAGGACCTAAATTAACCCTATTTCAACTGCATATCCTCGATAATCGCCTGAATGCGCTGATCCAACGTACGGTCGGCCAAGTCGAAATCCACAGTAGATTTCAGCGGCTGCTTCACGCTGAAGTAAAACTTGATTTTGGGCTCGGTGCCGCTGGGACGGGCCGAAATTTTGCTGCCGTCTTCGGTCAGGAACTGCAATACATTGCTGCTTTCCAAGCCAGTGTCGGTGGTTTGGCCGGTTTTCTGATCGGTGATTTTGCCGGTTTTGTAATCCCGGATTTCCACCACTGGCGAGCCGGCGATGGTAGCGGGCGGGTTGGCGCGCAGGTCGCGCATCATCTCCTGAATTTCCTCGGCGCCGCGCTGACCCTTCTTGGTCAGCGAAATCAGGTGTTCTTTGTAGAGGCCGTAGTCGGCGTACATCTGCACCATTTCTTCATAGAGCGTGCGGCCCTTGTCCTTGGCTACGGCTGCCATTTCGGCCACCAGCGCACACGCCGATACAGCGTCTTTATCGCGCACAAAATCGCCAATCATAAAGCCGTAGCTTTCCTCACCGCCGCAGATATACGTTTCCTTACCTTCCAGGTCGCGGATAATACCAGCAATGTATTTGAAGCCTGTAAGCGTGTTATAGGCCTTCACTTGGTAGCGATTGGCGATGTCGCCCAGCACGTCGCTGGTCACAATCGTATACACGATGAAGTCCTTATCGGTCATCTTGCCAGCCTGCTTGCGGGCCGACAGCATATATTGCGTGAGTAGGGCAGCTGTCTGGTTGCCGTTCAGCAGCACCCATTCGCCTTTGTCGTTTTTCACACCCATGCCCACGCGGTCAGCGTCGGGGTCAGTGGCTAGCACAATGTCGGCGTCCAAGGCTTTAGCCTGATCTAGCGCTAATTGCATAGCAGCCTTTTCCTCGGGGTTCGGCGACTGCACCGTAGGGAAGTTGCCGTCGGGGGTAGCCTGCTCCTGCACCACGTGCACGTTCTGGAAGCCAAAGCGCTCCAATGCTTTCGGTACCAGCGTGATGCCGGTGCCATGTAGTGGGGTAAATACGATTTTCAGGTCCGACTGGCGCTGAATAGCGGCCGGGTTGATGCTGAGCTGCTGTACCTGCCGGAGGTAGGCCTCGTCCAGCTCCGGCCCAATCAGGTGAATCTTCGACTCGTCGGCCTGGAACCTCACCTCATCCACCGACTGAATGCTCTGCACCTCCTCAATGATGTTCTTATCGTGCGGTGCTACCACTTGGGCGCCGTCGTTCCAGTACACCTTGAAGCCGTTGTACTCCTTGGGGTTGTGCGAAGCCGTGATAACGCAGCCGCTTTGGCAGCCCAGGTAGCGGATGGCAAACGACAGCTCTGGGGTAGGGCGCAGGGCATCAAACAAATACACCGTGATGCCGTTGGCCGAGAAGATATCGGCCGCAATGCGCGCAAACTCTTTGCTGTTGTTGCGCGAGTCGTGGGCAATGGCCACTTTAATTTCCTGGCCGCCAAACGAGTGCAGCAAGTAGTTGCTCAGGCCCTGCGTGGCCATGCCCAGCGTGTAGCGGTTCATGCGGTTGGAGCCGGCGCCCATCACGCCGCGGAGGCCACCGGTACCAAACTCCAGGTCGCGGTAGAAGGCATCGTTGAGCGCATCGTCCTGGCCGGTGGCTACCAGTTGCTGAATATCGGCTTTGGTGGTCGCATCGTAGTTGCCGGAGAGCCAGGTATTGATTTTCTGCTGAACGTCGGGGGAGAGAGCCATAAAAGGGAATTGTGGAAGTAAAAAAAGTCGGTCTTTTGAGAACGGCGGTAAAGAAAAGAGGTTTACACAATATCAGCGCGAAAAGCACTGACGAATCTCCGTTACTACGTAAAAGAGGCCTGGAGCGAACTTGCGAAAACAACTGTTCGTTGGCCCGTATACTAGTCTACCGGTAGGCCCTTCGTGGGTTTCTACGCCCTGCCACCGTAGAAATGTAGGGATTCCTCCCCACCTTTGTATCGTTAACTCTAACCTCCGCCGTTGTACCACCTATGAACGTTACTGAACTAAACCAAGCCCTCGTTACCCTGATTGAGAAAAAGCAGGAACTGCAAACCCTCACCTACGACGACGCCCGCTACGACGACGTAGAAGAAGAACTGCACGATCTGGAAGATGATTTCAACGACGAGTACGGCCAGTTTCTGGAAGAAGCGCTGGAGAAAGTGCACGACGACCTGGGCTCCGATACCGACGTGCTGCTGCCCACGGCCTACCTGCCCGCCAACATCAGCGGCGAGCCTACCCCCAAGGAAGGCGTTTGGATCGACTCAGAGAAATATTCCGGCAAGGAAGCCCGTCTTACTTTGATACCTAACCCTACTCGCCTTTTTCTGACGGTAGGCAAGACCGTGCGTCAGGAGGTGTGGAAAGCATAAGCTAGAAAGAATCTACTGTTGAAACCCAGGTTGCGCTAGCGTAGCCTGGGTTTTGTTTTATATATTATATGCCGCATATTCCGTTAGCGTAACTGAATCTGTTTAGAGAATCGCCAAAACGTCATGCTTGATCTGGCGTCCGCTTGTCGAAGCATGACAGATAGAAGATGACTTGCTAAAAAATGCTCAGTTCTATCAGAATTACCCTTTAGCTTGCTACCCATTATGAAATTACCTCAACTCCTATCTGTATTCATGCTCGGCGGCTTTCTAAGCGCGTGCGGACCGTCTTACTTCCTCACCATGAAACCCACGGCGGCGGATACTATCTGGTATGAAGGGCGCGAAATGATGCTGCAAGAGCAGGACAGTATGCTGGTGCAAATGAGCTTCGTGCGGTATGAAGGTAGAGAGTTGGTATTTGAGGCAGTAGTAGAAAATGGCTCCTCACAGCCTATTCTGGTAGCCCCCGAGCAGTTTTACTACCAACCCGTGGTTACCCAGGCCGCAGCGGCAGGTACCCCCACCAATGTGCCGGGGCGCGTAGCGGCCATCGACCCAGAGCAACGCATGCAGCAACTGGAAACGCAGCTGGCGTACGAATCCAAAGAAGCCACCAAAGTCAGTTTCGGCGAATTGCTCACCACGCTAAGCCACATTACAGAAAATGTGGCCAGCATCAAGAAAGAAGAGACGGAGAAAGAAATAGACGAGCGCGAGGAACGGCAGCAAAGCGAGCGAGACTACTACACCAACCACCGCATAGACCACAGCATAGCGGCCGACCAAGTACGATACACGAAGGAGGAGGTAGAGCAACGGCTGTTGCGCAAAAACACGTTGCCACCGGGCCAGTACATCCGCGGCTACGTTTACTTTCCGCGCACCGATGCGGCCGATGTTATTCGGGTAGTAGTGCCTGTCAACGAGCAGCAGCCCGCCACGTTCGATTTCACGCAAGACCGGACGAAGCAGTAGCTTCAGAAAGCAAAAGCGCCGGCTCGTGGGAGTCGGCGCTTTTGCTTTGTGGAGATTGTCTACACGAATTCGGCTAGCTCTAGCCACCGTTCGCCTTTGGTATCCAACTCTGTATCAATTTTCTTAAGGCGGGCCGCCCAGTCGGCCAACTCCTGGGGTGTGCCGCTGCCGCTGCTGAGCTTGTCTACGAGTTGCTGCTTCTCGTTTTCCAATTGCTCAATGGCAGCTTCCAGCGTTTCGTATTCCTTCTTTTCAGCGAAAGAGGCCTTGCGCTTGGGCGTCGCCGCAGGGGTAGGGGCTGCCGGGGCGGCAACAGGCGCCACCCCAGCAGCGGCTTTGGCCGTTTTGGCAGCTTGCTGCTGATACTCGGCCGTGTTGTGCTCTTTCTGCCACTCGCGGTAGTCGGTGTAGTTGCCGGGGAAGTTGTGCATCACGCCGCCTGGCTCCAGCACAAATACGTGCTCCACCAGCGCATCCATAAAGTAGCGGTCGTGCGACACGATAAGCAGACAGCCCGCGAAATTTAGGAGGAAATCTTCCAGGATATTCAGCGTGATGATGTCTAGGTCGTTGGTCGGCTCGTCCAGAATCAGGAAGTTGGGGTTCTTGATGAGTACACGCAATAGTTGCAAGCGGCGCTTCTCGCCTCCGCTCAGCTTGCTTACCAACGTATACTGCTGCGCCGGCGGGAACTGGAAGTGCTGCAAAAACTGCGAAGCCGTTACCACGTCGCCGTTGGCCATTTCCACTACCTCGGCCACTTCCTTCACAATGTCAATCACACGCTGCGATTCATCGAATTCCAGCTCGGTTTGGGTGTAGTAGCCAAATACGGTAGTCTGGCCCGCATCTACGGTACCCGAGTCGGGCGCCAAGCGGCCCGTGAGCATGTTGAGCAGGGTAGACTTGCCCGCACCATTCGGCCCAATTAGGCCAATGCGGTCCTTTTTCTTGAACACGTAGCTGAAATCGTCCAGCACCACATGGTCGCCAAACTGCTTGTGCAGGTGCTCTACCTCAATGATCTTGCCGCCCTGGCGGGTCGTTTTCACCGACAACTCCAGCTGCGGACCGCCAATCTTGGTTTTGGCCTTCTCCTGCGTTTCGTAGAACGCGTCGATGCGGGCTTTCTGCTTGGTGCCGCGGGCCTGGGGCTGGCGGCGCATCCACTCCAATTCCTTGCGCAACAGGTTGCGGGCTTTTTCCACCTCCACGGTTTCCATCTGCTCACGCTCGGCTTTCTTCTCTACGAAGTAGGAGTAGTTGCCCTGGTATCGGTGCACGCGGCCCTGGTCCAGCTCCACAATTTCGTTGGCTACTTTATCCAGGAAATAGCGGTCGTGGGTTACCATCAGCAGCGTGAGGGTAGGGGAGGCCAAGCGGTTTTCGAGCCACTCAATGGTATCGAGGTCGAGGTGGTTGGTAGGCTCGTCCAGAATCAGTACATCGGGCTCCTCAATCAGCACGCGGGCTAGGGCCACACGCTTGCGCTGCCCACCCGACAAGTTGCTGACCTTACGTTCCAGCAATTCACCCAGGATACCCAGTCGGCCCAGAATCTGCTTCACCTGCGAGTCGTAGTCCCAGGCATTGTGCGTGTCCATCAGCTCCAGCACCCGTTGCAGTTCGTTGGGCGAGTGGTTGGGGTCGTTTACCACATGCTCGTAGTCGCGGATGGCGGCGAGGGTAGCGTTTTGGCTGGCAAAGATGGTTTCTTCTACCGTCAGGTTTTCGTCGAACACCGGCTGCTGGCCCAGGAAGGCCACGCGGGTTTCCTTGCGCACGCTCACCGAGCCCGTATCGCCGGGCTCAATACCGGCCAGAATGCGCAGCAACGTGGTTTTACCGGTGCCGTTGATGCCGACCAGCGCCACGCGCTGCCCTTGTTGCAGGCCAAAGTTCAGGTCGCGGAACAACCAACGGTCGGCGTAATTTTTCGAGATATTCTCAGCGGAAAGCAGATTCATGCTACAAAGGTAAGATAAGGACCATCCTAAAGCTTCCTGTCTCTCTGCATTTCACATGGTTGAGGAAAAACAGCAGCACCGTTCTCCAGTCCTGGCGGATGAAAGGCTGATAAATATGCGGTTAGTGCTCCTGATGTAAATCCCAGGCAAAACACAGTGTATATTATATGATTTATTCGATAAAATATTGATTAATTAATAATTATAATGCAAATAATGGTTGCGGGAGTTGTATTATTTTATCAGACAGTTACATTTATGTGAACCGTTTGATAAATCCATTTTTGAGTTATTTATTGGCTTTTATCTCTGTATGTACAGGAATTGATTTTTGTTTAAAGTAAGTCATATCTCATAAGAATAAGACAATTGTATGAACATCACGGGAATTTCTGCTATGGTTCGGGTATGTGGCGGCTTGTTATGCTGGGTAGGGCTGCTGGGTATGCCCACTACCTATGGGCAAGCTGAGCGCCGGGCACCGGTGCGTGTAAACCAGCCCTCCAAAGCGGATTCCAAGCTGCCGGGCAAACAAGAAAGTCGGCAACTCTCCCCCAAGAAAGTGGAAGAGGCCCTGCGCCTATTGCTCCGCGCCGATTCGCTCCAGTCCACTCAGGCGCCTATTGGTGGCCCCGAAGCGAGCGGCTTGGTAATGGACCAGACGGTGACGAAGATTGGCCACGATTTCTACGATGCCTTCTACGCCGGCTTCGAGGCGCCCGTGGGTGTGCAAGACTTTCTGGTGACGATCAGCGAGCGACCGGCCCGCGGCAACTCGGCCTTGGTAGCCGTGAGCGTCAACAACGAAGACTTGCTTGAATTTCCGTTGCAACCGCGGCAGGAGTTGGTAGAGGAAGCTGCCAGTCAGGCCATTGCTCTGGCAATAGAATACCTGCAAACCAGTCAGGAAATCAGCCGCCAGCTGGAGCGGGGCGAGCGGCGCACCCTGGAAGTATACTAGCCGCCGTCCTACCCTACTACAGCCACTTATCTCTCCACCCTCTTACCTACCCTTCTCTCATGAAAATGCTTCGCTTCTGTTTGGTGCTGCTGAGTGTATACCTACTGCCGGGTTTTGCGCAGGCGCAAGATTTCATATACGAGCCGAAGAACCCCAATTTTGGGGGCGGCAACTCCTTCAACTATTCCTGGATGTTGAGCGCCGCCACTGCCCAGGACACCAACAAAGACCCTAATAGCAGCCGTGCACAAGCCGCCACCGACCCGCTGGCTGACTTTGCGGCGGGCCTGAACCGGCAGATTTTGAGTCAGCTAACAGACCGGTTTATTACCTCGCAGTTTGGGCAGGGTAGCACCGTGAAGGCGGGCACTTACCAAGTAGGCGGCTACCAGATTCAGGTGACGCCGGGAAGCGCGGGGGTGGTTATCCAGATTTCTGACCCGGCCACCGGCAACCAAACCACCGTCACTATCCCTAATATCCCGTAGGCGCGGGCTGCCTACCCGCTGCTATCAGTTCGTTTACCCGCCCCATCCCACCCGTATGAATCTACGCTTACTCCGCTACCTACCTGTAGTATGCGGCCTGCTGTTGGCTGGCTGCACGCCCTATTTTCACCAGCCTTTCGGCACGGAGCGCGCCCGGTTGGGTGCCGAGGTAAACGCCAACCGCGAGATGCGAAACCTGCCCGCCCCTAAAGCCCGCACGGTAGTGGCTGTGTATAAGTTTCGAGACCAAACCGGCCAATACAAGCCCCAACTCAATGGGTCTAGCTTCTCCACGGCCATCACGCAGGGGGCTACCACCATTTTGCTGAAAGCCTTGGAAGAATCGGGGTGGTTTGACCCGATTGAGCGCGAAAACCTGGGCAACCTGCTTAACGAGCGCAAAATCATTCGCTCCACGCGCGCCGAGTTTGCCGAGCAAACTGGTGTGAAGCAGCCGGTGCTTCCTCCGCTGCTGTTTGCGGGCGTAATCCTGGAGGGCGGCATCATATCGTACGATGCCAATATGCTGACCGGCGGGGCCGGCCTGCGCTACTTTGGGGCGGGTGCCTCCGGGCAATACCGGCAAGACCGCGTGACGGTGTACCTGCGGGCCATCAGCACCAGCACCGGCCAGATTTTGAAGACCGTATACACGTCCAAAACCATTTTGTCGCAGCAGGTAGACGCCAGCCTGTTTCGCTTTGTGAAGTTTAAGCGGCTGCTGGAAACCGAAACCGGCTTCACCTACAACGAGCCCAGCGAGATGGCCGTGAAGGATGCCATTGAGAAGGCTGTGCAAGCTTTGGTATTCGAAGGTATTCAGCTAAACCTGTGGGCGGTGCAGGACTCGACGGAGCGCACGGGTAGCAAAATGCTGGCCTATGTACGGGAGCGGGAGTATGGCCTGCACTACGACGTGCTGGGCCGGCAGGTGCTGGAGCGCCATCCGGCCGTTCACGCCACCCTCACGGCAGGCGCCCAACGCTACGCCGGCGACTTTGCCAATCCGCGTGTTACGCCCGTAATGCAGGGCAAACTGCTGTACCAGCTGGAAGGTGGCCGCTGGCTACCCTTTGTGTCGGTTGGAGGTGGGCGCTTGGCCACAGAGCGCTTCTTCAACCAGTCAATCTATTATGCCGAGGCGGGCGTGCAGATGCGCCTGCTACCCACCGACCGGCTCTCGCCCTACCTAACGCTGGCCGGAGGGGCTACGCAGCACGGCCGCGGCAACGAGACCGGCCCGCGCGGGATAGTGCCCCACGCTACCCTGGGCGTGGGCCTGGAGTATCAGCTAAGCGGCAAGTGGTGCGCTACCGGCAGCGCCGACGGGCGGCTATTTCTGCGCGACAACCTAGACGGCGCAAGCGTGGGCCAGTACAACGATAACACCACCTCCCTACAAGTGGGGTTGACCTATATAGTAGGCAACGCAAAAAGGCGTCCGAAAACGGCTGGTAATTAGAAGAAAAAAATATGGTGAAAACAGTGGAATAGTACTGTTTTGAGAGTAGGAAAAGGATTAGTACTATTAACCGCTAATAGTATAATTATTTTTACATAAAAAAATATTATTTCAATACGAAATCGTTTGCGGTTTTGTTTCACACCCCTATATTTGACTTGTTCTTCCGGAAAGAGCAAGAAAAATTTTCTGATAGCGGCAGAGGGTATCTGTTGCTAAAACACAACATAATCATACTTATACCTCCAACATGAAAAAGATTCAACTTTTGCTTGCAGGTGCTGTGCTATTGGCTGGAGCCGCCCATGCACAGACTGGTACCCGCGCTGAGTTCCGTAACGTGAATGATTGCATCGGCTGCGAAACGATTAGCTTGAACGCTCGGCCTGTGAATCAAAGCAACCCCAATCCTAATTACAGCGCTCCATCGTTGGCATCTATTGATAACTGCTCGGTGGTAATTCAGGGCCAGGCATCGGGCGCGCCTGCTAAAGACCGTGGTGATAATAACGTGGCTGTGGTAGACCAAAGTGGCACCAAGAATAACGCCCAACTTTACCAACGCGAAGGCAACCGCAACTACGGGCTTCAGGTGCAAACCGGTACTAGCAACCAAGCACAGACCATTGTATGGGGTAGCCAAAACACAACGATTCAACTACAGAACGGCAGCCGCAACAAAGCTGGCATCAACGTAGACCAGGTAGATGGTTCGTATACTCCCGGCAGCACTGAAAACGGCAATAACAACTGGGCACAGCAGCGTCAGCAAGGCACAGGAACTGGCGTGGGTAACGACAACATTGCCAACCTCAACCAGTACGGCAACAACAACCTTTCCTCGCAAGACCAGCAAGGCAACAGCAACAGTGGGGATGTTTTTCAGCATACCAACTACAGCACCGCCGTGCAGCAGCAGACAGGTGATCTTAATACGGCCGTTACGCTTCAGGGCAAAACGCTGGCAAGCGGCGTCATTATGAGCGGTGACCAATATCAGCGCAGCTCCATTCAGCAAGGCGGCAACTCCAACGCCGCTATTGTTTCGCAAGACCGTCGCTAAGCAGTGGCGGGTGGTACTCTGGCCGCCTGCCTAGCCAGCTGGGTGCGTAAGTCTCTCGCCGGGGAGCAGCACCCAGCTACGGCTTTAGCAATGGCAAAGCAAGAGTACCCTTTCTCTGAAAAACCATGAAATACGCACTGCTTTTGGTACTGAGTGGCTTGCTAAGCTGGGGCGCTTACCCCGTACTGGGCCAGCAGCTTGGCCGCAGCGAAGCCGCTACCCCTGAGCAGCGGCTGGTGGAAGACCTGGGGGCCAATTGGAAAAACCTGCCCGTACCGTTGCTCGTGAACCTGCAAAACCTGTCGGAAATTGTGCAGCAGGGCAATAGAAACTTGGCCCTCACTACCCAGCAAAATGCAGGCAACCAGACCAATCGGGCCTTCATTGAGCAGGTAGGGAGCCTGAACAAAGCCTACATTGTGCAAACGGGCACGGGCAATACCACCCGCATCACCCAGCAAGGCCAAGACAATATGGCCGTGAGCGAGGTACTCGGCGACCAGAACCTGACTACCCTCGTGCAGAAAGGCAATGGCAACCTGTTGAACCGTCAAGCCCAAACCTCCAATATGGAATACAGCGTGTTGCAAGAAGGCAACAACAATTTGCTGAACACGCGCGATGCGGGCCCAGCGGTGCCGCAGGGCTACAGTATCGAAATGCGCGGCAACGGCATTCGTCTGAGCATTGAGCAGGGCAAAGTAGGGCAGTAATAGGCAGCCCCAGTACAGTAGGAAAGACCAGCCCATCAGGTTGGTCTTTCCCATTGCGGGCAGCGGTGCTAAAGCCATGCTGTACGATTAGCCTACCCTAGTCTCGATTAATAATGCTTTCCACCCCATGCTGCTGAAAAGCAGACCACCTACTTGGTTAGCGTATGATAAAACATATACTACACGTGCTGCTTCCTGGCTGTTTATTGGCCTTTCAGGATAGGGAAAAACCTTGCGAGGCGAAAATTGCGCTGGAGCGTGATGCGGTTCAATTACGCATCACCGGGTATTGCCACAGCCAGAGCACCCAGCCAGCCAGCTACCGCTACGAGTTGGTGGTGGCAAAAAAAAGCCAGGGTGGACAGGCAACGAGTCGACAAAGCGGCGAGTTTGAGTTGCTGCCTGGTCAGACGGTGCGGCTTTCGCATATCACAGTAGATGCAGGTGGTGCCTATGCTGGACGGTTGCGCATTTTCACCCACGCCGGTGTTCTGCTAGCCCGCGACTCAGTGTGGCAGTCTACGCCCACTCACTAGCCTGCTTATCTCGGTGCTGCATAGCCGCATGTCGTTCGCCCTACCCGCTCCCTACCACCCACTCCTTATCATATTGCTGTGATGCTTCATTATGTACGCGCAACCTGGTGCCATTGGCTGTTCTGTTGTTTCTGCTGGCTGGCGCTGAGCGCTTGCGAAGACACTCCGGTAGAGCCTGTGTATTACGGGAACGTGTCGGGTGTGCTACGCGATGCCCGCACCAACCAGCCCCTTGCCAACGTTGCCATTAGCACTACACCTGCTACCTCGGCCGTGGTAACCGATGCGCAGGGGAGTTTTTTGCTGGAGCGAGTGCCTACCGGGCGCCTCGCCATTACAGCTTCCAAAACGGAATATCAACCTGCTACTACTACCATTACAGTAGAGGAAAACCAGACGGCCCAAGTAGCCATTATTCTCACCAAAAGCCAGACGGCCACTGCGCCCGCCGCGCCTACCCGGCCCGCGCCCGCCGACCAGGCCAACGTGCCTGGCCCCGATGTGACGCTGGAGTGGCACCCGGTGCGCCCTGCACTCCTCAGCGACTCTCTGCGCTACGATGTGCTGCTATACGAAAGCAACTCCACTGTTCGGCGCCAGCTGCTCACCAACTCTCGCGATACTACGGTGCGCGCCACCGGCTTGCAGTACAACACCACCTACTTCTGGCAAGTAACGATCCGGAATGGGAGTGGAGCCGCTACACGCTCCAATCTGTGGAGCTTTACTACGGGCGCCCTACCCGATAATCGCTACCTATTCGCCCGCGAGGTAAACGGAAACACAGATATTTATTCTTCCAACACTACGGGCAACATGCTACTGCGCCTGACCACCTCCGCTTCTGTAGAAACCGCGCCGCGGCTGAGTCCCAACCGCGACCGGATAGCGTATGCTTCCAACGCCACCGGGCAGTATCAGCTATATACGATAAACCGCGACGGGTCGGATCAACGGCAGATTACGCAGCTGCCTGTGGAAGGCTACTTCAATTTTGGTACGGGCTATTGCTGGTCGCCCGACGGGTCGCAGCTATTGTATAGTAGCTACAACAAGCTTTACCGCATCAACCGCGACGGTACAGGCCTAACATTGATAGCCACAGCCCCCGCCGAGCGGCACTTCCGTGAATGCGACTGGACAAGCCAAGGCAATCGGATTGTGGTGCAAACAGTGGGCGTCAGTGTCTATGATTCTGAGCTGTACTACCTCAAGCCCGATGGTACAGGCCTGACCCTGGCAATAGGGAATTTGCCGGGCCGCCTCGATTCACCGTCATTCAGCGTCGATGGGCGCCGCCTGCTTTACACCCGCGACGTAGATGGGTACGACGATGGAACCGGTCGGCAACTCAACGCACACATCTTCTCTCAGCTATTGGATGGTAGCAACCTGGTTGATATTTCGGCTGGGACAGGTTCTGGAGCGAGTGCCGCTAATAGTAAGCCATTGGGTTTCAATGATGTGCTGCCGCACTACGCGCCAGATGGGAGCAAGGTGATTTTCGTGCAGGTAAACAACGTGGCCCGCTCAGTGCCCGAAGTCTGGATCGTTGACTTGAATGGTGCCAACCGGATGCGCTTATTTGAGAATGCTACCTACCCTGATTGGAAGTAATTTGCTTTGCAAAACCAGCAACCAACAATAAGGCTGACCGGGAGAAAGACCTTACCTTCGTGCCTGTTATGGCGCCTTCTCCTGAGTTTGCATCACGCCCCATCGGCATTTTCGACAGCGGTATTGGCGGCCTCACGGTAGCCCGGGCCGTAAACCGCGCCCTACCCCACGAGCGACTGGTCTACTTTGGAGATACGGCGCATCTGCCCTACGGCGACAAGTCGACCGCGGCCATTCAAGCGTATTCTGTCAAGATCTGCGACGTGCTGCTTCGGCAGCAGTGCAAGGCCATTCTCATTGCTTGTAACTCAGCCTCAGCGGCGGCCTATGAGCTAGTGCGCGAATACGTGGGTAGTAAAGCCTTAGTGCTGAATGTTATAGACCCCATCGTGGCGTATGTAGGGCAGCACTACGCCGGGCGCACCATCGGCCTGATTGGCACCAAGCAAACGGTAGGCTCCAACGTCTACCGTAAAAAGATTGACGACTTGGCCGTCGGAATTCAACTACACGCGCTGGCCACCCCACTGCTGGCCCCTATGGTAGAGGAGGGCTTTTTCGATAACGCGATTAGTGAAAGCGTTATCCAGAACTATTTATCCGACTCGTCGCTTGAAGCCATTGAGGCCCTAGTGTTAGCCTGCACCCACTATCCGCTGATTCGGGAGCAGATAACGCATTTTTATCAGGATCGTATCGACGTGCTCGACCCCTCCGACGTGGTAGCGCTGGCCCTGAAAAAGTTGCTCACGACGCATCAGCTACTATCCCCGGTTACCTTCCGTCCGCAGCACCATTTCTACGTATCCGACTTCACGCGCAGCTTTGAGGAGAGCACCCGCATTTTCTTCGGACAGGAGGTAGACCTGGAATTATATCCCCTGTGGGAATAATTTTTTGTACTGGTCAGGAATTGGATAGCTGGAAAAGTTATATGAAGTACTTTACGCCCTGAAAGAGGATGTTGAGTTGTTAGTTGTATTTATTTGGGAAGCTGTCCTAGCTTAAAGTGTTATAATTCAATATGTATTGCCATTCAGTATGGTCTATGTGGCATCCCATTATAGGGCTTGGCATGAATTGTGGCCCTATATACCCAGTACTGAAGCAGAAACGCTTTTCATAATTATTATTGTAAAAATAATAAATTTTCATTAAATATTTATGATACTGAATTGATCTATTGCGTAGAAGCACAAACATTATGCTCCTGAAAAAAGCATATTTCCAAAGAATCTCCTTTTTCCACTTACTATGAAAAAATTGTACAGATTACCCTGGGGAAAATACGCTCGACCGTGGGTAATGCTCATGGTCATCCTAGCACTGTCTGCTAGCCATGCTGTCGCTCAAAATGTCATTTTTAATGAAGCATTTAGCCAAGTATTTGCTGGCGATAATATTGATGACGATGAGGCTGATGGTTATTTTGATGAGCAGCAACTCACATACTCTGGTTCAGCAACCGGAGGCGATTTAACTTTAACGAATATTCCCGTTAATACTTTAAGTGGTGCATCAAATCAGAATGATCCAGATGGATACATTCTTTTTGGTAATATAGATTACTCTAATACTAGAACTGGACCAGCAGTATCTACTACTACTGAACGCACTCTGACTATAAGTGATATATTAGGTCCAATTAATAATCCAGTTTTCACATTTTTTCTTTACGTAGGTGGCAGATCTGGTAATGAAACAATTGGTACGACACGTAGCAACTTTATTCTTGAAATAAGTACAGACGGCATAAATTACTCTGCTGTAGAATATTCTCGAGCAGATGGTGCAACTTCATCATTGCGTAACGCTTGGGGAGCTTTTACCACAAATGGAATAACTCCCTCAAGTACATTAAGTATCCGGTTTCGGAAAAGGCTTAATGCTAATGTACTTTACGCTATTGACGACGTTAAGCTCACCGGTGTTCGCAATAACATCAGCGTATCAGCTACTACACTGAACTTTGGAAATACCAACGTAAATACGCGCTCAGCAGCACAGCAAATTCGCATTGCAGGTGCTAGCCTACAGAATGATATTGTAGTGACAGCGCCCGATGGATTTCTGGTTCGTAAGGGGACGGAAGCTTATGCTATCAGCACTACTTTGCCCCGCAATAGCAGCGGCGTGGTAGAAAATACGCCGGTAGATGTGATTTTTGCGCCTACTGCTGCAAAAACCTACAGTGCTACCCTCTCAGTTACCAGCGAAGGCTCTGCTGCCATGAGCGTAACGTTGAACGGCACTGGTGTAACTCCTCCACCCGCTACGCTGGTGGCACCTTCTTCTATTACGTTTAGTGGTTCTACAGTAGTAGGGCAAGTGTCCGCCCCCGAAGACTTCACGGTGAGGGGTAGTAACCTGGTAGGTAATGTAACAGTAGCGCCTTCCAGCAACTATCAGATTCGGGTAGGCAGCATAGGTAGTTTCACGAGCAATCCTATTACCCTCACGCCAACCAGCGGTACGCTGGCCGAAACGACGATGCAGGTACGTTTTGTGCCCACAGAAAGCGGTGCAATATCGGGCAGCATTCGGGTGACTTCCACGAATGCTGGTGAGCAGGCAGTTGCGCTGAGCGCTACGGCTACGGCCGCTCCTACGGAGCCAACCGTCAACGCAGCACCCACTGATCTGGCCTTTGGCACCGCTTCGGGTAGTGGCTCATCCAATATTCTGACTTTTGATGTAAGTGGTACTAATCTCACGAAAGAACTGATTATCACACCATCGAATTCAAACATTAGAATTCGCAAGCAAAACGATGGTGACTTTACAAGTTCTGCTCTATCTTTTGCTCCCATAAACGGGACCGTATCAAACCTCACGATTGAAGTAAGACTGATCGGCCCGGTGGCTGCCGGCAACTTCTCTGGCTTTATTAGTGTGGGCAGTGGTAATGCACTTCCCAAAACGGTGAATGTAACGGCTTCGCCTGTACTGGCCGGCAACTCTACCATCAATACCAAAGGTTCGTTGGATGAGTTTGACGCGGTACCGGGTCAGCCTTCAGAATCGCAGTCGTACATCATCACGGGTACCAACCTGTTGCAGGACGTACAGGTAGAAGCGCCAAACTTCTTCCAGATATCGCTCACAAATGATTTCTCGTCGATAAAGGGAACGGGTAATACCATTTCGATTCCGCGCAATTCGGGTAATGACCTCACGGAAACGACTATTTATGTGCGCTATTTCCCTACCGCCGCGCAAACCAACAGCGGAACCATCCTGCACAACAGCGACCCAGCCGTACAAGTATCCTTATCCGTAACAGGCTCCAGCCAACCATCGCTGACGCTGGAGAATGCCTATAACAATAATGAACAGGTAATACTGAACACCAACAGTGCCGGCCAAGGCCTGACGTTGCGGGGCCGCCGCGTGAACCAGCCTGTGACTATTTCTCTGGCGCAGTCACCCAATACGGCTAACCCATCCAATACGACTCAGTTCCAACTGTCGCTGGATAATCAGACGTTTTTCAACACGCTGACGATTATGCCGGATCAGGCGTCGCGGAGCATTTCCCGTCCAATCTACGTGCGCTACTCACCTACCTATCTGGGTGGTAAGAGTGGAGCCAGCGCCACATTGCAGTTCCAAAGCAATGATTTTGTAGATAGCAAAACGCAGGCATTCCCATCAAACGCATCTGTCGTAGGCTGGTCGATTGATACGCGTCCAAGTCGTGAAGCGGCTATTAAGATAACCCGTAATGGCTCTACCGCTACGGTTAACTTTGAACTGCCTAACAATTCCGCTTCACTGGGATATGGTGAAGGTCGTTTGGTAATTGCCAGCGAAAACGCTGCTCTCACGCAATTGCCCGCCAATGGCACGCCTTATACAACTAACAATCAGAAATATGGTGGGCAGACGTTCACGGGCTCACCTGGTTACTTTGTGGTGTACTCGGGCGCTAATACAGAGGCTGTGATTGAGTCGTTGGATCCTACGAAAACGTATTACTTTTATACGTTTGAGTATAATAACATCACAACGATTAACGGCCGCCTCACCAGCGTACAGACGGCTGAAAACTATCTGACGCCGACTACGCCTGATGCTGTGCCTGCATACGTAGCGCCCGGCACCCCACTCCCCGTAGAGCTGAAGTCGTTTGCTGCTAAGCTCACCGCCCGCGGTGTGAAGCTAGACTGGGCTACAGCCAGCGAGAAGAACAACAAGGGATTTGAGGTGCAGCGCAGCCAGGATGGCGAACAGTTCACGGTGTTGCAGTTTGTGAAGGGTCATGGCTCTAAAGGCAGCGCAACGGTGTACTCGGCACTGGATGCCCAGCCCCTCTCGGGTATCTCCTACTACCGTCTGAAGCAAGTAGACGAGGACGGTACCTTTGCTTACTCGCCGGTAGCTGCCATCACCAACACGGAGGCCGCTCGTGAGGTATCCTTCTACCCGAACCCCGCCCACGATATGCTGAACATCAGCGCCAGCGAGTCGCTTGTGGGTGCGCGCGTAGTGATAACCGATCTGACGGGACGGACGCTGTTGACCGGCAAACTGGATGCTGCCAATAGCATTTCGCTGAGCACTCTGCGCACCGGTACCTACTTGGTGACTGTGGAAACAGCCTCAGGAAAAGTAACCCGCAAAGTGGTGAAGGAATAGCGTAACTACATTTAGGTATCGAAAGCGTCCCAAGGGTAGGCTTGGGACGCTTTTGTATTTTAGGGTGGGTGGTTTAGTTATAGAAACTATTGGATCATATTTTGTATAACTATTCGATAGCATAGCCACTATTGTGTGTGTTGTAATTAACCTTTTTTAAATTATGAATATTCGTGTGGTGTGGCAGGTTCGTCTATGTTGGAAATTATGGTTTATGCTAACAGGAGCGCTCGTACCCATATCATTGCACGGTTGGGCACAGCAACTAAACAGCGCACGGCCGGCTGTTAGCTCTTCCATTGTGATAAGTCAGGTGTATGGAGGAGGGGGTAACAGCGGGGCTACCTACAAGAACGATTTTGTGGAGTTATTCAACCGTGGCAATACCACCGTTGAACTGAAAGGCTGGACATTGCAGTATGCGGCTTCGGTAGCGGCGTTTTCCGCAAGCCTTAACCTTACCGGTACTATTGCCCCTGGCCGTTATTATCTGATTCAGTTAGCTAGTGGTGGGACTGTTGGCACCGATCTACCCACACCAGATGTAATGGGGTCGATTAATATGGCGGTATCTGCTGGTAAGGTGGCCTTGGCAAATAGTACTGTAGCGGTAACAGGCTCTACGGGCGCTAATGTGGTAGATTTCGTAGGGTATGGCTCGGCAAACGATTATGAAGGTAGTCAGCCTACGCAGCCACCAAGTAATACCTCGAGCATTATCCGAGGTAGTAATGGATGCACAGATACCGACAACAACCGCACTGACTTCATGCCGGGCATGCCTGTTGCGCGCAACAGTAGCACGCCTGCCAACAACTGCGGTGCCACGCTAACAGCATCGCCCTCTGCGCTTACCAACTTTGTGGCGACTACCGGGACCGACTCGGATGAGCAGAGTTATACCCTAACAGGGAGTGAGCTAAACACCGCTGCTACCGTCACGGCGCCGACGGGATACGCAGTATCCTTAGTGTCGGGCGGGCCTTACGCTACCTCCGTAACTACCGGCGCTCCGGTTGGTGGTAACTTGACGGCTACGGTATACGTGGTGCTGCGTAGCGCCACGGTTGGCACGGTGGCCGGAACAATCACCAATAACAGTAGTGCTACTTCAGCTGGCGTTGCAGTGTCGGGAGCAACTAATGCGCCGGTTACAAGCACCCAGACTGTGCGGTGGGACGGAGGTGCTGGCACCAATTTTTGGTTCGACGCGGCCAACTGGAGCAACGATGTCGTTCCTAATACCGCCACTGATGTGGTGCTTGACCACACGTTTGTAACAACCAGTTACAAAGTGCTGCTACAATCTGCTGCTACCACAACTGCCACGATAGAGCCTTCCGTTTCGATTCAGTCCCTGGTTGTGAACCCTGTGGGCGGGGAGCCGATCGGCTTTGAGATACCAGTTCTCAACACTAACGGTAGCGCGCTGACTCTAATGCGTAGTGCCGCAAATGAGGTAGCATTAGCTATTTACAATAGAGGAACGGTGACAAACAGCGCTGGCCTGAACAACAATAGTACAGGAGTGGCGCTGACGGTGGCCGGCACCAACCCGACGGTGTATATCTACAATGGTGGCACCTATCAGCACTATACCAACCGCGGGCACGCAACGGTAGTAGAAAACTTAGCGCCTGTTGCCGGAACAGAGGTCGGCCGTTGGGAATTTCGTCTTTCCAACACCACGTTTTCCACTACTCTCTCCATAGGTAAGCGCAGCTATCCTACGCTGGTGCTGCGCGCCAATCCTGCCGCCACCAATATCACCAGCTATACAGGCAGCAGCACTGCCCTAACTATCCGGGGCGACTTGGTAATTGAGCCAGGAGTGGTATTTGCGCCCAACGTAACGGGAGAGTTGAAAATAGCCGGTAACCTGAATATACAAGGTGCGCTACGCTTTGCACCTACCAATACGAGCGCGCCGGCTAAGGGCCAATTGGTACTGAATGGCGTACTACCCCAAACCATCAGCGGGGCTACCCTGGGCGCCGTGGGAACCGATAGCTACCTGAGTGCCGGCGTAACGCTGCAAATAAACAATCCCAGTGGGGTGCTGCTGGCAACGCCTGTGATGGTAAACGGCACGCTGCAACTCACGGCGGGGCCGCTCATTACCAGCACAGTTAATACGTTAACGCTGGCTGCGGGCGGCACAACGAGCGGAGGATCAGCGGATAGCTTCATTAATGGGCCGGTGGCGTGTGTGGCCAATGGCGCCGGTAGCTTACGGTTCCCACTGGGTAGGGTAGGAGTTCGGGGCAATATGTATCGGCCGATTGTGCTTACCATCACAAAGTTGGCCTCGCCTACCACCTTCACAGCCACGCAGGTAGAAGAAGGCGGTATAGGCAGCTTGAGCGGTGGCCTGACGCGAGTGAGTCGGGTGCGCTATTTCGAAATCACGCCCACGCCCGCCCCAGCTGCCGGCGATTTTGCCGGTACCGTGACGGTAAGCTATGGCGCTGATGATTTTGTGAATGCTCCCGAAGCCAGTTCCCTCGTCATTGCTAAGAATAACAACAACGCCTGGAGTAATATCGGCCGAAGTGCCTACTCGGGTACCGCTAGTAGCGGCACCGTTACGTCAGGTGAGTTCACCTCGTTCAGTTGGTTTGCACTGGCTAGCACCAGTCCTGTTGTTTCTGAAAACCCATTACCAGTTGAGCTAACATCGTTTACAGCACAACGTTGCGCTACTGGGGCGCTGTTGCGCTGGACTACGGCCACGGAGCTGAACAGTGCGCGGTTTGAAGTGTGGCGCAGTACCGATGATAAAACATTTACGCTGCTAGGCAGCCTACTTGGCCATGGTACCACCACACAGGCGCAGGCTTATCGCTACCTTGACACTACCCTTGGTGACGAAGCGGCTACCTACCGGCTGCGGCAGATAGATACAGACGAACACGCTACCAATACGCCCACGCGCTCCATCGCGGCACTGTCATCAGAAAAGCCGGCTGTCTATTTCCCGAACCCGATAGGAGAGCACCTGACGCTGCATCTGGCTTCTGCTGCCACCTTTCAGATTATAAATGGGGCCGGGCAAGTGGTGTATATGGGATGCGCTGCTGCTGGTACGACTACACACTCGCTGGCGGCACTTCCGGCGGGGCTGTATATACTTGAAATTCAGATTGCCGGACAAGCAGCGGTTAGACAGAGGTTGCTGATTGTCAAATAAAAAAGGGTAGAGTTACAAACGGCAAATTAGAAAGCGCATAGCTCTACCGTAGCCGCTAAGGCCGCGAATCAAACGGCCCGTTCTCAGTGGCAACTATTGGGATGTTTACCACATTCCTGTAACCTGCGGGGTCATTTAGCAGTCTACGGATTATTCCGTTTTCTCTTTTTTTGACTTTGCATATGGCTATAGAAATGAAGGCACAACCACGGTTGCGCAATCAGGTGGCACTGGTAACGGGCGGCAGTTCGGGCATTGGGGTAGGGGTATGCCTAGCCCTAGCCGCCGACGGCGCAAAAGTGGTCGTGAACTACCACAGCGACGAAGAAGGCGCCGATAAAACCGTGGCGGCCATCGAAAAAATAGGCGGCGAGGCCTACGCTGTGCGTGCCGATGTGAGCAAAGAGCCCGAGGTGTTGGCGATGTTCGAGGATATTAAGAAGCGCTACGGCACGCTGCATATCCTGGTCAGCAACTCTGGTATTCAGAAAGATGCCAGCTTTCTGGATATGACCCTGGACGAGTGGAATGCCGTCCTCAACGTAAACCTGACGGGTCAGTTTCTGTGTGCCCGCGAAGCTGCCCGCGAATTTGTGAAGCGCGGCGTGCAACCAGAAATTTCGAAGGCAGCTGGCAAAATCATCTGCATGAGCTCTGTGCACGAGGTAATTCCGTGGGCCGGGCACGTCAACTACGCTACGTCGAAGGGCGGCATCATGCTGATGATGAAAAGCATGGCGCAGGAGTTGGCGCCACACAAAGTCCGAGTGAACAGCATTGGGCCGGGCGCGATTCAGACGCCCATCAACGAAGAAGCCTGGGGGACGAAGAAAGCACTCAACAAACTGCTAGAACTGATTCCATACGGCCGCATTGGTCAGCCCGACGACATTGGGGAGGTAGCCGCCTGGCTGGCCTCCGACGAGTCGGACTACGTGACGGGCACTACCCTTTTTGCCGATGGCGGTATGACTCTCTATCCCGGCTTTGCCGATAATGGCTAACCATCATTGCTGACCTGCTACTGCTCCATCACTGGCCATTGTTTGGAATGTGATGGAGCAGTACATACTTGCGAAATCGGCAATTGAAGTAGTATGACCACAAAAGAACAGAGCCCCGAACACCACCGGTTGGCCCAAATCGACAATCCCGAAACACCCTGGCGGCGGTTCGGCCCCTATCTTTCGGAGCGGCAGTGGGGCACGGTGCGCGAGGACTATAGCCCCGATGGCAACGCCTGGAACTACATCACCCACGACATGGCCCGCAGCAAAGCCTACCGCTGGGGCGAAGATGGCATTGGGGGCATCTGCGATGATGACCAACTGTTATGCCTATCAGTGGCGCTCTGGAACGGTCAAGACCCTATTCTGAAAGAGCGGTTGTTTGGGTTGAGCGGCCCTGAGGGTAACCACGGCGAGGACGTGAAGGAGTTGTATTACTACCTCGACAACACGCCGTCGCACTCCTATATGCAGATGCTCTACAAGTATCCGCAACGTGCGTTTCCGTATGAGTGGCTGGTTCAGGAAAATGCGCGCCGGGGGCGGCACAAAACGGAGTTTGAGTTGCTGGATACGGCCATTTTCAAGGAAAACCGGTATTTCGATGTCTTCATTGAGTATGCTAAAGCCGGCTCGGAAGATATTCTGGTTCAGCTAAAAGTATGCAACCGTGGCCCCGAGGAAGCCACCGTGCAGGTGCTACCCCAATTATGGTTTCGGAATACTTGGGCGTGGGGGTACGACGACTACCGCCCGCAGTTGCAGGCAGCTGAGGAAGGTAGCAGCATCACCATCAACCATCGGGAACTGGGTGAGCGGCGCCTCTACTACGATGGTGAGCCCGAACTGCTGTTCTGCGACAACGAAACCAATACCCAGCGCCTCTACAACGCCCCCTCCAATGCGCAGTATTTCAAGGACGGCATCAACGATTATGTGGTATATGGGCACGAACAGGCCGTAAATCCGGCGCGCTGTGGCACCAAGGCGGCCGTGCGCTACTCCCTAACCATTCCGGCTGGCGAGGAACGCGTGGTGCGCCTGCGCTTGGCCGCGCCTAACATAGACGAACCTTTTGCTGAGTTCGATGACTTGGTACAGCAACGCAGCGAAGAAGCTGATGCGTATTACGAGGTAGTGCAGCGCGATATGCGCAGCGACGACGCCCGCAACATTCAGCGGCAGGCGTATGCGGGCATGCTCTGGAGCAAACAGTTCTACTATTATAATGTGCGCCAGTGGCTGGAGGGTGACCCGGCCCTACCCCCGCCACCACCCCAACGCAAAGAGGGCCGCAACCACAACTGGACTACCCTCAACAACGCCGACATCATCTCGATGCCCGATACCTGGGAATACCCCTGGTATGCCTCTTGGGATCTGGCGTTTCACTGCCTGCCGTTGGCGGTGCTGGATGCGGAGTTTGCCAAGCAGCAACTGCGCCTGCTCACCCGCGACTGGTACATGCAGCCCAACGGCCAGCTGCCCGCCTACGAATGGAAGTTTGAGGACGTGAACCCGCCCGTGCATGCCTGGGCCACGTGGCGGGTGTACAAAATCGATCAGAAAAACCGAGGTGGCAAAGGCGATACAAAATTCCTAGAGTCGGTATTTCATCGCTTGCTGCTAAACTTTACGTGGTGGGTGAACCGCAAGGATGCCGAAAATCGCAACGTGTTCGAGGGTGGCTTTCTGGGGCTCGATAACATTGGCGTGTTCGACCGGAGCGCCGATCTGCCCAAGGGCGTGTTCATCGAGCAGGCCGATGGCACCAGCTGGATGGCCATGTTTGCCCTGGATATGATGCGCATTGCCCTGGAGTTGGCCCGCACCAATCCCGTGTACCAAGACATGGCCAGCAAGTTCTTCGAGCACTTCCTCTACATCGCCGAGGCCATGACCAAAGTAGGGGGTGGTTATTCGCTCTGGGACGAAGAGGATGAGTTCTACTACGACGTGCTGAACTCGCCCGACCGGGGCCGCCAGATGCTGAAGGTGCGCTCCATGGTAGGGCTGATTCCGCTGTTTGCCGTGGAGGTACTCAATGATGATATGTTGCAGGAGCTGCCCCGTTTCAAGGAGCGCATGGACTGGTTTCTGACTCACCGCCCCGATCTGGCCAAGCTGGTGTCGCACTGGCAGCAGCCGGGCGAGGGCGCTACCCGCCTGCTATCCTTGCTGCGTGGTCACCGCGTGAAGCGCCTACTGGCCCGCATGTTAGATACGGCGGAGTTCCTTTCGGAGTATGGCGTGCGCGCCCTCTCGCGCTACCACTTGGAGCACCCGTATGTGTACAAAGCCGATGGCAAGAGCTTCACCGTAGGCTACGAGCCGGGCGAGTCGCAGTCGGACCTTTTTGGGGGCAACTCCAACTGGCGCGGACCTATCTGGTTTCCAGTCAACTTCTTGATTATCGAATCGTTGCAGCGGTTTCATCACTACTATGGCGACGACTTCGTGGTAGAATACCCTGCGGGTTCCAACCAGTATGTATCGCTGCTAGCCGTGGCCGACGCCCTGACGGAGCGCCTGAGCAACCTGTTTCTGCGCAACGCAGAAGGCAAGCGCCCGGCCCTAGGCGACAACAAGCAACTACAAACGGACCCGCATTTCAAGGATTATCTCTTGTTTCACGAATACTTCAACGGTGATACAGGCAGCGGCCTCGGCGCTAGTCACCAAACCGGCTGGACTGGACTGATTGCCAAACTTTTGCAACCCCGCCGCAAAGACAAGCACCCAGCTGAGGAGTTGTAAGAGAGTTGTGAGTTTGTGAAATTGTGAATAAAAAGCGCGTGTCATCCTGAGCGTAGCGAAGGACCTTATGCCAGTAGAACGAGTCGTTGTCACGTCAATCGTTCAGACGTAATAAGGTCCTTCGCTACGCTCAGGATGACACGCGCTTTTTATTCACAATTTCACAAACTCACAACTTCACCATTCACTGCCGCCGCAGGGTAGGCAGGTTGTGCCACGCGCTTTGCTGCGGTTGAGTTCCACCGTATACCTGCGCTTTGTCGGCATCCTGACTGCGGCCAATGAGGACAGCAAACCCCTGTTGCTGAGGCGCGGTGGCCTGAAACTCGTAGCCGCTATAGGGTAGGCCCGTTTCGCTATCCTTTGGGATTTCGATGTCTGCAAAGAAGCTCGGATTCAAGTCAGCCAGGCCGGTTTGTCGGCTCAGGAGCTTGCTGCCCTGGCGTGCTTCGGCCACGTAGTGCACCGTGGAATAATTGCGGCGCGTGAGCGTGAGCCGATACGTACGGCCCTTATCGGTGGCGGCGTATACCACGGGCGCGTTTGCGGGCAGCTCGGCCACTGGAAACGCTACGGAGTCGGTGGGGCTGAGCAGGAGCCAGTTGCCGTGCACATCGAAGCTGGTTTCGGCCTTGTTAGCTTCCTGAAAGCTACGGATAAAGTGAGGCGAGAAATGCGTGGTATCCAACTGCGCTAGGCGGGGTGCCTTGGGTCGGGCGGCTGGCGGGGTAGGGGCTACCACCTCGGCGCTGACCTGGGGGCTGTCCTGCTCCAGGTTTTTGTTGCTGGTACAAGCGGCGGCCAGCAGCAAAGCAGCCAAACCAGAGAAGCGCAGAAAAGAAGCAGGCATAGACAAAAGAACGGGCAAGCTACTGAGGGATAAAGCGGTAGGGCGCTACGCCCCGCCGACTGCTCAGTTACAAGCAGATCCGGCCGACAAAGATACCAGTTGCCAACCACCAATAAGGCAACAGATATCTAATTGCTTGCAACCAACTTTTCGGCATAGCCGTAGACCAGAGGCTGCTTGCTTTTCAAATATAAAATATTGTGAATCTGCTAATTAAGATAGATTCTAAGTAAGCGATTACCAAACAAACGCATTTCGGCAACAGTTGTAGGATGTGCCAACGCTACCTGCTGAGCGTAGCCCCCTCCACCTAATTTCTCATTAAACTCTTCTTTCTGATGTATAACGATTCTCCGGCCGACCAGAGCGGCAATAACCCCGGAGTTACGCCCAACGATGGCTCGCGGCGGAATTTCATGAAGCAGGCCGGGGGTATCCTGGGCTTAGTGATGGCGCCGCCCTTCATTAGCCAGGCCGAACGCCTCACAGCGCTTTCCAAAAAAGTAGCGGGCGTGTCGCCGGTACAGTTGAAAGTAAACGGCACCGTCCGCACGCTGCAACTAGAGCCACGCGTAAGCCTACTCGATGCCCTGCGCGAGTATATGGGCCTGACCGGTAGCAAGAAAGGTTGCGACCATGGCCAATGCGGTGCCTGCACCGTGCACGTAGACGGCCGCCGCATTGTGAGCTGCCTTAGCCTGGCCGTGATGAACCAAGGCAAAGAAATCACCACCATAGAAGGGCTGGCCCAGGGCGACAAGCTGCACCCCATGCAAGAGGCTTTCCTGAAGCACGACGGGTTCCAGTGCGGGTATTGCACACCGGGTCAGATTATGTCGGGCGTTGCTTGCGTGAAGGAGGGCCACGCTGGCTCCGAGGCCGAAGTGCGGGAGTGGATGAGCGGCAACCTGTGCCGTTGCAGCGCTTACCCCAACATCACAGCAGCCATTCTGGAAGCTGAAAAAAGCATGAAGGCGTAATTGATTATGAATAACTTCTCCTACCTCCAGGCCACCAAGGCCAAAGAAGCCACCGGGGCCAAACGCGACGATAAATCATCGGCGTTTATTGCCGGGGGCACCACCCTGATCGACCTGATGAAGCTGAACGTGGAAAACCACAATCAGCTGATTGACGTGAATATGCTGCCTTTCAAGGGCATCGAACAAAGCAACGACGGCCTACGCATTGGCGCCCTAGAGCGCATGAGCGACGTGGGCGAGCACAAACTAGTAGTAGACCAGTACCCAGCCATTTCGCAGTCGTTGCTACTGGCGGCGTCGGCGCAGCTGCGCAACATGGCCAGCATTGGCGGCAACATTTTGCAGCGCACCCGGTGCCCCTACTTCCGTGATACTGCTTTCCCCTGCAACAAGCGCGAGCCCGGTACCGGCTGCCCCGCCAAGGAAGGCGACAACCGTAACCTAGCCATCCTGGGTACTTCCGATGCCTGCATTGCCACCAGCTACCCCGGCGACTTGTCTGTGGCCCTTATTGCCCTGGATGCTGTCCTGACGTTGGAAAACGCCAAAGGCAAACAGCGCCGCGTGCCCATCACCGAGTTTTACCGCCTACCCGGCAAAACGCCCCACATTGAAAATACCCTGGAAGCCGACGAGCTGATTGTGGCCGTGACGGTGCCCAAGGCCGAGCACGCCCGCAAGTCGCTGTATATGAAGGTGCGCGACCGGGCCAGCTACGCCTATGCGCTAACGTCGGCTGCCGTGGGGCTCGATGTGCAGGGTGGTACTATTCGCTCGGCGCGGGTGGCGCTGGGTGGGGTAGGAGCCCAGCCCTGGCGCTCGAAAGAGGCGGAACAGATGCTAGTGGGCAAGCCTGCTAACGAGGCTACTTTCCGGGCTGCGGCCGCCGCTGCGGTGCGCGGTGCGCAACCCTACGAGCACAATGCCTTCAAAATAGAGATGGTGCAAAATACGCTGGTGCGTGCCCTGACCGAGGTAGCTGCCAAGGGGTAGGGGCGCATTGCACGCGCCCGTAAACCGACAGAACAAGGTCGGTATAGGGCGGGTGCCACACACCCCACCACGAAAAACGACTTGGATTGACGCATCAGCAACAGCAACGATAAACGGGCGCCTGCAAGGCGCCCCTACCTATATGGAAACCAATTTTTTTGAACCTACTCTGCCCCCCGTTAATGCGGTAGGCAAGCCCATGGACCGCGTAGATGGTCGGGCAAAGGTGATGGGTGCCGCCCGCTACTCGGCCGAGTATCCGGTGAATGGCCTGGTACACGGCGTGCTGAAAACCAGCGATATAGCGAAAGGCAAGATAACTAATATCGACACCTCGGCGGCGGCCAAAGAACCAGGCGTTATCAGTATTCTCACCTACCAGAATATCCCGAAGCCAGCCAAGGTGCCCAGCGCCCTGAAGGAAGAAAAAAAGTGGCAGGCGGCGCAGTCGTACCTGCCCATGCAAGACGCCGAAATTCACTATGCCGGTGAGCCCGTGGCCCTGGTGGTGGCCGACACGCTGGAGCGCGCTATACAGGCGGCGGCCCTCATCAAGGTATCGTATCAGGTGGAAAAGCCCATCGACTCCTACCACGATCCGAAGGCTGATCTGTTTGATCCGCAGAAGATTCAGAACGGCAAGACCGATGGGCACAAGGTGCGCGGCAACCCCGAGACGGCCTATGCCAGCGCGCCGGTGAAGCACGAAGCTACCTACGTGCACGCCATCAACCACCACAACCCCATGGAGCCTGCCGCTACCACCGCCGTATGGGAGGGTAGCGACCGGCTGACGGTCTACGAATCGACCCAGAACATTACCATGAGCCAGGGTTCTTTGGCGAATCTGCTGGGCATTCCGCGTGACCAGATACGCATTGTGACGCACCATTTGGGTGGCGGTTTTGGGTGCAAAGGCTCGTTTTGGCCCCACACGATTCTGACGGTGCTGGCGGCCCGCGCCGTAAACCGGCCGTTGCGGCTGGTGCTCACGCGTCCGCAGATGTATACCTCGGTAGGCCACCGCGAAGACCAGGAGCAAACCCTAAAAATAGGCGCTACTCAGGAAGGCAAACTGGTGTCGATGATCCACGAGAAAAAATCGACGACTTCGCCCTGGGACAACTATGCCGAGTCGAACAGTAAGGTGGTGAACATGCTGTACGCGTGCCCGAACTTCTCGGCCCGCTACGAATTGGCCCGTGCTAATGTGATGACGTCGGTGTGGATGCGCGCCCCTGGCGAGGCCCCCGGTTCGTTTGCGCTCGAAAGCTCCATGGACGATTTAGCCCACCAACTCAATATGGACCCGCTGCAATTCCGCCTCCTCAACTACGCCGATAAAGACTACAGCGACAACGAAAAGCCTTGGTCCAGCAAGTCGTTGAAAGAGTGCTACACCCGTGGCGCTGAGCTGTTTGGGTGGAGCAAGCGCAACCCCAAGCCCGGCCAAACCCGCCGGGGTAAGAAGTTGGTAGGTATGGGCATGGCAACGGCCACCTACCCCGTGCACAGCGCGCAGGGCACGGCCCGCGTGCGCCTATTTGCCGATGGCCACGCCGTGGTGCAGAGCGGCGCCACCGACCTGGGTACCGGCACCTGGACCGTGATGACGCAGGTAGGCGCCGATGCGCTGGGCCTACCACCCGAAAAAGTGCGGTTCGAGCTAGGTGATACGCGCCTGCCCACCGCTCCCGGTTCGGGCGGCTCGCAAGCAGCCGGCACGGTGTCGTCGTCCATTATGGCAGCGGCTGAAGACCTGTGGAAAAAGGTGATTGATATGGCCGTAGGCGATAAAAAATCACCGCTCTACAAGGCCAAGCCTACCGATGTGAAGGTAGAGCTGGGCCGCATGTTCTTGAAAAAGAACCCGCAAAAAGGCGAAACCCTGGTGGCCGCCCTCTCGCGCAGCGGCATGACCGACATCGAGGGCATGGCGATGGGCAAGTATGGCTCCGGCTACGAGGAAAAGCATTTTGCTGCGGCAGGCGGCGCAGCTGGAAGCCCCGAGGAGCCAGGTGGTAAGAACGAAAAGGGTGAGGAAAAGAAGCCTTCGGGCCACTCTATGCACTCGTTTGGCGCCCACTTCTGCGAGGTAGAGGTCGATCCAGACTTCGGTACCATCCGCGTGACGCGCTGGGTAGGGGTGCACGGGGTAGGGCAGGTGCTCAACCTGAAAACTGCTACAAGCCAGCTCTACGGCGGCGCTATTTTCGGGATTGGTTCGGCGCTGATGGAAGAGACTTTCCGTGACCCCAACTACGCCCGCTACACCAATCACAACCTGGCCGAGTATCACATTCCCGTCAATGCCGACATTCCCGACATGAAAATTGAGTTTGTGCCGGAAAAGGACCCCTATATTAACGCGCTGGGCGTAAAAGGCATCGGGGAAATCGGGATTGTGGGCGTGGCCGCCGCCGTTGCCAACGCCGTATACAACGCCACCGGCAAGCGCATGCGCAGCCTCCCCATGACGCCAGACAAAATGCTGCAAGCCCTGCGCACTTCGGCGTAGACTTGAAGATATAAAAGCTTGTCATCCTGAGCTTGGAGGACCTTTTCACCGTTCTATCGTGAGAAGGTCCTTCGCTCTGCTCAGGATGACAGCAGTAATGAATTAAGCATGACTGAACTCCAACGCCTTCTCATCGCCTACGACGCGCACCGCGCGGCGGATAGGCCGTGCGCGCTGGCTACGGTGGTTGATCTGGCTGGCTCGGCCTACCGCCGGCCGGGCGCCCGCATGCTGGTAACGGCCGATGGTCAGCTTACGGGTGCCATCAGCGGCGGCTGCCTCGAAGGTGACGCCCGTCGCCGCGCCCGCCAGTGCATCCAGCGCCAACAGCCTACCGTCGTCACCTACGATTCCACCGACCCCGACGACGACCTGCAATTTGGTTCGGCGCTGGGTTGCCAGGGCATTGTGCAGATTTTGCTGGAACCGTTGGCTTTCGACAATGCCAGCAACCCACTGGAATTGTTGCGCAACTGGTGGGAAGGGGTAGAAGAGCCAGCAGTAGTCGCTACTGTGTTTCACCTAGACGGCCCCTCCACAGCACCGGCTAGGGTAGGGGAGCGGCTGCTCCTCACGACCAGCGGCGCAGTGCAAGGCAGCTTGCCAACTCACTCAGCGCTATACGAGCGTATTCTAACCGACGCCCGGCAAGCGTTGACCAACAATCAGCCAGCCACTCGCAGCTACCCTTCGGAGGTAGGACAAGTACGTGTGAGCCTGGAAATTCTGCGGCCTCCCGTGCGCCTGCTTATTTTCGGAGCCGGCAACGACGTGAAACCCGTAGTGCGTATGGCTTCGACGCTGGGATGGCGCGTGCGCGTGGTAGATGGCCGCCCCGGACTGGCGCAAGCCACGCGCTTTCCCGAGGCCGAAGCAGTGCGTGTAGTACCCGTAGACCAAGTGTCTACCCTACCGCAAGACGGCAGCTTCGCCCTGCTCATGACCCACAATTACTACTATGATTTAGCTGCTTTGCGCCATTTGCTCAATGCGCCTACGCCGTACATCGGTCTGCTAGGTCCGCGCAAAAAGTATCTGCGTTTGTTGGAGGAATTGGAAAAGGATGTGCCCGATGCCGCCCAGCGCCTGCAACAACGACTGCACAGCCCCATTGGCCTAAACCTGGGTAGCGAAACCCCTGAAGAAATTGCCCTTTCCATTGTAGCCGAAATACAAGCTGTACTGGCTGGCCGGCCGGCCGGATTCCTGCGTGACTCGCCGCACCCCATTCACCACCGCATTGCTTCTGATGGAGAGCTGGCCGCTAGCGCGGCCGTATCGGCGGTGTGCGAGTTAGGAGGGTAGGGGCCTTGACTATCAATACGCTAGTGTCAGAAAGTCAGGATTCTTCTCTGCCCGTAGTGGGCGTACTATTGCTGGCAGCAGGCTCGTCGTCTCGTTTGGGGCGGCCTAAACAGTTGCTCCCATACGAAGGACAAAGCCTCTTACGCCGAGCTGCTACCACGGCCGTAGAAGCGGTGCTGGGGCCGGTTGTTGTCGTAACGGGCGCATTGCACGAGGAGTTGTTACCGGAATTAGCAGACCTAGCTGTGCAAACGGTGCATTGCCCTACTTGGCAAACAGGCATGGGCGCTTCGCTGAAAACAGGTTTGGCGGAGTTGCAACAGCACCAGCCAGCACCAACCAGCGTCCTCGTGCTGCTCTGCGACCAGCCTCACATTACGCCTACCTTGCTGCGGCAGTTGGTAGTGGCGCAGCTAGCCACGCAGCAGCCCATTGTGGCAACTGAGTATGGCTCCGTGCGTGGGGTGCCGGTGTTGTTTGGGGAAAGCGTGCTGCCCTTGCTACAAGCATTGCCCGACGCGGCGGGAGCGCAGCAACTGCTGCGCCAGCACTCGGCGTGGGTAGCCACCGTGCCGTTCCCGGCCGGGGCGATTGATGTGGATACGGAGGCGCAGTATGCGGCTTTGCTAGGGAAATAGGAGTAGCACATCGGGATATTGTATGTTTGAGCCCGACGGCAACAACCGGGGCGCCGGAATCTCGTTATTTGTCCTGCTTTCCCTCCCTAATCCTATGATTGTATGAGTGCTACCGCTACTCCTGCCCCCGATGCGGGCTTTCAGAGCGTACCCAAAGACGACAAGCGCATCACCCGTGGCTGGACGTTTTACGACTGGGCTAACTCGGTGTATCCACTGGTAATTACCAGTTCCATTTTTCCCATTTATTGGGGCAGCATCACAGAGGAGCTAAGTCCTAAAACGGACGTTGTCAATTTCTTAGGAGTAGAAGTGCCCGGCTCGTCGCTGCTGACGTACGCCATTTCGGCCGCCTTCCTGCTGATAGCCCTGGTCAGTCCGTTCCTGACGTCGCTGGCCGACTTCTCCGGGCGTAAGAAATTGTTCATGCAAGTGTTCTGCTATCTGGGAGCTGCCTCTTGCGCGGCGTTGTATTTCTTTACCCCAGAGACGCTCACGCTCAGCACGTTCATCTTTATAGCAGCCACCATCGGCTTTTCAGGGTCTATTGTTTTCTACAACAGCTACCTACCTCTCATTTCTTCGGAAGAGCAGTACGATTCTCTGTCGGCGCGGGGCTTCTCGATGGGGTATATCGGCTCCGTTTTGTTGCTCGTTATTTGCCTGTTGTTGGTTACCTTCAACGAAGCGCTGGGTATTGAGAAGGCCTTCGCCACGCGGCTGAGCTTTTTGCTAACGGGCATCTGGTGGGCCGGTTTTGCGCAAATCACGTTCTTCTCGCTGCCCGCCGACCCCGGCCGCCCAGCCGGCGCCACCTCCGATTCGGGCTGGCTACTCAATGGCTTCCACGAGCTGAGCAAGGTATGGGACCAACTCAAGCAGCTCCCCAATCTCAAGATTTTCTTGCTGGCCTATTTCACCTACAACATGGGGGTGCAAACGGTGATGTACGTAGCCACCATCTTCGGCGACAAAGAGCTGCATCTCGAAAGCACCGCCCTGATTGTTACTATTCTGCTGCTGCAAGTGGTAGGCATTCTGGGGGCCTACCTGTTCGCTAAGCTCTCGGAGCGCATCGGCAACACGCGGGCCCTGAGCTGGTCGGTCGTTATCTGGGCGCTTATCTGTATTGCGGGTTACTTCGTACAGGCCGGTTGGTCGTTCTACGCCCTGGCCTCGGTGATTGGCCTTACCATGGGCGCCGTGCAAAGCCTGTCGCGTTCCACCTACTCCAAGATTATCCCTGAAAATACCCCCAATACAGCTGCCTTTTTCAGCTTCTTCGACGTGACGGAGAAGCTGAGCATTGTCATTGGTACGGCTGTTTTCGGCGTTATTGCTCAGATTACGGGCTCTATGCGCAACAGCATCCTCGCCCTCATCGTGTTCTTCATTCTGGGGTTGATTTTCCTGCTTCAACTGCGCGGCAAAAAGTTGCGCGAAGACCCTGCCGACACCGATGCTTTTCCCGGTCCGCCGCCCGCTACCCCCAACGTAGCCATGCCCGCTAAGGAGCTATAGGCTATATGCTTTGGGGTGTGATACATCTTACCGTGAACATGCCGTAGTTGGCTTGCGCAGGAGGGCTTATTCCACTTCTATCATAGCCTTAATAACACCCGTGGCGGGGTCGAGCCAACTGGCAAACACGTCCTTGGCCTGCCCGAACGGCACGCGGTGGGTGATGTAGGTGGTAGGCTGCACCAGGCCCTGGTGCATGGCGTGCAGCACGTGTTCAAAATCGGCGCGGGTGGCGTTGCGGCTGCTCATAAGCGTGGCTTCGCGCTTGTGAAACTCGGGGTGCGAAAAGCTGATATCGCCCTTCTGCAAGCCTACCAGCACAAAACGGCCGCCGTGGGCCAGGTACTGAAACGCATTGTTGATGGCCCGCTGGCTGCCTGTAGCGTCGATGACTACTGTGGGCATGTCGCCGTAGGTGATGTGGCGGAGTTGCTCAGCCACGTCTGCATTGCCGGCGTTGATGGTATGCGTCACGCCGAGGGCCGAGCGGCAGAAGCTCAGGCGCTGCTCATTGAGGTCGAGGGCAATGACGTGCGCGCCGGCAATGCGGGCAAACTCCATCACGCCCAGCCCAATGGGGCCAGCACCTACCACCAGCACAAACTCGCCGGGTTGCACCCCAGCCCGGCGCACGCCGTGCGCCCCAATGGCCAGCGGCTCCACCAGCGCCAACTCATCGAAGGTGAGGCTGTTGCCGTGCACCAGCGCGGCGGCGGGCACGCCCAGAAGTTCCGTCATACCGCCGTCAAGGTGCACGCCACACACCTGCATTTGTACGCAGCAGTTGGGTAGGCCGCGCCGGCAAGCTATGCACGTGCCGCAGCCAAAGTAGGGGATGAACGTAACCGCCTCGCCTACCTGAAAATCGGTGGCGTCGCCGGTGTCTACTACCTCGCCGGCCAGCTCGTGGCCCAGTACGCGGGGGTAGGAGAAGAAGGGTTGCGTGCCTTCAAACGCGTGCAAATCGGTGCCGCAGATGCCAATTCGCCGGATGCGCAGCAGAGCTTCGCCGGGCCGTAGGGTAGGGGCGGGGCGGTGCTCGTAGGCGAGTTGGGTAGGCGCGGAGCAGATGAGGGTATTCACGGATAGTTGGTAGGATGATACAGTGGCAAGCTATAGACAGGCGAATATGGCGCGGGGCACAGCCCCGCGCCATGGCTACCTACTAAGCGTTGGCGAGGGCGCGGTCGAGGTGTACGTAGCCGCCGTCTACGTGCACGATCTGGCCGGTGGTATGGCTGCTGCGCGGCGAGAGCAGGAAGGCGGTGGTGTTGGCAATTTCCTCGGCCGTGGTCATGCGGTTTTCCAGCGGAATCTTGCTAGTGATTTCGTGGAGCTTCTCCTCGGGATTAGGTAGGGTTTGAATCCAAGTTTCGTAGGCGGGCGTCCAGCACTCGGCCACCACCAAAGCATTCACGCGGATGCCGTATTTCAGCAGTTCCACGGCCCATTCGCGGGTGAGGGCGTTGCGGCCACCGTTGGCAGCAGCGTAGGCAGAGGTGTTGCCCTGGCCCGTTTCGGCGGTTTTAGAGGTGATGTTCAGAATAGCTCCCTTCGACTTTTTTAGCTCTGGTAGGGCGTAGTGAGCCAGCAGGTAGTAATGCACCATGTTACGGTGCAGGCTGCGCATAAACAATTCATACGTACCGTGTTCCAGGCTCACGCCATCATTCACGCCGGCATTGTTCACCAACCCATCGATGCGGCCAAATTGCTCTACTACGGCCTGCACGGCGCGGGCGCACTCGGCGGGGTCCGATAGCTCGGCGACTATCTGACCAGCTTGTCCGCCCGCGGCGGTTACGTCGGCAACTACCTGCTCATTATCCGCCGCATTGCGCCCAATGATAACCGGAATGGCGCCCTCGGCGGCCAGGACCCGCACAATACCTTCGCCGATGCCCTTGGCCCCGCCGCTGACGATAATAACCTGATTCTGAAGTTGTAAATCCATGGGGTGGGAGGTTGTAGACTATTTGAGTTGATGATTGAACAATGTAGAGACGCATATTTGCGTCTCGTCAGTCGCGCCATTTGTACCGCGTTGGAGTCATTCGGACAGCAATGTGCATCCGGTCGTTCAACGACGAGACGCAAGTATGCGTCTCTACACCGTTCCAGCTCGAATAGCTTTTAAAGTCGATAGAAAGCGGCAGCATTTTCGCCCCAGAACTGGGCTTGCTCGGCGGTCGAAAAGGCGCGTAGGTAGTCTTCAACCAGCTCCACCAGGCGGGCATAGCCCCCGGCTACGTTGCACACGGGCCAGTCGGAGCCAAACAGGAGCCGCTGGGGTCCAAAGGCTTCGAATACCACGTCGAGGTAGGGATGGAAGTCCTGGGGCTGCCAGTGTTGCCAGTCGGCCTCCGTGACCAGGCCGGACACCTTGCACAGCACGTTTTCGTGCGCGGCTAGTGCCCGAATGTCCTGCGCCCACGGTTCCAGCGTGCTGGCTTTGATGAGGGGCTTGGCCAGGTGGTCGACCACGAAGGGCTGGGTAGGGAAGGCCTCGGCCAGCTCGGCGGCGTAGCCAAGCTGGTCGGGCAAAATCAGCAAATCGTAGGTGAAGCCCGCGTCGAACAACGCCGCGAGCCCGCGCCGAAACGCGGGCCGTAGCATCAGGGCGCGGTCTTCCTCACCTTGTAACACGTGCCGGAAGCCTTTCAGCTTCTCAAACTGCGCGTAGTGGGCTAGGCGCTCAGCCACGTTGTCGGCCTGCAAATCCACCCAGCCTACCACACCCTTGATGAAAGCGTGCTCGTCGGCCAGCGCCAGCAGCCAATCGGTTTCGGCTTCGCTTTGGCTGGCCTGCACGGCCACGCAGCCATCTAGGTTGTGCTGTTGGAGCAGCGGCGCCAGATCGGCGGGGAGGAAGTCGCGCCGGATGGCGGCCATGTCGGGCGTTATCCAGGCGTCGCGCACGGCATCGAAATGCCAGAAATGCTGGTGGGCGTCAATTCCGGCCATACGCTTTCACCTGCTGGCGGGCCGTGCCCAGGCCGTCGATTCCCAGCTCCACCACGTCGCCGGGCTTCAGGTACACGGGCGGGTTGAAGCCTAGCCCTACCCCGGCCGGCGTGCCGGTGGAGATGATGTCGCCGGGCAGCAGGGTCATGAACTGGCTGAGGTAGGAAATCAGGAAGGGAATCTTGAAAATGAGGTTGGCGGTGGTGCCGTCCTGCATCATTTTTCCGTTCACCGACAGCCACAAACGCAGGTTGTCCACGTCGCCTACCTCGTCGGGAGTTGCCAGAAACGGGCCTACCGGCGCAAAGGTGTCGCAGCCCTTGCCCTTGTCCCAGGTGCCGCTGCGTTCCAGCTGAAACTCCCTTTCCGACACGTCGTTGTGCAGGGCGTAGCCGGCAATGTAATCGGCCGCGTCGGCCTCTTCTATGTAGGAAGCGCGTTTGCCAATCACCACAGCTAGCTCCACTTCCCAGTCGGTTTTCACCGAGTTTTTGGGAATGATGATGTCGTCGTGCGGGCCGATGTAGGAGGTGGTTGATTTCATAAACAGCACTGGCTCAGGCGGGGGCGTGGCGCCGGTTTCCTTGGCGTGGTCGGCGTAGTTGAGGCCGATGCACAGGATTTTAGACGGCCGCGCTACCGGCGGTCCTAGCCGCTCGCCATCGGCGAGAGGCGTGAGCCGGCCTTCGTGACTTTGGACAAACTTGGCGAGGCGTTGTAAGCCACCGTTGGCAAAAAACGCCTCGTTGTAGTCCTCGCCAAAGGCTGATACATCGTAGGGCTGGTTGTGGAGCAGAATACCGGGTTTTTCGTGGCCGGGCTGGCCGTAGCGGATCAGTTTCATGCAATCAGGAAAAGAAAGAATAGAACGTTTCGGACCGCATACTATCAAAAAAACAGCAAGTGCAGGTCCGTTCCAGCTTCTGAGCCAATAAGCTATGGTCCGCAATGCAGCCTACCCTCCTGGCCCATCCTGTGCAAGGAAAGCGAACAAAACCGCCGAAAACAGACGCAAAGGCAGCTAGATAGAGTAAGATCCGCGGCTCTTCGATCCATAACTTTTTACGAGTTTTGGGTTTATTGATCTGTTTTCACTTTTTCCCATTACGCATGCACACCTCCTCCATCCAACAGAATATCCTGAGCGAACTGGACCACGAGCTAGCTAGTACCCGCCGGGTGCTAGAACGCGTCCCCCACGACCAAGCCGATTACCGCCCGCACCCCAAAAGCATGACGCTTTGGCAACTGGCCACGCACGTTGTAAACCTGCTGGCATTCAAGCAGCTGTTTGTAGAGCACGCCTCCCGCGACTTCCTCGACCCCAACGGCCCGAAGCCCGGCCCCACGCCCACCAGCCACGAGGAACTGCTGGCCCGCTTCGACGAGCACAGCGCTACCCTCCGCCAAGCGCTACAAGCCTCCGACGACGAAAAACTGACCGACAGCTTCCGCCTGCACCGCGGCGAGCATACCATTTTTGAGTCGCCCAAAGCCACGGCCATCCGCCTGATGGGCCTCAACCACAGCATTCATCACCGCGGCCAACTCACCGTGTACCTGCGCCTGCTCGATATTCCAATACCCGGTCTCTATGGCCCTAGTGCCGACGAGAAGTAGGGATTAGAAATGCTGGAATGGCGCGAGGCACAGCCTCGCGCCATTCCAGCATTTAATTCTTCTTTTTAATCGAAAACACTTGCTCGCCAGCAATCCAGGTTTGGCGCACCTTAGCGCCGCGCAACTTGTCGTTGGGGGCTTGCAGCAAGTCCGTATCCAGTACCACAAAATCGGCGGCCATGCCGGGCTTGATCTGGCCTTTCTGTTTTTCCTCGAAGGCGGCGTGGGCGGCCCAGGTGGTCATGCCGCGCAGGGCGTCGGGGCGACTCAGGGCGTTGCGCATCTGAAAACCGCCGGTGGGGTAATTCTTGGCATCCTGCCGGGCCACGGCCGCGTGGAAACCATAGAGCGGATTGATGTCCTCCACCGGGAAGTCGCTGCCCAGCGCTACCTGGCCGTATTGCTTCAGTAACTCCTGGTAGGCGTAGGCGGTTTCGAGGCGTTGCTGGCCCAGCCGCTCGCCGGCCCAGTACATATCGGAGGTGGCGTGAGTAGGCTGAATGGAGGGCACAATGTGATACTGACCAAACTTCGGAATATCAGCCCGGCTGACCACCTGGGCGTGCTCGATGCGCCAGCGCCGGTCGGTTTGGCCTTGGAGCGCGGCGCCGTAAATATCCAGCAGCAGGCGGTTGCTGGAGTCGCCGATGGCGTGGGTATTCATCTGAAACTTGGTGGCAGCCAATTCTTTCGCTAAGTCGCGGTAGTACTCGGGGTGTTGGAGCAGGAAGCCGGTTTCCTCGGGGTGGTCGGTGTAGGGCGCCAGCAAACTAGCGCCGCGCGAGCCCAGCGCTCCGTCGGCGTACACCTTAAAGGAGCAGATGGTCATCCGGTTCTGAAACACCGGGCCTTTGGGTAGGTAATAGGCCTTGTTTTCGGGGGTAGGGTTGAGCATGGCGTAGAGGCGCAGCTTCAACTTACCGAGCTTCTGCAAGGCGGCCATGCGCTCAATGTCGGCGCGGTCCAGACCGGCATCGGCGAGGCTGGTGAGGCCCACGGCCACGCAGTTCTGCTGGGCTTGCAGCAGGGCCTCTTCGGCCTCGGTAGGGGTAGGGTCCGGCACTCTAGCCGATACCAGCTTCACGGCGTTATCCACCAGCAAGCCCGTAAGCTTGCCCTGCCGGTCGCGACCAATCACGCCGCCACTAATAGGCGTGTTGGCCGTGATGCCGGCCAAATCGAGGGCAGCTTGGTTGGCCAGGGCAGCGTGCCCATCCACGCGGGTAATGAACACGGGCGTGCCGGGAAACAGCGCGTCTAGGGTGTCTTTGGTAGGAAATTGCTTGCGGGGCCAATCGTTTTGGTCCCAGCCACGACCCGTAAGCCAGGTGGCATTGGGCTGCTCCTGGTGGTGCTGGGTCAGGCGCCCTACCACCGCAGGCCACGATTCGGTGCCTACCAGGTCGGCGGAGCGCAGGCCCAGGGCGTAGCGGTAGAAGTGGCAGTGCGCGTCGTAGAAGCCGGGGTAGATGAACTGGCCGTTGGCATCCACTTCCTCCTTCGCCTGATACTTCGCCCGCAACGCATCGGCTGCGCCCACTGCCACAAACTTGCCGTCCTGCACCACAAACGCCTGCGCTTTGCTGAAGGTGGAGTCAACGGTGTACACGGTGGCGTTGTATACCAGCAGATCGGCTTGCTGGCGGTTGGTAGACTGGCAACTCAGAAACGGAAGCAGGAACAGAAGCGGTAGTAGGCGTCGGGTCATAGAGGAAGGTAGAAAAGGAATCGAAAGGTACAATGCCTATCTGTCATCCCAACTCCACTTGTCATTGTCATCCTGAGCGTAGCGAAGGACCTTCTCACGCGAGAACGAGTCGTTGTTACGCCTGTTGTTCTACCGTGATAAGGTCCTTCGCAAGCGGACACCAGATGAAAGATGACAGATAAGGTAGGGATAACAAATGACTACAACCCACAAAAAAGCCCTGCCGGGTAGGGCAGGGCCGAAAGCGCAGGTAGGAACTCCTTACTCGAAGCGCATGTGCTTCACCGATTCGCCGGAGTTGCGCAGCTCCAGCAGCGACTCGATGCCGATTTGCAGGTGCGTGGTCACAAAGTCGGCGGTTACTTTCTTGTCGCTCTCGGACGTTTTCACGCCGTCGGGCGTCATGGGGTTGTCGCTCACTAGCAGCAGCGCGCCGTGCGGAATCTCGTTCACGAAGCCTACCGTGAAGATGGTGGCCGTTTCCATATCCACCGCCATAGCCCGAATCTGGCGCAAGTAGTCTTTAAAGGCCGTGTCGTGCTCCCACACGCGGCGGTTGGTGGTGTATACGGTGCCGGTCCAGTAGTCCTTCTCGTACTTCTTGATAGTAGAGGATACCGCACGCTGCAACCGGAAGGAGGGTAGGGCGGGAATCTCGGCGGGCAGGTAGTCGTCGGAAGTACCCTCGCCCCGGATGGCGGCAATGGGTAGGATCAGGTCGCCGAGCTTGGTCTTGCTTTTCAAGCCGCCGCACTTACCCAGAAACAGTGCTGCCTTGGGCTTCACGGCTGAGAGCAAATCCATTACGGTAGCTGCCATGGGCGAGCCCATCCCGAAGTTGATGATAGTGATGCCGTCGGCAGTGGCCGTTTGCATGGGTTTATCGAGGCCCTGCACCTCTACCCCAAACTGCTCGGCAAACATGTGCACGTAGTTCAAGAAGTTGGTGAGCAGGATGTACTGTCCGAAATCCTTCAGGGGTACGCCCGTGTAGCGTGGCAGCCAGTTTTCTACAATGTCAGCTTTTGTTTTCATAGAGTGATTTTTAAGTTTAAGTTATTGATTGTTAAATTGTTGTTTTTGTTGTCATGCTTCGACTGCGCTCAGCACGACGCCCCACATGCTCCACAGATTTTGGGTGTAGCGAAGTAGCTGGTTGTGAAAACAACCATTCAAACATATAGCCATACAACCATGTATCCGGGTACAAAAAAACCGTCGGTCCCTGAAAAATCAGGATACGACGGCACGGAGCGAAAAAGCGGGAACCGAAGTTCTGGGCCGTACCTTTGGAGGTGATGCAAGCCTTAAACCTGCCGCCTTTCGACTACAAAGTTACAAATTCGGGCGGAAATATCCTAATCTGGGACGTGCTGCGCCGCAAGCACGTAGTTCTGACGCCCGAAGAATGGGTGCGCCAGCACGTGGTACACTACCTCACCGGCCATCTGGGCTACCCACTGGGCCTGCTTTCTCTGGAACGCGGCCACGCCTACAACCAGCGCCGCAAACGCACCGACCTCTGTGCTTACGATGCCCACGGCAAACCCCTGCTGTTGGTAGAGTGTAAAGCGCCCTCCGTTCCTATTACGGCCGCGGTGGCTATGCAGGCGGCTACCTACAACCAAACCATCGGGGCGCCGCTGCTGCTGCTCACCAATGGCCTGGAGCATCACTGCTGGCGTGTCGATTTTGAGCAGCGCACCAACGAGCGGCTGAGTGAAGTGCCCCCTTACGTGGCGGCAGGGTAGGGGCCAGCATCTGGCAACTAGTGTTGAAGCAGCTTCTGCAAATTAGAGGAAGGCAGGGATAGAGACGCGGAAGATATTTTTATGCCGCAACAGAGTTGCATTGTGAAATGCCTGCCTACCTTTGTGGTTCATCTAGTTTTCATGCGTTGCTGCTAACACGAGCTTGCCGTCATCAACTAGTAGCCTGGTGGCTGCTGCTGTTGCTCGGGCGTATTATAACGCCAGAGACGGCTGTGCTGAGCCTGCACGCGCATAAGCATACCACCGTCGAGCCGGCTCGGGCAGTGGCAGGCCAGGGTAGCGCCAAGGCCTTGTTAACGTCTCAGCACCAGCATTGTGCGGTGGAGCATTTTTATGATGCGCCTCTTCAGCATGTAGCTGCGTTGCGCATAGTAGCACCGTGGCGCGCATCGGCCTACCGTTGCTATCGGCCGTTGGCTGCTGTACATCGCGTCTCTTATACTGGATGCCGACCTGCCTTACGTGGGCCGCCAGTGGGGTAGTCTTGTTTCGGTAGCAAGCTGACTTATTCTGCCGAACTACTACCGTGTTTCTGTACTGGTTGTCTTTCGGGCTCTACGTCGGTTTCGGGCTGCCTTTTCAAGTGCAACATACCTTCATCGTGTGTGGGTAGCGTTTGCACGTAGCCCACTAGGCCCGAAGAAGGGTAGCATGCCTATTCTCAATTGCCATTCGGGCGCCTTTGTAAGGTTGCAATGCGCTAGCGGTTGCCGCGCCTAGTCTCGCTTTGCGAGCCATCCCTTCAATTTCTTCTCTCAACTGCCACTTCCTAGTGGCCGGCCTGGGCGTACGCCATAGGTTTCACAGCACTTTTATGCGACAACTTTTATTCGCTTTTCTCTGGTTGATGCCACTGTTGACCTTCGCGCAACAGCAAGGACAGATTACAGGGCGCATTCTCAGCGCCGATAATAAGCCCATTGAGGGCGTATCAGTAGTAGAAACCACGGGGCGCTTTTCTGCCCTCACCGATGTGCAGGGCCGCTTTACGCTCGATCAGCTGCCGCTGGAGCAAATAACGCTCGTCACGCGCACCCTCAACTTCAGCGAGGAGCGCCGCACGGTGCTGCTCACGGCCGAGGCACCCCGTGCCACCGTCGAAATACGGCTGAACGCCAGCTCCAACGCCTTGCAGGAGGTGGAAGTACTGGGCCGCAAAGAGACTACCTATAAGAGTGACTACAGCTTTGTGGGCACGCGCACGGCCACGGCGCTTATCGACGTGCCGCAGTCCATCTCGACTGTGACCAAGGAGCTGATGGAGGACCGGCAGGTATTTCGCCTTACTGATGTGGTTCGCAACGTGGCCGGCGTGGCGCAATACTCGCACTACGACGACTTCACCGTGCGCGGCTTCCGCAACGGCTACGAAAGTGGCTTCCGGTTGCTCAATGGTCTGCGCTCGGGTTTCAGCTACGGTAACTCGTTTACGCAGGCGCCACTCACGGTGAACCTGGAGCGGGTGGAGGTGCTGAAAGGCCCCGGCGCGGCGTTGTTTGGCGACATCAACCCCGGCGGCACCATTAATATGGTAACGAAAAAGCCGCTGGCCGAAGCTCGCAAAGCCGTTACGTTTTCCACGGGCAGCTTTAATACCACCCGCGCCACGGCCGACTTCACGGGGCCGCTCAACGAGCAGAAGAACGTGCTCTACCGCTTCAACGCGGGCTATGAAAAAACCAACACCTTCCGCGACGTGAATGACACCAAGTCGCTGATGATAGCGCCTACCGTGACCTTCCTGGTATCGGACAAAACCACGCTGAACGCCGAGCTGGTGTACACGCACATCGACGGCTACCTCGACCGCGGCCTACCCATCCGGGCCAACGACTTGTACGCCACCCCGCGCTCCTTGACGCTGAGCCAGCCCAGCGACTACTTCCGCACCAACACCTACTACCTGAACGCCTCGCTCACGCACAAATTTACGGATTGGCTGACGCTGAGCGCGTCCTACCTCGACTTCACCTACAACGAAAACCTGAGCGAGCACCGCACCCTGAACAGCTTTGCCGATGCGCCCGCCAACACAGTTGTGAACCTGCGCTACTTCGACCGCCGCGCCGAGGAGTACACCAAAAACCTCTCGACCTACTTCTCGCTGAACCGCAACACCGGCCCAATTGCCCACAAAGTGGTAGTAGGCGCCGATTACATCCGCTTCAATACTGATAAGCAGAGCACCATGTTTGAGGCCCGGCAAAAGCTGGTGAACGGTGTTGCCACTCCGCTGACCTTTGATTTGAAGAGCCCGCTGTACGAAATTCAGGACCCGACTAAGTACATCCGCCGGCCCCTGCCGCAGTTTTTCGTCGACTACATCAACTCGGTGTACCACACGGTGGGCATCTACGCGCAAGACCAGCTGGAAGTGACGCCGCGCCTGGGCGTGCTGCTGGGCGTGCGCTACGAGCTGTTTGCCGACGAGCGCGACTACCCCGATGGCTCTACCACTGTTCCGCAGCGCCGCTTGCTACCCCGCGCCGGCCTGACCTACTCCCTGCTCGATAACCTGAACTACTTCGCCAGCTACAGCTCCGGTTTCCGGCCGTTGAAGCCCGAATATATCCGGTTCCCGGAGCGCTACGGCCGCAGCTCGGCTTTCAGCCCCGAAACCAGCTACCAAGTAGAAACTGGTCTGAAGGGCGAGTTCTTCGATAAGGCGCTGTTTGGTACGGTGGCGGTGTATCAGATTGAAAAGCGTAATCAACTGGTAGCCACCAACGGCCTCACGGCCGAAGGCGGGCAGGTGTACCGCCAAAACGGAATAGCCCGCTCGCGTGGCGCGGAGGTAGAGCTAACCGGCAACGTGCTGCCAAACCTCAGTCTAAACCTAAACTACGCCTTCAACCGCACGGAAGTGCTGGATGCCGATTTGCAGGCTGAGGACGGGCAGCCGCTCGCCAATGCGCCCAAGCACATGGGCGGCCTGTGGGCAAAATACGTCTTCACAGTGCCAGGCTTGCGTGGCTTCGGGGTAGGGATAGGCGGCAACTACGTGGGCAACCGCCGCAGCGAAAACCAGGTGAAAGCAGTGGGTACAGGCGAGGAATACTGGGCGCAGTGGCCTAGCTACACCGTGGCCGATGTGGCGCTGTTCTACACCATCAACCGCTTCAACTTCCACGTGAACATGAACAACGTGTTCGACAAATACTACTTCGTGGGCGGCTACGATTTCTTCCGCACCAGTCCCGGTGCCCCCCGCAATTTCATGGCAACGCTGGGGTATACTTTCTAGAAGCTAGCTCCCCTCCTTTTTTAAGGAGGGGGTAGGGGGTGGTAAAACTTGTCAGAACGATACTAAATCTAGCTCTTTAACTCTAGCCAGAGCCATCCCAGCCCCTCAGAAATGGAGGGGAGCTAGTGCTAAACCATAAACAACACATGACCTACATCCTCGAAGCCAAAGACCTACGCAAGCAGTATCCCGATAAGCTGGCGTTGCGTGGCCTGAACTTGCAGATTGAAGAGGGCGAAGTGTTCTGCTTGCTGGGCCAAAACGGTGCTGGCAAGAGCACGACCATCAACCTGTTTCTGGGTTTCATTGAGCCAACGGCCGGGGCGGCCTACCTGAATGGGTTGGAGGTGGCCGCTAATCCGCTCAAGATCAAGCAGCACTTGGCTTACATTCCCGAAAACGTGATGCTCTACCCACACCTCACAGGGCTGGAGAATCTGTCGTTGTTCAGTAGCCTGGCGGGTTTCTCCTACAAAGAGAAGGAGTTACTGGCCTACCTGGACCAAGCCGGACTACCCGTCGAGGCCGTGCAGCGGCGCGTGAGTACCTACTCCAAAGGCATGCGCCAGAAGGTAGGCATTGCCATTGCCGTGGCCAAGCACGCCAAGGTGCTGCTGCTCGACGAGCCTACCTCCGGCCTCGACCCTAAGGCCAGCAACGAGTTTTCGGAACTACTGCGCCAGCTGAGCCAGCAAGGCACGGCCGTATTCATGGCCACGCACGACATCTTCCGAGCCAAGGAGGTAGGCACACGAGTAGGCATCATGCGCGAGGGCGAACTGGTAGACGTGCGCCCCACGGCCACATTGAACGCCAACGAGTTGGAGCAGCTCTATCTCACCTACATGCAGTAGTCGCCTGCCGGTCCGACGCCGCAGGCGTCCGACCGGTCGTCGTTTGCTGGCAGCCGCGCCGCTCGCACTAGGCGTCCGCAACATCAGCACGAAGCTCGTGCAACGACAACCGGTCGGACGCCTACGGCGTCGGACCGGCGGGCGACTCGCAGATTAGAACAGCTTAAGAAAACCATTTCATGATACAGAGCATTGCCCAAAAAGAATTCGTGAGCACCCTGCGCGACCGGCGTTTTGTGGTGCTGAGCGTGTTGCTGCTGGCCCTGCTGCTGGCGGCCACGCTGGTAGGTAGGGCCAGCTACCGCACCCTGCAACAGGAGCGCATGGTGGCCCAGCAAACCGTTAACGACCAGTTTCACCACCAGCCCAACCGCCACCCGCACCGGGTGGCGCACTACGGCTCGTTTGCCTTCCGGCCGCGCTCGGGGCTAAGCTTTCTGGATGCGGGGCTGGACTCGTTCACTGGCGCGTCGGTGTTTCTGGAGGCGCACCAGCAGAACAGCGTCAACTTCAGCCAGGCCCAGCAGTCGGGCTCTCTGATTCGGTTTGGGGAGCTGACGGTGGCGTTTGTGCTGCAAGTGCTGGTGCCGCTGCTCATTGTTTTCCTGTGTTTCAGCGCTTTCACGGAGGAACGCGAGACGGGTACGCTCAAGCTACTTGTTAGTCAGGGCGTGCCGCTGCGGCAAGTGGCGTGGGGGAAGATTGTGGGTTACGGCCGCGCCGTGGCATTGGTGGTAGGGCCAGCCCTTGCGCTGGCTGCGTGGCTGCTGTTTGGGGAAGAGTCGTTTGCCCACACCACCGATGTATGGGTGCGGCTGGCCTTGTTTGTGATAAGCTACGCGGTGTATTTCTTCCTGTGGATAGTGGGCGCGGTGGTGGTGTCGGCACGGCAGCGGCATGGTCGCTCGGCGCTGGTGCTGCTGTTGGGCTGCTGGATGCTGGGCTGCATCATCCTACCCAAAGCCACGGCCAACCTGGGCGCTACCTTGTTCCCCACCATCACCAAAGCCCAAATGGACGCTGACGTGCACGAAACGGCCCAAAAAGGCATCAACGGCCACGATCCGCAGGACCAGCGCACGGCCGCCCTCAAAGCCAATCTGCTAAAACAGTATGGCGTCGATTCCGAGGAGAAATTGCCCGTGAGCGTGGGCGGCCTGGTAATGGCCGAAAGCGAGGCCTACACCAGCAAGGTGTATCAGCAGCACTTCGCCGACCTCACCCAGACCTACGAGCGCCAAAACGCCATTTCCAATTGGACCGGGCTATTGAATCCCTACCAGGCCATCCGGCCGCTGTCGATGGGCCTGGCGGGCTCTGACTTTGCCCACTACGTGCACTTCCAGCAGGCCGCCGAAAGCTACCGCTACCAGCTGGTGCAGCGCCTCAACCGCTTGCAAGCTGGCATGGGCTACGGCGATAAAGAGCGCAAGCTGGATGCCGCCACCTGGCAGGCCATTCCCACCTTCGCCTACCAGGCGCCGCCCGTGGGCTGGGCGTTGAGCTACCTGCTGCTGCCCGCGCTGGCCTTGCTGCTGTGGGCTGTGGGGTTGAGCTGGCTCGGGCTGAAAGTAATTGATAAAACCCCTGTTGTGTAGGCTGATGAAGATTTTCTGGATTTTAGTACAATACGAATGGCGGCACTTTAAAGCCGCCAAAGGGCTTGTGGTGCTCACGGGCCTAGTGTTGCTGGTGGGGCTCTACGGCATCTACTACGGCACCACCGAAATAAACCGGCAGCGCCAGCACCTGGCCGAGCTGCCTACCCTGGCCCACCACAACGTGGAGGAACTGAAAGTTAAATTCCCGAAGCCTGCCGATGCCGGCGAAATTGGGTACTACCACACCACCTTTGCCGTGCACCACCCGCTAAACTGGGCAAGCCTCTCGCTGGGCCAGCGCGACGTGAACCCTTCTTACGTGAAGCTGCGGCTGTTGGGCCTGCAAGGCCAGCTCTATGCCGCCGAAAATGTGAACCCCACCAAAATGCTCAGCGGCAACTTCGACCTGGCGTTTGTGCTGGTTTACCTGTTTCCGTTGCTGATTATCGCCTTGTGTTTTAATCTGTTGTCGAGTGAGCGGGAGCAGGGGATCCTGCCGCTACTGCTGGCGCAGCCGGTTTCGGCGGGCGTGGTGGTAGGGGCCAAGCTCACGTTTCGGTTGGGGCTGGTGCTCGGACTGGCGTGGGGGCTGTCGGGGCTGGGCATGCTGTGGGCACAAGTGCCGCTGGATGGTAGGGTAGGGGTATGGCTGGCTTTGGTGATGCTGTATTGCCTGTTTTGGTTTGGGGTGGCGCTGGTGGTCACGGCGTGGCAGCGGCCGTCGGCCTTTAATGCGGTGGCGCTGGTGGGCGTGTGGCTGTTGCTGCTAGTGCTGGTGCCAGGCCTGCTGAACGTATACGTAGCCGCGAAGCGCCCTGTGCCCCAGGGCATCGAACTGACGGTGAAGCAGCGAGAAGAAATCCACGGCGGTTGGGACAAGCCTAAGGCTGAAACGATGCAGCGTTTCTTCGCCCTCTACCCCCAATGGCGCGACACGGCTACTATTCGGGAGCGGTTTGTGTGGCGTTGGTACTACGCCTTCCAGCACCTCGGCGACGTGTCGGTGCAGCCTCTGGTGGCCGCCTACACCACTGGCTTGCGCCAGCGCTACGAGTTAGTAGAACAGCTGAATTGGCTGTCGCCGGCCATCAACGTGCAAACCAGCCTCAACGCCCTGGCCGGTTCCGACCTGCCTACCCACCTGGCGTTTCAGCAAAGCGCGGTGCGTTATCACGACGCGCTACGCGCCTATTACTACCCTTTCATATTCAACAAAACCCCCTTCACCCACACCGACTACGCCGGCGAGCCTACCCACACGTTCACTAGCACCTCCGAAACCCCTACGGCCGTGCAGGGGCTGTGGAAGCTATTGATTAGCACGGGGGTAGTAGGAGCCGTGGGGTTGCTACTGTTCCGGGCGCGGCCCGTGGCCCCGCGCTAAGCTTTACGTGTTGGTCGGACGCCACAGGTGTCCGACCAACACGTAAAGCTTACCTCATAGTATGCTCACTCGAACGCTTTTTTTTACTGGCTTGCATAACCGAATTTTTCAACGCTGATGCTGCGCTGGTAAAGCCCTTCGTCTTCCAAAACCAAATTATTAAAGCCAGCTTGAAGCTATCTATCTACTACCTCTTACAGATGATAAGGACAGCACGATGATACCAGTAAGCGTATTTTATGGCACCAAAAAGGGGCCTATAGTGGGCATCATAGACGGCGTACACGGCTACGAATACCCGCCCATCGTGGCCGCCCAGCAGTTTGTTCGCTGGACCCTACCCAGCTGAGCGGCACCGTTATTCAGCACGCCGCCAGTCAGCAAAGGTCAAAAGTTGTTCAGCATCGGGCACGTAGAGTAGTCTTAGCCAGCGATGGAGCTGGTTGGAACAAATTGGCTTACTACCTGCGCTAATTGCTTGGGATGCTGCGTGCCGAGCAAGAACTTTTCTCCGCTCTTTTTGTGCAGCAGCAGGCCGGTCTTGCCTTTTGCATTGTATACCGTGCCGTAGGTAGGGGAGGCTCTGATGCCATACCCTACAAACCCGTACCGGATGATCTCAGCCTTCTGAATGTCAGCCCAGGTTAGTTGCGTGCTGGTTAGCGGAGTGTAGCGCAACTGGATTCCTTGCGCGTTGACGTTCGTGCGGAGGGTGAGGGAATAAAAAAAGGCGACGATGGCTGCTAGAAAGACAGAGGAAACCAGCAACCCGGTATTCGACATAGGATGGTTGCCGAAAGGCTGGCCCAGAATAACTTGCTGCGTAATGCCCCACACCCAAATTCCAACAACCCCTGCGAGTAGAAGCCACAGCCACCACTGGGTCATTTTTTGCGTTTCCTTGAACTCCACCATGGCGTAAAATTCTACGTGAGACTCTATTATAATGTATCGTTCTCTCTAATTGGTGCAGCCTAGATAGTGTTTTTTAAGGATGTATTCAAATGATATGCAAGAACTTATAGGATTCGGATATTGGCGTAGCTTGTTTGAACCTGCCTTGCCTGATCCGGCCCGGTTTGTAGATAGCAGTGGGATGCTAAGACGCGTCAAGCTGTGGTCCTATACTTAAAGCAGGGGTATCCTCTATCAGCATGGATGGGCTACAGTTGGTGTCGCTTTCGGTGCGGAATAGCTGATAATCAGTTGGGCAGCTGTGACTTGACGGATGGCACCTACTGTTGGCCTGAAGGTTTGGTGCACTACCTCGAGTGTCATGCCGTGCGTCTGCCCGATGCCGTGGTGCAGCATATACTAGCCCAGCCAACCTTTCCTCACCACAGGGCGTCGCAGACGCCGGAAGTAACTCCCGTATCAACAGTCTGGTGGGCCAAGCAGGCAGGATGGAACTCTCAGGCTAGCAGCTTTTTCGGGGAAAGCGAGGAGATTGAGCGAGAATACTTGCGACTACTTAAATAGAGAGAGGTAGAGTGCAATTACGCTTCTGAGGCAGAAGGAAAATCTTGGAAGCAAATGACAAGTTATTTACATAGTAGGAAAAGATGCTGATATAGATAGGAGTCGTATAGAGTAGGTATAAAATAGAATAATTATAAGTATATGGAGAGATAATTATTTAACAGGATGTTGTCCGATTTTTAAGCAGCTTATATGAATATTATTATATCGTCAATTTTTTGTGCAAAATTTCGAGATTTAACAATTTGGTGATGATTGGATCCTACTGGGCATCGTAGCTTTGTGCGTTGTTTTGTGCCCCTGCTGGTAGGGGGCTGTTTTGGATCCTTTTATCTACTTCATGCCAACACCTTTACGCTTGGGTAGCCGCACCGCTTGGCTGCTCTGCCTGTCTTATTTTGCCCTTTCGGTACCGCGCGTGCTGGGGCAAACCGCACCCACGGGTGCGACGCAGGAAACCTTCGATACAGGGGCGAAACCTGCCTACCCGGCCGGAGAAGTGACCTTCCCCTCCGGTACCTGGCTGCTCACCGACGCCGTAGTAGGCACCGCTGAAGCCGACCACAAGAACGGTGCGCAGGCCGTACGCCTCCAACAGACGGGACGCCTGACCATGCAGTTCTTCCTACCCAACGGCGCTGCGACCATCACGGTGCAGCACGCCCTCTACGGCACCGATGCCAGCAGCAGCTGGGAGCTGTGGGCGCAGCCCCAAACCGCTTGCAATTGCGACAAATGGACCAAGGTAGGCAGCACGGTATTCACCACCAGCAGCACACTGCAGGCCGCTGCCTTCACGGCCAATATTCCGGGTGCTGTCAAGTTTGAGATTCGCAAGACCTCAGGCGGCGCTGCGCGGCTGAACATCGACGATTTTGCGGTGACGCCTTTTGGTGCTACGCTGCCGTCGGTAGACAACTCCCATTTGGCGCTGGGCAACCCCAGCGGGGCTACCGCCGACCCAAGCTACCCCAACAACTACCTGCTCGACAAGCCACAGTACGCCGTGTCGTATAGCCGCGACCGGGGCACGCCCAACTGGGTGAGCTGGCACCTCGACGCCTCGGACCGCGGCAGCGTGGGCCGGCAGGATAACTTCCGCAACGACACCAGCCTGCCCGATGGTTGGTACCAGGTGCAGTCGAGTAGCTACACGGGCTCGGGCTTTGATAGGGGCCACAACTGCCCCTCCGCCGACCGTACCTCTACGCGGGAAAACAACTCGGCCACGTTCCTGATGACGAACATGATTCCGCAGGCGCCCAACAACAACCAGAAAACCTGGGCCAACCTGGAAAACTACGGCCGCACCTTATTGCCTGACAACGAGGTGTATATCATTATGGGTAGCTATGGCGTGGGCGGCTCGGGCAGCAACGGCGGCACTACCACCACCATTGACCAGGGCCGCGTAACGGTGCCCAACCGCGTGTGGAAGGTGCTGGTGATTTTGCCGGTCGGCGACAACGACGCGGCCCGCATCACGGCTGGCACCCGCATCATTGCCATCGACACGCCCAATATCAACTCGCTCAGCGAGCAGTGGGGCGACTACCGCACCTCCGTGGATGCCATTGAGGCCGCCACGGGCCTAGACCTGCTCTCGGCCCTACCCCTGGAAGTGCAGGCTGTGGTGGAAGCGAAAGTAGACAACGGCCCGACCAATTAACCTTTGATTTCTCACGGTTTGTCGCGGCCCCGCCGCTTTTCTATGGATACACGTTTTACCCTTTCCTCTTTCCGGCGACCTGCGCAGCACCTACTGGGGCGCGTACGTACGCTGCTAGCGCTTACGGCGCTAGGTAGTTTGGCTCTGCCGGCACAGGCCCAGCTACCCCTCACCGGCACCGCTACCACCGTTGATTTCAACGAGTTGGGCACCACGGCGGCCGGTGTGCTGCCGGCCGGCTTCACGTTCTCGGCCGAAGCCGCGCCTTCCTACACCAGCGCCAACAACTATACGGCCTTCACGCAGGCTGCCAACGGCAATAACTTCACGGCGGGTGGCACCTACAATTTCGGGGCAGCCGCGTCTTCACCGGACCGCGCCATTGGCTTTCTGGCTAGTGGTAGCTATACGGTGCCGCGCCATGTGCTGTTGGCCGTGCAAAACACGTCTGGCGCTACCATTCAGGACCTGGCGGTGGAATTTGCGGTGGAGAAGTACCGCACCAACACTCGCGCGTTTGAATGGCAGTTCTTTGTGAGTACTGATGGCGTGACCTGGGAGGCGCAACCTGCGGCTACCGAGAGCTTGCCGGCGGGTGCCAACGCCTACCACTACCCACCTGTTTCGGCCACCAAACAGCTGACACTCACGGGCCTCAACCTGCCTGCCAATGCTACCTACTACCTGCGCTGGACCTACCTGGGGGTAGGAGGGGCCACCAACGCCCAAGGTATTGGGCTGGATGATGTAGTGCTGACGCCTACCCTGGCTGGTGGCACTACCCCTACGCCCACGGCCAGCATCACCACTACGCCCTCGGCCTACGCGGGCTCTTATTGCTTAACTACCAGTGCTGGCAGCGCCGTGTTTGAGGTGCCCTTCACTGCTACAGGCACGTTCAGCGGCCCGTTCAAGGTGCAGTTGTCGGACGCCAATGGTGTGTTTCCGGCGAATACCACGGCTAGCATTATCGGTACGGGTACTAGCTCGCCGGTTTCGGCGGTGCTGCCGGCTGGCACGCCCAGTGGCATCGGCTACCGCATTCGGGTGGTGAACGATACGCCCGCGACGCTCGGCAACGACAACGGTACCGACCTGACGGTGACGTTGGCTTCGCCTACCAACGTCGTAACGGTAACGCCTGCGGGTAGCCAAACGCTGGCCACCACGGGCACCGGTAATCTGCTGACGGCCACTGCCGCCGCTCCTTCTACGTTCAGCTGGGAGTACGGCACTAGCCCAGCCGGCCCATTTACGCCCATTGCCGACGCTACGGCATCCTCCTACCGCGTAAGCGGCTCCGATTTTCCTGGTGTGGGCACGTACTATGTAGTAGCCAGCGCCACCACCGACTGCGGCAACGTAACCGGCCGCAGCACGCCCATCACCATCACCCTGACGGCCCCGCAGCCGGAGCTAGCCGTTTCAACTGCTACCCTAGCCGATTTTGGTAATGTAGTAGCCGGCGGTTCTTCAGCAGTTAAGTCGTTTACGGTGAGCGGTGTCGGCCTCACGGCGCCTGTTCTACTCACGCCCCCGGCGGGTGTTGAGATTCGTACGGGTAGCAACCCGTTTGCCTGCTGCACCATCTCGCTGGCGCCTACCGGCGGCACCGTGGGTAGCACCACTATTGACGTGCGCTTTGCCCCCACGGCGGCGCAAGCGTATCAGACCGCTATTCCTGTGACCAGCACGGGCCAACCTGCTCAAGCCGTAACGGTTAGCGGCACCGGCACGGCACCCGTGTATCCGGCCACGTTGAGCACTACGGCCGTATCGGCTGTAGCGACTACCAGCGCCACCACCGGGGGCACTATCGCCAATGATGGCGGCAGCCCCGTAACGGCCCGCGGCATCGTGTGGGGCACGGAGGCGAATCCTACCCTAGGCACCAACCGCACGGTAGATAGCACCAGCGCCAGCTCTTTCACAAGCAAGCTGATTGACCTGTTGCCCGGTACCACATACTATGTGCGCGCATACGCCACTACGGCTGTAAGCACGGCCTATGGCGAAGAATTTACCTTCACCACCGCCACCGTGGCGCTGGCCGCCGAGCCTACCGTGCAGCCCACGCTTACGGCCACGCAGGTAACCAGCACATCCATACAACTGCACTTAGCAGGTGGCGACGGTGCCAAGCGCCTGGTGCTGGTGCGCCAGGGTAGCGCCGTAAGTGCGCTGCCCGTAGATGCTACCACTTACACTGCCAACGCGGCCTTCGGGCAGGGTAGCCAAGTGGGCACCGGCAACTACATAGTGTACAGCGGCAGCGCCGATAGCGTGCTGGTTACTGGTCTGCGTCCCGCCACGGCCTACACGTTTGCCGTGGTAGCGTTCAACGACAACAACACGCCTTTCGCAGAGAACTACCTGACCACGGCGCCCGGTACTTTGGAGCAGACCACGCCGGCCGCCCCGGCGCAGCTCCTGCTGGTAGAAAACTTCGAATACCCTGCCGGCACGCTGCTGACTGACAACAACTGGACCGCCCACAGCGGCGCGGGCTCCCGCGCCCTCACCGTGGTAACGCCCAGCCTGAGCTACTCCGGCTACGACGCCAGCAACATCGGCAACGCCACGGCCCTGACGGGTAGCGGCGAGGACGTGAACCGGCCGTTTGCGCCGGTGTATGCCCGCACGCCGGTGTATGCGTCGTTTTTGGTGAACGTGAGCAATGCTACTACCACCGGCGACTACTTCCTGCACTTGGGTCCTGCCAACCTGGGCTCCACCTTCCGGCCGCGGGTGTTTGTACGCCGTACGAGCACGGGCAAGCTGCAATTTGGCATCAGCGGCAGCGGTGCGCCTACCTACACCGCTACCGAGTATGAGCTGAACACCACCTACCAATTGGTAGTGAAGTATGTGTTCGACGAAAGCGGCAACGTGAGCCAGCTATTCATCAACCCAGACGCCGCCGCCGAGCCGGCCACCGCCACTATCAGCGTCAGTGAAGCCGGTAACTCTTCGCCCTCCGATATCGGCACGTTGGCCCTGCGCCAAGGCTCTAGCTCTCCAGCGCTGGTTATCGACGGCATTCGGATAGGGACTACCTACCGGACCGTGCAAACCGGCATCACCTGCGAAACGCCCCAGCCAGCCTTTACGGCTACTACTGCTTGCGCTGGCACGGCCACGGCCTTCACCAACACCTCTACGGTGGTGGAAGGCAACGCTACGTTTGCCTGGGATGTGGATGGCGACGGCAAAACCGACTACACCACCAAAGGCAGTTTCACGCACACCTACGCCGCGGCCGGCACCTACCAGGCCACGCTGACGATTACGCAGGGTACGTGCGCTGACACCTATACGCAGGCCGTAACGGTGAATGCACCGCCCGTAGTAACCGTGCCTACCCTAGCACCTGTAGCGGCCGCGTATGGCCAGACCGGCGCCTCCGTAGCATTTGCCGCTACAGTTACAGGTAGTCCGGCTCCTGAGCTGATGTACTCTATTGTGCAGAACGGCACCGTAACGCCGATTACTTCGCCTTACACCTTCCCGGTAGGCACTACCACCGTGACGGCCACCGCTACCAATAGCTGCGCCACGGTAAGCCAGCCGTTTACGGTGACGGTGCAAGCCACGGCTGCCAGCCTGAGCGTGCTGCATCAGGATGCCGACCGCCAGCTTACCAACAACACCATCAAGCCCTACCTGCAACTGCGCAACGAGAGCAGCGCGGCCATTCCCTACCAGCAACTGACGGTGCGCTACTGGCTGACGGCCGAAGACTACGCTACCCTGCTCTCGGCCGTAGATTACGCCCAACTGGGAACGAATAACGTGCAATTGCGCTATGTGTCGCTCGCGGAGCCGCGTCAGGGGGCGTTTGGTTACATGGAATACAGCTTCTCGGCTGCGGCGGGCAACCTGGCTGCCGGTGCCAATTCTGGCCCCATCCAAGCACGCTTCTACAAGCAGAACTGGACCAGCTTCAACGAAGCCGATGATTATTCTTACGCCAGCAACAGCGCTTACACCAAGAATGCACGCATCACGGTGTACCGCAACGGGCTGCTGGTAGGGGGCGTTGAGCCAGCTCCGGTAGCGGCCTCCCGCAACCTGCGCGTGTACGTGCAGAACACGTCTTCTTCTACTACGTCGAATACCATCAGCACTACCCTGCAACTGCGCAACGAGGGCAACACCCCCGCCGCCTACCAGGACCTGACGGTGCGCTACTGGCTAAGCCCCGAGGGCACGGCTACCCTGCTCTCGGCCGTAGATTACGCCCAACTGGGCAACAACAACGTGCGCATTGTAACGGGTCGCTCGGGCACGCAAACCTACGCCGAGCTGCGCTTCAGCGCCGCGCTGGGCACGTTCGGGCCGCTCAGCAGCACGGGCAACATTCAGTACCGCCTCTATAAGCAGGACTGGTCGGTCTTCCAACAGGCCAACGACTATTCCTACCAAGCCAAGGGCAACACCCTGCTGGAGAATGCCCGTGTGACGGTATACCTACAAGGCCAGCTAGTATACGGCACCGAGCCGGCTGGCGCGCTAACTGCTTCCGCTACCAGCACCTCGCTGACGTTGGTTGAAGAGGGTAACACCAGCGCCGCCGTGACCCTGCGCAGCTACCCCAACCCCTTCGCCGACCAAACGCAGCTGACCTTCACGCTAGCTCAGGATCAAGCTTACACCCTGGCCATCTACGACGTGAGCGGCCGCTTGGTGCAGCAGCTACCCACCGGCACGGCCACGGCAGGGCAGCCGGTGCAGGTAACCTGGCAGCCCGCTGGCCTACCCGCCGGCGTCTACCTGGCCCGCCTGACCACGGCCAGCGGCATACAGCAAGTGAAGCTTGTGCTCCGCTAAGCTGCTCTGTACGGAAAGGGTAACAAGAAAAGCCCCCACCGGCGTAAGCTGGTGGGGGCTTTTTGTTGGTGCTATGATATTTGGATACTACCAGAAAAGCGGCTTTTGCAGTAGTTCAGAGCGAGATGCTTCGACAAGCTTAGCAGGGCGTTCTTTTGATGTAATGTTCATGCCCTGGTAGTATTACTCAAGTCAAAAAACTCCCTTGATACAGCATTATTTATACAACGTGTTATCTACCAATCCATTCACGTAAAACTGCACGCAGGCCTTCAACTCATCTCCATACTGTCGCAACTTCTGCGGGTCAGGGTTAGGCAGAGGAGTAGCCGGGATGAAGTGCGTGCGGTAGGGGTAGAGGCGCACTTGGTTATCGGCCGTTAGCTCCGTCACAAAATCAGCGTGAACCAAAAAGTAGCTGCCGCCACTCAGAAATACGGCGCGGCCTGAGGTGCCCTGGTCGAACACGGAGTAGCCGAAGGGTAGGAGGGGGACGCCTGCGCCGCGGTGGAGGTAGTCGAGCACAGTGGCGGGCACGTCGGCTTGCTGGGTGATGCGGTGCGTGTCGGCTGGGGGTAGGGCGTGGCCGGAGTGGAACAGCAATAGCGGCGTTTTGTAAGCGCCCAGCGTATTCTGGTAGCCCCGTTGGTCCGATTGAGACGTATGGTCGGCCAGCAGGATAAACAGCGTATTTTGATACCACGGCTGCCGGGCCGCTGCTTTGAAAAATTGCCGCAAGGCAAAATCGGTGTAGGCGATGGTGCGATGAATAGGCTGCGTGCCCTTGGGAAAGCGTTTTTCGTAACCGGCCGGTAACCCAAATGGCTCGTGCGAGCTGAGCGTGAACAGCAAGCTGAAAAACGGCTGCTGCTGTTGCCCCAGCTGCCGAGCAAAATACTGAAGGTAGGGCTCATCGAAAATACCCCAGTGGCCGTCGAAATCGGGGCTTTGGGTGGCGTTGGGATATTCTTCCAAGCCCAGATAGCGCTGCATACCAGCGGCCCCAGCAAAGGTATTGAAGCCCATCGTGCCATTCTGCGCACCGTGATACATGCTGGTGCTGTAGCCCTGACGGGTCAGAATTTCGCCCAAGCCGTGCAGCTCATCGGTCTGGAAGTTGGAGGTGATAAACGGGCTTTCCAGCAACGACGGCAGCCCCGCCAGCGTGGCCGGCACTGCCTCAATAGAGCGCCGCCCGTTGGCGTAATGCTCCCGAAAAAACAGCCCTTGGGTAGAAAGCGAATCGAAAAAAGGCGTGTAGCCGTGGCCGTTGTTTTCGGCCCCTACATACTCCGAAGCGAAGCTTTCCAGCAACAGCACTACTACATTATCTGGGCGCGGAGGTAGGGTAGGGGCTGGTAACGGACGTGCCGCCAGTGCCTGCCGCAGTGCAGTAGTAGAGGCGAAATACTGCCGATGGTCAATGCTCTGGTAGCCCAGGCTCTTGATGAAGGTGAAAGTGCTGTTGAGCGCCAAGTGGCCCAGCACGGCCGGCTGCTGCACAAAGGCCGCGCCGGTGCGCAGGGGTTTCAGCTGCAACCCACCCCGGATGCCCAGTACAATCAACCCAACTAACACCACGAGTTGCGCCGCCCAACTGCCATAGCGCCGTGCTGGACGCTGGGTGCGCTGGCGCGTCTGCTCCTCTCTGATGGCCGATGGGGTAGGCATTGGGTACAGCCACCACAGCAATGCCAGCAGCGCCAGCAGTGGCAAGAGCAAATACCAGTACTGCCCTACCAACTGTCCTGCCTGCCGGCGTACGTCGTCGCCGATGGTAGTAAGCTCATTGGAAGTGCGTCGACCAATAAACTTGAAATACTCAGCATCAATAATATTGAGCGCGATACCCAACGTATTCAACAGCACATACAACACGCGCAGCAGCCGTTGCCACCCGTGCCCATACGTCGGCACCACCGACAGCACCAGCCACGGCAGGTTCAGCAGCAGCAAAGCGGCTATATCGAACCGGAAACCGTGCCAGAAGGCCAGCAACACCTGTCCGGACGTCGCTTCCTGAAAAGTCGTGTGGTTGGCCCAGTAAAAGCCGAGGCGCAGCAACAGATAGACTGCCAGCAACAACGAGAAACGGCGCAGCAGCAGCCGAAGCGCAAGTGTAGGCATAGGCAGCGGCTAGTGGTCGGCTGATGGCGAAATGCGCAGGGCCTGCCCGTCGGGCAGGTTGCGAATCTGGCGGTAAAAATCAGCCAGAAAAGCCAGGCGCTCGGCTGTGGGCTGAGGGCGCAACGTGCGTTGCTGGTTGGGCGCCTCCACGCACTGCGGCGGCTGAATGCTCAGCAGCTCGCCGGGGCGCAGGTGGCCGCCGCCTTTGAGGTAGGAAATCAGCACCTCCAGCCCCAACGCCTGCTGCGGGAACTTCTCTACCCCCGCAATAAACTTCTCAAAATCGACCTGGAGATAGGCAATTTCGCCGGTTTCAGCATCCAGGAATATCACTTCCTCACCGCGCAGCAGGAATTGGTTGCCGGCGTAATCCTCGGCAAACGGAATGTCGGTGGGGCGTACTTTTTGGTAGCGGGCGGCCAGTGCCACCTCGCCCTCCCAGGCGTGGCGTAGCGAGTGCCACTCAGGGGCCAGGCAGCAGCCGCGCAGGTGCAGGCCACCTTGGTAGGCCAGCAGGCCGTTGCACTGTAACAGGTAATTCTGCAACGCCAAGGGTAGGCGGGCAAACGTAGCGGCGTCCGATACCGGCTCGCCTTGGTAAATAACTCCTTTCATGCGGTACTATATAGACCTAAAATAGAACGTCATTTCGAACGCAGTGAGAAATCTCGCTCGTAGGTAACCCCAATCGTCAGGGAATTACCGGGAGCACGCGAGATTTCTCACTGCGTTCGAAATGACGTTCTAGTTGGATGACGTCCTTTCAGTTAAAAAGCAGCTTACGCAACCGGCGCCGGCATGGGCTTCAATACCGATTCAACGCTGGCCAGGGGGAGGCCCCAGGCTTCGGCTACGCCTTTGTATACCACCTCACCGTTCACCACGTTCAGACCTTTTTGCAGGTCTTCGTTGAGCAGGCAAGCCACGCGCCAGCCCTGGTTGGCCAGTTTCACGGCATAGGGTAGGGTGGCGTTGGTGAGGGCTAGGGTAGAGGTGTAGGGCACCGCACCAGGCATGTTGGCTACGCAGTAGTGCACCACATCATCAATGATGAAGGTAGGGTCTTCGTGCGTGGTGGGGCGGCAGGTTTCGATGCAGCCACCCTGGTCCACGGCCACGTCTACGAGCACAGTGCCGGGCTTCATGTCCTTCAGCATGTCGCGGGTAATGAGGTGGGGCGCTTTGGCACCCGGAATCAGCACAGCGCCCACAATGAGGTCGGCGGTTTTGATGGCCTCGCGGATGTTGTACTCGTTGCTGTACACCGTCGATACGTTTTTGGGCATGATGTCGTCCAGCTCACGCAAACGGTTCAGGCTAATGTCCATGAGTGTCACTTGGGCGCCCAGGCCGGCGGCAATCTTCGCAGCCTGCGTGCCCACAATACCACCACCTAGCACGAGCACGTGCGCGGGCTTCACGCCGGGTACGCCACCCAGCAAGATGCCGCGGCCTTTCAGGGGCTTCTCCAGATACTTGGCGCCTTCCTGCGGAGCCATGCGGCCAGCTACCTCGCTCATTGGAATGAGTAGGGGTAGGGCGCGCGAGGGCAGCTCTACGGTTTCGTAGGCCAGGCACACGGCCTTGCGCTCCAGCATAGCGTGGGTCAGCTCCTCGCTGCTGGCAAAGTGGAAATACGTGAACAGCAGCTGGCCTTCCTTAATCAGCGAATATTCCTGCTGAATGGGCTCCTTTACTTTGATAATCATGTCGGCTGTGGCGTACACGTCCTCAATGGTCGGCAGCATTTCGGCGCCTGCCTGCTGGTACTCGGCATCCTGAAAGCCGCTACCCAAACCGGCCGTGGCTTGCACGTACACCGTATGGCCGTGCTTGCGCAGCTCGGCAACGCCGGCGGGCGTCAGACCTACGCGGTTTTCATTGTTTTTAATCTCTTTCGGAACGCCGATTAACATGGCTGAGAAGGAAAAAGTAGAGAAGTTGAAAAAGGAAATGCAAATATAGGTAGGGGTGAGGTGGTGAACGGATGAGTTTAGCGTTCTAGCTGCGCCACCGGCATAGTTTGCGCAAGTAGCGTCACCAGAACATCAAATTCACTAGTTCACCATCTCACTACTTAAACGGAACGCTCACGTCGCTTTCTTTCACTAGGCTGGCGGCGTTTAGGCTTTTGACTACCTCGGCTTTCAGCGTCAGTTTCAGGTCGCCGTGGGGGTCGTTGCTGGTGAGGGTGGCCTCGTCAACCATCGCGCCAAGCTTGCGCTGGGTGTAGATGATTTCCAGGGTGCCCTTCTGTCCTGGTTTAATGGGCGCGGGCGGCGTTTTGAACCCAATGCAATAGCAGCCCGATGTGATGCCGTTGAACACTAGGTCCTGCTTGCCCGTGTTCTGCACCTCTAAGCGTGCCACTGGCTGCTGCCCGGCCTCCATGCGGCCGAAGTTGTGTACTGGCTGGGTCACTACGGCCCGCGGCGCGGCCGCCAGCTCGGCCGGCGTAAGCGACTTCCGAATTTCCTCCTTGTTCAGCACGGTGCCCTTAATGGTAAGCACCGTGCTAGGCGCGGTGGTATTGGTCGTAACGGTGATGGTTTTGTTGAACACGCCCGGCCGACCGGCGCTGCTGTACATAGCTTTCACCACGCCCATTTTGCCGGGTAGGATGGGCGTGCGCGTCCACTCCGGGGTGGTGCAGCCGCAGCTGGCCTGCACGTTGCCAAGTACCAGGGGCTGATTGCCAGTATTTTTGAACTTGAACTCGTGAGTGGCTACTGTGCCCTCGGGCACTTTACCGAAATCGTGCAATTCTTCCTGAAATGTTATCACGCCCTGGGCACGGGCACCCGTGAAGCCCACAAGGCACAGCAGCAGGCTGGCAGCTAAGCGTAAGGAAATCGTCATACGTGCGTAGCAAAGAGGTTAGGAAACAGGAAGAAGTCAGCAGCCCGAAATTCTCTCAGAGGTCGTAACTTAAACGGCAGGCTATCAGTTCCGGCAAAGATACGCATTGCCTGGCCTACCCCCGCACGAGCGCAGGCTACCAATTGCAACGCGCTCCTGCCCCGGCATTTTCCGTACTTTTGCGTCGCATACGTTCTTCCTTCTGATTCCTACCCGTCTCTCTTTTCTCTGTTTGTTTATGTCTACTACTCCTGAAACTGCCGACCTGCTCACCGCTACTGCTTTGCGCCGGGAAGACTTGCTGCACGATTACCGCCTGGGGTGGGAAAGTCGGCACGCCTCATTGGCCGGGCGCAAGGAAGTATTCATGGGAAAGGCCAAGTTTGGCATTTTCGGAGATGGGAAGGAGTTGCCGCAGCTGGCCATGGCCCGCGCTTTCCGGCCCGGCGACTGGCGCGCCGGCTACTACCGCGACCAAACCTTTATGCTGGCCATTGGCGAGTTGACGTTGCAGCAGTATTTCGCCCAGCTCTACGCCAACCCCGACGCCGAGGCCGACCCAGCTTCGGCGGGCCGGAGCATGGGCGGGCACTTTGGCACTCGTCTGCTCGATGAGGACGGGCAGTTCCAGAACCTGGCGACCAGCAAGAATTCCTCGGCCGATATTTCGCCCACGGCCGGCCAGATGCCGCGCCTGGTAGGGCTGGCCTACGCTTCCAAGCTGTTTCGCAACAACCCCGAGCTGCACCAATTCACGCAGTTTTCAACCCAAGGAAACGAGGTAGCCTTTGGCACCATCGGCAACGCCAGCACCTCGGAGGGCGTGTTTTTTGAGGCCATCAACGCGGCCGGTGTATTGCAGATTCCGATGCTGGTATCGGTGTGGGACGACCACTATGGTATTTCGGTGCCCGCTGAATACCAAACCACCAAACAAAGCATCTCGGCTATTCTAGCTGGTTTTCAGCGCGATGGTGAAGGCCAAGACGGCTTCGAGATTTTTGTGGTGAAAGGCTGGGACTACCCCGCCCTCATTGATACCTACCAGCGCGCCGCCGAGGTATGCCGCACGCAGCACGTGCCCGTGCTCATCCACGTCACGGAGGTGACGCAGCCCCAGGGCCATAGTACCAGCGGCTCGCACGAGCGGTATAAGAGCCAGGAGCGCCTAGGCTGGGAAGAGGAGCACGACTGCCTGCGCAAAATGCGCGAGTGGCTGCTGGTAGAAGGCCACGCCTCCGAAGCCCAACTGGACCAGCTGGAAAACGAAGCTAGAGAAACTGTGAAGCAGGCGCGCACCGCTTCCTGGAACGCCTTCTTCAACCCCATCAAGCAAGAGCGCGACGAGGCCGTGAAGCTATTGGACGCGCTGCTGCTCGAAACCAACACCGAGAATGAGCTGCGCGAAATGGTGTCGGGGCTGCAATTCAACCCGGCGCCCATCCGGGCCGATATGGTACGTACGGTGCGCCGGGTGCTGCGCCAAGTGCGCGGCCAGCGTAGCGCCGCCCGCCGCGACCTGCTGAACTGGCTGGAGCAAGCCGAAGCCGACAACGCCGACCGCTACAACTCCTACCTGAACAGCCAGAGTGAGCAGGCCACGCCCAATATTGAAGAAGTGCCCGCCGAGTTTGCCCGCAACGCCCCACCCGTAGACGGCCGCGAGGTGCTGCAAGCGTGCTTCGAGGCCAACTTCCGCCGCGACCCTACCATCTTCGCCATTGGCGAGGACGTGGGCCGTATTGGCGACGTAAACCAGGCCTTTGCGGGTTTGCAAGCCAAGTTTGGTGAGTTGCGGGTGACGGATACGGGCATCCGCGAGTGCACGATTGTGGGCCAGGGCATTGGTGCAGCTCTGCGCGGGCTGCGGCCCATTGCCGAGGTACAGTACCTCGACTACCTGCTCTACGCCATCCAAATTCTCTCCGACGACCTTGCCAGCCTGCAATACCGCACCAAAGGCGGCCAGAAAGCGCCCCTAATTGTGCGCACGCGCGGGCACCGCCTGGAGGGCATCTGGCACTCCGGCTCGCCCATACAGATGATTTTGGGCGCTATTCGGGGGATGAAGCTGCTGGTGCCGCGCAACATGACACAGGCCGCAGGCTTCTACAACACCCTGCTTCGCTCCGACGAGCCGGCCCTGGTGATTGAGTGCCTGAATGGCTACCGCCTCAAAGAGCAGATTCCAACCAACGTAGGCGAGTTTACCCTACCCCTGGGCGTGCCCGAGGTGCTGCGCGAAGGCTCCGACGTGACGGTAGTAACCTATGGCTCTATGTGCCGCATCGTACTAGACGCGGCGCAGCAGTTGGCTGAGGTAGGAATTTCAGTGGAGGTGATTGACGTACAGACGCTGCTACCCTTCGACACCCAGCATAGCATTGCCGACAGCGTGCGCAAAACCAGTCGTGTGGTGTTTGCTGACGAGGATGTGCCCGGCGGCGCTACCTCTTATATGATGCAGCAAGTGCTAGATCAGCAGCAGGCCTACCGCTACCTCGATGCCCAGCCGCGCTGCCTCTCGGCCCAGGCCCACCGTCCGCCCTACGGCTCCGACGGCGACTACTTCAGCAAGCCCAACGCCGAGGACGTGTTCGATACGGTATACGAATTGCTGCACGAAGCCAACCCGAAGCAGTTTCCGGCTATCTATTAGAAGTGATAATAAATAAAGCCGTCATGCTGCACGAAGTCGCAGCATGACGGCTTTATTTATTATCTAAGTTTTTGAGCTACTGAATTGTAATCGGGTCGGTGAATACTTCGTTGCTCTCGTTTAGAGCGCGGTCAGCAATACTTACCCGAAACCGAATTGTTTGGCCAGAATAAAAGGGTAAGCCAACCGTCAGCTTCTGGTCAAAGTTGAGGGTCCCGCGTATTGGCTCCTTCCGGTCGTCTGCGGTAATGCGCGGATAGCGGCTGCTGTATCCTTCCAGATTGATATTCTGGAAATTACCATCCTTATCTTTTAGCTGAGGCTGCAAAAAGTAATTGTTGGTGTATTTGTTGAGCGTCCTATCCGGATTTAGATAGGCATAAGGCGGCAGCGCGTCGGCCCCGTCGTTGTTCAACCCTAAATCACCGTCACCGTCTCTATACGAAATAGTAATCCTAACGCTGTCATACGTACCGCTACTATTTGTAACTCGCTGCGACGTGATTTTTTCAAACTCAATACTGGGCGTATCCGGGTAGTCGGGCGCGGTAAGGCACGACGACACGCCAGCCCCGGCCAGCAAAAAGGAAGCACCTAGCACAAGCGTACGGATAGTGAGCATAAGAGGCGGCTAAGAAGATCCGAAAAGACGTTTCAGAGGACAACAAGGTACAAATTTCCCAACGAAGCGGGCGTTTGTTTGTTGTACGCTTCTAACCCCAACTTATCCCAATGAGTTTCCGGCAAACCTACCTACGTGCCCTACCTCAATTAACGGTAGAGCAGGCAGAAGAAACCGCTCTTGCACTCTTTCGTTATCAGGCCGTACACTGCCCGCCCTACGCCACCTACTTGGCCCAGCTCGGCCGCGACCCGCAGGCCGTGCAGCAGCTCACCGATATTCCCTTCCTACCCATCGAATTCTTCAAAACCCACGACGTGCGCACCGAGCCGCACGCCTGGGAAGGGCAGGAGCTATTCTTGAGCAGCGGCACCACCCTGCAACAGCGTAGCCGCCACCAACTCCGCGACCCGCAACTCTACCGCGACAACGCCGCCCGCATCTTCGAGCAATACTACGGTCCGCTTACTAGCTGGACGTTTTTGGCCTTGCTGCCGTCCTACCTGGAGCAGGGCAACTCGTCGCTCGTTGCCATGATTGACGATTTTGCCCGCCGCTCGGGGCAGATGCACGAGGCGTTTTTCCTGCGCGACCACGCTGCTTTGCTTGCTACCCTGGCCGAGGCGAAACGTGACCCGAACCGCCGCATCATGCTTTTCGGCGTGAGCTACGCCCTGCTGGATTTAGCGGCCGAGTACGGTCCCGCGCCCGAGCTACAAGACCTTACCGTACTGGAAACCGGCGGCATGAAGGGTAGGCGCCGCGAGATGATTCGGGAAGAGCTGCACCAGGAACTGCAACAAGCTTTCGGCCCCAGTGGCATCCACTCCGAGTACGGCATGACTGAACTGCTGAGCCAAGCCTACAGCTTCGGCGACGGCCGTTTTCACGCCCCTGCCCAGCTGCGCGTACTCCTGCGTGACCCCAGCGACCCGTTTGCTGTCAGCAACAACCGCCCCGACGGTGCCCTCAACGTCATCGACCTCGCCAATGTGGACAGTTGCGCCTTCATCGAAACCAAAGACCTGGCCCGTATGCACCCCGATGGTTCGTTTGAAGTGCTGGGTAGGATGGATAATTCCGACGTACGTGGGTGTAATCAGATGGCGTAAGATCAACTGTTAGTAATAAAAAGCATCTGTCATCCTGAGCTTGCGAAGGATGACAGATGCTTTTTATTCAGTTAACTGCCCGCCAAACCCTACTTCCCTGCAAACGCCTTGGCATCGCTTTCGGAAATGGTATCGTCGCTCATAATCACGAGGCGCTCTACCACGTTGCGCAGTTCACGGATATTGCCGCGCCAGTCGAGGCTTTGTAGGTACTTCATGGCGGCGGGGTCTACCTTCTTGGGCTTATTGCCATAGTCGCCGGCAATGTCGGCCAGGAACTTGGTGATGAGGGCCGGAATATCCTCGCGCCGGTCGTTGAGCGGCGGCACCTGAATGAGGATAACCGAGAGGCGGTGGTACAAGTCTTCGCGGAAGTTGCGGTCGGCAATTTCCTGCAACAGGTTCTTGTTGGTAGCGGCCAGCACGCGCACATTCACCGAGATTTCCTTCTCGCCGCCTACCCGGGTAATCTTGTTTTCCTGCAAGGCCCGCAGCACCTTGGCCTGCGCCGAGAGACTCATATCCCCGATTTCGTCTAGAAACAAGGTGCCGCCGTCGGCTTGCTCAAACTTGCCGATGCGCTGCTTTACAGCTGAGGTAAATGATCCTTTTTCGTGACCAAATAGCTCACTTTCAATAAGTTCGGATGGAATAGCGGCGCAGTTTACCTCAATCATAGGGCCGTTGTTACGGCTGCTCAGCTCGTGCAGTTGGCGGGCCACCATCTCCTTGCCGGCGCCGTTGGGGCCGGTGATGAGCACGCGAGCATCGGTAGGGGCTACCTTCTCGATGGCTTTGCGCACCACCTCTAAGGCCGGCGAGGTGCCTACCATCTGCGAGTTCTTGGCAACCTTCTTCTTCAGCGTCTTGGTTTCGGCTACCAGCTTGGTGCGGTCTAGAGCGTTGCGCACGGTGATGAGCAAGCGGTTAAGATCTGGTGGCTTTTGCAGGAAATCGTAGGCGCCTTTTTTGGTGGCATCCACAGCCGTGTCGATGTTGCCGTGGGCCGAAATCATGATGAAGGCCGCGTCGGGCGCTACGATTTGGGCGCGCTCCAGCACCTCAATGCCATCCATCTTGGGCATTTTGATGTCGCAGAGCACGACGTCGTACTTATCTTTAATAAGCATGTCGAGGCCAGTGGGGCCGTCCTCGGCTTGGTCGACTTTGTAGCTTTCGTATTCCAAAATCTCTTTCAGAGTATTCCGAATAGCTTTTTCGTCGTCGATGATGAGAATACGGGGCATGAAATAAATAGAGAAAGCGAGAGGTGCGTAATAGAGCGAAGGTAGCAAAAAGCCATGGGCAGCCGCACAACAAGTGAATGACGCCCTGATACCTGTGCTGGTAGGCTACCCAGCGCAAGAGCTAAAATGTATATACGAACGCTAAAGCAATGCTAGTTTGCATAGGAACTCATATAATAAACAATGAGTTTGCCCGGTAGTTTCTACAGGCACATCCGTACTAGGGTGGTCCTACCGTATCGACAAAAGCAACCGTCGGCAGTCGGCCGCGTTATTTGCCAGAATCACTACGCTTTCCTCCATGAAAAACACCCTGACTCGTTTTTTACTACCTGCTACGGCCGTAGCAGGTAGCCTTGCGCTGTATGCGCTAACTCCCCCGGCCCGGGTAGTGCCCGATGCCGATAACGCCGGCCTGAAGCTGCCAGCTGGCTTCGGTGCGCTGGTAGCCGCCGAAACCGGGGGGCGTGCCCGCCACCTCACCGTAACGCCCCAAGGCGTGGTATATGTGAAGCTGAGCCGGGTGAAAGATGGCAAAGGCATCCTGACACTACACCCCACCAGCACTGGCAAAGCCACCATTGCGGGCGGTTTTGGTGGCTATGGTGGTACGGGTATGTACAACAAGGATGGCTACCTCTACGCTTCGTCTGATGAGGATGTGTACCGTTACAAGCTCGACAGCAAAGGCGAAGTAACGAATCCTACCCAGCCAGAGATGATTATAACAGGCCTGATTAACCGCAAGCAGCACGAAAGCAAATCGGTGGTGCTCGACAACAGCGGCAACATCTACGTGAACGTGGGCGCCTACTCCAACTCCTGCCAGGAGCGCGACCGGCGCCCTGGCTCCCTGGGCATGCCCAACTGCCCCGTGCTGGACTCGGCCGGTGGTATCTGGCAGTTCAAGGCTAACAAGCTGAATCAGAAGTACGGTGACGGCATGCGCTACGCTACGGGCCTGCGCAACGTGGTAGGGTTGGACTGGAATCAGCAAGACAATAAGCTGTTTGTGATGCAGCACGGGCGTGACCAGCTGCACACGCTGTTTCCCGACAAATACACGGAGAAGGAATCGGCGCAGTTCCCGGCGGAGTGCATGTATGCTCTCGATAAAGGCGATAACGCGGGCTGGCCTTACATCTACTACAATCAGGAGCTAAACAAGAAAATGATGGCGCCCGAGTACGGCGGCGACGGCAAGAAAACCGTGGACGATAAGTACATCGACCCGGCGGCGGCCTACCCCGCCCACATGGCGCCCAATGGCCTGCTGTTCTACACCGGCTCCATGTTTCCGGAGAAGTATAAGAACGGCGCGTTCATTGCCTTCCACGGTTCCTGGAACCGCGCTCCTGAACCCCAGAAGGGCTATTTCGTCGTATTTCAGCCATTCAAAAATGGCAAGCCCAGCGGCAACTGGGAAGTATTTGCCGACAACTTTGCCGGCTCGCCCGAGAAAGCGGCCTCTGGTCGCGCCGACCACCGCCCCTGTGGCCTGGCCCAGGGCCCCGACGGCTCGCTCTACGTCTCCGACGACGTGAAGGGCACTATTTACCATATCGTTTACAACAAAAAATAATGAAGTCCCCTTTCCTAATTGCTGCCTTTGCGCTGCTTTCCCTACCTACCCTGGCGCAAAAAAAGCCAGCAACGCCTACCCAAAAGCCGGCTGCATCAGCCGTTTCGGGGGCAGTATTGGCTTCGGGCAAGAAGGTATACACGCAAAATTGCCTGACCTGCCACATGGCCGACGGTGGAGGCGTGCAGAACATGAACCCGCCTCTTAGCAAGACGAGCTACGTATTGGGCGATAAAACCCGCCTCATCAACATCCTGCTCAATGGCATGGAGGATCAGGACATTGACGGCGAATCCTACCAGAACGTAATGCCCGCCCACGACTTCCTCACCGACCAGCAAATTGCCGACGTACTTACCTACGTGCGCAACAGCTTTGGCAACAAAGCCAGCGCCGTGCAAGCCGGAGAAGTGAAGACTGCCCGCGCTGCGAAGAAAAAGTAGGAGCTTAGCCTCTGTCCTTCTCCTTTTTTAAGAGCAAAAAAGGCCGCTGCAACATCTGTTGCAGCGGCCTTTTTGTTGCTGGTAATGAGTCTGTAAGCCGGGTTTTGTACGCGTTGCCGCGCCTCCACCATTTATCTAGGCCAGTCCTCGCGGAAAGGCTCCATCAACCTACCCACGGACGCCGGACGAGCCGCCCGGTGCCCCAGCCCGAAGGCTGGAGCGTATCCGCTTATTTGGTCTTTCAACCCCTGAGGTTTACCCAGCCGACACGGTCACCCGGCCGCTGGTGCGCTCTTACCGCACCTTTTCACCCTTACCTTTTTTTGAGCTATTGGCTGATGGCTATTAGCTGTTAGCTTTTCTACAACGAGAGCTAACAGCTAGCAACTACTAGCTAACAGCCAAAGAACGGCGGTAATTTTCTGTGGCACTGGCTGTCCGAAGTTGCTTTACGCTTCTCCGTCCTTCCCGTTAGGAAGCAGGGTGCTCTGCGTTGCCCGGACTTTCCTCGTCGCCCAAGGGCGCCGCGGTGGAGCGACTCATTACAGAAGCAAAGGTAGTGCAATGAGAAATAGCAGGGCAATAGGCTTGCAAAAATCCATATTGGACAAAGCCGTTTTCTAATATATAGCCTAAATTATTTTTTACTATTTTAATATGAAAAAATTAATAAAAAGGCTAGTTTGATGAGCCAATTATATCCGTAATCGATTTCTGATTATAGAATACTTGGCAATTAGCTCTTTTCAAACACTCTTTCTCTCCTTTCTAAATCTTAGTAGCATGCAGAAAAAAGTACATCACCTGCGCCTCTCCTCCTGGGCTGTAATAGCTGCTGTAGCGGCTGGCTCGGCTGCCCTCACTTCCTGCTCCGACGAAATGGCCATGCCATCGGAACCAGTTGTAGCCACTGTAACAAACGACGCTAAATCGGCCGACGAGGATATAGCCGGTCAATACATTGTGGTGTTGAAGGACGCCGCCGTTGCTACCACTTCAGCCGACAACTATGAGGGAAAAGTGAAAAAAGTGAAAGCTAAGGCATATGGTCTGCTGAAAGCGCACGGGTTGAGCGAGCAAGCTGTGGGCCATGCCTACGGGCACGTGCTGAAAGGCTTTTCGGCTAAGCTATCGGCTGCTGAAGCTGCGAAATTGCGCATGGATGCCAGCGTGGCCTATATAGAGCAGGATAAAATTATTTCGCTGGGCAAGCCAGCGGCTGGCGGTGGCACTACTTCTCCTTCTCAAACCATACCCTACGGCATTGCGCGGGTAGGCTACGGCGACGGCAGCGGTAAAACAGCCTGGGTAATTGATACCGGCATCGACCTGGACCACCCCGACTTGAGCGTAGATGCCACGCGCAGCCGCTCGTTCCTGACCAGTGGTAAGGGCTATACTTCGCCCGATGATGGCAACGGCCACGGCACGCACGTAGCGGGCACTATTGCGGCCCTCAACAATAGCATCGGCGTGGTAGGGGTAGCCGCAGGCGCCTCGGTAGTGGCAGTGCGCGTGCTCGACTCGCGTGGTAGCGGCTCCAACTCCGGCGTTATTGCAGGCGTTGACTACGTAGGCGCCAACGGCAAAGCCGGCGATGTGGCCAATATGAGCCTGGGCGGCGGCGTATCGCAGGCCCTCGACGATGCTGTGCTACGTGCCTCTCAAGGCGGCGTGCTGTTTGCTCTGGCCGCCGGCAACGAAACTGACAATGCCAACAACCACTCGCCCGCCCGCGTGAATGGGGCCAACATCTTCACCATCTCCGCCATGAACAGCTCCGATAGCTGGGCGTCGTTCTCCAACTACGGCAACCCACCGGTGGACTACTGCATGCCAGGCGTAAACATCCAGTCTACCTGGATGGGTGGTGGGTACAACACCATCAGCGGTACTTCCATGGCTACCCCGCACATGGCTGGCGTACTACTCATGAAGGGTAAGAGCTTCACGACCAGCGGCACCGTGAAAAATGACCCCGACGGCAACGCCGACCCGATTGCACATTTGTAAGAGCGATGTTTTTCAAACAAGAAAGGCCAGCCTATATCGGCTGGCCTTTCTTGTTTGAAATGTATATTAATACACATGAACTTCGAAATAATTTGTTATAAATTATTTCGAAGTTGTTTAAGTTCTAAAATATATTTGTCAGTGACATCGCCCTTTATATGGCTAAGACTTTCCAGACCTTGTATAGCTGCGTCCAATAAAACCTCATGCTTTTTGCCTAAAGTAGCTATAGCAGCTATAGCTGCATCTTGAGAAGCAGCTCCGACAGGAATAGAAATAACTGCTTGAGATAATAAAGTATTTAAACTCATATTCGTTCCTGCACTTAACAATGCACGCATAGTATCCTGTTGAAGTAACATCTCAATTGCTTTCTCAGAAACTTGATACGTGTTTCTCGCATGTGCAGTATTCATTAGCTCACTGAATAATTTCATTAAATTAATATCAGCCTCAATACTAGCAGCTTTATTCAATCTAGTTTCAGATAGTGTTTTTAAACGGTATTGTTTAAGAGAAAGCCAAAGCCCAGCTGCTGCTGAACCTATAGCAATAATTGTTGTAAGAGGAACGCCGAGCTGCTTAATAATTAATGTTATGACGCGTAAAGTATCCATTGAATGAAATTAAAAGAAAATAATTATACCTATTGATATTAATAAAATCAGCAGGTTTTACCTACCCTCCCACACATTATCCTTCGGGAAGCTATCTGGCACGTAGGTGCTGCCTAGCACCATGCGCTTGGCCGTTTTGGTGGTTGAGATATCCAGCGTGACGGAGGTGTTGCCAGACTGCCACGCGGCCACGGAACGGTGCAGTTTGGTGGTGGTGCCGTCCGTGAAGGTCACCGTGAGGTCTACTGGTACGGGTTTGGTGCCTTTGGCCGCTACCGTTACCTGGTAGCCAGTGGCTTGCTTGGTCACGGTTTGGATAGCCAGATCGGGGTAGCCCAGGTCGAAGAACCAGCGCTGCCAGAACCAGTTCATATTTTGGCCCGCACCGGCGTTCATCGAGTTGAAGAAGTCGTAGGGCATGGGGTGCTTGCCGTGCCAGTTGCGGATATAGGTGTGGAGGGCTTTCGTAAACAACTCATCGCCGAGCATATCCTTCACGTAGAGGTAGCCCAGGCCGGGTTTGGGGTAGGAGTTGAGGTAAAACGGCGTACCTGTCTGCTGCGTGGTGAGCGTGACGATGGGCATATCTTGCTCGGTGTGGGCAAAGCGTGCGTAAGGCATCACGCCGTACTCATCTACTAGCTTAGGATCGATGAGGGGCGAGATAATCCACTCGCCAATGGTGGCCCAGCCCTCGTCCATCCAGCCGTATTTGGTTTCGTTGATGCCCATATAGAACGGGAACATCGTGTGGAAAATCTCGTGGTCGGTGAGCGTAATGGCGTCCTCGCGGGTTTTGGTGGGGTTGTCGTTCACCATCATTGGGTACTCCATCTGGTCGAGGCCGTCGAATACGGTTTCGTGGGAGTAGGGGAAGGGCCACTTCGGGAACGTGTAGCTCATGGCCTCCACCGTGCGGCGGGCAAAATGCACCACTTCTTCAAAATCCTTGTGCTTGGGATTGTAGGCCGCATCTACGCGGGTACGGCGCTTGGTGGCGGGGTCTACCACCAAGCTGCTGGCCTGCCAGGCGTAGTGATCGGAAGTAGCAAATACGAAATCCACGACATCCTGCGCCTCAAAGTGCCAGGTGTTCTGCGCGTTATTTGTTGTGATGTTCTTGCGCTTGGCCTCCGCGGCGCTGATAATTGTGATAACGTCGTCCTTTTTCTCCGCGTCTTGTAGGCGCTGGGCGTACTTCTTTTGCAACACCTGCTGAGCGTTGCTGAGCGTGCCGGTAGCCCATACCACAAAATCCTTGGGCACGGTGATATCTGCTTTGAAGTTGCAGAAGTCGTTGTATAGCTCCGCCGAGCCGGTGTAAGGAATACGGTTCCAGCCGTCGATGTCATCGTACACGGCAATGCGCGGGAAGAAGTAGGCCACAAAGTCAGCCCCCGGCTCTACCTCGCCGGTTCGTTGGTGCGAACCTTTGTTGAGGGTGTAGGAGTAGGCCACGGTTACTCGGGCTGTCTGCTTGGGGCCAATGGCCTTGGGCACGGAAACCGTCATGTTGGTAGCATCTATGCGGCGCACGCTTTCATCGGTGGCTTGGCCGTTGATGGTCAGCTGCTCAATCTGCACGCCGTCGGTGAGGTCGGCGGCAGCGAAGCGGGTGTCGCGGGGGGCGCCCTTTTGGTAGATGTTGGGGTAGAGCTTGAACACCAACTGCCGCAGCGAATCGGGGCTATTGTTCTGGTAGGCAATATCCACGGTGCCTTTCAGCAAGCGGGTAGCCGGATTGAAATTAACCTTAATGGTATAATCGGCCGTGTTTTGCCAGTAGTTGGGGCCGGGCAGGCCGTTTTCGGCGCGGGTGCCAGCGGCATAGGTGGCCGCCAGGTTGCGTGGGATGGGTAGGGGCTGTTGCGCTTGGGCGGCAAAGGAACCAAGCGCCAGCTGAGAAGCGAGAGAAAGGGTGCGAAACATGGCGCAAAGTACGCAATAAGCGAGCCTGGCTTTCTATAAAACCCTACGCGTACCAAAGCGCAAAAAACTCGCCTGTCATCCTGAGCTTGCGAAGGGCCTTATTACGCGAGAACGGGTCGTTGGTACGATGGTCGTTCAACCGGCAAAAGGTCCTTTGCAAGCTCGGGATGACAGACGAGTTTTTATCAGGATAGCAGTTGCTGCTTACTTCAGCCGCACCAGGGTAGCGCCGTAGCCAAACTTCTCCTTGCGGGCATCCTCAAAGAACTTGATGTCCTTGTTCCGGCTCAGTTGCTTGTGAATCTCCTTGCGTAGCGTGCCATTGCCGGCCCCGTGAATGAACACGATTTCATGCATGTTGGTAGCCAAAGCCCGCGACAATGCATCTTCAAATGTATCCATCTGAAGTTTGAGCATGGCAGTGTTGCTGAGGCCTTCGGCGCCCTCGGGGCGTAGGGCTTCAATGTGGAGGTCCAGCTCGTGGGGCGGGGCCACTAGGGCTTTGGCGGGCTCCTGGGTAGGCGCCACGGTGGCGGGCTTGGCGGGCGCGTCGCCGGAGAGTTGGGCCTTTAAGGTTTCGGCCAGCTTCTCGGGGGTAGGCGGTGCGAGGGGCGCGGCGGGTTTCTCGTCGAGCTGAAAGAGGTATGCTTCTTTCTGGATGATGGGTGCCTGCTGACGGCTCTTGTAGAAGGTAGCTGCCTTGAACTGCGTGCGCTTGCTGAGCAGATCGTAGGCCGTGGTGCCGTTGAGCTGGTGGGGGAGAAGCTGCACCAGCACAGCGGGCCACTTATCGAAATCCTTCAAATGCCAGTGGCCCAACGGCTTGCTAGCAGCTTTGGGATCGAGCTTATCAGAAGCCAGGCCGCGGTAGGTGCCGTCGGGGCGCTCCTCGCCGTAGGTGTAGAGCACGTCGGCATCAGTGTTGTTGATGACGTGCACGGCCAGCAGCTCCGGCGACTGGTGCACCAGCGCCAAGTACAGACCTTTGGCAATCTTAACAGGAGGTGAGGTAGGACCGCTTCCTTTTTTAGTCGAACCTGATGCAGATGCTGCTGCGGGCTTTTCGCCGGCGGCCTGCGCAGCGCGGGCGGCCCCAGTGCTAGCGGCTTTGCGCTCATTGGCCACGGCAGCAGCCGTTTTGCCGAAGGCTTTCTGCTCCTCTGCGGCTACCACTACCACCTCCCGGCGCAGCACCGGAATCGTGAAATCGTTATCAATGGCAACTTCTACCAGCTCATTATCGAGCAGGCGGGTAACAATGCCTTCTTCGCGGCCAGTCAGCAGCCGCACTCTATCTCCTACTTGCATATCTATTATGAGGGGGTGGGTTCAATGTCAGAATACAACAAAAGTAACGGCCAAACGGTGGTAGCGTTGCTTATTAGTTGTCAGGGGTGAATTGTTAGTTGTCAGCTGTGAGTTATCAACTATCGGTTGGCGCGCATGCCCAGGGTTGAAACCCTGGGCTACTGTACTGAGGTAGTTCTATCGCTCTTACAGATCAGTCCAGAGCGCTACCCTCGGAAAACAAGCGTCCACAAAATCCGCGTAATCCGAAAAATCCGAGCGAATCCGTGGTTCAGACTTAATAATACAAGCCATGCAGCACCAACCCGCGCCGACTATTGTACTCCAAGGCCGGCGCGGGTAGGTGGAAGATGCTGGCTACGTAGAACACGCGGCGTAATAGCTTGCTACGGGTAGGAATGCGGCGCAGGTCTACGTCTAACGTGAGGTAGTATTGGCGGTAGGCGCGCAGGCCCAGGGCAGCGTTGGCGTCGGCATCATTGTATACCATTTGCTGAGCGCTGTAGCCCACTGCTGGCTGTAGCCAGCGGGGCCAGCGCGAGGCGGTGGGCATAAACGCGCCCACATCGAAGGCCAGCCAGTAGGTCTGGCCGTTGTAGTCCTTCAGCAGGCGCTCGGCGAAGGAGCGACCCAGCACGTTAGGCCGCATAGCCGCGTAGCGCGTGGTATGAAACGACACTTTGGGCATGATGCGCACTTCGTTCCAAGCCAGCTGCTGGCCAATCAGCCCCGCCGAGCCCAGAAAATTAGCTGCCAGATCGGTCGCCGACGCGCCATACTCGGGGTCGTGACCGTCGAGGATTTCAATGGGACTTTGCAGCATAAACCCTACAAAGCCGCCGTACCAAATGGCTTTACGGTCGTCGAGGCCCGCCCAGCGCAGCATGTCTACGGCGCCCCGGCTTTCGTGGAAAGCCCCCCAAAAGTGGCCGGCCTTGTCCATCTGCTTCCACTCTGGGAAGTCGTCAAACCAATGGAAGCTGCTTCGCTCGCCCGTGTACCAGGCTTTGCCGAGGCCGTAGGTGAGGCCAGTGTAGGTAATTACCAATCCGCCAGCCAGCAGGGGTAGGCGGCGGTTGAGGTGGGCTTGCCGCGCCGAATCGGGTAGGGCAAGCGGGACAGACGGAGCCGACGCAGAATAAGAGAAGCCGGAAAGCTGCGGTGCCGTGTGCAACTGGGCTAGCGCTTGCGCTTGAGTAGGTTGCTGAGGTAGGAGCAGCAAGCTCCAGAGTGAAAACCAGCAGCAAAGAGAGTGAAAACAGGACATTCAGCGGCGCAAGCAGTAGCAGGCAGCAAAACTACGCACAATTCGCGGGTGCAATTAGATACTGGGAAAAGACAATGCGTACCTTTGCTATGCAAACGATTACGGAGCCGAAAAACAGCGTTTTCGTACGAATCCGTTATCGTACTGCTTTTCAAATTCCCATTTTCTTAACGTTCTAAATGAAAACAATTCGACTCTTCTGTTTACTGCTAATGGTGCTAGGTAGTGCGTCTGCCTCCTGGGCGCAGGTAGTGACGGCTACTCCTACCTTTTTCCGCGCAACGGATCAGGTAACCATCACCTTTGACGCCACCAAAGGCAACGCTGGTCTGGCTAACTACACCGGCGACGTGTACATCTATACCGGCGTCATCACCAACCTGAGCACCACGCCCAGCGACTGGAAGCACGTAAAAAACCCAAACGGCTTCAGTACGCCCATTGCGGCCGAAAAGATGACGGCGCTGGGCAACCGCCGCTACAGCATCACCTTTGTGCCCGAGGACTACTACCCCGGCCTGAAAGGCTCCGGCGAAACCGTACGACAACTGGCCATGGTGTTTCGTGGGACCAATGGCACGCCCGAGGGCAAAGGCGCTGGCAACACCGACATTTTCTTGGATGTATCGCAAACTACAGCTTTGCAGGCCAGCATTACGGCGCCAGCCACGAGCAACAACAACCCGGTACTGGTGAGCGGCGGCTCGGTGTCCGTGACGGCTACGGCCTCGGCGGCGGCTACCCTTACCCTCACCCTCAACGGTACGCAGGTGGCGCAGCAGGCCAGCACTACCTCCCTTTCGGCCACAGTGGCCGTTACGCAGCCCGGTATCAACACGCTGGTGCTCACGGCCAACGACGGGACTACCACCGTTACGGATCAGCGCCTGCTGCTGGTGCAGCCTACCATCACCACGGCTGCCTTACCCGCCGGCGCGAAGAAGGACGGCGTGACCTACCTGAACGGGGGCACCTCCGCCATTCTGAGCCTGACGGCGCCCGGCAAGCAAAGCGTATACGTGATTGGCGAATTCAACAACTGGCAGCCCACAGCCGCCACCCTGATGAAGCGCACCGACGCCAACGACGCCGAAAACGGCCGCTGGTGGGTGCAGCTTGACGGCCTCACGCCCGGCCAGGAGTATGCCTACCAGTACTTGGTAGATGGCAGCCTGCGCATCGCCGACCCCTACACCGAAAAAGTGCTGGACCCCAACAACGACCAGTACATTCCGGCCGTTACCTACCCCAACCTGAAGGCTTACCCCACGGGTAAGACCACCGACATTGTATCGGTGCTGTCGCCGGGCGCAGCCGAGTACACCTGGACCACGACCAACTTCCAGCGCCCAGCCCGCACCAACATGGTGATATACGAGCTGCTGGTGCGCGACTTCGTAGCCCGCCACGACTACAAAACCGTGACCGACTCGCTGGCCTACCTCCAGCGCCTGGGCGTGAACGTGTTGGAGCTGATGCCCGTCAACGAGTTTGAGGGCAACGAAAGCTGGGGCTACAACCCCTCGTTCTACTTCGCTCCCGACAAATACTACGGCACCAAAAACGACCTTAAGAAGCTGGTTGATGAGTGCCACCGCCGCGGCATTGCTGTGGTGCTGGACATGGTGTTGAACCACTCGTTCGGCCAGTCGCCGATGGTGCAGCTGTATTTCGATGGCGACAAACCTGCTGCCAATAGCCCGTGGTTCAACCAGGATGCCAAGCATCCTTACAATGTGGGCTACGATTTCAACCACGAAAGCGCCTACACCAAGTATTTCACGAAGCGTGTGATGCAATTCTGGCTACAGGAATATCACATTGATGGCTACCGCTTTGACTTGGCCGGTGGTTTCAGTCAGGTGCAGAAAACGGAGGCTACCTATGACGCTGTGTATGACCCTACGCGCATTGCCATTTGGAAAGAGTACTACGACTACCAAATGAGCGTCGACAATACGTCGTATCCTATTCTGGAGTCATTTGCCGCCAACCAAGAAGGTAAGGAACTAGCCGACTACGGTATGATGCTGTGGGGCAATCTAAACCATGCATACAACCAAGCCACGATGGGTTATAGCGACGGCTGGGATTTCAACTGGGGCTATTATCGGCAGCGCGACTGGAACCAGCCCAACCTGATTACCTATATGGAAAGCCACGACGAAGAGCGTCTGCAATTCAAGAATGCAGCTTTCGGCAACAGCAGTGGTAGCTACAACGTGAAGGACTTGGCGACAGGGTTGAAGCGCGACGAGATGGCAGCAGCCTTTTTCTTCACTATACCTGGTCCGCGCCTGATGTGGCAGTTTGGAGAGGTAGGCTACGACTACAGCATTAACGTGTGCGCCGATGGCACGACCATCAGCAACGACTGCCGCCTCAGCAACAAGCCCATCCGCTGGGACTACTACCAGCAGGCCGACCGCCGCCACCTCTTTGACACCTACCGCGCCCTGATTGCACTGAAAAAGCAGCCTTTATTCGCCGCGCTTACCTCCTTCTCGCAGGAGCTAACCGGGCAGGCCAAGGCCATTCACCTATCAAACGGCGACCTGAGCGTGACGGTGCTTGGCAACTTCGGTGTGACGGCAACCACCGTCAACCCCAAATTTCAGCAAACCGGTACCTGGTATAACTACCTCACCAGCACGCCCATGAACGTGGCTGATGCCAACGCGACCATCACGCTGCAACCCGGCGAGTATTTCGTGTATACCAACAAGCCCATCACCAAGCCCGCCAACTCAGTGCTGCCCGTAAAAGGAGCGCAGGCCATGAGCGGCCTTAAATTGCTGGCCTCGCCTAACCCTACGGGTAGCACCGCCACGCTCTACTACGAGCTAACCAGCGCCGCGCCTACCGTATCGGTGACCGTACAGAACATGCTGGGTGCCACCGTACGCACCATACCTGTATCGGGCCGCCAGACCAGCGGAACCCACGAGCTGACGCTGCCCGTGGCTAACCTGGCCAATGGCATCTACTTCGTGCGCTTGCAAGCCGGAACGCAGCAGCAAACCACGCGTCTGGTGGTGCAGCACTAGGCTGATGTGATGATTGTTTTCAAACAAAAAAGGCGTCTCCAAGTGGAGCCGCCTTTTTTGTTTGAAAGTCTGTACTACTGAGCCGAGTCGAAGTATGACTGGCTACTATACCAGCGCATCAACTCATCAACCTATTTCTTGCTGAGTACGGTGTGGTAGGTTACCAAGTCGTCAATAGGGGAGCGGATGATTTTGCCAACTTCCATGTTGTGGTTTTTGGCCGCCTGCGTGAGGGCGTCGCGGAAGTTGTAGCCCACCGAGCCGATGCAGTTGAAGCTGTAGTCCTGGTAGTTGGGGTAGTGCACTACCAGGTTGTCGAAGAACGTGTTGAAACCTTCCAACACGATTTCGCGGCAGTAGCTCACGTTGTTGTGGTCGTAGGCGAACTTGGCGAAGCTAGCGAGGAAGCGGTTGGGTAGGGGCTGATTGTAGAGGCGGTCGAAGATTTCCTCGTTGTCCAGCTCGTATTGCTTCTGGAAGGCCTCTTGCAGGCCGTCGGGGAGGTAGCCGCGCATGTAGTCGCGCAGCAGACGCTTGCCAATGAACGAGCCCGAGCCCTCGTCGCCCAGGAAATAGCCCAGCGAGTCGATGTTCAGCGTCACGTCCTTACCGTCGTAGAGGGCCGTGTTGGTGCCCGTGCCCAGGATGGCAGCAAAGCCCTTTTCCAGACCCAGCAGGGCGCGGGCGGCGGCCAGCAAATCGTGTCCCACGTATACTTCCGACTGCTTGAACACATGGCGCATGGCAGCGGCTACGGTTTCCACCTTCTCTGGGGTAGAGCAACCAGCACCGTAGTAATACACCTCACTAATGGCCGGCAGGTCCAGGTTGTCGGGCAGGCTTGTTTCGAGTGACTCAATAATTCCCTGGGTGCTGATGAAGTAGGGATTGTAGCCTTCGGTATTGAAATAAATGCGCGTGCCCGCGTTGTCGATTAAGCACCAGTTGGTTTTGGTGGAGCCGCCGTCAGCGATGATGATCATGGGTAGGGTAGAAGAAAGTAAAAGAAGAAATGCGCAGCATCCTGGGGTAGAATGCATACTGTACTACGTAGCGCAGAATAGCGAAGCACGGAAAAGTTTTCGGTAGTTGAAAGCCGTAGGCCATGATGTTATTGGAAAGCAATGATATAGTGCAAGAAAAAAACCGCTGATTGGCTGAACAGATAGGTTTCGAAAGAAGGCGAAAGGGAGTGATCAACATCAGCGAAAACAACGCAATCAGCTCGGCGTTGCTGAGTAGGGTAGGGAAAGAGCAAATAGTAACAAACTGCAACGCAATGGCTGGCCAGTAGGGGCGTTGGTTTTCCGGGTTAGACAAACGTTTGCGTTAACTTGCCACTGTTTTAAAGTCGGCGGCCTGATGCGGGCACTGCTTCGCTCACTCGAGTGCCGACTTACGCTTACATTCTCCCATTTTATCTTCCTGATGCAGAAGCTTTTTCTTTCGTTGTTCTTCTTTTTGTCTTGCTCTCTGATGGTGGCGCCGGCTGCGTGGGCGCAACAGCAGGCAGTTCCCAAAGGCGACGTATATGTTGACAAACAGGGCGTGCTACGCTGGCAAAAGGGTAAGCAGGAGGTAGCGTTGTTCGGCGTTAACTATACCACGCCGTTTGCCTATTCTTACCGTGCCCACCGGCGCCTGGACGTGTCGCCGGAGCAGGCCATCGAACAGGACGTATACCACCTCGCCCGGCTGGGCGTCGATGCATTTCGGGTGCACGTGTGGGACGTGGAAATCACCGATACGGTAGGTAATCTGCTGGAAAACGAGCACCTGCGCCTGCTCGACTTTCTGGTGGCCCGCCTTAAGGAGCGGGGTATTAAAATTATCCTGACGCCCATTGCCTACTGGGGCAATGGCTACCCCGAACCCGACACGGCCATGACGGGCTTCTCGTCTATTTACGACAAAGGCCAGGCCTACACCAACCCGCGCGCCATCGCGGCGCAGGAGCGTTACCTCACGCAGTTCCTCAACCACCGCAACACCTACACCAAGCAGCTCAACCGCCAAGACCCCGACATCATTGCCTTCGAGGTGTGCAACGAGCCGCGCTACCACGAGCCCGCCGCGCAGGTAACGGCCTTCGCCGACCGCATGGCCGCCGCTATTCGCAGCACTGGCTGCCACAAGCCCGTGTTCTATAACATTGCCGAAAACCCACAGGTGCACGAAGCCATCCTGAATGCCAAAGTGGACGGCCTCACCTACCAGTGGTATCCCGAAGGCCTGGTGAGCGGCCACACGCTGCGCGGCAACTTCCTACCCTACGTAGATCAATACCCGATTCCCTACCGTCAGGATAAGCGCTTCACCTCGAAAGCGAAGATGGTGTACGAGTTTGAGTCGGCCGATATTTTGCAGCCTATTATGTACCCGGCCATGGCGCGCAGCTTCCGGGCCGCGGGTTTTCAGTGGGCCACGCAGTTTGCCTACGACCCCCTGGCCATTGCCTACGCCAATACCGAGTACCAAACGCACTACCTGAACCTGGCCTACACTCCCTCGAAAGCCCTGAGCCTACTAATTGCTGGGCAGGTATTTCGGCAAGTGAAACGCGGACAGGCTACGCCGGCCTACCCCACCGATTCTACGTTTGGGGCCTTCCGCATCAGCTACCGCGAGCAGCTCAGTGAGATGAACACGCCGGAAGCATTTTATTACACTAGTACCACGCGAACACAACCCCGAAAACCCGCCGCCCTCCGGCACGTGGCCGGGGTAGGGTCGTCGCCAGTGGTAGGCTACGGGGGTACTGGCGCCTACTTCCTCGACCAGCTGGCTTCCGGCGTGTGGCGCCTAGAGGTGATGCCCGATGCCGTGCAGGTGGATGACCCTTTCGCGCAAACCTCGTTGCAACGCACCGTCACGCGCATCGAGTGGAACACGCAGCCGCTACGTATTTCGCTGGCTGATCTGGGGCAACAGTTCACTGTGCGCGGCCTCAACGAGGGCAATGCTGCCCAGGCGCAGGCCGCCAACGGAGCAGTAGCTGTGCGCCCCGGCGTATACCTGCTAGCGGCTTCGCAGCAGAAAACCACTGTCTGGACTTCCCAAACGCGGTTAGGTACGCTGCGGCTGGGTGAGTTTGTGGCACCCGCGCCCACCGTTGCCGGACTACAAGTGGTGCACAAGTCCTACCCCCAGGTAGCGGCTGGGCAGCCGCTGCGCCTCACCGCCAACGTGGTAGGCCTAGCGCCCACCGACAGCGTATTGCTGGTGGCGCAACACTACTACGGCCGCACCCAAACCATTCCTATGCAGCGCGGGGCCTACCCCTTGTTTGAGGTGAGAGTACCCGCTGAGCTGCTATATCCCGGTCAGCTGCGGTACTGGGTAGTGGTGAAGCAAGGTAGCAAAACCACTACGTTTCCGGGCAATGTTGCGGGCTCTCCACGCCAGTGGGATTACGCCCACCCCGAGCACTGGGAAACAGCCATTGTGCCAGCTGCCGCGCCGCTTCCCCTGTTCACCGCCGCCACCGACTACGACCAGGTGGAGCTGGGCCGCATTGGCGAGGGCAGCTACGCTGACTACGTGACCACGCCTGCTACGGGCACGCTGGCCGTGCGCCTCATCGCAAAGCCCGATGCATCGGCTGCGAAAGACCAGCCCGCTATCTGTTTACGCTCATACTTTGGGGAGAAAACCCGCGCCCGCAGCGCCAATTTGGCCGCATGCCGGGAAGTAGTGCTCACGGGTCAGGCCAGCCAGCCCGGCACAACTGTGCAAGTGGTGCTGGTAACTAAAGACGCTGCCGCCTACGCCGCTACTATCACCCTGGGCACCGACCGGCAAGCCATCCGTGTGCCACTTACTGACTTCCGGCCCGCGCCGTTGCTGCTGAGCCCACGGCCCTACCCCAGCTTCTTACCCCTCACATTTCAGCCTGCCACCCAGCCGCCTACCCTGCGCCTGACCGATGCGGAGGTGCTACAAGTGGTACTGCCGGCCGTAACAACAGATCGGCACGTGGATGTGGAGTCGGTGCAGCTGCGGTAAGGGCAAAAGATTTCCATGACCTAACAGCTGTGCATTCATACAGCATGTATGCTGCGGCCAGCAAGTCCCCCGCAATGGTCACCAGTAACGGCTACTCATACAAAAAGGCTCCTGATTACTATCAGGAGCCTTTTTGTATGGGATAAGAGCAGGAGGTTAGTTTTTACGAATAGAATACGAGTAGTTACCCGCACCCTGGCTTAAATCAAGCGTAACCAGGTAGCTACCAGCTGCCGTGGGACCTTTGATGTTGTCGCCGCCAGCATCCAGTACGCCGTCTGCCTTGGTGTCACCGTAGTTGATATCCCATTTGTTGTTGGCTCTGAATTTAACTTCACCGCCAGCACTCAGGTTCATCGTAGCAGACCAAGTGCCGGTGGCAGTATTGTAGGTTAGCGGCGTTTGATTGTCCCACCCGCCGGGGGTAGCAGAACCGATGGCTGCCCAAGTAGTAGGCGTAGCCGTCCACGTCAGGTTAGGAACATTTACTACCAAGAGGTAGTAGCCTTTAACGGGTAACGAAAGGTCACCGGCACCGCCATCTGTAGAAAGTTTGCCCGAAACCTCCTTCGTAGTAGGATCAGTCGTAATAGTACCCGAACGACCGTAGTTGGTGCTAGTCCAGTTAGGCGCACTTGTAAACTTGAATGTAGAATCAGTGAAATTCACGTAGCCTTCGTACGTGCCGTTGTTGGCCGGCGAGGCTATCTTGGGTGCTTTTTCAGGAGCCCAGTCTTGGTACTTACCTGGAACGTACAATGATGGGTACGCAATGATGGATAAGTAGGGCATGGCTGTTACGGAAGTAACGCCCGATTGCTGCGCATACGTAGTGTTGCTGCTCACGTTTGAGAGCACACGTGCATCTAGCTGGCCAGTTGAGCCCGGTGCAATTCCTAAAGCCAGCAACGTGCTGTTTAATTCTGCTACCGTAAATGCCCGCTTGGTAGCAGTAGTAGTGAATTCGCTAGGTGATTTAAAATTGTTACCCTTCACGTCAAGCTGCAAGGTATAAGATACAGCAGCAGGGTAGCCGTAATCGGCGTTGGTCCAATTGAAAACTACGGCTTCTTTAGCCGCATTGTCGGCAGAAAGTGCGCCAAGGGCTGTAGATGAAGCTGTAAGCGTCGGCCCGCCATTCGAGCTAATTACCGCTCTATCTTCGTCCTTTTCACACGCGGTAAGGGCTAGGGCAACTGCACCTATTCCCAGTATTTTGGTAAACCAAGTTTTCATTGTGTGGGAAATTATAATGTCGGAAAAAGGAACCAGACAGGCTGCCAAGTGCCAACTGACGCTTGGCAGCCTGCTTATTAATAACCTGGGTTCTGCGTCAGGTTGGGGTTCACGCTCAGGTCAGCGGCCGGAAGTGGGAACAAGCGACGGTCGTCGGATACGGCCCGGCCACCGGCCACACCGCCCTTCCAGGCCCACAGGTAATCGCCCGTGGTGAAGCGCTCATAGCGAATCAGGTCGGTACGGCGGGTAGCCTCCCAGTACAGCTCGCGCGAACGTTCGTTCAGGATGAAGTCCAGCGTGAGCTGCCCGCTGGTGATGTTGCCAGCAGGGGCATTGTTGAATGCCCGCGCCCGCACACGGTTCACGTAGGTGAGAGCCAGGGCCTGGTCGCCGCCGCCGCGCAGGGCTGCTTCGGCGTACATCAGGTACACATCAGCCAAGCGGAACATCGGGAAGTCAGTATCTACAAACACCAGATCGGAGCCAGGAGCGCCGGTAGAGGAGATGTTCTTGAACTTGATGGGTACATAGCCATCGGTGAAAGTGGTTTGCGACGTCACTTCCAACGACTGGCCGCCCGTCACGAACTTAGCCCGCGCATCGGCAGCCGTATCCGGGAATTGCTGGTACAGGCGCGGCGTGGTCCGAATACCGCCCCAGCCACCATCAATACCATAGCGGGCAGGATTCCAGAAGGAGTTGGCGGTGCCCGATACAGCGGCGTGCGTCAGGAAGGTAGTACCGCCATAGGTTTGCGTCCGCTTGCCGTCATACACAATCGGGAAGATGATTTCCTTGCTGGTGTTGTTGTCGGTCCGGAACAGGTTCTTGTATTGCGGCGTCAGGGAGTACACACCGCTGTCAATCACGCGTTTGGCGTAGGTAGCGCAGTCAGCGTTACGCTCCGTGCCGGTGTATACTTTGGCGTTGAGGTAGAGCTTCGCCAGCAGCGTCCAGGCAGCAGCTTTGTCGGCGCGGCCATAGAGGTTCTGGCCGGGAGCCGCCAGGTCGGCGTCAATGGCTTTCAGCTCCGACTCGATGTAGGTGAATAGCTCAGCCCGGGTAGTTTGACGAGGCGGAGTGGTGCCTCCAATCTCGTCGTTTTCCGTGGCGAAGGGTGGGTTGCCGAACAAATCCAGGGCGTGGTAATACGCCAAAGCCCGCAGGAAACGAACTTCTGCCCGTAGGCGCTGGATGTTGGTCAGGTCAGCACCCGTGATGCCGCGGCTGCTTAGGTTGGCATCGGTAGCCTGCACCAGGAAGCCGTTACAGAGCGTTACCTCGTAGAGAATACGGCTGTACAAACCCCGAATCAGCACGCCGCTAGACGTCCAGTTCATGTTGTGCCAGTCCTGCACGCCGGGGTCACCCCATTGGATAACCGCCTCATCGGTGGTCAGCTCCTGCGCGCTCCACAAAGAGCGAACGTAGTCGGAAGTGCCCTGGTCAATGCCCAGAATGTCACCCGTAGCTGCATCAGGACCTTGGCCACCCGTTACGGCAAAGCCGCTGTACACCTTGGCCGCTACGCGCTGGTAGCCCTCGGCATCCTTGTATACGCTCTCCGTATTCAGGTCATAGGTTGGTACGCGGTCCAGGTCGTCATTACACGACGTAACCGCCAGCATCGAACCGGCAACGAGGCCCAGGCCCAAAGTGCGACGAAAAATATATGATGTTTTCATTATACAATCAGAGAGACAATTATAGGCTGAGGTTCAGGCCAATCGTGTAGGTGCGGGGGCGGGGATACACGTTGTTGTCAACCCCGTTGAAAATCTCCGGATCGAGACCGGAATACTTCGTGATCAGGAACACGTTTTGAACAGCAGCCGTCAGGCGCAGATTCCCGCGGTTGCCCATTATTTTGCCGGCGTCGTAGCCCAGGGTTATGTTCTCCATCCGCAGGAAAGAAGCGTTCTGGATGTAGTAATCCGAGGAATAGCGCTCCTGCTTCAGGTTGGTGAAACCCGTGTAGAGGGCGTCTTGGGTAGCGTTGGTTATCACCGTGGGCTGGCTGGTGAGACCATTGTAGGTACCGTTCTGCGAATTCACGTTATTGTACAAATAGCTGCCAAGCTGGCTGCGCAGCGTGAAGGCCAGATTCACGCGGTCGTAGCTTACGTTGGAGCTGAAGCCCAGGATAACGGGCGGCGCGGCCTGCTTGTACACGTACCGGTCATTGCTGTTAATGATACCGTCACCATTCAGGTCGGCGTACACGTCTTGCAGCGGCTTGCCATCCATTCCGTACACTTGCTTGTACACGTAGAAAGACGAAGACGGCTCGCCTACCCGGTAGATACCAATGTTGGTGCCGGTACCGCCAGCTACGCCATTGTTTTCAATACCGGCAAAGCCTTCTACCTGTGGCCCGAGCGACAGAATCTTATTCACGTTATAAGTACCGTTGGCGTTCAGCGTCCAGTTCCAGTGCTCGCCCTGTACCGGCGTCGCGTTCAGGTTCAGCTCGACACCTTTGTTTTCCAACGAACCCACGTTCGACACCAGCTGGTTGGTGTAGTTGGTCAGGATTGGAATAGGAATAACGGCCAGTAGGTCTTTGGTTTTGCGGTAGTATACGTCTACCGAGCCGCTCAGGCGGCCATCCAGGAAACCATAATCAATACCGGCGTTGTAGGTGGTGGTCTGCTCCCACTTCAGGTTGCGGTTGAAGCCCTGCGGAGAGTAGGGGATATAGTACTCATACTGACTAGTAGCAGGATTGTAGAAGCCATACTGCGCCTGTAGCGAGTTCACAACGTAGCGCTGAATGTATGGGTAGTCGCTGCCCGCAGCACCCACGATGTCCTGCTGACCCGTGATACCGTAACCAGCGCGCAATTTCAGGTCCGAGAACGTGTTGTTGTCCTTCAGGATCGACTCGTTCTTGATATTCCACGCGGCCGAAACGGCGGGAAACAAGGCGTTGCGATTCTCGGGCGAGAAGCGCGACGAAGCATCGTTACGCAATGTACCCGTAAGCACGTACCGGTCGTTGATGCTTAGGTTAGCGCGGCCGTAGTACGAAAGAATGGTGTATTGCGTGCGGAACGGATTAACAGGTGCCGCCCGGAAAACGGTGGTGCCATCGGCCAAGTAAGTAGGCAGATTGGGCGAAGTCTGTACAAAGTCCTGGTAAGAGTAACCGGCCAGCACATCCAGGCGGGTTCCGCCGAGTTGCTTGGTGTAGTTGAGGTAGGCTTCTAGCAGCTTGTTGTCGCGGTTCTGGGCGTAGCGGTTAAAGGAGCCGCCCTGGCGGTCGGTAATGGCAGGATCCAGTGGCCGGTTGAAATACGCAGCTGCGGCCGTTGCATCAACCAGGTTGCTGCCGTTACTGCGGGTGATGTCGTAGCCCAGGTTCACGTTGGCGTGCAGGTCGCGGAAGAAGGGTAGGGCGTAGTCCAGCTGAATGTTGCCGATGCTCCGCTTCACGGTGCTCCGGTCGCGGCGCAGCTCCAGCAGGGCCACTGGGTTGCGGGGTACGTTCTGTTGGGGCACACCGCCGGCGCTTTGCAGATACTCGAAGTAGCCGCCGTAGCCTTCGGCGCCGCTGCGCACAGGTTGGGTAGGATCGAAGGCCAAGGCTGCACCAACGGCACCAGCGTCAGCAAAGTTGTTATCGATGATCGAACCCTTCAAGTTTAAGTTCACTTTCAGGGTGTTATCGAACAGAACGGGGGTAAGGCTGATAGAGCCCGTGTTACGAATAAGGCGGTTGGTGCGCAGAATACCCTGCTGCTCCAGGTTGCCGTACGAAACTCGGAAAGGCAGTTTGCCCGCTGCGCCGGCCACGCTCACGTTGTTATCGGAGGTGAAAGCCGTGCGGAAAATCTCGTCCTGCCAGTTGGTGTTGCTGGAACCCAGCAGGTTGCTTTTGGTGGGGGCCACGCTGGCTACGGTATTGCGTAGCTGATTGGCCGATAGCACGTCTACCGAGTTGTAGCGCTTCGAGACAGAAGCCAGCGAGCTAACGTTCACCGTTATTTTCTCGCCCTGCACACCCCGCTTGGTGGTGATAAGGATAACGCCGTTCGAGGCACGCGAGCCGTAGATAGCCGTGGCCGATGCGTCTTTCAACACCGTGTAGGTCTCGATGTCGTTGGGGTTGATGAGGCTCAGCGCGTTGGCGGCGCCACTCACGCCGCTATTGTCTACTGGCACACCGTCAATTACAATCAGCGGGTCGTTGCTGGCATTCAGCGACGAGCCCCCACGGATACGGATGGTGGTAGCCGAGCCGGGGGCACCACCGCCGGTCGTGATCTGCACGCCAGCTACCTTGCCCTGAATCAGCTGCTCGGGGTTGGTTACCTGGCCCTTCACGAATTGCTTCTCATCAATCTGCGTCACGGCACCCGTCACGTCTTCTTTGCGCTGCGTGCCGTAGCCTACTACCACTGCTTCGTTCAACAGGGTGGTGTTTTCACCGATTACCACGTTGGGTACGGCCGTGTTCTGGCCATTGTTTACCGTAATGGGTTGGCGTTGCGTATTATAGCCTACGAAGGAAATAATCAGTGTCTGCGGGCCGGTGGGTACGCTCTGGATAGAATAGGTACCATCGGCATTGGTGGAGTTGCCAAGCGAGGTGCCTTCTATCACAACGGTTACGCCGGGCAAGCCCTGTTTTTGTTCGTCCAATACGCGGCCACTCACGGAGCCGGTTTGGGCGAATGCGCCGGTGAAACCAGCGCACACAAATAGCAGGAGAAACAGTAGTTTCACCAGGTAAGGGTGTTTCATTGAAAAACAATTAGGGTTGGGAATTTAACTTTCGGCAGAGCCGATTTGCAAACGATTTCGGCTCCTACGAAAAATTACACATTTTGGCTACTTAAGCGGTTTTTTTTCGTCCAAAATTGAATGTAAAGACGAAGATACTATGATAAAACCTATAAAAACAATTGTGATCTAGGTGTTCAGAAGACACGCTTAGTCGAGGCCCGGACATTTGCCGAGTGCCGTTGGGTATTTGCTACCGCAAACGTTTGGGTAGTCTTAATATAGTATGTTAATTACGAACAGGTTATGAATAGGAGACCTTGCTTAACTAACGAAAATCAGTTTGCAAAGCAATTTGTATAAAATGAAGATAGTATGTTGAAAAAAAGATTGTGAGCAACTGTTTTCTGCTAAATCCTCTCTATAAATTTTGCTCATTTGCTGGCAAGCTAGAATCAGACTAGAATAGAGAAAATATGCGCGAGAGTAAGTCAGCGGTAGTGCGTATGCTAGGGTGGGGGCGACTAAGTAGCATCTGCTTAACTTCAATCTGCTGGTCGGTATCGGTGCAGGCGCAAAAGCTGCACACAGTTTCCCCTACCGTCACGACGCTGGAAGTAACAGTGCCCCAGTTGCATCGCACGCGCCGGGTGTGGGTGTACTTGCCATCCGACTACACAACCAGCCACCGTCGCTACCCAGTGCTGTACTTGCAGGATGGCCAGAACGTATTTGATGAGGCAACCAGCTTCAGCGGCGAGTGGGGCGTAGACGAAACCTTGAACCAGGAAAAACGTGCCGCTATAGTGGTAGCTGTAGACAACGGCGGCGACAAGCGCCTGGACGAGTACTCGCCCTGGCGCAACCCGCAGTATGGCGGGGGTGAGGGTAGGGAGTACGCGGCCTTCTTGGTCGAAACGCTCAAGCCTTACATCGACCAGCACTACCGCACCCGCCCCGGCCGACGCCATACGGGCATTGGAGGTAGCAGTATGGGGGCACTCATTAGCGTATACACTGCCCTGCACTACCCAAAGATATATGGTAGGGTAGGAGTGTTTTCGCCAGCCCTGTGGTTTGCGAAGGATTCGCTGGACCGTTTTGTGCGGCAGGCCCGGCCAAAGCACACCACCCGCTTCTACCTTGTGGCCGGCGCACAGGAAAGCGAAACCATGGTGCCCTACATGGCCGAGCTGCGCGACCAACTGCACCAAACTGGCGTGCTAAGCCGGCATCTGCATTACACAATACAAGCGGACGGAAAACACAGCGAGTGGTTCTGGCGCCGCGAGTTTCCGGCGGCTTATACGTGGCTGTTTGGCGGAATTTCGGCGGAAACCAAAAAAATACTTGCGCCGTAAACTCGGCTGCTTACCTTTGTGGCACGTCGAATAGACGCTTCTTGAACTGATGAAAACGCAACTTTCCCTGCAAGCTTGGTGGTGGCCTCTCCGAAACTCCGGACGGGATACCCTGTGCGTGCGGTGAAGTATACTACTCCGCATACTCCAACAGAAAGCCCGGCCGACCGCCGGGCTTTCTGTTTTTCAGCCCTTCTCTACCTCCAACCTCGCTACGCTCTGCCGAATGCCGCATTTCACGCTTAAGTCTCGCCACCTACGGGTGCTGGCCGACACCGTAACGCCCGTGGGCCTCTACCTGCGCCTGCGCGACCGATACGACAACTGCCTGCTGCTGGAAAGCTCCGACTACCACGGCCAGCAAAACGCCTTCAGCTACTTAGCTTGCGACCCACTGGCTCGCTTTGAGGTGCGGCGCGGGGTAGTGAAGCAGACTTTTCCCGATGGCACCGTCACCACCGAGACGCTAACCGAGCCCCGCGCCGCGCTGGCCCGGCTACAGGAATTTTCCCAGAGCTTCCAAACGGAAGAGGACGGCTTTGATTTCATTACGGGGGGGCTGTTCGGCTACCTGGGCTACGAGGCGGTGCAGCATTTCGAGGACCTTGACCTGAATGCGGCCAAGCAAGCAGCTGGCGATATTCCGGAGATGCTGTACGGCACCTACCGCTACGTTATTGCCCTCAACCACTTTCGCAACGAGCTGTACGTATTCGAGCACACGCTGCAAGACGACGCTGTGGACGAAGACGGTCTGAAGCGACTGGTGAACCTGATTCGCAACCCCTCCTTGCCGGAGTTTCGGTTTCAGACCCAGGGCGAGGTGGAAACCAATCAGACCGACGAAGAATTTTTGCGGGTGCTGGCCCAGGGACAACAGCACTGCCTGCGCGGCGACGTATTTCAGATTGTGCTGAGCCGGCGCTTCCAGCAGGGCTTCACCGGCGACGAATTCAACGTGTACCGGGCGCTGCGTTCCATCAACCCTTCGCCCTATCTGTTCTATTTCGACTACGGCAACTTCAAGATCTTCGGCTCCTCGCCTGAAACGCAACTCCTTATTAAAGGAAACAAAGCCAGTCTCTACCCTATTGCCGGCACCTTCCGCCGCACCGGCCACGATGCTGAGGACGCCGCCGCCGCCGAGCGCCTCGCCCAGGACCCTAAGGAAAACGCCGAGCACGTGATGCTGGTAGACCTGGCTCGCAACGACCTGGCCCGCCACGGCGACCAGGTAGCGGTGAAAGTGTTCCGCGAAATTCAGTTTTACTCCCACGTCATTCACCTAGTAAGCGAGGTGACAGCTCAACTGCTACCCGGTACCAATCCGTTGCAAGTAGTGGCTGATACCTTTCCGGCCGGTACGCTCTCGGGGGCGCCCAAGCACAGTGCCATGCAGCTCATTGACAAGCTGGAACCGACAGCCCGCGGCTACTACGGCGGCTGCCTGGGCCACCTGGGCTTCAATGGCGACTTCAACCACGCCATTATGATTCGTTCCTTCCTCAGCACCGATAACCAGCTCTACTTCCAGGCAGGTGCCGGGGTTGTAGCCGCTTCCGACATCAACTCCGAACTCAACGAAGTGCACCACAAACTGGCCGCCCTGCGCAAAGCCCTGAAAGAGGCCGAGCAAGTGTAGGGTAGGAAAACGTGAACCTCAGAACAGCTTTAGCTTTTTAAGTCTGATGAAAATTCTTGTCCTCGACAACTACGATTCTTTTACCTATAACCTAGTGCAGCTACTGCGCGAACTGGGCTACGGCGACCAAACCACCGTCGTCCGCAACGACAAATTGACGCTGGAGGAAGTAGAGCAATACGATGCCATCATGCTCTCGCCTGGTCCTGGTGTGCCAGCCGATGCGGGGCTGATGCCGCAAATCATTCAGCGCTACGCACCTACCAAGCGCATGCTGGGCGTGTGCCTGGGCCACCAGGGCATTGCTGAGGGCTTTGGCGGCACGCTCTACAATCTGCCGGCCGTTCTGCACGGCATTGCTACCGATGCTGATATTATCACTGGAAACGACCGGCTGTTTGCCGGCCTACCCACCCAGTTCAAGGTAGGGCGCTACCACTCCTGGGTGGTGCAGCCCGACTCCATACCCGCCGAGCTGGAAGTGACGGCTATAGATGCGCAGGGCCAGGTGCTGGCCTTCCGCCACCGCGAGTACGACGTGCGCGGCGTACAGTTTCACCCCGAATCTATCCTGACGGAGTACGGTAAGGAAATGCTGAAAAACTGGCTGGAAGGGTAGGGGCACGTTGTCCTCGCCCGTCGGTGCGACGCGCTAGAGCTAACAGTTCCGCATAAGTACCTACTCGTTGTTTCAAGGTTTGCCAGTCGTTCCCACGGGCGGCAGCAAGCCGCTCCTACCTCGAAAATTCCCTCCCACGTGAAACACCTTCTCAATACCTTATTCGACCAACAACCCCTGACCCACGCCGAGGCCCGTGAGGCCATGACGCAAATTGGCCAAGGCGGTGCTAACGCCTCCGAAATGGCGGCCTTCATGACCATCTACCGGATGCGGCCTATCACGGTGCCGGAGCTGGCGGGCTTCCGCGACGCGCTGCTCGAACTTTCCCGCGACCCGGAATTGGGCACGCACGACGTGGTGGACATTGTGGGCACGGGTGGCGACGGTAAAGACACGCTCAACATCAGCACACTGGCGTGCTTTGTGGTGGCGGGCGCAGGCTACCCGGTGGCCAAGCACGGCAACATTGGGGTGTCGTCGGTGTGCGGTTCGGCCGACGTGTTGGGGAGCTTAGGAATCGAGTTTGGGGTAGGCAACGACGTGCTGAAGCGGCAGCTGGAGCGGGCGAATATCTGTTTTCTGCACGCGGCAGCGTTTCATCCGGCCATGCGCCACGCCGGGCCTATCCGGCGGGAACTGGGGGTGCGTACATTCTTCAATATTTTAGGGCCGTTGGTGAATCCGGCGCGGCCGCGCTACCAGGTGGCGGGCACGTTCAGCCTAGAGCTGCTGCGCCTCTATCAGTATCTGTTCCAGCAAACCCAGACGCGCTACACCGTGGTTCACGCCCTGGATGGCTACGATGAACTCTCGCTGACCGGCGCGGCCAAGGTAGCCACCAGCACCGGCGAGCGGGTAGTAACGGCGGCTGATCTGGGCCTGACAACCACCACGCCTACCAGCCTGGCTGGCGGGCGTACGGTAGAGGAGTCGGCCCAACTGTTTCTGGATGTGCTAGAGGGTAGGGCCACGCCCGCCCAGCGCGACGTGGTGACGGCCAATGCGGCCCTGGCCATTCAGTGTCGCGAAACAGAGTTTACCTTTGCGCAGGCCCTAGCGGCGGCGCAAGAATCCCTGGATTCGGGGCGGGCCCGCGAGGCGCTGCGCCGCTTACTGGCCGCTTAATTTCACTTTGTTTGAACGCCCACCACGCGCCGAAGCGTTTCTACGGCGCACTACGGTGGGAAACTGCAACCGCACGATGTCGACTGAAACCATTCTCGATAAAATCATCACCCACAAGCGTCGCGAGGTAGCCGAGCGCCGCGAGCTGGTGCCCACTAAATTGCTGGAACGCAGCCTCTATATGGACGCGCAGCCGCTGAGCCTGCGCCGCTACCTGCTCCGCGACGACCTCAGCGGCATCATTGCCGAATTCAAGCGCAAGTCGCCTAGCAAGGGGTTCATCAACCAATATGCCCCCGTGGAGCGTACTACCCTGGGCTACATGCAGGCCGGTGCCTCGGCCTTATCGGTACTGACGGATACGGAGTTCTTCGGCGGTAAAACCGAGGACTTGACCATTGCGCGGCGCTACAATTTCTGCCCTATTCTGCGGAAGGATTTTGTGATTGACGAGTACCAGATCATCGAAGCCAAGAGCATGGGTGCCGATGTAGTGCTGCTGATTGCCGCCGTGCTGTCAGCCGACGAGGTAGCCCGTTTGGGCAAATTTGCCCGTTCGCTGGGACTGGAAGTGCTGCTGGAAGTGCACAACGCCGAGGAACTCACCCGCACGCTGCACCCTGACGCCGTAAGCTTAGTAGGCGTCAACAACCGCAACTTGCACGATTTCTCCGTAAGCCTGGAAACTTCCGTAGCATTAGCCGAGCAGATTCCGGCAGAGTTTGTGAAAGTAACCGAAAGCGGCCTCACCTCGGCCGCCGATATTTCCTACCTGCGCGGCGTGGGCTACCGGGGCTTCCTGATGGGCGAGGCCTTTATGCGTCACAGCCGACCCGAGAAGGCGTGCGCGGCGCTGGTGCAAGAGCTGCGCGCTACGGAGCCGGCTATTGTTCTTTAAATTTCCACTACTACCGTATGTTTCCTACTCCACTTGCTACCTATCCTTTGTCATCCGTCAACAGCCCAGGTCTGCGCATCAAAGTGTGCGGCATGCGCTCCGACAACAACATCTGGGAGGTAGCGAAGTTGGGGGTGGACTTTATGGGGTTCATCTTTTACGCGAAGTCGCCGCGCTACGTCGTGCCGACACTCGACGTAAAAATGCTTGCCAAGCTGCCGCCGTCTATCCTGAAGGTAGGTGTGTTCGTGAACGAAACAACGCCTGTTATCCAACAGCGTGTGCAGGAATACGGCCTCGATTTGGTGCAACTGCACGGACACGAGTCGCCTGCGCAGTGCGCCGAGTTGCGTGCGGCGGGCATCCTCATTATCAAGGCTTTTTCGGTGGGAGCAGATTTCGACTTTGCGCAGGTGACGCCCTATGCAGACTGCTGTAACTACTTCCTATTCGATACTAAAGGCCCGGCGCTGGGGGGCAACGGGACGACCTTCGATTGGCAATTGCTGGCTGAGTACCCGTTGTCGGTGCCCTACTTTCTGGCCGGTGGGCTCGATCTAGCGCACGCGCAGGAGTTACAGACACTACGCTTACCCGGCCTCTTCGGCATCGATCTGAATAGCCGCTTCGAGCTGGCGCCCGGCGAAAAGGACGTAGGCAAGCTGCGCCAGCTGTTTCAGCGACTCCGGCCTAGCAGCAACATTTCGAGCGTCTAACGGCGACTTTTTTCTACAACTACCAACCACCATGCGCGCCCGGCGCGACCTTTGGCTCTACCTATGGCTACTTCTGCTTTTGCTCCCAATGCCCGCGGCTACTACGGCCAGTTTGGCGGGGCTTTCATTCCTGAAATGCTCTATCCCAACGTGGAAGAGCTGCGCAACCAATACCTGGATATTCTGGCCGACCCCGGCTTCCAACAGGAATACCAGCAACTGCTGCGCGATTACGTGGGCCGGCCTACCCCATTGTTTGAGGCGAAACGGCTGTCGGCCAAGTACAACACGCGCATCTACCTGAAGCGCGAGGACCTGTGCCATACCGGCGCCCACAAGGTGAACAACACGGTAGGGCAGATTTTGCTGGCGCAACGCCTGGGCAAAAAGCGTATTATCGCGGAAACCGGTGCCGGCCAGCACGGCGTAGCTACGGCCACGGTATGCGCCCTTATGGGCCTGGAATGCATCGTGTATATGGGCGAAATCGACATGGAGCGCCAGAAGCCCAACGTGTACCGCATGCGCCTGCTGGGGGCCGAGGTGCGCCCCGCTACCAGCGGCAGCAAAACCCTGAAAGACGCCACCAACGAGGCCATCCGCGACTGGATTTCGAATCCCGTCGACACGCACTACATCATCGGCTCGGTGGTAGGCCCGCACCCGTACCCCGATCTGGTGGCGCGTTTGCAGGCCGTTATCAGCGAAGAGATGCGCAAGCAGCTGCTGGAAAAAACCGGCTCCGAACTGCCCAACTATGTGGTGGCCTGCGTGGGCGGCGGCTCCAACGCGGCTGGCGCCTTCTACCACTTCCTCGACGAGCCTTCGGTGAAGCTGGTAGCTGTGGAAGCAGCCGGGCACGGCGTCAATTCCGGCCACTCGGCGGCTACCTCGGTGCTGGGCAAGCCGGGCATCATCCACGGCTCGCGCACGCTGCTGATGCAGGACGAAGACGGTCAGATTACCGAACCCTATTCTCTGTCCGCCGGCCTCGACTATCCCGGCATCGGCCCCCTGCACGCCTACCTCGGCGACTCGGGTAGGGCGCGCTTCATTGCCATTACCGATGAAGATGCGTTGAAAGCCGTAGCTGAGTTGAGTCGCCTGGAAGGCATCATTCCGGCCCTCGAAACCGCGCACGCCCTGGCTGCGCTCGACCAGATTGGGGCCGGGCCAGATGATGTGGTGGTCATCAACCTCTCGGGTAGGGGAGACAAGGATTTGGAAACCTACCTGAAATACGCTGAAAAGCTGACTGAGTAGTTTTATCTCGCAGAGGTGCGCAGAGGCTTTCCGCAGAGGTTCGCGGAGGTCGACCACTGCGTACCTCTGCGAAAACCTCTGCGAGAAATACTCCATGAAAGACCGTATCAAAACCACCTTCGAGCGGAAGGGTAAGAAGCTGCTCAACGTCTACTTCACCGCCGGCTATCCTACCCTGGAAGCCACCGTGCCACTCATCGAAGCCGTAACCGAAGCTGGCGCCGACCTTGTGGAAATCGGCATGCCGTTCTCCGATCCGCTGGCCGATGGCCCCGTGATTCAGCACAGCGGTACTGTGGCCCTGCAAAACGGCATGAACATGCGCGTGCTGTTTCGTCAGCTGCAAGGCGTGCGCCAGCGCGTGCCCGATGCGCCGATTCTGTTGATGGGTTACCTGAATCCGGTGATGCAGTTTGGGGTAGAAAACTTCTGCCGCGAAGCCGCCGAAGCCGGCGTAGATGGTGTCATCCTACCCGACTTGCCGCTCGACGATTACGTGGAGGAGTACCAGGAGATTTTCCGCCGCTACAACCTGCGGCCGGTGTTCCTCATCACGCCCCAAACCGCGCCTGAGCGCATCCGTCGCATCGACGAGCTGACCGATTCTTTCCTCTACCTCGTCTCCGGCCCCGGCACCACGGGCAGCCAGCAAGGGCAGGCCGAAGGCGTGCAGGAAGCCTACTTCCAGCGCATCGAAGCCATGAACTTGCGCAACCCGCGCCTCATCGGCTTCGGCATTGGCGATAAGTCGTCCTTCGACCGCGCCTGCCAATATGCCGAAGGTGCCATTATCGGCTCGGCTTTAATTAAAGCAATGGATGGGGTAGACGACGCCCCCGCCGCTGCCCGTCGATTTGTGCAATCGGTTCTGAACTAACTGTTTTCCTGTCATCCTGAGCTTGCGAAGGATGACAAGCCACTTTCTCCATGCTCATTCAACTAGAACCCGCCATTTCTTCCGAAAACCGGGAGGCGATTATCAACCGCATCAAAGCGGTGAACTACAAAGTCACGGAGGTGACCACGCAGCGCGCGCACTACCTCATCGGCATTGGTAAGGCCGATTTCGACATTCGCACGGTGGGCCAGTTGCCGGGCATTGTGGACATCCACCGCGTGTCGGACGACTACAAGCTGGTGTCGCGCAAGTGGCGCGTGCGCCCTACCGTCCTCGACCTTGGCGACGGCGTGCGCATTGGTGAAGGCACGCTCACGCTGGCGGCCGGCCCGTGCAGCATCGAGAGCGAAGCCCAAATGGAAAGCATCATGCAGCACTTGGTGGAGAATGACGTGCGCATCATGCGCGGCGGCGTGTTCAAGCCACGTTCCTCGCCCTACTCATTTCGGGGCCTGGGCATGGATGGGCTGAAACTATTTCACCAGTTAGCCCGGCAGCACGGCATCAAAATCGTGACGGAGGTGATGCAGGTGTCGCAGGTAGAGGAGATGCACGACTACGTAGACGTGTTTCAGGTAGGCGCCCGCAACACGCAGAATTTCAACCTGCTGGATGCACTGGGTGGCGTGGACAAGCCCGTAATGATTAAGCGGGGGATTTCGGGTTCTATTGAAGAGCTGCTGTCATCGGCCGAGTATGTTTTCTCCGGCGGCAATGAAAAGCTGATTCTCTGCGAGCGGGGTATTCGTACGTTCGAAACGGCCTCACGCAATACCTTGGACCTGAACGCCGTACCTATCCTGAAGGAAAAAACCCACCTGCCCGTCATCGTAGACCCTTCGCACGGCATTGGTATTCGAGATTATGTGGCCGATATGGCCTTAGCTGGCGTGATGGCCGGTGCCGATGGCATTATCTACGAAGCCCACGAAAAGCCCGAGCAAGCTGCCTCCGACGGCGCCCAAACCCTGAATTTTGCTGAATCGGCGCGCCTGATCCGCAACCTACGCCGCGTCTATGCCCTGCGGCAGGAGCTGGAATAGCTGCCGTCGAGCTTGGACTTAACCAAGGGATAAAGAAACCATAAACCTGGATGATCTATTACGTAATTGGCAATATAAATGCTTATTTAAAATAATAATTTTATTGTAAGTTTATATTATGTGAAGAATTTATAGATTTAATCAACTTTTTTTGATAAAATCTTTCGGGAAGAAGTATCAAATTAAAAATATTCTCTATATTTGTTTTGTCATGCAGCAACAATCTGTCAAGCGCTTTACTCTGATGAATATTCGTCCCGCGGAGGACGGAGTCGGGCGGTATTGCCAGTACGGAAGCTAATCATGACGTACGAAGCTGTAAACCACAAAAGCCCGACTCCTCCCGGAGGCCGGGCTTTTTTTATGCCAAAAGCTATGGATACGCAACACTACCATCACTACACCACCCAAGACCAACTGGTCTGGAAAGTTTTGTTCGACCGCCAAACTGCCCTGCTGCACAAACGAGCGGCTGTAGCATTTGAGCAAGGTCTGCAACAGATTGGTTTTCAGCGTACAGCTATTCCTCGCTTCGAGGAAGTGAGCGAGCGGCTGCGGCGGCGTACGGGGTGGGAGATTGCGCCCGTGGGTGGTGAGTTGGATGCTTCTACCTTTTTTGGCCTGCTAGCCGACCGCAAGTTCCCGGTTACGACCTGGATTCGGTCTATGCAGCAGTTCGATTTCATCGAGCAGCCCGATCTGTTTCACTGCGCCTTCGGCCATTTGCCCTTGCTGCTAGACCACGCCTTCGCCGATTTCCTGCACTTTCTGGGTAGAGTAGCCGGCCAGCACCTGCACGACACGGTAGCGTTGCAAAAACTAGCGCGGCTCTACGGCTTCACGGTGCAGTTCGGCCTCGTGACCGAAGGCGGCAGCACACGCATCTACGGCGCGGGTTTACTGTCATCGGCGGGCGAGATTCACCACTGGCTGAATAGCACCGACGTGCGCCATCCGTTTGATCTGGCTACTGTACTGCACACACCGTATTCTGAGGCGCACTATCAGGACCAATACTTTGTGCTCAACTCCTGGGAGCAGCTAACCGAAAGTGTAGCTGAACTGGCGGCCTTGCTGGCTAGTAACTGGCAATTGGCGGTGCGGTAGGGGAGAGGTAGATAGTTATCAGAGAAAAAGCCCTGTCATCCTGCGCTTGCGCAGGATGACAGGGCTTTTTCTCTGATAACTATCTACCTCTCCTTACTTCAACTTGAAGCTTTTCTTCAAATACGCTACTGCCAGATCGTGGGCTTCGTCGGCGTAGGCTTTGTTGTAGTTGGGGTTGCTGGGGTTGGCAAAGGCGTGCACGGCATCGTAGTTTTTAACAGTTAGCTTTTTACCCGCTACGGCCATGTCCTTTTGGAATTGCGCCACTACGGCGGGCGAAATCGACTTGTCCTGGAGCGCAAAAATGCCGAGCACATCAGTGTTTAGCGTTTTCAGTCGGGCCACGTCTTTCTCAGGCATCCCGTAGTACATCACGCAGCCCACGGCCTGTTTGCCGGCCAGCAGCGCCGTTTGCAACGACCAGCCGCCCCCAAAGCACCAGCCAATGCTGGCAATCTGCGCTTTCGGACCAGCATACTGCATAGCACCTTTGATGATAGCCTCGGCCCGACTGGTTTGCACACTCTGCATCAGCTTGCCTGCCTCAGCGGGGGCGCTGGCTACCTGGCCGTCGTAGAGGTCGAGGGCGATGATGTTGACACCGGGCATCTCCCGCGCAAAGCCGGCAGCTTCGCGCTTGATGTAATCGTTTAGGCCCCACCATTCGTGAATCACGAATAGGTATTTGGTGGAAGGCGTGGCGCTTTTGAGCATGAACGCCTTGGCCGTTTTGCCATCGGGGGTAGGGTAGGAAACCATATCGCCGGCGCCCTGGTAGGTGTAGGGAAGGGGTGCGTCGTGACCACCCACAAAGGCGTCGTCGTTAGCTAACATCGCAAAGGCTTCGGTGGCAGCAGTGGGTTTGGTGCAGCAACTCATCATAGCACTCTGAGCCGAAGCGAAGGTGACGGTACTGAAGAAAAACACCAGCAGGAAGAGAATTTTTTGCATACGTGTGGGAAGAATGTGGACGCTTAATAGGCGCCCGATGGAGGGGAAATTAAGGGTAGACAGTGTGCCTACCCTGTATCTGTCAACGATGGGCGTGTGCAACGCGCCCCTACGCCGTTCGCACTTCGGCGCCTAGCTCAGCTAGCAGCGCGTAAAGTCCCACGTAGGTGCGATTGACGTAGATGAAGTGTCGCGAACCGCGTGGTTCGCGCTGCTTGCGTAGCTCGGGTTCCTGCATCAGGTCGTCGCCAAGGGCATACACGGCCTGCATATACGCCGGGTCGCCGAAGTTGAATACGGGCTGATGGAAAGGCCGTGCCACCAGCTCCAACGAAATGCGCAGCGTGCGCAGATACAAGTCGCGCAGAGTAGGGGCATCGTCGGGACGAAGGACTTCGAGCTGGGTGAGCAAGTCGGTGAGGCGGGCGTCGTCGGCTAGTACTGCTGGGTCGAGTAGGGCGAAAAAGAGCTGGTAAAAATCGGCTGGAATGCTCTTCACGCAGCCAAAATCCAACACGCCCAGGGTCCCGCCTTCCGTAGCATCAAGCAAGAAATTGCCGGGGTGAGGGTCGGCGTGCACTTGGCGCAGCGTGTGCATCTGGTAGGCGTAGAAGTCCCAGAGCGCCTGCCCAAGTTGATTGCGTACAGCCTGGGTAGGGTTGGTCGCCAGGAACTCCTTGAGGTGCTGACCCGGCAACCAGTCCATTGTAAGGATGCGGGCGGCAGACAGGGTAGGATAGTATGTCGCAAAGCGCAGGTGCGCAATGTGCCCGCACTGGGCCGCGATTTCCTGTCCCCGACGTAGTTCCAACTGATAGTCTGTTTCCTCCAGCAAGCGGGTTTCCACCTCTTCCAGGTAGGGTCGCATCGTGGCTTCATCCAGTCCCAGCACACGCAAGGCCACGGGCTTCACCATCCGCAAGTCCGAACGGATGCTGTCAGCCACGCCGGGGTATTGCACCTTCACAGCCAGCGCTTTACCATCCTTCTCGGCAAAATGAACCTGCCCAATACTGGCGGCCTGGCGGGCGTTCAACTCAAACGTATCAAACAGCTCGAAAGGCGATTTGCCAAACGCATCCCGGAACGCCTTTACAATCAGCGGCCCCGACAACGGCGGTGTTTGGTACTGGGCTTGGGCAAACTGCTCGGCATAAGCTGTGGGTAGAATGTTCTTCTCCATCGCCAGCATCTGCGCCACTTTCAGCACCGAGCCTTTCATCTCGCTCAGCGCGCCGTACAGTTCCTCGGCGTTGGCTTGGTGCAAATCGGCCGTAGCGCTTTCCGCACCCACAGCTCGCTTGGCGTAGTGCTTCACGTAGTTGGCGCCAACGTTTAAGCCCGTTTTGGCGAAACGGGCGGCGCGGGCCACCTTGGTAGTAGGTAGGGAAACGAGCGGCTTAGTAGGTTCGGACATTGTGGCTGTTGAATACTGTACTAACGTGGACCCCACCCCCCGGCCCCCTCCCCTCCGGGAGAGGGGGAGCCAGATAATTTAGCTGTTAGCTGTTAGCTTTTCCTAGAACCGAGCTATCGGCTAGTAGCCACCAGCTAACAGCTCCGGTAAAGGCTCCCCCTCTCCCGGAGGGAAGGGGGCCGGGGGGTGGGGTAATCGTCGACCCTACCGGCTCTGCACCAGAAACCGCACGAAGTCCACGGCGGAATCCAGGGTGTTGCGGCCTACCAGGTCGAAGCTGAGTGTCACGGCTTTCTCGATGGCCGCGTCGGTGCGCTCGAAGCCCAGGGAATCATCTTTGGCGAAGAAGCCCAGCACAAACAGCATCTGCTGCCAGAAGGCGCGGGGATATTTCTCCTGAATCATGGGGCGGGAAGCCACTTCCTCGGTGCGCCGACCATCGCGCAGAATATCGGCCACGAACTGCTCGAAGCCCTGGCGGAAATCGTCCAGAATACGCGGCGTCATGCCGGGCATCTTGGAGAGCGAGTAGCGCAACGACCACAGCGCGTAGCTGCGGTTTTGCTTCAGAATCTCCAGCAGCGTGTAGTAGAAACCCAGCAGCTTTTCGCGGGCGCCGTACTGCTCCCACACGGGTTCCTCGGCGGCACGGGCGCGGGCTTGGCGCCCAAAATCAGCCCAAATCTCGCGGTCGATGGCCGCGAAGGTAGAGTAGTGCTGGTAAAATTCAGCCTCGGTAGCGCCCAGCTTGTGCATGAGCTTGTAGACCGAAACTGGCGGCTGGCCCTTGCGCAGCACGTAGTCGAGATAAGCGAGTTTGATAGCTTCCTTTTCCATGATGGTATAACCGTTGAGTAGGGGTTTAAGTTGCCGATAAAAACCTATTTACGAGCGGCGCGGTAGGCATCCAGGGCACGTTGGCGGGCCTCCTTGTGGTCGACTATCGGCTGGGGGTAGGCGTCGGTGCCAAACTCGGGTATCCAATCCTTCACGTACTCCAGCTTCGGGTCGTATTTCTGGAGCTGACTTTCGGGGCTGAAAATGCGAAACCACGGTGCCGACACCACGCCCGTGCCAGCCGTCCATTGCCAGTTGCCAATGTTGTTGCTCATGTCGTAGTCGATGAGCTTGTCGGCGAAATACTGCTCACCCCACTTCCAGTCGATCAGTAAATCCTTGATCAGAAAGCTGGCCGTGGTGATGCGGGCGCGGTTGTGCATCCAGCCGGTTTGGTTGAGCTGACGCATGCCAGCGTCCACCAGCGGAAAACCGGTGCGGCCCTCGCACCACGCCGCAAACTCCTCCTGGTTGTTGCGCCACTTGATGCGCCGAAACGGCTTGTCGTAACTTTCCTCTACGGTTTCGGGAAAATGCCAGAGCAGCATCATGAAGTAGTCACGCCAGATGAGTTCGTCCAGTAGCTTGTCGTTGAGGTCCTGCGCCTGGCTCATTAGCTGCCGTACGCTGAGCGTGCCGTGGCGCAGGTGCACCGAGCGGTGCGTAGTGCCGTGGTCGTCGGCGAGGCGGTTACGGGTTTTGTCGTAATCCTCTACGTAATTTTTATTGGGTAGGCGAGCGGGCGGTACGGGCTGCTCGTAGCGTCCAAACCCCATGTCGGAGAGGGTAGGGCGAGCCGGAGCATGCGCAATATGGTGCAGGTTTTCCTTGGTGAATAACCGCCGCGACGGCCGTTCCTGGAAGCTGTCGTCCTGCAAAGCGGCCCGCCAAGCCTTATTGTAGGGACCGTATACTTTAGGCGGTGTGCCCGCTTTGGTTAGCACCTCGTCCTTAGCAAAAATCACCTGGTCTTTGTGCGTCGTAAAGGGCACATCGTGCTTGCCCAACAGTTTGCCAATAGCCTCATCTCGTTGGCGGGCGTAGGGCTCGTAGTCCTCGTTGGTGTGCACGGCGGCCAAGTCATAGTCCTTCAACAACTGCTCGAAGACCTCCTCCGGCTTGCCGTAGAACACCAGCATAGTGCCGCCGTTGTCCTGGGTTTCCTGCGCCAGCTGCTCCACGGCGTCGTAGATGAACGTCACGCGGGCGTCCTGCTTGCTGGGCAGCTTATCCAGAATGTCGCGGTCGAAAATGAACAGCGGTATTACCGGCGCATTGTCTTGCAAAGCGGCTGCTAGGCCGGTATTATCGGTGATGCGCAAGTCGCGCCGGTGCCAGAAAATCGTGATTTTCATAAGGGTTGTTTCTTATGCAACTGAAAAATCTGTCATCCTGAGCTTGCGAAGGACCTTCTCACGCTAGAACGACAAGTTTACCAACGACTCGTTCTAGCGTGAGAAGGTCCTTCGCAAGCTCAGGATGACAGATTACAAAACATCACTGCCTTACTTCAACCGGCCCATGCCACCATCCACGGGCAAGACTTGGCCCGTGATGAAGCTGCTGTGGTCGGATAGTAGGAACGACGTCATGTAGGCCATATCCTGGGGCTGCCCCACGCGCTGCAAGGGGTGGCGCTTGGCGCTGGCCTCGGCCTTCTCGGGGGTGTTGAGGAGGGTAGCTGCCAGGGGCGTATCGGTGAGGGAAGGCGCAATGCAGTTCACGCGGATGTTGGCACCGGCATATTCGGCGGCCAGGGCGCGGGTGAGGCCCTCCACGGCGGCTTTCACGGTGGCTACGCTGGTATGAAAACTCATGCCCGTTTCGGCGGCTACGGTGCTGAAAAGCACGATGGAAGCACCACTGGCCTTTTTCAGCCGCTTCACCACAGCCTGCACCACTTGCACAGCACCCAGCACGTTCAGCTCAAAATCCTGCCGAAAGTCAGCCGGCGCAATGCGCTCGAACGGACGCAGCCGGATGCTGCCGGGGCAGTAGACCACGCCGTGCAAGGTGTCGGGTAGGGAGTCGAAAGCAGTAGCAACAAGGGGCTGCGTAACGTCGAGGGGTAGGAAGGTGGTGCCCAGCTCGGCCAACTCCGGCGACTCGTGCCGCGAGGCCGTAAACAGGTTGGCTTTCAGGCCATGCAGCAGGTGAGCTGTAGCCAAGCCAATACCGGAGGATGCACCTACCAGGAGAATATTCTTATCAGCAAATTCCATGAAAAGCGAAGCAAGTGAACGGTTGAGTTTCTGCTACGCAGGAATGGCTGTAGGTGGTTATTACCAGCTCAAAAAAGCTCGACAGCTAGCAGGGTTCTTTCCCGATAGCCGTCGAACTATAAGTTGATAGACAATCAATTACTCGGCAAAATACGCGGCGGCTCCGGCGAGCTGGGTATCGGCGGGCCGAGCGGTAGCTGCTGCTCGCAACGGGGTAGGGAGGCGCACTACGCAAATGCCGGGCAGCCGCAGCCACTCGGCTTGCGCCAGTTGAGCCAGCCCAATGGTACCTGTGAGGTAATGCCCGCGCACGGCCGAGCGGAAGGTTTCGTGCACCCGCGTGAAGTCGGCTTCCTGGGGGGCATGCTCGTCCGTGAACGTCACCAGCACGTCTACTTCAGCAGCGTCGGGCGTCAGGGCTGAGTCGATGTTCTGGCTGATTTTCTTGTACTCGTAGCGGTAGCCGTAGGTAAGGGCCGACAAGTCGCTGAGCACGGCGGAAGCAGTAGGCACGGCGCCCGCCCCGCGGCCCAGGAAAAACTGCCGGTCGGCAAAGCCGCTCTGAGTGATGAGGCCGTTGTACTCGTCCTGCACCCGCGCCAGCTCGTGCTCGGGGCGCACCAGGGTAGGCAGCACGGCAGCCGCCACATTGCCGTCGGGTAGGCGGCGGGCCTCGGCAATTAGCTTGAGTGCTAGGCCTTTCTCGCGGGCGTAATCAGAGGCCAGGTCGCTGAGGCGGTCGATGCCTACGGCCAGGATTTGCTGAGGTGACGTTACCAGTCCGAACGCATGCGTGAGCAGCAGCACCAGCTTGTTGCGGGCGTCCAGACCTTCCACATCTAAAGCAGGATTGCTCTCGGCGAAGCCCAACGCCTGCGCCTTGCTTAGGGCCTCGGCAAAGGAAATGGCATCGCGGTGCATGGCCGTGAGAATGTAGTTGGTGGAGCCGTTGATGATGCCCTCCACCGCTTCTAGTAAGTCGGTGTCGTAGTATTCCTCCAGGTTCCGAATGACGGGCAAGCTGGCGCAGGCGGCAGCCTCGTAGAGCAACGGAGTGCCGGTTTGACGCTGCAATTCTATCAGCTCGGGCAAGTGCTCGGCCAACATTTTTTTGTTAGCCGTCACCACGGCTTTGCCCCGGCGCAGGGCCTCGGTTACGATGTGGTAGGCTTCGTCAGCGTCGTCAATCAGCTCCACAATCACGTTCAAGGACTCATCATTCAGCAGATCGGCGCGGTCGAACGTGAATAGCTCGGTGGGTAGGCTGCGCTGCTTGGCGCGGTCTTTCACGCCAATGCGGCCAATGCGGGCGCGCAGGCCGGGCGTGCGTTCCAAAACAGTGTGCAGGCCCTGGCCTACCACGCCAAAACCAAATAAACCAATACGGATGTCGGAGCGAGTCATGCGGAAAACGAAATCAAGGCAGCGGCTACTGCCGTAGGTGAGGGAAAATTCCGCCTCCACCCCGAAGCATCTCACCAAGATTTCTTCCCGAAAAGGCCCAAAAAAAGCCCTTCCGACAAGTCAGAAGAGCCAAACCCCAAAACGGGGCGCCGAGCCTTTCGTAACTTATCTTCATCTGCTGTCGCAGATTCAGGATGTAGCACCTTGTAGCTATGACTACCGGTTGCTAAGGCATCGCAGGGCCTGTCCCTCCGCCTTTCTTGATAAGTGCTCCGTTGTGGGAGCGGTAGGGCAAATATACGAGGCCCGCGGTTGGCGGCAAGTATTTGCATTCGTACTTGCTCGTAGCATTACTCACACTCGCCTCCGCTCTCGCTCTACTATGCCGAGCGAGTGCGAAGGTGAGTGCATGAGTACAAAATTGAATGGAAGTGCCTAATAATTGTCATTTTGATCGTAAAAAGCAGCCTTTTTTGTCCTTTCTGTTAAATTATTGCCTAGTTTGAGGCCGCGCTGACTAAAACACCTCTACCTACTCATGAATATTCGCAAACTCCTCGTTGCCAATCGGGGCGAAATTGCCATTCGCGTAATGCGTGCCGCTACCGAATTGGGCATCACCACGGTAGCCGTATACACCTTCGAGGACCGCTACTCCCTGCACCGCTACAAGGCTGATGAGGCCTATCAGATTGGCGAAGACGACGAGCCGCTGAAACCCTACCTTGACATTGAAGGCCTGCTGCGCATCGCCAAAGCCAACGGTGTAGACGCCATCCACCCCGGCTACGGGTTTTTGAGCGAAAACGCGACCCTAGCCCGGCGCTGCGGCGAGGAAGGCATCATCTTCGTGGGGCCACGGCCCGAAGTGATGGAGGCGCTCGGCGACAAGGTACGCGCCAAGGAAGTGGCCTTGCGCGAGCAAGTGCCTATTATTCAGAGCAGTGAAGAAGAGTTGAATGACTTCGAAACAGCTCGCGCCGAGGCCAACCGCATCGGCTACCCTGTAATGCTGAAAGCTGCCAGCGGCGGTGGGGGAAGGGGCATGCGCGTCATCCGCGACGACGACCAGTTGGAGAAGGGCTTCTTCGAGGCCCGCAACGAAGCCCTGAAAGCCTTCGGCGACGACACCGTATTCCTCGAGAAGTTTGTGGAGCAACCCAAGCACATTGAGGTGCAGGTAGTGGCCGACGCCTACGGCAGCGTAACGCACCTCTACGAGCGCGACTGCTCGGTGCAGCGCCGCTTCCAGAAGGTAGTGGAGGTAGCGCCCGCCCTGGGCCTGGCTGAGGAACTACGCGAGCAATTATACGACTACGCCCTGCGCCTGGCCCGCGCCGTGAACTACAACAACGTGGGCACGGTGGAATTTCTGGTGAAGCCGGAGGAAGGTGAGATTTACTTCATTGAGGTGAACCCGCGCATTCAGGTAGAGCACACTGTCACGGAAATGGTCACGGGTGTCGACCTCATCAAAACCCAGCTTTACATCGCGTCGGGTTACCACTTGCAGGACCCCGAAATCAACCTCGACCCGCAGGTGCGGCCCCGCATTACGGGCTTTGCGTTGCAGTGCCGCCTCACCACCGAAGCGCCCGAAAACGACTTCAAGCCCGACTACGGCACCATTGTGGCCTACCGCTCGGCGGGCGGTTTCGGTATCCGGCTGGACCAGGGCTCGGTGTACCAGGGCGCCAAGATTCTGCCGTTTTTCGACTCCTTGCTGGTGAAGGTGTCGGCCCAGGCGCCTACCCTCAAGGAGGCGGCCGAGCGGATGCTGCGCACCCTATCGGAGTTCCGGATTCGGGGCGTGCGCACCAATATTCAGTTCCTGCAAAACATTGTGGCGCACCCTGATTTTCAGAATGGTAGCGCCACCGTCGACTTCATCAAAGACCATCCTGAGCTATTCAAGTTTGAGGTGCGCCAAGACCGTGGCACCAAGCTGCTGACCTTCTTGGGCGACATCATCGTGAACGGCAACCCCGACGTGCACGGCGCCCAGGACCCGGCCCGGGACCTGCCCAAGCCCAAGCTACCCCACTACGATGCCACCGCGCCCTACCCCCCCGGCACCAAAAACCGTCTTACCGAGCTGGGGCCAGAAGGTTTTGCCAAGTGGTTGCGCGAGGATACCCTCATTCACTACACCGATACTACCCTGCGCGACGCCCACCAGAGCCTGTTGGCCACGCGCATGCGCACCTTCGATATGCTGAAGGTGGCCGAGCGCTTCGCCAAGCAGCACCCCCAGACGTTTTCGCTGGAGTGCTGGGGCGGTGCCACCTTCGATGTGGCCCTGCGCTTCCTGCACGAAGACCCCTGGGAGCGCCTGGCCAAGCTGCGCGAGGCCGTGCCCAACATCCTGCTACAAATGCTGATTCGGGGAGCCAACGGCGTGGGCTACAAGGCCTACCCCGACAACCTGGTAGAGCGCTTTGTGCAGCAGAGCTGGGAAACCGGCATCGACGTGTTCCGCATTTTTGATTCGTTGAACTGGATGCCGGGTATGGAAAGCTGCATCCGGTTTGTGCGCGAGAAAACGGGGGGGCTGGCCGAGGCTAGCATCTGCTACACCAACGATTTGCTGGATCCGCAGAACAAAAAGTACAACCTCGATTACTACCTGCGCCTGGCCCGGCAAATTGAGGACGCCGGCGCAAACATTCTGTGCATCAAGGACATGGCGGGCCTCCTGAAGCCCTATGCCGCGCAGGAGCTGATTGCCGGCCTGCGCGACACCATCAGCCTGCCCATTCACCTGCACACCCACGACACCAGCAGCCTGCAGGCCGCTACCTACCTCAAGGCCGTGGAGGCTGGGGTGGATGTGATTGACGTCGCTCTGGGAAGCCTCTCGGGCCTTACCTCACAGCCCAACTTCAACGCCACGGTGGAGATGCTGCGCCACACGCCCCGCCACCGGGAGTTCGACCAGCAGAGCCTCAACGAGTTCAGCAACTACTGGGAAGGCGTGCGCACGTACTACCAGCCGTTTGAGTCGGGCCTGAAAGCTGGGTCGGCCGACGTGTTCCAGCACGAAATTCCGGGTGGGCAGTACTCCAACCTGCGCCCGCAAGCTGTAGCGCTGGGCCTGGGCGACAAGTTCGAACTGATCAAAAAGACCTTTGCCGATGTCAATCAGCTCTTTGGCGACATCACCAAGGTCACGCCTTCTTCGAAGGTAGTAGGCGATATGGCGCTGTTCCTGGTGTCCAACAACCTTACCACCCAGGATGTGTGGGACAAAGGCCAGACGCTAAACTTCCCCGAATCGGTGCAGAGCCTGTTTCGCGGCGATATTGGGCAGCCCGAAGGCGGCTGGCCCGAGGGCTTGCAGGAGATTATCCTGAAAGGCCAGCCGGCCTACACCGAACGGCCTAACGAGCACCTCGAAGCCATCGACTTTGATGCGGAGTGGAAGGTGTTTCAGCAGAAGTTTGGGCCGAGTGTGGAGTTCACGGACTTGCTTTCCTACCTGCTCTATCCTAAAGTGTTTGAGCAATACTGGGCCTTTGTACAGGAGTACGGCGACGTGTCGGTGGTGCCCACGCGGTTGTTTTTCTACGGCCTGCAACCGGGCGAAGAAAGCATCATCGACATTGCCCGCGGCAAAAGCATCATCGTAAAATTCCGCTCCCTAGGCATTGCCAACGACGAGGGCAAGCGCACGGTGTTCTTCTCCATCAATGGCGAAACCCGCAACTTGGAAGTGCGCGACCGCTCGGTAGAAGTGGTAAAAGTACAGCACGCCAAGGCCGACAAAGCCAATCCGCGCCAGGTAGGGGCACCGTTGCAGGGGCTGCTGTCGCGCGTATTGGTGGAACCTGGGCAGGAAGTGAAGCGCAACGCCCCGCTGTTCATCATTGAGGCCATGAAGATGGAAACCACTATCACTGCCCCCGACGATACCACCGTGGAAGCCGTAACCCTGGAAGAGGGCACCCTCGTGAATGCCGACGATTTGGTACTGACATTGGGGTAGGAGTTTATAAAAGCAGTTAGCCGTTGGCTGCTAGCGTTTAGCTTTCGTTTACTGAAAGGCTAACGCTAGCAGCCAACGGCTAACTGCTTTTATAAACTCTACTCCGGCGCTTCGCCAGCGTGAAACTGTGCTACCACTTGCGTACCTGCAGGGGCACCCAATAGGCGGAGGGTGTCACCTTCTAGCTGATAGCGCGTGGTTGTTTCGAGGGCGTTGAGGTAGCGGGTTTCCAGGGACACACGCGGGCAGGCCATCTTAGTCGACATAAGCGGCGAAAAGCTCAACTGATCGTTGGCAGCCAGAGTGAAGCGGCCCCGGAAGCGGTTGCAACCAGCTTGTCCTTCGGCGCGGTTGCTGCTGTCGGCAGCCAATGTCAGGTATATTTCCTGGCTGTTTTCGGGGGTAGTTACGGCAGAATCGCCTAGTTGCTCGAGTACCCAATACGTACCGCGTAGGGGCGTGGTGGTTGCGGTGGGCGTTTGAGTGGTTTCGGCAGGCTCGCGGCCGGCGCAACTGCCGAGCAGTGCCGCGGTGATTACGGAAGCGAAAAACGAAGAAATACGCATGAGATAGATGAGGGAAAAAACGAGGGAATAGGCAACAAAGATGAAATCTTTTAGCTTGCCGATTGCTATTGGTTGCAGCCAGAAACGCTGGCAGATACTGCTACGCAAGCAGAACCGTTAGAACCAACAGTAAAGTCTACTAAAAAGCAATACCATGAGGCAATACGCAACTACACGTCGGGCAGTTGGTTGGGGCGGGATTATCGCCGGGTTGTTGGTAGGATTATCCGTCCAACAAAGTAGGGCCCAAGTAAGCCAGGTGCCTACCAGTGGCAGCGGCGTGATGGCTCAGGAAAACATCAACTCCATTGCGCGCGGTGGACAGGGATACACCATTGATACGCGATATCAGGGCTTGGTAGGCTCGCCTTACGCTATTGCGCGCTGGCTGCCAGCCGTCGTCACCACCGACCATGACGTGAAGCTGCAACCCGTGCTGCTGAAATACGATGTGGTGCAGCAACTCCTCTACGCCCGTCAGCCTACCCGCACTGACTCGATGCTGCTGAACGAGAACCGCGTGAAAAGCTTCGTGCTGACAGATGCTACCGGCACGGTGCCTGAGCGCCGGTTTCGACGCTTCGTGGAGGCTCCGGAACCGGCGCAGGGCCGTGAGTTTGTGGAGGTGTTGCACGAAGGCAAGTACACGGTGCTCAAGCAGTACCAGAAGAAGCTGGAGCAAGCCAGCTACAAAGGCGCCTACAGCCAGGACAAGCGCTATGACGAGCTGGTAACCAAAGAAACGTACTACCTACGCCGGCCCGATGGCATGGTAGTGCCCATCAATAAGCTCACGCTGAAAGCCTTGCAGAGCGCGGCGCCGGAGCTAGCAGCTAAGCTGAAAAGCGAGGCCGACCGCAACAAGAGCATGGGCAAATCGGAGGCTGACTTGATAGCGCTGCTGCGGGTAGTAGACCCAACAACGTGATGCAATTGTAGAACCTACCGCAAAGCAGTAAGCTTGTCCTATGAAACACTTCTTTTTACTTGCTGCTGGCCTGTTGGTTGGCTCTCAGGCCACCGCCCAAAAGCAACCGGCCGTATCGGCGGCTACTGTGGAGCGCGTGGCCCGTACCCTCACCGCCGACGACATGGCCGGCCGCCCTAGCGCCGGCCCCGGCAACCTGAAAGCTGGTCAGTTTCTGGCCGCTGAGTTCAAGCGTATTGGCTTGAAGCCGCTGCCTGGCAAGGACAATTTTTTGCAGGAGTTTGAGGCCTACGAAGCACAGACGAGCGCCCGGACCGCCACCCTGAATGGTACGACCCTACCCCCCGATAACATCGTGCTTTCTTCGGGTCTGCCCCAGGTGGACTGGACAAATACCGACGCGACGATACGCACAGTGATGGTAGGGGCGCAGGACAATCTGTTTCAGGTGGTGCGGCCGTTGCTGGATCTGCACGAAAACACCGTGGTCATTGTCGATCCGGCGCATCAGGCGCAGTTTAAGCGGTTACTAGGATTGAATAAGGGCTCGGTGAAGGCCCAACAGCCAGCAGCACACGCCGTTGCAATGTTGCTGGCGACTGCACCGCTAGAAGGTGCTGCGCCTACCTACGCCGTAACGGCTACCACTACCATCAAACCCGTTGCTATGCGCAACGTGGTAGGGATACTACCCGGCCGCGACAAAAAGTTGGCCCCGGAAATGGTGGTTTTCTCCGCGCACTACGACCACCTGGGCATCACCCAGGCCGTAGCCGGCGACTCCATTGCCAATGGTGCCGACGACGACGCCAGCGGTACCACGGCCGTAGTGGCCCTGGCTGAGTACTACAAAAAGCAGAAAAAGAACGCCCGCACGCTAGTTTTCGTAGCTTTCACGGCAGAAGAAATCGGTGGGTTTGGCTCGCAGTATTTCTCTCGTCAGCTCGACCCAGACAAGGTGGTAGCGATGTTCAACATTGAGATGATTGGCAAGGTAGCGAAGTTCGGCCCCAACACGGCTTTCATCACCGGCTACGAGCGGAGCGACTTCGGCCCGCTGTTGCAGCAGAACTTGCAAGGCTCGCCATTCCGCTTCGAGCCTGACCCGTATCCCGAGCAAAACCTGTTCTACCGCTCCGACAACGCCACGCTGGCGAAGCTAGGCGTGCCAGCCCACACCATCAGCACCGACCAGATTCCCACGGACAAGCTCTACCACTCCGTCGACGACGAAATCGAGAGTCTGGATCTACAAAATATGACGGCCGTTATCAACGCCATTGCCCGCAGCGCTACCAGTATCATATCAGGTCAGCAAACGCCCACACGCGTAGCGAAGGAGTAGGGCTATAGTGAGGTGGTGAGATAGTGAGTAAAAAAGGTGTGTCATCCTGAGCAGAGCGAAGGACCTTATCACGATTGAACGATTGATGTAACAACGACTCGTTCTGTGGACATAAATAAGGTCCTTCGCAAGCTCAGGATGACACACCTTTTTTTTTACTCACAATCTCACCACCTCACTACTTCGGCAGCCGCACGCTGAGGCCGGCGCCTACCTGCGGGGCGGCGCGGCCTTCGCGCCAGGTGTTGCCGGCGTTTAGGTCGAGGCGCAGGCCGGGTAGGGGGCGCCAATAGAGGCCACCCGTGAGGCCCGGCTGCCAACCGTAGGTGCGTTGCCAGAAGGTATAAGTTTCCGCAAAAAAGCCAACGGTGGGCAGAATAGCACCATTTAGGGCCAATGTACCCAGGTATTGCCCTTGGCTGGTTCCTTCGGCCCGAAACCCACGCTGCCGAAAGCCTACGTTGGCCTCCAGGCCGTAGCGCTGGCCCAACTGCTGCGACACTAGCAGGCGAGCTGCCGGCTCGTAGGTTTGATTAAGGTAGGACGCGTCACCGGTAGGCAGTGTCAGCTCAGTGAGTAGCACCACCTGAGAGCGGGCATCCTGGTTGCTGGAAGCCAAGAACTTAGCGCCCACCGTAAGGGGGGCGAAGCCGTTGGGATAAGAGGGTAGGCTAGGTTGCGGCGCATCGCCAAGGGTAGGACGTGCGGAAACATCAGCCAAATAACCTTGCGAAGCCCGCAGCTCTATGTGGTTGAAAAACCCTACCCGCAATAGGGCCGACGAAAGCGTGCGGCGCGGTCCCAAGCCGTCCGGCGGCGCGTAGCGCAACGTCCCCAACTCTACCTGCACCTGGCCGGGATACAGTATGCTCGTCGTAACGGTTTGGCCGGGCCGGTCGGGGCGGAGGTTGCGGATAAAGGGTGTTTCTGCGTTGGCAACAGGGTCGGAGGGGAGGCTTTGGGCCAGGGTGCGGGCCGAGCCGGCGAGCAGGAGCAAGCCGGTAGCCGTCAGCAGAGTGGTCGTGCGCATAGCTTCCGACACGCTTGAGCGGCGGAAAGTTCAGTGGATTAGGCGAGGTACGGGTGAAAAAAATGGATATTAAAAAAACCGTCTGTCCTCCTGAGCTTGCGAAGGACCTTCTCACGTGTGAACGACAGACGTCATAACGACTCGTTCTGTGGACATAAGGTCCTTCGCAAGCTCAGGATGACAGACGGTTTTTCTACTTCACAAGCTCGTCTTACTTCGCCTGCTGGATTTCCTGCGCAGCTTTTTCGATTTCCTGCTGGGCCTGGGTAGCCGTAGCACCGGTTTTGCGCTGCTGCACATCGCTCAATAGGCCTAGCACCGCCCGGTCGATGCCGTACTGCTTGTACTTGATGCCCAGGTCTTTCACGCGGGTGAGGGCGGCATTGAAGATGGCCGGGTCGGTGGTGCGCACCATCACTTCATCCAAGGCTTCCAGCATATTGATGCGCTGTTGGGCGCCTGCCTCATCAAACTGCGCTTGAATGTAGGGCCATTGCGCCGCGTCACCTTGCTTGGCGTATACTCCCACAATAGCCTCAGTGAGGGCGCCGTGGCTATCGGCTTCCAGTGTTTTGGCGCGGCTCAGGGCCTCGGTGGGTTTGGTCAGGCTCAGGCCGTTGAGGGCTGCGCCTTGCACGTTGTACGACTGGTTATCGAGGTACTTTTCGTAGAGCTTTTGGTCGCGCTTGTCGTTGAGAACAGCCAAATTTGTGAGCAAGGCGGCCTGCACGGCGGTTTCCTTCTCCTGATTCAGCTGTTTGCGCAGCGCGTCGGCGGCTTTTTTGCGCATATCGGCATTCTTCAAATCCAGCGACTGTGCAGCGGCCAGGCGCAGGCCGTAGAACTTGTCGTTGAGGGCCGAGAGCAAGAGAGCACGAGCAGCGGCATCATCCTTCTGCCGCGACTGGGCCGCTACCAATGCCTCGCGCCGGTCGAGGTACAAGGGCGCGTGCTGGTATTGATACACGTAGGCGCTAAAGGGCTTGTTGTCGGTTTTCTGCCACAGCGTCATTTTGGTGGCATCCACGTTCACCAGCTCGGGCTGGCTGGCGGCGGCAAAGCTGAATGTTTGCGTGCCTTCTGTCATCAACACTTGGTGGCGCTCGGCCTTGCCTTTCACATATACATCAATAGCCAGGGGTAGGATAAACTTCTGCCCTTCCTGCGTTTGCTTAATGGTAACGCTTTGCTGCTTTTTAGCCGCATCCCAACCGTAATCGATGGTAACAACAGGATGGCCGGCCCCAAAGTACCACTGGTTGAAGAACCAATTCAAATCCTTACCCGACACGGCCTCGAAGGCCAAGCGCAACTGGTGGGCTTCGCCGTTGCCGAACTTGTTGTCGGTGAGGTATTTGGTGAGCGATTTAAAGAATACATCGTCGCCGAGGTAGGTGCGCAGCATGTCCAGGATGGCGCCGCCCTTCTGGTAGGTCACGCCATCAAACATATCCTCTTTATCGGCATAGTGGAAGCGCACGAGGTCTTTGTTCTCGTTGCCGGGGCCGCTGAGGTAACGTCGGATGTAGCCGAAGCGGTGGGCATCGGCGGCGTCTTTGCCATACTTGTGCTCGGCCCATAAAGCCTCCGAGAAGTCGGCAAATGACTCGTTTACAGTCAGGTTGCTCCAACTCTCGGCCGTCACGTAGTCGCCAAACCACTGGTGAAACAGCTCGTGCGCCACAATAGATTCGCTGCTGCCGTAGGGGCGGTCCAGCATTTCGCGGGCCGTGCCGGCCACCGCCTCACCGTGTAGGGTAGCAGTAGTGTTTTCCATGGCGCCGCTCACGTAGTCGCGAGCTACCACTTGGGCATACTTGTTCCAAGGATACTCCACGCCCAGACGGTTCGAGAAGAACTCCATCATTTCGGGCGTTTTGCCAAAGATTTCCTTGGCGTAGGGCGCGTATTTGGGCTCCAAGTAATAATCGACGGGCTTGCCGCGCCACGTGTCGTGCGTGATTTTGAAGTCGCCCACGGCCATCATAAACAGGTAGGGCGAGTGGGGCAGCTCCATCTTCCAGGTATCGGTGCGGAGGCCGGCGCCGGCGGGCTTGCTGTCGGTCATTTTGCCGTTGCTCAGCGTCACGTACTTGCTGGGCACGGTCATCGAAATCTCCGAGGTCGTTTTCTGGTTGGGCCGATCAATGGTCGGGAACCACGCTGAGGAGCCTTCCGTCTCGCCCTGCGTCCAGATTTGCACGGGCTTGCCGGCCACCGAGCTGTCGGGGTTGATGAAGTAGAGGCCTTTCGCATCGGTAATAGCCGCCGAACCTTTCACCTTTAGCTCATCGGGCTTGGCCGTGTACTCGATATACACCGTGTAGTCGGTGCCCGGCTGCACGGTTTTGCCCAGGTTGATGCGCAGGAATTCTTCGTCGTACGTGAATTTCAGCGGCTGATTGGCATTGCCATTCACCAGGGCCACTGTCTGAATATCCATGCCCTTGGCATCGAGCTGGAGCGAGTCGGTGGGGTAGGCGTGGGGCTTTAGCGTCACCCACTCTTTGCCGTAGAGGTAGCGTTTTTTATAGTCGAAGCGTACATCGAGCTTGCTGTGTACCAAATCGTTGCGCTTGGTAGCAGTGGCACGGTAGGGGGTAGCCTCAGTAACATTGGTAGCCGTAGCCGGGGTTTGCGCTTGCACAGTAGCGGCGGTCAGAAACAGACCCAGGCTCAGCAAAAAGGCTTTATTCATCAGAGAAAAATAGATGGAAAGGGAATTGTGACGCAAAAGAAGCGAAAGTACCGCGAAGGTTGCCTAACGGGCTGTGTATGCCGAGCGTAGCGGTCGGCCGAACGGTGTAGAGACGCATACTTGCGTCTCGTCGTTGAACGTCCGCCGCCTAAATTGTTCAACGACGAGACGCAAGTATGCGTCTCTATACCGTTCCTATACCGCTTGTGAAGAATCGCGCACCAGCAAATCGGGGCGGAGCACTACGCGGCGGGGCGAGAAGTCGCCGGAGGGCTCGGCCAGAATTTCCAGGAACAGGCGCACGGCGGCCTGGCCCATCTGCTCGCAGCGCTGGTCGATGGTGGTGAGCATGGGCTCAGTGAGGGACGTGAAGGTTTCGTTGCTGAAACCGGCCAGGGCCATGTCCTGGGGCACGCGCAGGCCACGCTGCTTGAGCGCTTGCAAGGCACCCACAGCCGCAAAGTCGCTGGCCGAAAACACGGCGTCGGGTGGGTTGGGTAGGGCGAGCAGGTGCGCAATGCCAGCTGCGCCATCTTCCATTTTCATGTTGCCGATGTGGATTAGGTCTTCCTCCACGGGCAGGTCGTGCTCCCGCAGGGCATCGAGGTAGCCCTGGCGCCGGTCTTTGTAAATATTGAGGTGCTGCGGGCCGCCGAAGTGCGCAATACGACGGTACCCTTGCTGGATGAGGTGCTTGGTGGACTGGTAGCCGCCGGCGCGGTCATCGAGTACCACGGCACTCACATCCAGCCCATCCAGCACACGATCAAAAAATACCAGCGGAATCTGCTGCCGCTGCACCTTCTCGAAGTGCCGGAAGTCGCGCGTGGTGCGCGATAACGACACCAAAATACCTTCTACCTGCGCCCCCAGCAGGGTTTCGATGTTTTGGCGCTCATGAGCCACATCTTCGTTCGACTGGCAGATGAGCACGTTGAAACCGGCCTTGGTGGCTACCGTTTCAATACCCTTCACCACCAGCGTAAAGAAGTGGCCATCAATGTGTGGCACAATCACGCCCAGTAACTTGCTGCGGCCTTTGCGCAGGCCAGCGGCTAGGTGGTTGGGCTGGTAGTGCAGCTCTTTCGCCAGCTTCCAGACACGCTGCTTGGTGGCGTCGCTGATGCTGGGGTGGTTGCTGAGTGCCCGCGAAACAGTGGAAACGGAGATGCCCAACTGCTGCGCTAGGTCGGTAATGGAGGCTTTCGTGCGGGCCAAGGGAGGGAGGGTAAGGAAGCACAACGGTTGCCGCAAAGTTGCGCAAATTGTTGCGCAATCTCACGAATAAAAACCAGCGAATGGATGCGCTGCTGGCTCAGTTACGGGCGCACATCATTGCCAACAACACGGCAGATACTGCTACCGAGGTGCTGGCTGAGGCGTGTAGGTAGGACCCTGGCAGCGTGGGCCCTGATCGGTCCAAAGCAACTTGTCAATACACAATTGTCGTTCGGTCATGCCTTCGTTCCAGGCATGGTACACCAGGTACTCGGTTTTGCCATTGGGGCTCATGGTGTGCGAGTGGTGGCCGGGGCCGCGCACTTTGCCCGGAATGGAGTGGAGCACGCGGGCACCCTTGTCGGAGCCGGTATCCTGGTAGGGACCCATGATGGTATCGGCCACGCAGTAGTCCACGCCGTACCGGTCAGTTAGGAAATTGGCACCGCTGTAGAAGCAGTAATATTTGCCCTTGTGCCGGCGCACGAAGGGGCCTTCCAGCGTGTGCCACTCCGCAAAGGTGCGGTTGTCGTAGAGCGGCATGGTGCGATTTTTCTCGAACACAGTCCAGTCGTGGCGGGCGCGCATCACGGTGCGGCTTTCGCCGGCCAGCTTGGTCATGCCCACGAGGCGGTCTACGGCCAGGCCGGTGCCGGGGCGGTAGCCGTTGTCGGTGTCCGTGAAGTCGCGGGCGTAGAACAGATACCATTGCCCATCGGTGTCGCGGAAAGCGTGGGCGTCGATGGTGAACTTGCTCTCGGGCACGTCCAGCATGGCCACCTGCTGGTAGGGGCCTTCGGGCTTCTGGCTGGTGGCCACGTAGAGGCGGTGGCCCACGGAGGAGGCAATGGCACCGCCGCCTTTGGAGTAGTACATATAAAAGGTGCCCGCATGCTCTACCACTTCCGGCGCCCAGAAGTCTGCGCCTTCGGCCTCGGGCGGGGGGAGAAGGGCACCACCCGTTGGCTGCCAATCAATTAAATTGTCAGAAGTAAGCAGCGAGAAAATACGGCCATCACTCGTGCGGCTTTGGCCAGTGGTACCAAAAGCATAATAGCGCTTGCCGTGGCGTAGCACGAAAGGGTCGGGGAAAGAGCCAGAGTAGACGGGGTTGGTATACGTGCGGGCCGCACCCATAACCTGTTGGTGAGCAAGAGCCAGCGCAGCCAAGCCAGCAGCTGACTGTTGCAGAAAATGACGACGAGAAAGCATAAAAGGCAAGAAGTGATGTAGATACTCTCAGCAAATAGGCGCATTTTTCACCGAATATGCAAACGTTTGCATCATTGGGTAAAGTCGGTTAGCTTGCAGATTCTTATCTGGATAGGACTCCACAAATAGAAATATGCATCCTGATTAGCGCGGGTAGTAATGTAATGCAAAATCTCATCAGACAGTTTCTATAAACAGTCAGCCTGTTGTTCCGATACGCTATTGTTCTTGGGTTTTCAGACAAACGTTTGCATGAAATATAGCACAGTTCAACCTTCCACTAGCTTGCTTTATCACCTTGACCAACCCAGCAAGCCGGTTTCCCAGCATGTATGGCAGGCACTGCGGTATGGGGTAGCTCTGAGCCTGCTAGTAGTGTTGCTGCCAGCAAAAGCGTGGGCTCAACAATCTTTCACGAACCCATTGCAAGCTAATGGCCCCGATCCGTGGGTAGCGCAACGCAATGGGTACTACTATTACACCAATACGCTCGGCAACCGCATCGCACTCTGGAAAACCCAGCAGCTAAGCGAGGTAGGGAAAGCGCAGCCCATTACGGTCTGGACGCCGCCAGCCACCGGTCCTAACTCCACCCAGATTTGGGCACCGGAGCTGCACTACCTCCAGGGCAAGTGGTACCTCTACTACACGGCCGCCAACAAAGCCCACCCCGACGATGACCACCGCTACGTGTTTGTGCTGGAAAATGCGTCGGCCGACCCTACCCAGGGCCAGTGGGTAGACAAAGGCAAAGTAAACACGAAGTACACTGGCCTCGATGGTTCGGTATTCGAACACGGCGACAAGCAGTATTTTCTCTACTCGGCCTACGTGGGGCCGCAGAGCGTGCTCTGCATTGCGCCTCTGCAAAACCCCTGGACGATTGATCAAAGCAAAGAAGCCATCATCGCCCGTCCTACCTACGCGTGGGAAAAAGGCGGGGGTAGGCAGATTCTGGAAGGACCGGAGTTCTTGCAGGGCAAAAAAGGCCAGTTGTTTATTGTGTACTCGGCCAGCGCCTGCTGGGACGACAACTACTCACTGGGCATGCTGACCGCCGCCAAAGGCCAAGACCCACTCCGGGCCGAGTCGTGGACCAAAGCGCCGCAGCCGGTGTTCAAACCCTCGCCCGAAAACCACGTGTGGGGCACCGGGCACAACGGCTTTGCCAAATCGCCCGACGGTCGGGACTGGCTGGTGTACCACGCCAAAGCACAGGCCGATGGCAAATGTGAGGGCCGTAGTTCCCGTATGCAGCCCTTCACCTGGCGCCCCGATGGCTCGCCCGATTTCGGCGTGCCGGTTTCGTTGCAAACGCCCTTGCGCTGGCCCGCTGGCCGGTAGGGTAGGGATTGTCATTTCGAACGCAGTGAGAAATCTGATGCTTGCAACTGGTGAAATCGTCAGCTACTGACAGACCTCAGGTTTCTCACTGCGTTCGAAATGACAGATAATCCTCCTTTTCGCTTTTCATCTTTCCATTCCCACTTTCCCTACCCTATGAAAAAACTATTGCTCTATCTGTCGTTGGCGCTGCTGACGACCACCGGCGCGCAGGCGCAAAAGACGAAAGCCAAGACCAAAAGCCGCGCCGTGGCTACAGCCACCACCGGCCAGATGTGGTCGGCCGACAAGGCCAACGCCTGGTACAAGCAACATCCCTGGATTAATGGGGCCAACTTCACGCCCAGCACGGCCATCAACCAACTGGAAATGTGGCAGGCCGCAACCTTCGACCCCGCTACCATCGATAAGGAACTGGGCTGGGCCGAGGGTATCGGCTTCAACGCCATGCGCGTGTTTCTACACAGCGTGGCCTGGAAAGAAGACCAAGCGGGCTTCAAGAAACGCATGAACGACTACCTGGCCATTGCCGATAAGCACCACATCCAGACGATTTTCGTGTTTTTTGATGACTGTTGGAACAAGACGTCGCAGCCCGGCACACAGCCGGCGCCCAAAACTGGTATTCACAACTCGGGTTGGGTGCAGGACCCCGGCGACCCGGCCTCGCGCGACTCGGCTACCTTCATGGCCCTGAAGCCCTACGTGCAGGACGTGGTGCGCACGTTTGCCAACGATAAGCGCATCTTGCTTTGGGACTTATACAATGAGCCCGGCAACTCCGGTAAGGGCGATACGTCGTTGCCGCTGCTGCGCAACACCTTTGCCTGGGCCCGCGAAGTCAACCCTTCGCAGCCCCTGAGCGTTGGCCTGTGGAACTGGGACTTTGAGAAGCTGAACGCTTTCCAACTCGGCCATTCCGATGTGGTGACCTACCACGATTACGAGGAAGAAGCCTGGCACCGCCGGGTAGTGCAGCTGTTGAAAGCCAACGGCCGCCCACTGATCTGTACCGAGTATATGGCCCGGCCGCGCAACAGCCGCTTCGCCACCACCATGCCCATGCTGAAAAAAGAGAACGTAGGCGCCATCAACTGGGGCTTGGTTGACGGCAAAACCAACACAAAATACGCCTGGGATACGCCCCTGGCCGATGGCTCAGAGCCCATTGAGTGGTTCCACGAAGTGTTCCGCAAAGACGGTACGCCCTACCGCCAGGATGAAGCCGACCTCATCAAAAAGCTGAACGGTAAATAAGCTATGACTCTGTTAATTTCCTTACGCACGCTCCCTCCAATGAGAAGCATAGCACCTGTGCGGTGGCTGAGCAGCTTGCTGCTGAGCGTATCACTGCTAGGCGGGGTAGGGGGCTGCACCCGCCCGGCTGCTACCGCCCCCGCCGATACCGCTGCTTCGACTACAGCTCCAGAGGCTACTTTCACCAACCCGCTGCTACCCTCCGGCGCCGACCCGTGGAGCATCTACCACGACGGCTATTACTACTACACGCACACCACGGGCCGGAACATTACGCTCTGGAAAACCAAGTCGCTGAGCCAGTTGGGTACGGCCGAGAAGCGCGTGGTATGGACGCCTCCCGCCACTGGCCCCAACTCCCGCGAAATCTGGGCGCCGGAGCTGCACTACCTGCGCGGCAAGTGGTACGTGTACTATGCCGCCGATGCTGGCAACAACCAAACGCACCGCCTCTGGGTGCTCGAAAACGACTCGCCCGACCCGCTGCAAGGCACCTGGACCGACAAAGGCCAGCTCACCGACGCCACCAACAAGTGGGCTATTGATGGTTCCATTTTCGAGCACAATAAGGAGCTATACATGGTATGGTCGGGGTGGGAAGGCGACGTGAACGGCCGCCAGAACATCTACCTGGCCCACCTGAAAAACCCCTGGACCATCGACGGCCCGCGCATGCTGGTGTCTACCCCTACCTACGCCTGGGAAAAGGACGGCGACCTGGGCGCCACCAGCAACCCGCCCCACGTAGATGTGAACGAAGGCCCCGAGGTGCTTAGCCACGGCAATAAGCTCTACCTCATCTACTCCGCTAGCGGGTGCTGGACTGATTCCTACAAGCTTGGGATGCTCACGGCCTCCGCCAAAAGCGACCTGACCAAGCCCGAAAGCTGGACCAAAAGCCCCGAGCCGGTGTTTCAAGCCAACCCCACCAACGGCGTGTATGCGCCCGGCCACAACAGCTTCTTCAAGTCGCCAGACGGCAAGCAGGACTGGATTCTCTACCACGCCAACAACCAGCCCGGTCAGGGCTGCGGCGGGTTCCGCTCGCCCCGCGCCCAGCGCTTCACTTGGAACGCCGACGGTACGCCCAACTTTGGTGTGCCGGTAGCGACGGGTACGCCCCTGGCGCGGCCGAGCGGGGAGAAGTGAGCGAGGGAAGGATATAAAATCTGTCATCCTGAACGCAGTGAAGGACCTTACCACGCTGAACTATTATCGTATTAAGTAGCCATACAGAAGTAAGCGTATAGTGCGCAATTGGTAGCTTGCGGCATGCGACGACCTGCCACCGAGTTGAGTTCGGAAGAAGTGACGTGTTTGGAAGCGTGCAGTCAGCACGGACCGCACCCGCGCATGCGGCGGCGGGCGCTGGCCGTGCTGGGCCACCACCGGGGCCAGACGTTGCCGCAACTGGCCGCGCTGTTTGCCGTGCGTTACGCGACGGTACACGGGTGGGTGCAGGCCTGGCACCGGACCGGCCTGGCGGGGCTAGCCGAGGGCCGGCGCGCCGGACGGCCGCCCAAACTGGCCCCGGCGGCGCAAAAAAAATAGTCGCCTGGCTCGGGTCGGCCACCCAGCAGCTACGCCGGCTCGTGCCCCGCGTGGCAGCCGACCTGCAGGTGCGCGTAAGCGTGGGCACGCTGCGCCGGCTGGCGCGGCGGGCGGGCTATAGCTGGAAGCGCACCCGGCGTAGTCTCAAGGCGCGGCGCGACGCGGTGCTGTTCGGTTTTTTTCAGCAGGAGGTCCAGGCCCTGCACGCGCTGGAAGCGGCCGGCGCGCTGCGGGTCGTGTACGTAGACGAGTGCCGCTTCTCACGCCTGGCGCCGGTGCCCTATGCCTGGCAGGTGCGCGGGCAGGCGCCGGTCGCGCTGCCGGCCGAGCGCGGCGGCGGGGGCCACACCGTGCTGGGCTTGTGGCAGGCCAAGGCCCCGGGCCAGCCGCTGACCAGCTACGTGCTGCCCGGCGCGCTGACGGCCGACCTATTCGTGGCCGCGCTGGACGAGTACAGCCAAGCGCTGTCCGGTCCGACCGTGCTCGTGCTCGACAACGCCTCGGTGCACCGCGCCGCCTGCGTGCAGGCCCGCCACGGGGTGTGGGCCGCGCGCGGCTTGCGCTTACAATTCCTGCCTGCCTACTGCCCCGAGCTGAACCTGATCGAAATCCTCTGGCACCGCTGCAAGCACTACTGGCTCACCCCGGACGACTATCGCACCGAGCAAACCCTACGCGACAAGCTCGACTACCTCATGCCCAGAGTCGGAACTGAGTATACGGTTACTTTTAGCTGACCACTTAATCGACGCTTACCGCATTTCCGCTCGGCGCGCCTGCCGAGTCATTGGTTTGCAGCGCGCGAGCTTCGCCTATCAAGCACGTGGACGCGATGATACCGTTTTGCGCCAGCGCTTGCGGGAGTTGGCGCAAGTGCGAGTGCGCTACGGCAGTCAGCGCCTCTATATCCTGCTACGCCGGGAAGGCTGGCTAGACAATCATAAGCGCGTGCATCGTCTTTACTGCTTGGAAGGCTTGAACTTGCGTAGCAAGCGCCCACGGCGCAATCGGGCCGCGGCCCACCGGCTAGAACGTCTCCCACTGGGCCGCCTGCATCAGAGCTGGAGCATGGATTTTGTGGCCGATAACCTCTTCGATGGCCGCAAAATCCGCGCCTTAACGATAGTCGATAATTTTAGTCGCCAGTGCCTGGCCATTCACGTGGGGCAGTCGCTGAAAGGTGAAGATGGCCTTGGTTAAAAGTTTGGTACAAAAGTTAATCGGCGGCCTTGGCAGCGGCTGGCTTTCGGTGGGCGTGGATGACCACTTTACGGTGGCGTAAGTACTTATAAAGGGTAACCTTCGTTTTAGTGAACAAGCCAGCTGGCTATTTTTAGGATTTCCTTCCTGCTCCATGGCCCGCTACTTGTTTTTACTCGACGCGACCCAGCGCCGTGCCTTCGACCAGCCCCCTGTTTTCAATCCGCCCCAGCGGCAGCTCTTCTTTGCGTTGCCCGACTGGGCCACCCGGTCTCTGGCTACGCTGCTGGCCCCGCACAGCCGGGGCGGCTTCGTACTGCAGGTCGGCTACTTCAAGACGACGGGGTGCTTCTTTCCCGTGGACCGGTTCCTGGCGACTGACCAGGCGTACGTGCAGCAGCGTTACCACTTGGGAGCGGTGGAGTGGACGCGCTACGGCAAGGTCACCCGCTTTAACCACCAGCAGCAGATTCTGCAGCAATTCGGGGTTCCGCCCTTCGAGCAGGTCGAAGCCGCCGTGCGCCAGCAAGTGACGCATTTCGCCCGCCTATTAGGACCGCCTTTTTCCGTATCTATTCAGGCACTGTCCTGCCTGCTTTGGCTGAAATCATTTTCTCCGATGCTGACCCGAAGGCCCGTTGACCCGCTAAAAAGGCCATCCTGGAGGCCAGGCCAGCGCGGCGGCGGCGGGTTTCGCTACCTTTAAAGCGCATGAGTACGACCGCACGGCCCCTGGAACGGCAACTATCTCCGCCCCTGGTGAGCGGCTCCACCATTGCCCTGGCGTGGCTGCTGTTCAGCGGGTTCATGGTGCTGCTGATTTTTGTGCAGAACCTCTCGGCCGGCACGCCCACTGACTGGCGCGAGGCCCTGGGCGGGCGGCTGTTGCACGGCCTGATTTGGGGCCTGCTCACGCCAGTGGTGTTCGCCCTGGCGGCCCGCTTCAACCTCACCGAACGCCGGCACCGCCTCTGGCACCTGCTGGCCCACGCGGCGGCTAGCTACGTCCTGACCCTGGTGTACCGCCTGGGCTACGCCGCCGTGATGCACGGCAGCGGGGCCACGCCGGGCGGCTTCTCCCTGCATACCGTTGTGGCCAATGCCAACAACTGGGTGCCCATCTACTGGATGCTGCTGTGCATCGCCTACGCCGTGCAGTACCGCGAGCGGTACCGCGAAGGCCGGGTGCGGGCCGCCCAGCTCGAAACCCAGCTGGTGCAGGCCCAGCTGCAGGCCCTGAAAATGCAGCTTCAGCCGCACTTTCTCTTCAACTCGATGAACGCCGTCTCAGCCCTGATGACCCAGGACGTGAAGGCCGCCCGGCGCATGTTGGCCCAGCTCAGCCAGTTTCTGCGGCTGGTGCTGGAAGGCACCGACGAGCAGGAGGTGACCCTGGAACAGGAGCTGCGCCTCACGCGCCTCTACCTCGAAATCGAGCAAACCCGCTTCCCCGACCGGCTAGCCGTGCGCTACGACATCGCCCCCGATACCGAGGGCGCGCTGCTGCCTGCCCTGCTGCTGCAGCCGGTGGTGGAAAACGCCGTGCGCCACGGCCTGGCGCCCCGCGCCGGGGCCGGCGAGCTGGCCGTGCGGGCCGAAAAACAGGGCGACCGACTCGTGCTGCAAGTGCACGACAACGGCCAGGGCGCGGCCGATACCGCCGCCCGGGGCATCGGCCTGCGCAACCTGGAAAGCCGCCTGACTACGCTCTACGGCCCAGACTACGCCCTGGCGGTGGAGTCGGCCCCGGCGTGCGGCTACTGCCTGCGCCTGTCCATCCCGTTCCGGCTGGCAGCGGCCGGGGTTACGCATCTATCCGCATGAGGCCCATCCGCACGCTGCTGGTCGACGACGAGCCGCTGGCGCGCAGCCTGCTGCGGGAGCTGCTGGCCGATTTTCCGGCGCTGACCGTGACGGGCGAAGCCGCGAACGGCACCGAAGCCTTGGCCGCCCTGCAAACCGGCGCGTACGACGTCGTCTTTCTCGATGTGCAAATGCCCGACCTCGATGGCGTGCAGGTGCTGGGCCGGCTGCGGGAAGCCGGCCAGCCGCTCCCGCTGGTGGTGTTCGTGACGGCCTACGACCAGTACGCGGTGCAGGCCTTCGCGCTCCACGCTGTCGATTACCTGCTCAAACCGCTGGACCCCGACCGGTTTGCCGACTGCGTACGCCGGGTGCAGCAGCAGCTACGCCTGCGCCAGTACCAGGCCCGCGTCCCCGAGCTGGAGGCCCTGCTGCACAGCTGGACCGCCCCGGCAGCTGACTACCAGGACCAGTTCCTGGTGAAGCTGCCGGAGCGCAGCTTCTTCGTGCCGGCCGCCGAGGTGTGCTACTTCGAGGCCAGCGGCAACGGCGTGCAGCTACACGCGGCCGGCCGGCACTACCCGCTGCGCACGGCCCTGGGCCAGCTGGCCGAGCGGCTCGACCCGGCCGTGTTCCTGCGCATCCACCGCTCGTGCATCGTCAACCCGGCCCACATCGTGGACTTCAGGCACTGGTCGCACGGCGAGTACCTGTTTCGCATGGCCAACGGCCAGCACGTCACCTCCTCGCGCAGCTACAGCGCCGGGGTGCAGCAGTTGCTCAAGCGCTTTGCCTGAGCCGGCCCGGAGCCTGGAAGGCCGGTTCACCCCGGGATTAGTCCAGTTGGCCCGTGTCGGGCGTTCATTTTTGGAAGTTGCCCGTTAGTGCACCAGCCCCCCACTCAGGGGACGGCGACAGCGCACGACATGACCAAACCCTTCCTTTTTTTGCTGGCCTTCACCTTCGGCGGAGTCGCGACGGCCCGCGCCCAACACCATACCCCGGCTGGTACTACATTAATGCCGGGCATGACCCACTCCATGACGGGCATGGCCGGCCTGAAAATGGACCACACAGCCGCGCCCGGCACCCCGGTCGCCGCCTTCCAGCACGGCATGGATTCGGTGATGGTGGTGATGGACGAGGGCATGCGCCGCATGGATGGGGCCCGCCCCGACGACATCGACGCCAGCTTCGCGGCCATGATGCTGCCCCACCACCAGGGGGCCGTGGACATGGCCCGTCTGCAGTTGCTGTACGGCAAGGACCCCGCCCTGCGCCGCCTGGCCCAAAGCATCATCGCCGAGCAGCAGGTCGAGATTCAGCAGATGGCTGCCTGGCTGAAACAGCACCCCGTGGGCACGCAGAATCCTGGCAAATAGTACCTAATTCCGTTTAAACCGTCATGCTGAGCTTGTCGCAGCATCGCTACCGCTTCGTTGAAGAAGTGTGGATTGGTAACGAGGTAGCGATGCTGCGACTTCGTTCAGCATGACGTTCTTTTTTTCCTATCCCATGAAATTCCCTCTCCTCCCCGGCCTGCTGCTCATTTCCAGCGTGGCGGCGGCTCAGGCCGTCAGCCACCGCGACCGGGTGTACACCGCCGACCAGATTTCCAACACCGTCTCGGTTATCGACCCCATGGATAACAAGCTGCTGGGCCAGATTATTCTGGGTAAGCCGCAGCCTGATTTGCTCTCGGCGCTCTACAAGGGGCAGGCGCTGGTACACGGCCTGGGTGCTTCGTCCGACCATAAGCTGCTGGCCGTGGTGTCGGTGGGCTCCAACAACGTGACCTTCATCGAGACGGCCACTAACGCCATCCGGGGCAGTGTGTACGTGGGGCGGGCCCCGCACGAAGCCACCTTCCGGCCCGATGGCAAGGAGGCCTGGATAACGGTGCGCGGCGAGGACTACCTATCGGTGATTGACGTGGCCACGATGCGCGAAACCCGCCGTGTGCCCGTGCCCAACGGCCCCGGCCAGATTGCCTTCAGCCCCGATGGCAAGCGCGCCTTTGTGTGCTCCAGCTTCTCGCCCGAGCTGGCCGTGGTGGACGTGGCCACTTACAAAGTCATCAAAAAGGTGCCGGTGGTGAGCCCCTTCTCGCCCAACATCTTCCCCACCAAAGACGGCCAGCAAATCTGGTTCACCCACAAGGATGTGGGCAAGGTGTCGGTGCTGGATACCAAGACGCTCACCATCAGCGGCGTGCTCACCACCGGCCCCGTCACCAACCACGTGGCCACGGTGGATGTGGCGGCCGGCAAGCTGGCCTACGTGACCGTAGGCGGCGAGGACGTAGTGAAGGTGTACAGCCGCGCCCCGGGCTTCCAGCAGCTGGCGACCATTCCGGTGGGGGCTAATCCGCACGGCATCTGGCCTTCGGGCGACGGCAGCCGGATGTACGTGGGCCTGGAAAACGGCGACTCCGCCGTGGCCGTCAGCACGGCCAGCAACCGGGTGCTGGCCAAAATCAAGGTAGGCCAGGCCCCGATGGCGCTGATGTACGTGCCCAACGCCGTGCCCGCCGGCGCGGCCGCCGCCACCGGCTTGGGCCAGCAGCTGGTGGACCAGCCCGCCGTGGTGCGGACGCTCAAGCCGCCCACCGCTGGCCCCGCCACCGGCACCATGACGCTGCGCTCGGAAGGGCTGGTGGATTTGGCCACCTTCGCCCTGCGCGGCCTGACGCCGAACACCGACTACGACATCTTCCTGACCAGCGGCACCAAAGCGCCCTACGCGCGCGACTACGCCCTGACCACCGTGCGCACCGACGCCAAAGGCGGGGCTATGGGCCAAGCGCTGGGGCCGGTGCAGCGCATCGCGGGCGGCGAGCTGAACCCAGCGGGCAAAAAGTTTTCGCGGGTAATCGTGGCACCTAAAGCCGCTGACGGTGAACCCGCTTTACTGTCCGAATAGTCCGGCTTGGACTGGGCGTCCGACGGCGAATACTGGCCGCCGGGGCAACCATCCACGCGGCAATGCCGAGCTAACCTAAACTGAATTCACTTGTAACCACAACCCTACACCATGCAACCTGTTTTCAATCAACCCACTGGTATCAGCTCCCGGGCGCAGTCGCTCAAGCGGTTCTTGCTGCCGGTGGCGGCGTGTGCGCTGCTGCTCGGCGGCTGCAAGAAGGACAATGAGGCCATCACTGACACCAGCGCGCCGCCGGTGCTCAACATCGTGTCGCCGGTAGAGGGCGCGACCATCATGCCCGGCGGGCGGCTGGGCAACGCCACCACGGTCGACTACAACGGCACGGGCTTCGCCATTAACCTGGAAATCGTGACCAAGGACACGGTGGCCATCCCGACCAAGGAAAGCCTCAACATCCGCAACACCGCCGCCCTGGGCCAGCCCAACGTGAACCTGCCCGGCTTCACGGCCAGCCTCGACGTGGACCTGATTAAGCCCGACGGTGGCACCATTCCCAAGGGCACCAATCTGGCCTCGCTCTTCAACATCGCCGGTACCGACGACACCCCCGGCCCCGGCGTAACCACCTGGGTGAGCTGGCACGTGCTGGAATCGGTGGCCGCCGGCACCACCAGCTGCACGCTCACTACCTCTGTAACGGACCGCGCCGGCCGCAAAGCCACGGCCACCCGCCTGCTGAAAGTGGCCCCCGGCCCCGGCGGGGTCATCAGCGGCGAGGCCCTGACGCCTGCTCCCAAACCCATCACCTACGGCACGGTGGATAGCCCCGATGGCCCCACGGTGACCATGATTGCCCCGCGCACTCCCTCCAGCATCAGCCCCGGCATCCAGACGGCGGGTGTGCTGCCGGCCCCGCCCACCAGCGGCGCGCTCTTTTTCATCCAGGTGTCGGCGCTCGATAAGTCGCGCAACGGCATCAACGTGGCCGAAAACGGGGACGGCACCTTCGGCAAACCCGCCGCCGACCGCGGCACGATTGAGGACAAGACGCAATCCAACGCCGGCGTGAACCGCTACGCGCCGGGTCTAAAGGTCACCTTCGACGTGCCTCTGCTTCAGCCCAACGGCAACGTGATTCCGGCCGGCGGCAACCTGGCCCCGGTGTTCAACACGGCCGGCAGCGAGCTGGACCCCAGCGGCTTCGTGCGCACCACCTTCGGCTGGAGCGTGGGCGGCACCCTGCAGCTGGGCGGCAAAACCAGCGTCACCATCAAAGCCGCCGTAACCGACGCGGCGGGTAAAACCGGCAGCGCCACCCAGGTGGTGCAAATCAGCTCCGTCGAAAACGGCCAGCTGCTGACGCCGGCTCCGCGCTAAGGTCCCGAAGCTTGTACGGTAGCCCCGCAACGGCCCGAAGGCTGGCCCGTTTCATAACGAGCCAGCCTTCGTTTTTTATCATCCTCTCCCAACCATTTCATCCCTCCATGCGCATCACTACCTTATCCACCTGGGCCCTGGCAGCCACGCTGTTGCTCGGGGCCTGCTCGAAAAAGAACAGCGAGGAAACCGAGCCCGACATGGTCATTCCGCCCGACCCCGGCCCCATCGCAGCCAGCGCCGCCGACCGGGTGTACCTGGCCGACCAGTCCTCAAATACCGTGTCGGTGCACGACCCGAGCACCAACCGGCTGCTGGGCGTGATTCGCTTGGGCAAGGGCCGGCCCGAGTTTCTGAGCCCGCTCTACGACAAGGAGTCGAACGTGCACGGGCTGGGGGTGTCGCCCGACGGCAAGACGCTGGGCGTGATTGCCACGCTCACCAACGCGGTGATTTTTATCGACCTGGCCACCAACACCGTGAAGGGCAAGGTGTACGTGGACCGCAACCCCCACGAGGGCTTTTTCTCGCCCGACGGCAGACAGTTCTGGGTGGCGGTGCGCGGCAAGGATTACGTGACGGTGATTGACGTGGAGAAAATGCAGGTGGTGAAAAACATTGCCACCGAGCACGAGCCGAGCATGGTCGTGTTCCGGCCCGATGGCAAAGTGGCCTTCGTGGACCACTCCGAAACCGCTACGCTCGACGTAATTGATGTGAAGAAGCGCGAGGTCATTGCCCGGGTGCCGGTGGTGAGCAAGTTCTCGCCCAACCTGGTGGTGACCGAGGACGGCCAGCAGGTCTGGATGACCCACAAAGACGTGGGCAAGGTGACCGTGGTGAACGCCCAGACCTACGCCGTGGAAGGCGTGATTGACACCGGCCCCGGCACCAACCATGTGAACATGGCCGGCCCCGGCGGCGGCACCCGCTTCAGCGGGGCCAGCGCCGGCGACTTCGCTTACGTAACCGTGGGCGGCGAAAACGCGGTGAAGGTGTATTCGCGCCAGCGCCAGCTGCTGGCCACTATCCCGGTGGGGGCCAACCCGCACGGTGTGTGGCCCAACGGCGACGGCAGCAAGCTCTACGTGGGCCTGGAAAACGGCGACGCGCTGGTCAGCATCGACACCAAAACCAACACCAAGCTCACCGAAACCGGCAGCGGCCAGGCCCCGCAGGCCCTGCTCTACGTGGTGAAAGCCGGCGGTGGCAGCCCCGGCGCCAGTGGGCTGGAAGCCTTCACGCCGGTGACGCCGGTGAACATCCGCCTGGTGCCCGTGGGTACGCAGCCGGTGCCCGGCGTGGGCGGCGGGGCCACCATCCGCCCCACCGAAGACCTCGACGAAATGGTACTGGCCCTCAAGCAGCTGGCCGCCAACACCACCTACACCCTGTACCTGTCGGACAGCAAAACCGCATTGGTGGCCCCGGAGCCGGTCATTTCCTTCAAAACCGATGATGGTGGCGCAGTCGAAGTCAACGCCTACTACCAGATTCGGCTGCGGCTGGCAGGCCGGTTCGCCGTGGTGGTGCTCGGCGACAAAAACCCGGCCGGCGCGGTCACGCTCACGCAGCCGTAAGCCGGCTGCTGACCAAGAAGGCCCCTGGTGCATGTCGCATCAGGGGCTTTTTTAGGGGCGCAAACGCTTTTGCTTCGGGTAGCACCGGGGTTTTTTGTTGCTCAACTACCTTCGCCGCTTGCTAGCTGGCAGGCCGCCAATTCCCGGCAATGGGCCCGAAAGCGCAGCAGCCCGACCGTCAGCACCAGCCCCGCCACCGCCAGCGCGGAGTAACCCAACCGGCCGCCCCGCTCGGGGTGAAACTGAAGGAGCGCCAGCCCGAAGCCCACCAGCGCCAGGCTGGTGCGCACGTAGGTGAGCAAAGTGCGCTCATTGGCCAGCCGGGTCCGTTGCAGGGCCAGCCGGTCCGAGAGGGCGAGTGGGTTGGTGGGGGGGGGTAGCGGCATAAGGGAGTAGGCTACGGGAGGGTAATGGCATCGCCCGGTTCGGCCAGCCGGTGAAACACGATGCCGTGCTTCTCAAAATACGGCCCGTAGTTCTCGTAGCGCTGCTGGATGAAGAAGGGCTTGAGGTAGCCGTCGTGTACGGGCAAAATTTGCCTGGGACGCATTTTCAGGGCGAAATCGGCCACCACCAGCTCCGTGAGAAAAGGCGCGGTGACGGGCAGTAGGAGCATTTCCACCCCCGCGAAGGGCAACAAATTGTTAGCAAAAGAGTCGGCGGGATTTAGCACCTTGCCATTCACCAGCCAGGCGGTCATTTGCGGCAAGGGGCTGTCGAGAATGGCCTCGTGCTGCACCGGAAGGGCCAGCAGCTGAAACACGCCCAAGTCTAGGCGACCTTCCTCGTGGATTTGCACCGTGAGGCCGTGCGCTTTCAGTTCGGTTGCCACCTCGCGGTTAGAGATGATAATGACCTGACGCAGGGCCACGATTTTCTGAAGCGCCGCCACGTCGAGGTGGTCGGGGTGGTTGTGGGTGATGATGATGACCGATACGTCTTTGAAAACCTCGGGGTGCACCAAGCCTTCGATGAAGGAAAACTTGCCCGGGTCGAAAAGAATCTGTTGGCCGTCGAGTTCGAACAGCAAACAGGAATGAATGTATTTGGTGATGCGCATGGCATTGAAAATGAGGTTGTTCTAGCTGCTTCGGTAGTCCAACTTCCTCCGTGCGCTTTGCGCTATACCGTGTGCAGAATCACGTAGAGCGAGCCAGTCGAAATCACCAACCAGAGCAGGATGCCCAGCACGTAGGGCTTGATGCCCACCGAGCGCACCACCTTGGCCGACAGGCCCGCGCCGATGAAAAACAGCGTCACCGTGAGGCCGATTTTGGCCAGGTTCACCATCACCGGGCCCAGGGGCTTGGCGGCGGGCACGAAGGTGTTGAGCAGCATGGCGGCGATGAAGCCGAAGATGAAATAGGGAATTTTCACCTTGACGCCCTTCTGCTTGAAAATCATGGCCGTGCCAATGGAAATCGGGATAATCCACAGGGCCCGGGCCAGCTTCACGGTGGTGGCTACTTCCAGGGCTTTATTGCCGTAGGCGGCCGCCGCGCCCACCACCGAACTGGTGTCGTGGATGGCAATGGCGCACCAAAGGCCGAACTGGTTCTGAGTCATGGCCAGCGCGTGGCCGATGGGCGGGAAGGCAAACAGGGCCAGCGCGTTGAGCACGAACACCGTGCCCAGGGCCACCGACATCTCCTCGTCCTTGGCCCGCAGCACCGGCCCGATGGCCGCGATGGCCGAGCCGCCGCAAATGGCGGTGCCGCACGAAATCAGATGCACCACGTGCCGGCCCAGCCCCAACCACCGGCCCACCACCAGGCCCAGCAGCAGCGTGCCGAAGATGGACACCACCGTGAACAGGATGCCCTCCTTGCCGGCCTGCACCGCCGCGTGGGCGTTCATGCCGAAGCCCAGCCCGATAACCGAGAACTGCAGCAGCTTGGCCGTGGCCTTTTTGGTTTGGGTAGTGAAGGGGTTGCCGATGGTCTGGGCCAGCACCAAGCCCAGGGCCAGGGCAATGGGCGGCGAGGCCCAGGGCGTGAGGCAGAACACGAAGAACAGCACGAACACCACCTGCTTCAGGGTGAAATCCTGCCCGAACAGCACGCGGGGCGTGTGCAGGTGGCGGAAGAAGCCGGTGGTTTCGTTGAATTCAGGAGCGGCCGGTTCCTGCGCCGGAGCGGGAGCGAGCGGCGAATCAGGGGCTTGCGGAGTTGCGGAATGAACCGGGAGTGCCATGAGCGGGAGGGGGTTGTTTCTGAGGCAAATATACGGCGACCCCTACGCAAAGGATTATCCAATCGTGTTATCCTGCATAACCAAAAGTTATTTATAGAATAGCTGATTTTTGCATTCCCGCCAGTCTTGAGCCGCCCGGATGGCCGTGGCAGCAGTTGTTACGGCACCGGCAGACCTGTGCCATCGCCAATCTGCCGTTGGACGAACCACCCGGTTCACCTCCTGCTGTATAAGTACAGCCGCTGCCAGCTGACACCGAATGGTTATCCGGCATCGCCAGCCTTTATTTGGCCCCCTTGAATTGCCCCTGCACGAAGCTCAGAAACCGCTGGGCCGGCCGGGCCAGCACCTGTCCCTGCACCCAGAGTGCCTCGAACTGCCGGGCCAGGTGCAGCCCTTTGATGGGCACGATTTCGAGCAGTCCAGCCGCCAGCTCGCGGTCCAGGGCCCGGCGCGACACGAATCCCAGGGCCGCCGGCGCGGCTTCGAGGTAGCGCTTGATGGCTTCCGTATTGTCCAGGTAAAGGGCTACGGAAAGGCTGCTGAGCTTAATGTGCTGCGCCCGCAGAGCAAATTCGAGAATTTCCAGCGTGCCCGAGCCCCGCTCGCGCAACACCAGCGGGTGGGCCAGGGCCTCGGCCAAGGACAGCGGCGTGGCGAGCGGGGAACCGGGCGCGACGCGGCGCACGGCCACCAACTCGTCGGGCAGCAACGGCTCGTAGTGCAGGTCGTGGCTTTTGGTGCGGCCTTCTACAAAGCCCAAATCCAGCTCGCCGCGTAGTAGGGCATCGGCAATGCGCTCGGAATTGGCGTTCAGGAACGAGAGCTGCACCTGCGGGTAGCGGGCCTGAAAGGCGGGCAGCAACCCCGGCAGCACGTACTGGGCCAAGGTGGTGCTGGCCCCCAGGCGCAGGCGGCCGGCGGCCTCTTCGGGGTCACGCAGGGCCAGGAGCTGGTCTTCGAGCTGCTGCTGGGCGGCGGCGGCGGCATCGGCGTGGGCGTGCAGCAGGCGGCCGGCCTCGGTGAGGCTCACGCGGTTGCCGCGCCGCTCCAACAGGCGCTGGCCGTACTGGGCTTCCAGCTCACGAATGTGCTTGGTGACGGCCGGCTGGCTCACAAACAGCTCCTGCCCGGCCTTGGTAAAGCTCAGATGCCGGGCCACGGTGGCAAATACGCGCAGACGAAAATCGGACATGGCGGCAAGGTAGGCAGTTTGCTATAACCTCGGGGCGGACCCTCCCCGCTCATTTCGGGCACTCATCCGCCCACCCTGCCAACGCCGCTTACCGAACCAGCTTCTCCAGCGCGGCCTTGAACTCGGGGGTGTAGTACGCGGCCATGCCGTCGTGGCAGGTGACCACCTGGCCGTCGGGGCCGATGATGACGGTGGCAAGAATGGAGTTGGAATCGAATGGGGCAGGCACTTCGGCTTTTCAGAGGCCGATATAGTACAGCGAGGCGAGGCCCAGCGAAAGCCTGACGAAGCGGATACTACCTTCCCAAGGCGCTGGTTTACGCCGAGGTGCAGCAGGTTGATAGACACGAAGTAGGCGAGAAATTGGTCGGACGCATTTCGGAGTGGCAGACACAGGTGTTTCGGTGCGCCGGGCGGAGCCGTGCCGGCCGCCTCCCTTACCATCCAGACCAAACTCCTTATCTCTCCCTCAATGGTCTACACTCCGTCGGCGAGGTACGGCGTACGCTGGCGCAGTACCAGCAACGGCTCAAGTTACGGCCAACCAAATGAGTGTAGTAAGCAGGTATAGGGTAACCAGAGCGTGACGCTGACGCAGCAGCATTAGCACAGCTTACTGCCCAACGTCCGTTCTAATTTGGCAAAGGGCGTTTAACCTTTGTACTAAACTTTTAACCAAGGCCGAAGATGTCGTGGCCGTGATGCAGCGCTTACAGCAGCAGTTAGGCGTAGTACCTGAGCGCATCCAAGTCGACAATGGCAGCGAGTTTATCAGCAAGGCCCTCGACCGCTGGGCCTACGACCAGCACGTGACGCTGGACTTCTCTCGGCCGGGCAAACCGACCGATAATCCGTACATTGAGTCGTTTAACGGCAGCTTCCGCGATGAATGCCTGAACGTGCATTGGTTTCTATCGCTGACCGATGCGCAAGATAAAATTGAGCAGTGGCGCCAAGAATACAATGGCTTCCGACCGCACAGCTCGCTACAGAATTTAACGCCCGATGAGGTAGTGGCTGCGGCTACTACTGTCGAGCTTCAGAATGCCTGATGCTCCACTTTCAACCGGCCCAGTAAATGGGAGCAGGTCAGTTGCCGAAGCGATACGCAACAGACTGCGTCGCCACCCGCGAACTGGAATGCGCTCGAGAATGCTCCTCATGACTGACATGTATGGACCGGGCCTTGTCACGCCGGTGATGCTCAGCACGAACTGGCCAGCCCGTTTAGCTTTTGTGCCAACCTTTTACCCAAGGCCAAGTTTCGGACGCGGTGCTCGATGCGCCGGGCTCACTTATCATTCAGGAAGCGGGCAACCGGACGTTCTCGATGCAGACCGCGCTGCACGAGCTGCTAAAATAGCCAGCCTACCTACTATATTAAAGCGCCTGTCAGGCTGAGCTGGCGCAGCATTTTTTCGCGTGAGAAATCATATTTCTAACGGAAGATGCTGCGCCAGCTCAACCTGACAGGCGCTTTGAGCTACCAGATATGGACGACGTGCTTAAAACTCCTGCACCGTGGGGCGTAGCACAATTTCGTTGATATCTACCTCGGCGGGCTGCTCGATGGCGAACGCAATGGACCGGGCCACTGACGACGCTGGAATAGCCTGTTTGTAGAACTCTACCACGCCCTTGGCACTTTCCTCGTGCGAGCTGCCGTGCTGTAGCTCCGACTCTACCGCGCCGGGCTCGATGCTGGTGACGCGAATGCTGCCGCCTACTTCGTGGCGCAGCCCGTCGGATATGGCCCGCACGGCGTATTTGGTGCCGCTGTACACGGTGCCGCCGGGGCTGAACACTTTGATGCCCGCCACCGACGAGATATTGATAAAGTGCCCGGACTTTTGCTGCTCGAACACGGGCAAGGCGGCCGCGATACCGTAGAGCACGCCTTTGATGTTGATGTCAATCATGCTGTTCCACTCGTCCACCTTGGTGGCACTCATGGGCGCAATGGCCATCAGGCCGGCGTTGTTGATGATAACGTCGAGGCGACCAAACGCTTCTACAGCCTTATCAACCAAGGCTTTTACTTCTTCGGCTTTGGTTACGTCGGTTTGCAGAATCTCTACCTTTCCGCCTGCGGCGCGAATATCGGCAGCAATTTTTTCCAGGTTTTCGAGGCGGCGCGCGCCTAGCACTACGGCGGCACCTTTGCTGGCCAAATGGCGAGCCGTAGTTTCGCCCAGCCCGCTGCTAGCGCCCGTGATGACGACTACTTTATTTTCGATATTCTCCATGATGTTCCTCGTTTGGCCTCGCTTTACTTAAGGCGATGTAGGGGAGAACCGGTAGCTACAGCAATTGTTTCTTGGGTGGTGGTCTAATTTAAGGTGAGAGTGTAGTTATCGATAACGATTTTAATGCGGGCAGTATGGATTGCCAAACTTTTGCTAAGTAGCCATACAGAAGTAAGCGTATAGTGCGCAATTGGTAGCTTGCGGCATGCGACGACCTGCCACCGAGTTGAGTTCGGAAGAAGTGACGTGTTTGGAAGCGTGCAGTCAGCACGGACCGCACCCGCGCATGCGGCGGCGGGCGCTGGCCGTGCTGGGCCACCACCGGGGCCAGACGTTGCCGCAACTGGCCGCGCTGTTTGCCGTGCGTTACGCGACGGTACACGGGTGGGTGCAGGCCTGGCACCGGACCGGCCTGGCGGGGCTAGCCGAGGGCCGGCGCGCCGGACGGCCGCCCAAACTGGCCCCGGCGGCGCAAAAAAAATAGTCGCCTGGCTCGGGTCGGCCACCCAGCAGCTACGCCGGCTCGTGCCCCGCGTGGCAGCCGACCTGCAGGTGCGCGTAAGCGTGGGCACGCTGCGCCGGCTGGCGCGGCGGGCGGGCTATAGCTGGAAGCGCACCCGGCGTAGTCTCAAGGCGCGGCGCGACGCGGTGCTGTTCGGTTTTTTTCAGCAGGAGGTCCAGGCCCTGCACGCGCTGGAAGCGGCCGGCGCGCTGCGGGTCGTGTACGTAGACGAGTGCCGCTTCTCACGCCTGGCGCCGGTGCCCTATGCCTGGCAGGTGCGCGGGCAGGCGCCGGTCGCGCTGCCGGCCGAGCGCGGCGGCGGGGGCCACACCGTGCTGGGCTTGTGGCAGGCCAAGGCCCCGGGCCAGCCGCTGACCAGCTACGTGCTGCCCGGCGCGCTGACGGCCGACCTATTCGTGGCCGCGCTGGACGAGTACAGCCAAGCGCTGTCCGGTCCGACCGTGCTCGTGCTCGACAACGCCTCGGTGCACCGCGCCGCCTGCGTGCAGGCCCGCCACGGGGTGTGGGCCGCGCGCGGCTTGCGCTTACAATTCCTGCCTGCCTACTGCCCCGAGCTGAACCTGATCGAAATCCTCTGGCACCGCTGCAAGCACTACTGGCTCACCCCGGACGACTATCGCACCGAGCAAACCCTACGCGACAAGCTCGACTACCTCATGCCCAGAGTCGGAACTGAGTATACGGTTACTTTTAGCTGACCACTTAACGACTCGTTCAGCGTGGTAAGGTCCTTCACTGCGTTCAGGATGACAGACAGGGTTATTTATATCTTACAAGCCTGCCTTGTAATGTACTTCCGGCAGCTCGCGGAGGCGCTGGGCGGCGTACTCGGCGGTGATGTCGCGCTGGGCTTCGGCCAGCAATTCGTAGCCTACCATGAACTTGCGCACGGTGGCCGAGCGTAGTAGCGGCGGGTAGAAGTGCATGTGCAGGTGCCAGCTTTCGTGCTCCTGGCCGTCGGTGGGGCGCTGGTGCAGGCCGGCGGAGTACGGGAACGAGGTCTGGAACAGGTTGTCGTAGCGAATGGTGAGGCGGCGGATGATGTCGGCGAAGGCTGTGCGCTCCTCGTCCGATAACTGCGTGATATCCTGCACCACGCGGCGCGGGAGCACCAGCGTTTCGTAGGGCCAGGCGGCCCAAAAGGGCACCAGCACCACAAAGTGGTCATTTTCAACTACTACCCGCTCTTTGGTGCGCAGCTCTAGGGCCAGGTAATCGGCCAGCAGGGTCTTGCCTTGCTCCTTGTAATACGCTTCTTGCTGCACGGTTTCTTTGGCCGGGTCGCCGGGTACGTGGCGCTGCGCCCAGATCTGGCCGTGCGGGTGCGGGTTCGAGCAGCCCATCATAAAGCCCTTATTCTCGAAAATCTGCACGTAGTTGATGTCCGGCTGGGCGCCCAGCTCTTGGAACTGCTCCACCCACACATCCACTACCCCACGGATGGCCTCCACGCTCATCTCGGGTAGGGTGAGGTCGTGGCGGGGCGAGAAGCAAATCACGCGCCCTACTCCCGATTCGGCCTTGGCTTGCAGCAGGCCTTCCACGTTCAGGTCGCCAGCAGGTACGTCTGCTTGCAGGGCGGCGAAGTCGTTGTCGAACACGAAGGTGCCGGTGTACTGCGGGTTATGCTCGCCGTTGGCGCGCACGTTGCCGGGGCAGAGGTAGCAGGTAGGGTCGTAAGCGGGGCGCTCGGCCCGGTCGGGCTCTTCTTGCTGGCCCTGCCACGGCCGCTTCGAGCGTTGGGGCGAAACCAGCATCCACTCCCCCAGCAAGGGGTTGAAGCGGCGGTGGGGGTGGTCGTTAAAGTTGAATTCAGCCATAGCGGTCTGGAATCTGAAAGGTGAAAAACGGGCGCTATGAGGGCGCCGGTGAGGTAGGAAGCATACGCAGGCAGCGCTGCCTCCGCCGAAAATGGCAACAGGCTAGCGTCGGCTATCTGGCTTCCGCTCCGATTCTATGGTAGTTGGCAACGCTTCTACCCCGGCCACAATGGAGGTTTTGTACGTCTCCAAGTGCAAGCCTAGGCGGCTTTGGTATTCAGCCGCTGCCCGCTCGCAGAAACTGTCCACCAGCTCCGTAGGCACCAGGTTGATGGTGCAGCCGCCAAACCCGCCGCCCATCATACGGGAGCCCAGAATGCCGGGCGTTTCGCGGGCAATTTCCACCAGCACGTCCAGCTCGCGGCAGCTCACTTCGTAATCGTCGCGCAGTCCGGCGTGTGAGGCGTACATCTCCTGTCCAAATGCGGCTAGGTCGCCCTGCACCAAATGCTGGCAGGCGGTTTCTACGCGTTGGTTTTCCCGCACCACGTAGGTGCAGCGGCGGTATACTACATCGCCCAGCTCCTCGCGGTGCTGCTCTAGTTGTGCCAGGGTAGCATCGCGTAGGCTTTCGATTTCGGGGTAGTACTGCTGTAGAATCTGTACGCCCTTCTCGCACTCCTGGCGGCGGGTGTTGTACTCCGAGCTGGCCAGGGAATGCTTCACGCCGGAGTTGCACAGTACAATATGACAGGTAGCGGTGTCGAACGGGAAATACTCGTAGTCCAGCGAGCGGCAGTCGAGGCGCACTACGTGGTCGGCTTTGCCGAACAGGCTGGCAAACTGGTCCATGAGGCCGGAGCGCACGCCCGCAAACTGGTGCTCGGCCTGCTGCCCAATCAGGGCCAGCTCCATCCGACTGAAACCGGCAGCAAGCAGCTCATTCAGCGCAAACGCCAGTCCGCACTCCACCGCCGCCGACGACGACAAGCCAGCCCCAATGGGCACGTTGCCGCCGAAAGCACAATCGAAGCCCGGCACCGTAACGCCCCGCTGTTGAAATCCTGCCACCACACCTTTGAGGTAGTTGGCCCACTGGGTTTTGCCCGGCTGCACATCCTTCAGGTTCACTACGTAGTGCTCATCCTGATCTACGGAATATAAGCGCGCTTCCAACTGGTCATTCAGCGCCACGGCAAAGCAGATTTCCTTATCGATGGCTGCCGGCAACACAAAGCCGTTGTTGTAATCGGTGTGTTCCCCGATCAGATTGACCCGGCCCGGTGCTCGGACCAATAGGGGAGTAGCAGAAAAGTGTTGCCGAAAAGCGGCCTCAACGGTAGCTGAAAGCATATTACAGAGAGTAAATGGAACAGAAGGATGAATGCAAAAGAACAAAATTTACGCAAACGTTTGTCCGATTGTCAGTAAATAGTTCTCAAGAGTTGATAAGTCTTTTGTCAGTAGTGGTTTATGAGTCCGATACTTCCCTGTTAAAGACTTATAGAATGCTTTAAATTATAATTATTTAACGTAAAATGTTGACTTTAGCGCACTGAACACCTAAAATTGCATTTATTCTTTCGCGCAAGGTGGTATCCTTTGGACTCGCTTGGTTACCCGGTATCTTGGTAAATTCCCGTTATCAGTACGTTGATTTGCGCTCTAAAGCTTTTTTTTCTGCTTATGTGCAAACGTTTGCGAATATTTTATTGACGATTTATAAGCAAACGTTTGCAAGAAGTTTCCCATTCCCACTTCCCTTTTAGTTATCCCTCATGAAAAAGAATGTACGTTACCTACAGCAGATAGCGCTACCCTCGCTACTCTGCTGTTTGCCGATGACGTTGGCGGCCGCAGCGCCGCCAGTAGCACGCACTGCAACCCACGATGCGGTTGAAGTGGCTGATGTAGCCCTATCGGGCCGAGTAGTAGATGAAACAGGTACGGGCCTACCCGGTGTAAACGTAGTTGTAAAAGGTACCAGCAATGGCACCCAAACCGATGCTGATGGTAGGTATACTCTTACGGTACCAGACAATGCTACCGTGGTTTTTTCTTTCGTGGGCTACACCAGCCAGGAGGTAGCCGTGAATGGCCGTACTTCTGTTAACATTTCGTTGGCACCCGATGCCCAGACGCTGAACGATGTGGTGGTAGTGGGCTACCTCACGCAGAAGCGCGAGGATGTAACGGGCTCCGTGGCCACTACTACGGGCACAGAAGTGCGCCGCGCACCGGTAGCCACCGTAACAGAAGCCATTCAGGGGCGCTTGCCGGGTGTGCAAGTAACGAATTCGGGCGTACCCGGCCAGAGCCCCACGGTGAATATTCGGGGTATTGGCTCCATCAACAACGGCAGCAGCCCATTGTATGTGGTAGATGGCTTGTGGACGTTCGACATTCGCGACTTCAACCCACAGGATGTAGAAACCGTACAGGTGCTGAAGGATGCGGCCTCGCTGGCGGCCTATGGGGCCAGCGGCGCAAATGGCGTTATCATCATCACTACCCGGCGCGGGCGCTCGGGCGAGACGAAGGTGAACTTGAGTGCCTCGGGTGGTCCGCAGGTGATTGGCCGAACCTACGACCTGGTAGGAGCCGACCGGTGGCGCGAAATCAACAATCAGTCTTACGACAACGCCGGCCTGGCGCGGCAGCCTTTCGCTGCTACCGACAACGGCGTGAATACGGATTGGCAAAAGGAGTTGCTGCAACACGGCTCCGTGCAGAACTACGACCTGGGTTTTTCGGGTGGTGGTCCTAACTCCAACTTCCTGATTTCGGCTGGGTATTTCAACCAGAAAGGCATCATTGAAGGGCCAAAATTCGAGCGGTACAGCCTGCGCGTTAATTCGGGCTTTACCAAAGGTAAGCTGAAGGTAGGGGAGAGCCTGCTACTCACGCGGGCCAACCAAACCCGCCTAAACGGCGTGCCGTTCAACGACGTGCTGCGGATGCTGCCCGTGATTCCCGTGTATAATGAGGACAACCCCGGAGGCTATGGCTTCGGCAATACCAATGCCAGCACCTTTGGCACCAACCCTATTGCGCTGCAAAACCTGCTGAACGATACCAATACCCAAAATCACTTGCAGGGTAGTGTTTTCGGGGAGTTTTCGTTTACCAATTTCCTGCGCTACCGCCTCAACCTGGCTACTGACTACTACGCGTTTCATGACCAGGCCAAGCGGCAGTATGGGCAGTGGCGGCAAAACGACCCGCTGAACCCATCTAGCTTTGCCGAAAACCAGGGTAGCCGCTTCTTCGGCTTGGCAGAAAATACGCTGACGTTTGACAAGAGCTTTGGCCTGCACAACGTAACGGCCGTGGCCGGCTATTCCGAGCAGCGCACCGACTACAGCCTGACGCGTGGGATCAACTATGGCTACGGTACAGGGCCTACCTATTACTGGGCATTGGAAGCGGGTACGCAGAATCCGGCAGTGGAAGGCAATCAATACACCTTCACCAAGCGCTCTTACTTTGGGCAGGTTACCTACGATTACGACCAGCGCTACCTGCTGACGGGTGCCTACCGCCGCGACGGTTCTTCCCGCTTCGACCCGGCCAACAGATACGGTAACTTCTACGCCGCTTCGGCGGGCTGGCGTATTTCCAAGGAGCATTTCTTCGAAAACATCGGCAGTAGCATCAGCAATCTGAAGCTGCGCGCCAGCTATGGCTCCCTCGGCAACGACCAGTTGAATGGTCCTTACGGTGCTTCCTACCTCACTACGGCGGCTATCAACACCAACGTAAACTACCCATTCGGGCCTACCCAAACCATCGTAAACGGAAAGATTCAGACTCAGCTACCCAGCTTGCGCATTGGCTGGGAAGAGCGCCGGACCACCAACGTAGGTTTGGATATGGGCTTGCTGGAGGATCGACTGACGCTCTCGGCTGATTACTACGTTGCCCAGACACGGCAGGCGTTGGTAAACCCGGTGCCCCCAATTTTCCTGGGCAATGCCGGCACCGACCCCTACCAGCGTATCGGTCGTCTGGAAAACAGCGGTTTTGAACTTAACGTGGGCTATTCCGATACGCGCAGTGCATTCACGTATGGCGCATCGGCCAACCTGACGACCATTCGCAACCGGGTGGAGCAGCTAGGTGGTAATGGGCAGATTTATCAGGCCGGCCCGAACGGGGCGGCCCGCACCGAGGTGGGCTACGAAATTGGCTCCTTCTACCTCTATCAGTACGACGGTGTGTTTCAGACGGCTGACGAAGTGGCGGCCAGCGCCCAGCCAGAAGCCTCACCCGGTGATGCTCGCTACCGCGACATCAACAACGACGGTATCATCAACGACCTCGATCGTGTGCACGTAGGGCGGGTATTTCCAAAAATTCAGTACGGCGTAAACCTCACTGCGGGCTACGCGAATTTTGATATTGCCGCGCTGTTTCAGGGTGTGCAGGGCAACGATGTGCTCAACGTAGGAAAATGGTGGGTAGACCGCGGCGACGACAATAGCAACTATCGCAGAGACTACAACCCCTGGACGCTCGAAAACCCCACCAATACCCCGCGTGCAGTGAAATCGGGCGGCGGCGGTGCTGGTGCCTACTCGGCTGCCAACAACTCACGCATCAACTCCACGCGCTGGTTGGAAAACGGCTCCTACCTACGCCTAAAAAACTTGCAAATTGGCTACAACGTGCCCCAAACGGCATTGAACAAGGTGAAAGGCATCGGTAGCGTGCGCGTGTACCTAACGGGCCAGAACGTCTTCACCATCACCAAGTACAGTGGCTACGACCCCGAAACGCCGGGTGGCGGCAGCCTGGCCCGTGGCATCGACGATGGTACCTACCCCGTGGTGCGCTCCTACACGGCCGGCATCCAGCTGGGCTTCTAAGCGCGTCGTTTCATTCTATTCGCCTCTACTTTGTCATGAAATATCCTCTCTTTAAAATAACCGCGCTGGCGAGCACCTTACTGCTAACCACTGCCTGCGAAAAAGACCTGCTGGAACAGGTAAACCCTAACCAGCCGACCACAGCCTCCTTTTGGGCTACCAGTGCCGATGCCGTGCAGGGCGTGAATGCCTGCTATAGTGGCCTGCAACAACTGGGTACCTACCGCCGCTGGTACAATTTTGCTTATGATCTGCGCTCTGACGATGGCTTCAGCCAGAGCCCCTGGGGCGAACTGGCCGACTTCACCAAGTTCACGCAGGTGAACTACAACTTTGAGGTGTCGCAGAACCTGTGGCGCGATGGCTACCGTGCTATCTGGCGCTGCAACCAAGTGATTACCAATGTGCCCGCCATTGAAATGGATGCAAAGCTGAAAGCACGGGTAATTGCTGAAGCCCGTTTCCTGCGCGCTTTGTTCTACTTCAATCTGGTATCGCTCTATGGCAATGTGCCCCTGGCGCTGGAGCCCTCCACGCTGGACTACCGGCCTACCCAGGGTACCGAAGAGGCTGTATGGAACCAGGTGTACGCCGACCTGCTAGCCGCCAAACCCGACCTCGATGTTTCGTACACCGGCACAGATATTGGCCGGGCTACCCGCAACGCAGCGGCTACACTGCTGGGCAAAGCCTACATGCAAAACCGCCGCTGGGCCGATGCATCGGCCCAGTTTGCGGAGGTGATTAATTCCAATCAGTACTCACTCACCAATACCTACACCGACAACTTCCGGCACACAACGGAGAACAATTCAGAATCCATTTTTGAAGTGCAGTTCTCCGACGCCAAGCAAGGCGGCAACGACGGCGACGACGCTACCTCGTCGGAGGGGGGGCAACGGTCCCAGTTCTGGGGTGCGCCCGATGCCGGCGGTTTCGTAGATGGAGAGGTACGGCCCTGGGTGGTAACTGAATTTCTGAAGGAAGGGACTACGGCTGGTACCCGCGACCCGCGCTTGGCCGCTACTGTATTCTATAATCGACGGCAATTCTCTACTGCCTTACCGGCTGATGGTGACACGCTGGTGTATGGGGTAGGGTTCTTCACGCGCTATGACAAAAACGATAGGCGCAACCTTACTCGCGTGTACTGGCGCAAGTACCAGACCGACTACTATCGTAATTTCGAGAACTTCGACTCGCCAATCAACCACCGCGTGATGCGCTTTGCCGATGTGCTGCTGTTGCAAGCCGAAGCCCTGAACGAGCAAGGACAGACCGCCAACGCCATTCCGCTAATCAACCGCGTGCGGAGCCGTGCTACCCTGGCGCCGCTCACAAGTGGCAGCTTCGACCAGACCAGCTTACGCACGCAAATCATGCACGAGCGCGTAACCGAACTGACCGGCGAAGGACTGCGTTGGTTTGATTTAAAGCGCTGGAACCTGCTGAATAGCCAGAGCACAGTGGATCAGCTGAAAGCCCGCGATGCCGATTTCAACAACTTTGTAGTTGGCAAGAGCAACCTGCTACCCATCCCGCAAGTTGATATCGACGCGGCTGGTCTAACGCAAAATCCCGGCTGGCAATAGTAACACAGAGAGCCGCCGCGCCTGCCACGGTGCGGCGGCTTTTTTCTACCCCATCCTTCTATCTTCTTTTCTATGTTCGCAGCTATTCTTACTCGTCGGTTGCTGGTGCCTGGTATGTTGCTGGGCGTCCTGGCCTGCGGGGGCGGTTCGTCGTCGGACCCTGCGCCTGCGCCGCCTATCCTCCCGCCCGTTACGCCGCCTACCACTGGGGCTGCTACCTTCAAAAACCCGCTGCTCAATTCTGGCCCCGATCCGTGGGTGTATCAGAAAGACGGTTTCTACTACTACATGAGCACTTCGGGCGGCGACCTGCGCCTGCGTAAAACCGCGAAGATGTCGGAAGTAGGCTCGGCCCCGGAAAAGGTGATCTGGACGCCCAACGGCAGCTACCGCGACATCTGGGCACCGGAAATCTACTTCTTCGATGGCAAGTGGTACGTGTACTTCAGCGCCGATCCGATGTGCTGCGGCGGCCACCGCACCTGGGTACTGGAAAATCCGGCGGCTGATCCTACCACCGGCACGTGGTCGTTGATAGGCAAAGTAGCCACCTCCGACGATAAATGGGCCATTGATGGCACCGTGCTGGAGCAAAACGGCCAGCGCTACTTTGTGTGGTCGGGCCACAAGGACTTTGGCGGCGGGGTAGAAAACGAAACCCAACGCCTGTACATCGCCAAAATGAGCAGCCCCACGGCCCTCACCGGCGAGCGGGTAGAGATTTCGCAGCCTACCTACGGCTGGGAAAAAACCGGCTACCCCTTCGTAAACGAAGGTCCCGAAGCCCTGCACCACGGCGACAAAACCTTCATCGTGTACTCGGCCAGCCATTGCAGCACCGACGATTACGCCTTGGGCCTACTCACGGCCTCCAGCACCGCCGACCCGCTCAAACCCGATTCCTGGACTAAAACGGCTACCCCGGTCTTTACCAAAAATCCCGCTAACCAGGCCTACGGCCCCGGCCACAACGGCTTCTTCAAGTCGAAAGACGGCACCCAGGACTGGCTGATTTACCACGCCAATCCAATGACAGGCCAGGGGTGCAGCAACTCCCGCACTCCCCGCATGCAGCCCTTCGCTTGGAAGAGCGACGGCATGCCCGATTTTGGTACACCCGTAGCTCCTGGCACGGCGCTACCCGTACCCAGCGGCGAGTAACAACTTCTCCTACTCAGAAACACGAAACCCCAGTGCCTTCCGACACTGGGGTTTCGTGTTTTCCGGCGGCGACTATGCCCCTGCCAGCGCCGGCTTGCGGTGGTGCTGGCGCAGGGTTGGGTCGTCGCCGTAGTGGGTGTGCTCGGCGCGGTAGGCGCGCTCGAAGATGAGCGGGAAGATGAACAGCGTGAGAATGGTGCCCGTAATCAGGCCGCCAATTACCACAATGGCCAGGGGCTTCGAGGTTTCGGAGCCGATGCCGGTGCTGATGGCCGCCGGCATTAGGCCGATGGTGGCCATGAGGGCCGTCATCACCACGGGGCGCACGCGGGAGGTCACGCCTTCATGGATGCTGTTGTCGAGGCTCATCTTTTTCAGCATGTTTTGCTTGAACACCGAAATCAGAATCACGCCGTTTTGGATGCAGATACCGAACAAGGCAATGAAGCCAATACCAGCCGAGATAGAGAAGTTGGTGTGCGTGATGAGCAGCGCCGCAATGCCGCCAATGATGGCGAACGGCACGTTTAGGAGCACCAGCCCGGCGTCTTTCAAATTACCAAATAAGATGAACAGGATGAAGAAGATCAGGGCCAGCGAGATGGGCACTACCTGCGTGAGGCGCTGGGTGGCACGGCGCTGGTTTTCGAAGTCGCCGGTCCACTTCATGCTGTAGCCCTTGGGGAGACTCACCACGGCGTCTACCTTGCGCTGGGCTTCTTCGATGGTGCTACCCATGTCGCGGCCCCGGATAGAGAACTTCACGGCCGAGAAGCGCTTGTTGTCGTCGCGGTAGATGAGGGAGGGGCCGTTCACGTCCGAGACGGTGGCAATTTCCGATAGCGGCACGGAGTTGCCGTTCATGGTAGGCACCATCAGGGCCGCAATCTGGGTAGGCGACTGGCGGAAACCTTCCTCGTAACGCACCACGATGGGGAATTTCCGCTCGCCCTCGTACATCTGGGTGGCCTGCTTGCCGCCCACGGCCATTTCCAGCACCGCGTTGGCGTCGGCTTTGCTCACGCCGTACTGGGCCATGCGCCGCTCGTCCAGCTCCACGTGCAGCTCGGGCTGCCCGATGTTGCGCAGCGCACCCAGGTCGTCGATGCCTTTGATGTCTTTCAGCACATCGTATACCTGGCGGGCTTTGGCTTCCATCAGCTTCAAGTCAGTACCATAAATTTTGACAGCAATGGAGCCTTTTACGCCCGAGGCGGCTTCCTCCACGTTGTCGGTGATGGGCTGGGAAAAGTTGAAGTCCACGCCGGGGAATCGGGCTAGCTTCTCCTTCATGTGTTCAATTAGGGCCTCGCGCTTGTCCTTGTGCTTCATCTCGGCCTCCACCTCGGGGGTGTGCTTGAGCTGCACCAGGAACTCGTTGTTGTAGAAGCCCGTGGGGTCGGTGCCGTCGTTGGGGCGGCCGGTCTGGCTCACCACGTCGCCTACCTCCGGGAAGCTCAGGAATACCCGCCGCATCTCGTTACAGAGCTTGTTCGATTCATCCAGCGAAATACTCAGCGGCAGTTGGGCCCGCACGTAAATCGAGCCTTCGTTCAACTCGGGTAGGAACTCCGAGCCCAAGAAGTGGAAGGCGCCCATTCCTACTACCACCACTACCGTAGCTACCAGCAAGCTAATGGTTTTGCGGGCGTAGGTGAAGGCGAAAAAGCGTTGCGCCCCGCGGTTGATGCCACGCACGAAGAAGTTTTCCTTCTCCCGCACGTTCTTTTTCAGCAGAATAGACGCCAGCACCGGCACCAGCGTCAGCGTGAAAATAAGGGCGCCAAGCAGGGCAAAACCGAGCGTCCAGGCCAGCGGCGAAAACACCTTGCCTTCTACCTTCTCGAAGGAGAAGATGGGTAGGAGGGCGGTGATAATGATGGCTTTGGCGAAGAAAATCGACTTGCCCATCTCCCGGCCAGATTTTTTGATCAGGCCCATCTTCGAGAGCTTGTTGAAGCGCTCCATCCCTACCTCGTGGGCCTTGTGGTCGAGGGCCACAAAGAGCCCTTCCACCATCACCACGGCCCCATCGATGATGATACCAAAGTCGATGGCGCCCATGCTCAGCAAGTTGGCCGACATACCTTTCAACCGCAGGCAGATGAAAGCAAACAGCAGCGCGAGCGGGATAATCACCGATACAATCACCGTGGTGCGCCAGTCGGCCATGAACACGAACACAATCACCGTCACCAGAATAATGCCTTCCAGCAGGTTGTGAATCACGGTTTCCGTCGAGAAATCGATGAGCTGCTGCCGGTCGTAGAAGGTCTTGATCTTCACATCGGAGGGCAGGATTTTCTCGTTCAACTCGGTCACTTTCGCTTTCAAAGCGGCAATAACTTCCGAGGGGTTTTCGCCCTTGCGCATCACCACAATGCCTTCCACCATGTTGTCGTCGTAGTTGCGGCCTACCTTGCCCAGCTTGGGTAGGGCCGACTCGTGCACAATGGCCACGTCCTTCACCAAAATCCCTACCCCGTTCACGTTCTTGATGACCGTGTTGTTGATGTCGGAGATGTTGTTGAGCAGGCCGATGCCGCGCACCACAAAGTTCTGCTGGCCGGCGTTAATCACGTCGCCGCCCACGTTGATGTTGCTGCGCTGAATGGCGTTGTACAGATCCAACGGCGAGATGCCGAAATCCTGAATTTTGCTGGGGTTCACGCTGATTTCGTAGTCCTTCACTTCGCCGCCGAAGCTGTTTACGTCGGCCACGCCGGGCACGGCTTTCAGGTTGCGCTCAATCACCCAGTCTTGCAAGACTTTTAGCTCGCGCACGGTTTTGTCTTTGCTGGCCAGCGTGTAGCGGTAAATTTCGCCGGTAGGGCCGTAGGGCGGCTGCACCTCGGGGTCCACGCCGTCGGGCAGGTCCACGTCTTGCAGCATGTTGTTCACCTGCACGCGGGCAAAGGCATCGTCCACACCATCATCAAAAATTACCTTCACCACCGACAACCCAAACAGGGTAGTGCTACGGATGCTGGTTTTCTTCTGCACCGGGTTCAGAGCAATTTCCACCGGAGCCGTCACAAACTTCTCAATCTCCTCGGCCGAGCGGCCAGGCCACTGCGTGATGATGGTGATTTCGGTGTTCGTGACGTCCGGAAACGCCTCAATGGGCGTGTTCCGGTAGCTCACCACCCCGGCCACAATGGCCAGCAGCGTCATCAAAAAGATGAAGCCGCGGTTCTTCAACGAAAAGGCAATAATGCCCTGGATGAACTTGTTCATTTGAGTTTAGCTATTAGCTGGTAGCTGTTGGCTGTTAGCTTTCTATAGAAGTAGAGTCGATGATTTGTAGCACAAAAGCTAATAGCTAATAGCCATCAGCTAACAGCTAAAAAATCAGTCATTCAACTCGTCGTACACCAGCAACTGGTTCTGGGCGATGATTCGCTCGCCGTCGTGCAGGCCCGACTCCACGTAGCTGGTGTCGCCTACCGTCTTGGCTACCTTCACCTCGCGGGTTTCGATGTGGCTGCGGTCTTTGAACACCATCACGAAATTGCGGTCCTTGTCGAACACCACGCTTTGGGCCGGCACGGCCAGCATCTTCTCGTTTTGGGTGTTCTCTACCTTGATTTGGGCATACATCTCGGGCTTGAGCAGGTAGCCGGGGTTGTCGAGGCGCACGCGCACCTTCATCACCTTCGAGTCGGGATCAAGCACGTTGAATACCTTGTCGATGCGGCCCGTGAACACTTTGTCGGGGTAGGAGAGGGTGGTTACCTGGGCGGTGTAACCCTGGTGCACCTTCGAGATATCCGACTCAAACACGTTGGCCATAATCCACACGTCGTCCAGGTTGCTGACCGTGAACAGGTTGCCCACGTTGTCGGCGTTGAACTGCATGTGGTCGGTCACGTTTTTCTCCGTGATAAAGCCCGAAATGGGCGCGCGTAGCGTGTAAGTGCCATCGGCTGATACGCCGTACACATTCAGCTGCTTACGGCTCTTACCCACGTTGCTCTGGGCCTTACGCAGCTCCTGGCGGGCCAGGGTCACGTCGCGCTCCGAGGCCAGGCCATCTTCGAACTGATCCTCGGCCACTTGCAGGTTCTTGCGGGCAATATCCAGGTCGGAGCCAGCCGTAGACGACTGGTTTTGCAGGTCGGCAATTTCGCCGCTGCGAATCACAGCCAGCACTTGCCCCTTGGTCACGTGGTCGCCCAGCTCCACCGAGAGCTGCTCTACCACGCCGCCCACCAGCGGGTATACTTTCACGGTTTTGTCGCCGTTGGAGGCAATCTGGCCTGTCAGCAGCAGCTCGTCGCGCACGGGCTCGGCGTGCACCGTATCAATCTTCAGCTCCTGCAACATCTGGTCCGACAGCGAGAAGCCAGCCTCGGCTTTGTGTGGCTGTTCGGCTTCGGTATGGGTGGAGCAGCTCGCCAAACCCACGGCGAGCGGGAGGGCCAGGGTAGAGGCTAACGTGGCAAAGCGGTTCATATCGTATGCGGTTAGTTTGGTCTGTTGAAAGTATCGGCAGTCTTACTCGGCGTTGAAGACAGTGCGTCCTACCGAGAAATTGAGCGACTCGAACGCCCGCAGGCGGGTAGCGCGCAACTGGTTGAGCTGCACAATGTTGTTTTTGTAGCTCTCGTAGAAGTCCAGGAACTCCACGATGGTGATGTTGCGCTTGGCGTAGCTCTGCTCAATGCCCTGAATCAGGCGCGAAAAGTCGCTGATGTTGCGGGTAGCCGTTTGGTAGAGCGCGTCGGTTTGCTGGGCTTGGCGCCAGGCTTCCTGCACGTCGTTGCGCACCGTGAGCAGCTGCTGGTCACGTTGGGCGCGGCTCTGCTCAATCTGGGCCTGCGCCGTGCGGATATTGCCCTGGTTACGGTTGAAAATCGGCACGGCCACGCCCAGGGTCACGGCGTTGTAGTTCTGGATATAGCTGCCGGCGCGGTCGTACACGTAGCCCACGGCCAGATCGGGGGCTGCCAGGGCGCGTTGTAGGCGCAGGTTTTGGTTTTGCTGTTCCACATCGGCCTGGCGGGCGCGCAAATCGGCGCGGGCTACCTGAGCCGTATCGGCTAATTGTTCCTCCGAAAAGCCTATTAACGACAAGGCTTGTAACCGGGAATCGTTGACTGTGGGACGGAAGTAGGTGCCCGACGACTCGCGCAACAAAATCCGCAAATCCGATTCCTGCGTGGCAATTTCGGAGAGGAGGGCCTGCCGCTCCGTTTGCAAGTCAAACAAGAAGGCCCGCAGCCGAATCACCTCTTTCAGGGCAATGTTGCCCTTCTCATACTGATTCTGGTAGGCCGTTAGCGTCCGCTGAAACGAGTTGATTTCGGTGTTATAAGTGCCGACGGTTTGCTGCTTGTAGTACAGGTCGAAGAAGGTAGTGCGTAGCTGGTAGTTGAGGGTGCGCAGCAGGTCTTCCAGGTTGAACTGCTCCACCAAAGCGCCCTGCTGGGCCACGTTGGCGGCAGCTTTGCGGCGGCCGGCAATGGCAAACAGCTGCTGCACCTGCACAATGCTCTCACCTCGGCGTGTCACGTCGAAGGCGCGCCGCGTGTTGGGGTTATAGGTATTCTGCTCCAGCGAAAGGGTAGGGTTGTCCCAGAGCCGAGCCTGTAGAATCTGCGCTTGTGCGGCCGATACGTTGTAGCGTTGGGCCAGTAGCAACAAGTTGTTTTGGGTGAAGCGCTGCTCGGCTTCAGCGAGGGTCAACTGGGCCGTATCGGGCACGGCCACCACGGGTAGGAACGCCGTGGCGTGGGCAGTGCCGGTCAGCAACAACAGAAAAAACAGCTGCGAGTGAAAGCGAGACATATCCGGTTCTGATAATTGGATATGCAAGTGTACTCCGACGGTATTAGGCTGATATTAGAGTTGGATTAGAAACGGATTAGAAACCGTATATTTGAAATATGTGCTTGTTAATGAGATAATTAAAATAAAAGCAAATTGAAATTTATAGGAATAATTATAGTGTCACTCTATTAAATTTCATTCTATTCACTAGCTTCGTCAGTCCACACGGATCATCAGTAGTTCTTACCAGTGCTTATTGCTCTTGCTCATGCAGCTTCGTCTGATTGCTACCACGCCGGGTATATCCATTTACTACGATGAAATCAACCGGTGGCTCTACACTGATTGGCAGGGAGTGCATACACAAGAATCGTCTCAGGCGGCGGGTTTGCTGCTGTTGGAAGCTTTGCGCCAGCAGCCCAGCAGCAAAATTCTAAACGACACCTCTACTATCGTCAGCACCTCCGTCGATCTGTCGACCTGGGACCAATGGTGGTTGCGGGAGTTGGTAGGGGCCGGGTTGCGCTACATTGCCTGGGTCTACCCCCGCCTATTTCCCGACCGCGATGCCACAGAGCGTATCCTTATTCACGTAAAGCCGATGGTAGTGACTACGTTCGATGATGTAGCTACCGCCTGCCTGTGGTTGCAGAAACAGGGCGTCGCCGCTCACCCAAGTAGTCCTACAGTAGCGCTTTTGAGCTGAAATATTATCAAATAGTAGCTTGTGTGGTGGAGCATTGAGTCGGGTTGCCTGTAGGCAACTGCACATCAACCACCGTTCCTTCATGCAAGCGGGAGGAAATATGCAACTGGCCGCCGTGTAGCTCAATAATTTTGCGCGTGAGCGGTAGCCCCACCCCGTGTCCAACAACACCGCGGGCATTATCGGCCCGGAAAAACGGTTGAAAAATGCGCTGCAAATCTTTCTCAGCAATACCGATGCCCTGATCGGCTATCTGAATGTGTACCCGGCTGTCGGCGTAGTGAAAGCTGACGGTAACCGGCGCACTACCCGAGTATTTCAGGGCGTTATCCAGCAAGTTGGTGAGGGCGCGCGCAAGCAACTGGTGGTTGCCGTTGGTTTCCAGGGCGGTAGGGTCAGACGGCAACTCGCCCAAGCGTATTTGCACCCGCTGCCGCTGGGGGGGCATAATGGCTTCGCGGGCTTCGAATAGCAGCTCATCCAAGCGAATCTCGTCGCCAGTAAAGTTGGTGAAGCTGGCTTGTGTAAATTCCAATAAGTTGTTGATCAGGTCTTTCAGCTGCTGCAACTCCGTCAGCACCGACGCCAGCGCCTCGCGGTACTCGGCTGGCTCCCGGTCGCGCTTTAAGAGCACTTGTACTTCGCCAATGGTAGCCGTGAGCGGAGTGCGCAACTCGTGCGACGCATTACTGACAAACGTGCGCTGGGCCTCAAAACTCTCTTCTAGCCGCTCCAGCATGCGGTTAAAGGTGTGGGCCAGCCGGGCAATTTCGTCCTGCTCGTGGCGCAGGCCTTCGTCTACCCGCAAGTGCAGGTCGCGGGCCGTAATGCGGTCCACCTGGTCGTTGACGGCCGCAATGGGCGCCAGCGCCCGCCCCGCAAAGATTCGCCCGGCCACGTAGATAACGGCCAGGCTACCCACAAACGTTAGCGACAAGATGAGGGCGAGGTTTTGCAGGCGTGCTCTGCCCAGCTTGTTTTCTGCCGCCGCTACTATAATATAGTCGCCCTGGTTATCGTGGTAAAATAACCCGATGGCCTGCCGCGAGCCAATAGTGAAGTACATTTCGCCATCGACCACAATGCGGGCTAGTAGCTTATCGGATAGCGTAACCCGCTCATCTTCCTCCAGAAACCGCACTTGGTGGTTGGAATCGTAAATCTGCAATACCTCGTTGTTTAGAGCCTGCAAATAGCGATGCTGAAACGACCGAAAAGCCCCAGCCCGCATTTCATCCTGTTCCAGAAAAATGTAGCCCGTCACCTCCGCCCGGTCGCGCAGGCGCTGCCGAAACTCCCGCTGCGAATAGCGAGCTTGCAGCACGTACGCTACCGTAAGTGCCACCGCCAGAATAACAGCTACCATGCTGAGAAACAAGAGCGTCAGACGGTTGCGGATGGTCATAGGAAGAAGGTAGGAAGGATAGGAAGGTTTGGGGGAGGATAGGGGGCTAAGAAAGTAGGGTGGATAAAGAAAAGCGTCTGGCATCCTGAGCTTGTGAAGGACCTTCTCACGGGTGAACGAGTCGCTGTTAAGATGGTCGTTCACCCGTGAGAAGGTCCTTCGCAAGCTCAGGATGACAAACTTTCTACTCTTTCTATACTCTTTCTATACCCTTTGCCTACCCTTCCTCCCGCAGCACATAGCCCATGCCTACTACTGTGTGAATGAGCTTGGTAGGGAAGTTCTTGTCGATCTTGTTGCGCAGGTAGTTCACGTACACGTCGATGACATTGGAGCCGGAATCGAAGGACTCTTCCCAGGAGTTTTCGGCTATTTCGGCGCGGCTGAGCACCCGACCGCGGTTGCGCATGAAAAGCTCCAGCAAGTTGAACTCGCGGGCGGTGAGCTTGATGGGTTGGCCGTTGCGCGTAACGGTTTTGGCGGCTGTATCAAGGTTGAGGTCGGCTAGTGTGAGCACCGCCCCTTTGGCGGTTTGCCCGCGGCGGCGCGTCAGGGCCTTCACGCGGGCCAGCAGTTCAGCGAAGTCGAAGGGCTTGACGAGGTAGTCGTCGGCGCCCCCGTCGAAGCCGTGGAGCTTATCGGTGGTCGTGCCCAATGCCGTCAGCATCAGCACGGGCACCTGCTGGTCTTGCTGACGAATAGCTCTCAGTACCTCTAGGCCGCTCTGGTTGGGTAGAATCACGTCCAGAATAATCAGGTCGTAGGCGTGCGTGAGCGCCAGCCGCTGACCAAACGTACCATCGTAAGCTACTTCCACCTCATAGTGTTCCTCCTCCAAGCCGCGCCGAATAAACGCGGATACTTTCGGCTCGTCTTCTATCAGTAGGATTTTCATGGGGGTTCTTGGTGGGGTAGGGGATGGGCGTATGGGTAGTTAGGGATGGTAGTTGAGTTCCTATTCAGTTCTCAGCCCTCAGTTCCCATCAAAAACCTCATACCTCATCCTCGTAATCCAAACCCAAGTGCTGATTAAGGGCTTGTTGCAATTCGCTGGCGGCGTGCATCTGGCCGGCTTTGCGGCTTACTTGCAATCCTTTGCGGAAAACTTTTTCGGCTTCATCGGGCTTTTCTAATTGCGCCAGCAGCTTTCCGGCGTGATAATACGTACCCACGTACTCGGGGTGCTCATCCAGCAGTGTTTGATAATATTCCATGGCTTTTTGCGGGTCCGACGCCCGGTATTCGGTGGCCAACGCGTAGATCGTGAAGGCATCGTGCGGGTCGTCGGCGTAGAAAGCCAGGAGTTGCGAAAGGCGGCTGGGTGTGTTTTCCATCGGGTAGGAGTTTTCTGTATCTTCGCCCGAAATTAGGGGCTTTCCCGTATTGTTTGTCTATCTAACGCAGCCTAATGAAGTTTCTCGTTTGCATCAGCAACGTGCCCGACACGACGACTAAAATCACCTTCACGCCCGACAACAAAGAGTTCAACAAGGCCGGCGTGCAATTTGTGATAAATCCCTGGGACGAATACGCCCTGACCCGCGCCATTGAGCTGAAGGAAGCTCAGGGCGGCGGTACCGTGACGGTGCTCAACGTAGGCGAGGCCGATACGGAGCCCAATATCCGCAAAGCCCTGGCCATCGGTGCCGACGACGCCATTCGCGTAAACGCCGCCCCCAAGGACGCGTTCTTCGTGGCTGAGCAGATTGCCAACGTGGCCAAAGATGGCGGCTACGACGTGATTCTGATGGGCAAGGAAAGCATCGACTACAATGGCTTCCAGGTACACGGCATGGTAGGCGAACTGCTGGGCATCCCCACGGTAGCGCCGGCTATGAAGCTGGACATGAGCGGCAACAACGCCACTTTGGAGCGCGAAATTGAAGGCGGCAAGGAAATCGTGGAGGTGAACACGCCCTTCGTAGCGTCGTGCCAGCAGCCTATGTGCGAGCCCCGCATCCCCAACATGCGCGGCATCATGACGGCCCGCACCAAGCCCCTGAAGGTAGTAGAGCCCACCGGCGATGCGCCCCGCACGGAGGTAACCGAGTTTGCCCTACCCCCCAAGAAGCAAGGCGTGAAGCTTATCCCCGCCGAAAACGCCGGCGAGTTGATCAAGCTCCTGCGCAACGAGGCCAAGGTAATTTAGTTTGACTGTCATGCTGACGAAGGAAGCATCTTATCACGGCTGCTTTCGTTGGTTTTCCTACTTCAAGTGGCGCGGACGTGATAAGGTCCTTCGCTCCACTCAGGATGACAAAACGCAAAACCATGTCTGTATTAGTAGTTATAGAATGCGATAACGGCGAAGTGAAAAAATCTTCGCTGGAAGTGGCCACCTACGCTAGCAAGGTAGCCCAGCAGTTGGGCACCACAGCTACAGCCGTAGCCGTAGGCGAGGCCACTGAAGACAACCTAGCCAAGCTAGGCGAGCAGGGCATCAGCAAAGTACTATACGATGCTGAGCCTCGCCTGAAAGACTTCGTGAACGGTGCCTATACCAAGCTCATTGCCACCGCCGCCGAGCAGGAAGGTGCGCAGGTGCTGGTGCTGGCCAACTCCAACATTGGCGCTGCGGTAGGCTCGCGCTTATCTATCCGGCTGAAAGCCAGCCTGGCGACCAACGCCGTAGAGCTGCCCCGCACCGAAGGCGGACAATTTGTGGTGAAGCGCGGCGCCTTCTCGGGCAAAGCGCTGGCCGATGTGGCCCTCACTACCGACCGCAAGATCATTGCTGTTAAAAAGAACTCCATCGAAGCCCAGCAGGAAGCCGGCAAAACCGCTTCGGTAGAGAAGTTCTCGGCCAACCTGACCGACGCCGACTTTGCCGACGCGCCCAAGCAGGTAGTGATGCAGGAGCAAGCGGGCGGCGTACTGCTTCCCGAAGCTGCTAAAGTGGTATCGGGTGGCCGCGGCATGAAGGGCCCCGAAAACTGGAACCTGATTGAGGATCTGGCGAAGGCGCTGGGTGCAGCTACGGCCTGCTCCAAGCCCGTATCGGACGTGGACTGGCGCCCTCACCACGAGCACGTGGGCCAAACGGGCATCACCATCTCGCCCAACCTGTACATTGCCTGCGGTATTTCGGGCGCCATTCAGCATTTGGCGGGTGTCAATTCCTCCAAGGTGATTGTGGTCATCAACAAAGACCCGGAGGCTCCGTTCTTTAAAGCGGCCGATTATGGCATCGTTGGCGACGTATTCGACGTACTACCGAAACTAACCCAAGCCGTTAAGGAACTAGGTTAAGGCGTAAACCGATTGATAATGAGCGTTGTAATCTATATTAAACGCTCTTTGCAATCCTATTAAGCGCATTCACCTCATTACCAGCACATACTTTCTCCTGTGAAAAAAATTCAGCTCGAGATACTAGGACTTTCTTCCAGCCAATCTCAATCGGGGTCGTTTGCCCTGATTTTGGGGGAGAAGACGGGCAACCGCCGGTTGCCCATCATCATTGGCATGTTTGAGGCCCAGAGTATCGCGATTCAGATAGAAAAAATAAATCCTAATCGTCCGCTTACGCACGACCTATTCAAGTCCTTTGCCGAGCAGGTACACGTAGCCATTCTGGAAGTCATAATTTCTGACTTGAAGGAAGGCGTCTTCTACTCCAAAATTGTGTGCTCCGATGGGGCTACTACTTTCGAGTTGGATGCCCGCCCGAGCGACGCTATTGCCATCGGCCTGCGTTTTGGCGTGCCGATTTATACGGTAGAAAGCGTACTGAGCGAAGCTGGTATCATCTTGAGCGACTTGGACGAAAACCCCGAAGAGTCGGACGAGGATGATGACGACGATGACGACACCACGAGCGGCAGCAGCAAGCCTGCGCCGGAGCCACGCGAGCCAAGCGGGCAGGTATCGTTGGACGAGCTAACCAAAATGCTAGCCCAGGCACTGGAAAAAGAAGATTACGAGAAAGCCGCCAAAATCCGCGACGAGCTAAACAAGCGCAACAAGGAATAACGCGGCCATGACACTGCCAAAGAAGCCTCTTCCAGCTTGGGAGAGGCTTTTGTTTTACCCCGAAGGCCGCCACTAACGCCTTGCTGCTACCTTGCGTTTCCCAATTCACCTCAATCCATGACAACAGACCTTCCCGACTTGCGCTACCCCATCGGCCAACCTACCTTGCCCACGGAGCCATTAGCGCAAGGTGCCCGCATTGCCTACGTGGCCCAACTGGCCCTGCTATCCGACCAACTCCGAGCAGCCGTAACGGGCCTTAGCCCGGCGCAGCTGGATACGCCCTACCGCCCCGGCGGCTGGACGGTGCGTCAGGTAGTGCACCACCTACCCGATAGCCACCTCAACAGCTTCGTGCGTTTCAAGCTGGCTCTCACGGAGGATAACCCTACCATCAGCCCCTACGATGAGCAGGCTTGGGCCGAACTGCCCGACACCGCTGCCACCAAACCCGCCGTATCGCTGGCGCTGCTGGAGGCGCTGCACATCCGCTGGACTACGCTGTTGCGGCAGATCACGGAGGCGCAGTGGCAGCGCACGTTCTATCACCCTATCTCTCAACGTACGTTCACGCTCGATCAGGCACTGGTATTGTATGCTTGGCACGGGCAGCACCACGTAGCGCACATTACCGAGCTGCGGCGGCGGGAGCAATGGTAGGGTATAAAGTAGCAATGACGCGGGGCTATGCCCCGTATCTACTATGCGCAGGCCTCTAGCCTGCACTGTCAGAACAATGTGTTGGAATACTGCGGAAGATGGCAGGCCAGAAATCTGCACTAGTAGACACGGAGTGTAGTCCCGCACCATTGGTAGTATTAACAAAAAGGTCCCGCTGCTCTTAGTGCAGCAGGACCTTTTTGTTAATACCTCACTATAGACTATTTGGCTTGCACAGGGTCGTCGTCTAGCACGTCTTGCAAACCGCCTTCGTCATCCACACGCTTAGCGGCCCGCACGAGGCTACTGCTAAAGATAAATTCTTTCAGCTCAGGTACTTCGGCGTTCAGAATAGTGTCTTTGTCGCCATCCCACAGCTTCATGCCTTTATGCAAGAAGATGATATGGTCGCCAATTTCCACTACCGAGTTCATGTCGTGCGTGATGATGGCGGTAGTAATGTTGTATTCGTGCGTGATTTCGTGGATCAGTTCGTCAATCTTGAGGCTGGTGAGCGGGTCGAGGCCGGAGTTGGGTTCGTCGCAGAACAGGTAGGTACAATTGGGCGCAATGGCGCGAGCAATGCCCACACGCTTCTTCATACCACCCGAAATCTCGGAGGGCATTTTGTTGCCGGCATTTTCTAGCCCTACCCGTTTCAGGCAGAACTCCACCCGGTCGCGGCGCTCCTCTTTGGTCATTTCGGGCGTCAGCATCTTCAACGGAAACTCAGTATTCTCATACACCGTCATGGAGTCGAACAACGCCGAACCCTGAAACAGCATCCCGATTTTGCGGCGGATTTCCTGCCGGATATTCACCTTGTTATTAGTGAAAACAGTGCCGTCGAAGGTGATACTACCCAAATCGGGCTTCATCAGACCCACAATGCACTGGAGCAGCACCGATTTGCCGGTACCCGAACCACCTAGCAGCAAATTACACTTACCGGTTTCGAAGGTGCAGTTAATGCCCTTCAACACAGCGTTTCCGTCAAACGACTTCTGAATATTATGAATCTCAATCATGGATTGAATGGTTGAATGGTTGACTTGCTAAATGACTTGTGGTAGTAGCCAGGCGTGCAACGACCAGCTATTCTACCAGCAGACATAACACTCAACCTAATTACAACAGAACAGCCGCCAGCACGAAGTCGGCTATCAGGATAGCGATAATGGAGTTGGTAACGGCGCCGGTGCTGGCTGCTCCTACCTCCAGAGCACCACCACGGGTGTTGAAGCCTTTGAAAGACGAGATGGCCGAAATCAGGAAGGCGAATACCAACGATTTGATCAAGGCGAACAGGATGTTATAGGGAATGAAATCCTCGCGGATACCCTCAATGTATTCCTGTGCCGAGATAGAGCCCGATAGCGTGCCTGCAATGTAGCCGCCCATGATGGACAAGCCCATAGCCAGAATAACCAGCAGCGGAAACATCAGCAGCGAGGCCAAGATGCGAGGCAATACCAGGTAGGAAGAAGAGTTGATGCCCATTACTTCCAAAGCGTCAATCTGTTCGGTAATGCGCATGGTGCCCAGGCCACCGGCAATGCTAGAGCCTACCTTGCCGGCCAGCACAATGCTGGTGATAGTAGGGGCCAGCTCCAGAATAGTCATCTCGCGCACCATATAGCCAATGGTGGCTTTGGGAATGAGCGGGTTGATCAGGTTGTAAGAAATCTGCACGCAGGTTACGGCCCCGATAAAGGCGCTGACCAACGACACGATAAAAACAGAATCGACCCCAATGAGAATGGCTTCGTCGATGGTGCGGGCCCAAAGCGTTTTGAACCGCTCGCCGCGGGAAACCATGCTTTGGAGAAAGAGTAGAAAAGAGCCGAAGGTCTTTACCATAAAAAGCGTCCGGAAAGAGAAAAGCAGGAACTTGCGAAAAAATCAGGTCTATGCGCACACGCGAAAGTAGGCCTGTTGCACCATACGTAAAACCTCAACATATAAACAAAGGAATGCAAAAAAATATCGTCGTAACTGGCGGCAGCCGCGGAATTGGACGTGCTTTGGTGGAGCGGTTTGTGCAGGCCGGGTTTCCGGTCGTCACTTGCGCCCGCTCGGCAGAGGACTTGGCTACCCTAGCGGCCGCCGTACAACAGGCCACGCCCGGAGCCGTTCTGCATACCCTGCCCGCCGACCTTAGTAACCATGCCGACGCAGTTCGGTTTGGCAAATTTGTACGGGCGCTGCCAGGCGAGGTAGAAGTGCTGGTGCACAATGCTGGCGCCTTCGTACCCGGCCGCCTGCAAGACGAGCCTGCTGATGGGGAGCAACTGCGCCAGATGCTGGCCGCCAACCTGCTAAGCGCCTACGATGTGACCCAAGCGCTACTACCCGGCATGATAGCGCAGCGCCACGGGCATATTTTCACTATTTGCTCTACGGCCAGTCTCACGGCCTACCCCAACGGTGGCTCCTACGGCATTGCCAAGCACGCGCTCTATGGCTTCACCAAAAACCTGCGTGAAGAGCTAAAGGAGCATAACATCCGCGTGACGGCGGTGCTACCCGGCGCCACCTACACCGAAAGCTGGGCTGGAGCCGGCCTACCCCCCGAGCGGTTCATCAAGCCCGAAGACTTGGCCGAAGCCGTGTTTGCAACCTACCAACTCTCCGAGCAAGCCGTGGTGGAAGAACTACTAATTCGGCCGCAACTGGGCGATATTTAGGAAGGAGAGAAATTAGAACGTCATTCCGATCAGTCTGCGCATCAAGCAGAAGGGTCGGAATGACGTTTTTACGTTTGCTATTTCGCCTTACTCAGCTACCGCCTTGCCTTTGCCCGTCACCTCCACGTGGGAAGTAGGGGCGCGGTAATGGACAGTGCCTGCACCAGCATGATAGACACGCAGCGTTTCCGTTGCGCGCATGTGCGCGTCGCCGATGCTGCTGCGGGTAGTTTGAAGGGTGAGGTTACGCGCCGCCAAGGTGGTAGCATGAAGGGTGCCGCTACCTCCCAGCAGAGTCACCGCGTCGCCGGTAACGGTGCCGCGCAGGGTCACATCGCCTAGCTCATACATATCCATATTAAGGTACTGCACATCCAGGTTCAAATCGGCATCACCGGCACCCAGAAAGTGGTAGAAAAACCGGTCGGCCCGGAAGGGCTCAGGAATGCGTAGAGAACTTTGGTCAGACTGGAAAACATCTAGTACCGAAGGTGTATGTACAGTAATTTCGCGCGGTACATCGTATCGGCGGGTCCAGTTGCAGCGGCTGGTATTGTTGATAATCAGTTGATTGCCTGAGGTGGTCAACTCAATGTCTTCTTGCAAATTCTTGCCAGTGCGCACTTCAGCGTACGTCACCGAGTCTTGTACTAGTATCACTTCAACATTGTCATGAATGTAGATCTGCTCAAAGGCTGCTACCTCCCTGCGTTCGGTGGTAATAGGACCAGTTCTTTTCAGGCAGTCGGTTTCGTGGCCGTCGCCGCAGGCTGTGAGCAACAAAAGCAGGCCGCTAGCTAATCCTATGCGTAAAAGCCGGGTAGGGCGGTTAACTTGCGGCAGCAACGCAATCTGAAACATCAAGACAGGCATATGGACTTACGCGGCAAGGTAGCGATAATCACAGGGGGTAGCAAAGGCATTGGCAAAGCCACAGCCGAAGCGCTGCTGACCAAAGGCGCAGTAGTAGCCGGCTGGAGCCGCTCGGCCCCCGACGATTTGCAGCACGAGAACTTCCACTTTTTCGAGTGCAACGTGCAGGATGAGCAATCAGTACTGCAAGCCTATTCCGCTACCATCGATAAGCTGGGTGCGGTGCAGGTGCTGGTCAACAACGCCGGCATCGGCAACATGGGGCCAATTGATGGGTTCTCGTCCGACGACTGGCACGCTATGTTTGCTACCAACGTGCACGGCGTGTTCTACTGCACCAAGGCGGTGTTGCCGCGCATGAAGGAGCAAGGCGAAGGCCATATCATTAATGTAGCCTCGCTAGCCGGTACGGCAGGCACAGCCAACATGGCGGGCTACTGCGCCACCAAATTTGCGGTACGTGGCTTCTCGGACGCGCTATTCAAAGAGGTGCGCCAGCAAGGCGTGCGCGTAACGTGCGTGATGCCCGGCTCGGTGGAAACCAACTTCGGCGGCATGGAAGCTGGCCAGGAACCCGATCCGCACAAGATGCAGCCCGAAGATATTGCCGAGGCCATCGTGCACGCCCTGGAAGCCCCCAAGGCCACCATGATTTCGGAAATTCAGATGCGGCCTTCGCAGCCGAAATAAAGTATTGCCAAAATGGTTTTGTCATCCTGAGCCCAGCGAAGGACCTTATGCCCGCAGAACGAGTCGTTGGTACGGTTATCGTTCAATAGTCGTTCTGACGTGAAAGGTCCTTCGCTGGGCTCAGGATGACGGCTAAGAGTAAGATTCAACAAAGTACATGGTAGAGGTCGAGAAACTCACGAAAACCTACGGTGCTCAAAACGCCGTGAACAACATCAGCTTCACGGCGGGCAAGGGCGAAATCCTAGGATTTTTGGGGCCGAATGGCGCGGGCAAATCCACGACCATGAAGATTGCCACCGGCTACCTGCCGCCCTCGGCCGGCACCGTGAAGCTGGCCGGCTTCGACGTAACGGAGCAGCCCCTGGAGGTGCGCCGCCGCGTGGGCTACCTACCCGAGCACAACCCGCTCTACCTGGACATGTACGTGCACGAGTACCTCGAATTCATTGGTTCGGTGCACGGGCTGAAGGGCAGCGAGCTGCGCCGCCGTGTGCAGCAGATGGTGGATAGGGTAGGGCTGGGGCGCGAGCAGAACAAGCAAATCGGCGCCCTGAGCAAAGGCTACCGGCAGCGGGTAGGGCTGGCCCAGGCCCTCATCCACGACCCCGGCGTGCTCATCCTCGACGAGCCTACCACTGGCCTAGACCCCAACCAAATCGGTGAAATCCGCACCCTGATTCGGGAGGTAGGGGGGGATAAAACGGTGATTTTTTCGACGCACATTTTGCCCGAAGTCACAGCCCTGTGCAGCCGGGTGGTCATCATCAACCGCGGCCAACTGGTGGCCGATTCGCCCGTGGCGGACCTGGCCGCCGGCACGAAAGGCGAAACCCTCATTCGAGCCGAGTTTGAGCAGCCCATCAACCCCGCGCCGCTGCGCGCTCTACCCGGCATTCTGGCCGTGGAGGTCGAGGCAGCGCCCGCTACCTACCGCATCCGCGCCGCTGGCCCCGACCTGCGCGGCAGCATCTCACGTTTGGCAGCCGAGCAGGGCTGGATATTACTAGGGCTGCGTCAGGAAGAGCAGTCGCTGGAGCAGGTGTTTAAGAATCTGACGAAGTAATATGTTTACTTTTCTGCCATCCTGAGCCTGCGAAGGAATTTACCACGGAAGAACGGTATGATAGATAGTAAATACTTGACGCCAGATCGTTTAAACGTGAGAGGTCCTTCGCAGGCTCAGGATGACAGAAGAGTTACGACAATCCTTTTTTATGTATTCCATTCTCCGCAAAGAATTTAACGCCTTCCTCAGCTCGCCGGTCGCCTACGTCGTTATCGGCGTATTTCTGGTGGCTACAGGACTGTTTGTGTGGGTGTTTCCTGATAGCTCGGTGCTTGATTACGGCTACGCCGACCTGCAAACGCTGTTCAACATTGCGCCCTGGATTTTCCTATTTCTGATTCCAGCCATCACCATGCGCACGTTTGCGGAGGAAAAGAAGGCGGGTACTATCGAGCTGCTGCTCACGCGCCCGCTGACGGATGGGCAGATTATTGGCGGTAAGTACTTGGCGTGCTTGCTACTAGCGTTGCTGGCATTGGTTCCTACCCTGCTCTACTACTACTCGGTGTACCAGCTGGGCAACCCCGAGGGCAACATCGATTCGGCGGCCACGGTGGGCTCCTACTTGGGGCTGGGGCTACTGGCGGCGGTATTTGCGGCCATTGGTATCTTCGCCTCGGCCATCACCCGCGACCAGATTATTGCCTTCTTGGTGGCCGTGGTGGGGTGCTTCCTGGTATACACAGGTTTCGATTCGCTGGCCTCGGTATTCGAGGGTAGCACGGCTTACTACATCAGCCAACTCGGCATTGCGGCCCACTACCGCGACCTAAGCAAAGGTCTTATCGACTCCCGCGACCTGCTGTATTTTCTGAGCATGATTGTAGCGCTGCTGTGGGTTACGCGACTGGCGTTGCGGAGTAGGAATTGGTGAGCTTTGTTTAGCTATTAGCTAATAGCTTTCTAGGATTGATTAGAATATTTTTTGAGTGTCTTTGTGAGTACAGAACAAGAGCTAATAGCCAACAGCCAACGGCCAACAGCTAGCAATAAGCGTCGCGACCTGACCACGTTTTTCGTGGTGATTGGCGCGTTGCTGCTGCTCAATTTCCTGGCCCAGCAGTTCTTCTTCCGTGTCGATTTGACGGAGGAGAAGCGCTACTCTATGTCGCCGGCCACCAAGGAATTGTTGGAGAATCTGAAGCAGCCCGTCACCATCACCGTGTACCTGGATGGCGACTTTCCGCCCGCGTTCCGGCGCTTGCAGCAAGCCACCCGCGAGACGCTAAACGAAATGCAGATCTATGGAGGTAGCAATCTGCACTACGTGTTCGTGGACCCTTCGGCGGCCGGCACTGAGCAGGCGCGCAATCAGTACTACGAAACCCTACTTAAGAAAGGCCTGCGCCCTACTAACCTGGGCGCCAACGAGAACGGCAAGCGGGTCGAGAAAATCATCTTTCCGTGGGCCACGGTGTCGGTAGGTAGCCAGGAGCTGCCGGTGTTGCTACTACGCGGCAACCAGGCTGCCCCTGCCGACGTGCGCCTCAACCAAAGTATTGAGGGCCTAGAGTATGAGTTGGCCAGCACCATTCGGCGCCTGGAGCCTAGCCAGCGCAAGCGCATCGGCATTGTGGAAGGCCACGGCGAACTAGACAACGCCGAAGCCGGCGACCTGATCGGCTCCCTACGCCAGAACTACGACGTGTTTCGAGTGAACCTGACGAAAGTGCGCGACCTGCGCCCGCTCGACGCTATCATCGTGGCCAAGCCCGCCACGGCGTATACCGAGGAGGAGAAGTTCAAGCTCGACCAGTTCATCACCCAGGGCGGCAATACGTTGTTCTTCGTGGATGCCATGCGCGTGAACCTCGACAGCGCCAACCGCGGCGGCATGCTCTCGTTTCCGTTGCAGCTGAACCTGGAAGACATGCTGTTCAAATACGGCGTGCGCATCAACCCCGACCTCATGCTGGACCTTAACTCCGGCGTGATTCCGCTGGTGACCGGCACCCTGGGCGATAAGCCGCAGGTGGAGCCGCTGCCCTGGCAGTTCTACCCCCTCATCAACAACTTCAGCCAGCACCCCATTACCCGCAACCTCGATGCGGTGTACACCAAGTTTGTGAGCAGCATTGATACGGTGAAGGCCGTAGGCATCCGCAAAACGCCGCTCATGTTCACCTCGCGCTACACCCGCGTGCTGCCTGCTCCCGTGCCCGTTAACCTCAACGACGCCCGCCTACCCCCCGACCCCAAGCAGTATAAGCAACGCTTCGAGCCGGTAGGCTACCTGCTGGAAGGGCAGTTCCGCTCGCTCTATGCCAACCGAGCCCAACCCGGCACCACGCAGTTTCAGCCCGAAAAGTCGCCCTTGGCCAAGCCCGCCAAGCTACTCGTCATCCCCGACGGCGACTTCGTGCGCAACGACGTGGACCCGAAAACTGGTAATCCCTTCCGCCTCGGCTACGACCGCCTCGCCAACACCGAATTTGCCAACCGCGAGCTGGTGCTGAATGCCGTGGACTACCTCCTCGACGAAACCGGCCTCATCGCCGTGCGTGGCAAGCAAATCACCCTCCGCCCCTTGGATAAGGTGAAGGTAGCCGAGCAGCGCCAACGCTGGCAACTACTGAATTTGGTGGCCCCGCTAGTGCTGCTTGGCCTGTTTGGCCTGGGCCGGGCATGGTGGCGCAAGCGGCGCTACGCCCGGTTTTAGAAAAACCAGAAACTAGCTTTAAATGTCGCGCATCAAGCGAGTGTGGGGTAGGGGGTAAAAGTCGTTGGATAATGGGTAGGTTCTAGCGCGTCTCAACTCCAACCCCAGAGCCGTTAGGTCTTGGTTTATTCGACGTTACGCTTCACCCCCACGGCCCTATCTTCGAAAAGGAGAGAGCCAGACCAATCGGCCAAGAATAGGTATCAGAACTTAACGGCTCCGCTCTTAACCCCCTTTTCGAAAAAGAAGGGGAACTAGCATTAGCAATCGTAAAACCTGTTAGTTTATGCAATAGCCGCAATGCTAGAATATATTATAAATGCCTTGTTTAAGGGAGTTTTTAGTTGGTTCCTATTTGCCCCAATAGGCTTTTTGTACTTGTATCTGCGGCATCGGAGAAAAGTTAGAGTGCAGCAAGTACTGCTGAAAGATTACGAGAACAGTTATGTAAATGCAGGCCAAATCGTCGCGATTCGTATCGTCGCGGCTACCGGCCTACTGCTGGTACTGGCATTAATGTTTGCGCCGTTGCTTCACTGGTTAAGATCATAGAAAGCCACTCACTCGGGTGCAGATTTTTTTACCTCTTATTCCTCTAATCCAGCGGATTCTGCACACGCCACCGGAAGATTAGGGTAGGAGGGTGTGTGGGTAGAGAGGTGTGGGTAAGAAATCTGTCATCCTGCGCTTGCGAAGGACCTTATCACCATAGAACGAGTCGTTGGTACGATGGTCATCCTACCGCACTCGCTCGGCTGTGACGAGTGAGGCCTACGCTTGAGGGGCTACGCCCCGAATCCGGCCGCACCGCTTGCATGAAGTCGGCTCAACGGCGTGCAGACGTGCGCAACGGAGTTGCTTGGGCGTAGTGCTCACTCGGCATAGCCGAGCGAGTGCGGAGGGTAGGAAGTTAAAAAGCCTGTCATCCTGCGCAAGCGCAGGATGACACATTAAAGGGTACTACCAACTACGCGCCTTGCGCTACCATGCGCATGAAACCGCCATCCATCACATAAGTGGAACCCGTCACATAATCCGAGTCAGCGGAGGAAAGAAACAAGGCCAGCTTGGCGATTTCCTCGGGCTGGCCTGCCCGTTTCATGGGGATGCGCTGCTCGCCTTCTTCGCGTTTTTGCGGGTCGTCGAGGGCTTTTTGGTTCATGGGCGTCAGGATCATGCCGGGGGCGAGGTTGTTGACGTTAACGCCATCCTCGGCTAGCTCCAGGGCCAGCGTGCGCGTGAGGTTGCGCAGGCCGCCCTTGGCCGCGCAGTAGTCGGCCGTGCCGGGCGACACTACCTCCTCGTGAATGGACGTGACGTTGACAATCTTGCCCTTGCCGCCGTGCTGCTTGCGATGCTGGGCAAACAGCCGCGCCAGGTAAAACGGCCCGAATAAATCAGTACGAATCGTTTTTTCGAATTCTTCGGGCTGCATCTCCACCACGGGCTTGTGCGCCCCGCTCACACCGGCGTTGTTTACCAGAATATCCACAGTGCCAAACTCCAACAGGGCCTGCTTGAAAAGCTGCTCGGCTTGCTGGGCATCGCTCACGTCGGTTTGTACCACCAAGGCCCGCTGACCGGCTTGCGTTACCTGCTGGCGCGTGTGCTCGGCTCCATCGGCATCGGTGTGATACACCACGACGACGTTGGCGCCTTCCTGGGCAAATAAGATGGCCGTGGCCTGACCAATACCCGAATCGGAGCCTGTGATAAGGGCGGTTTTGTTGGTTAGTTTTTTCATGAAAAAGGAAGTGAGAAGAATGGATAAGGCAGCCAGAGGGCGGTTGTGCCTCTTCAGCAAACGCGACCAGCAGGGTAGGGTTACTTGGCCGTGAGCATCATTCCCAGGAAGCTGAACCACACCAGATTCCCGCAATATCATCGGAGGATTTCAACACTTCATCCGGCTTATCTGACACTTTAGGTACAAGAAACTTCATGGGTCGTCGGGGTTGCTGACTTTTGAAACATGCATCCACACAATCACTTACTACTATGAAAAAGGTACTTTTTCTGCTCGCCCTGGCTGCCGCCTCCCTCTCGGCATCGGCCCAAACCAAAACCGCTACGGCCACTACCCAAGCGGCCCCTGCCGGCTATCAAAGCATGATGGCGGCTACTATTCAGGAGCTGATGCAAACCGGCGACCCTGCTGCCCTGAAGGCCAGCGCCGCCAAGTTGGAGCGCGCCGTCACCGTAGCCCCCACCGATTGGCTACCTCGCTACTTCCAAGCCTACGCGCTCACAACATGCGCTAATACCGGCCCGCTCAAAGAAACTGACCAGGTGCTCGACCAAGCTGAAGCCGCACTGGCACAGGCCCGTAGGCTGGGCGGCGACGAATCGGAACTACTGACGTTGCAGGCACGCATTGACCAGAGCCGCATCCGCGTCGACTTTATGGGCCGCGGGCAGGAGTACGCTGGGCGAGCCACAGAGGCAGCAAATCGGGCGCGGGCACTGAATCCAGCTAATCCGCGCCCCTACCTCATCCTCGCCAACAATGTGTACCATACGCCTACGGCTTATGGTGGCGGAGCAGCGGCAGCTAAATCACTTTTTGAGCAGGCCAAGGTTAAGTTTGACGCCTTCCAGCCAGCTTCGGTCCTGGCACCCAACTGGGGTAAAAACCAAGTGCTGGATTTTTTGAAGAGTTCCGGAGCGGCTATCAACTAGCCTTACGCACAATAACACAGAGGCAGCACAAAGTGATGAACCGGTGCTACGTATCTTTCTTACTCGCTCAGTGGTCATTATGACCGCACCGCTAATGGTAATGAAACAATCTTCGCAAACCAGTTATCAGCGCAGCAAAGTAGCGTGGCCAATTATGCTGGGAGCCATGAGCCTACTGGCGCTGGGCATTAGCTTCGCCAGCTGTCAGGATTGCTCAATCCTAAGTGCCGATTTTCTAGCTTCTTTCGGTTACAGCTTCTGCTACGCGGTTGGGCTATGGCTGGTAAACGGTTATCCGCCCGCCTGGATTGACCAGCATGCCTCCTGGACTCGGCAGCCGCTGATGCGTTTTGCATGGTCAATTGGTTATGCGTTAGTTGCATCGTTTTTGGTGATTTTTCTGGTAAGCGCGGCCTTTCAACTATTTTATTACCATCAGATTCTGCGTGACTTGCCCTGGCAACGAATCTTTTTTCTGCCGCTGTTATTCGTAGCCATTATTTCCCTGTTTTTGCACAGCCGCTCCTTTTTGTTGGGCTGGCGTGATGCTGCCATCCAAACCGAGCGACTGGAAAAGGAAAGCGCCGTGGCCCGCCTCGATTCGTTGCGCCGGCAGGTAGACCCACACTTTCTGTTCAACTCGCTGAACGCCCTGACGGTGTTGGTGGAAGAAAACGACCCCGCCCGTGCTACGCGCTTCATCCGGCAGCTAGCCAAGGTATACCGCTACGTGCTCGATAGCCAGGAGCGGGAAGTGGTGTCGCTTGACGAAGAGCTAGCCTTTGTGGAGTCCTACCTGCACCTGCAGCGCACCCGTTTGGGCGAGGGCATTCAGGTAGAGATACAACAGCCGGGGGCCAACGCTGATAGGCTGCTGGTACCACCGCTGGCCGTACAACTACTGCTCGAAAACGCCCTCAAGCACAACGCCACCAGCCAGCGCAACCCGCTGCATATCACGGTAGCAATAGACACTACTGCCCGCGAGCTGCGCGTTGCTAACACGCTGCGCCCTCGCGCCGCAGCCGAATCGACGGGGCTGGGGCTGCGGAATTTGCAGGCGCGCTACGGTTTCCTCACTGACCAGCCGGTACGGATCGAACGCACAGCCACCGAGTTCATCGTGGTGCTGCCGCTGCTAATGCTGGGGTAGGGGCGGCTGGTAGCCGCCCATGGCTAGGGCGCGTGGTTGTTTTCCTGTTCGCAATCTTCATCTTGTCCTGATTTCTCGTTCACCAACGGGCGGCTGCCCGCCGCCCCTACCCTATGCTTACCCCTCTCCGCGCCATCTTGGTGGAAGATGAACCCCTGGCCGCCCGCCGCCTCGCCGACCTGCTCCGCAAGCAGCCAGTGCCCCTAGCGGTAGTCGGTACGGCCGAATCGGTGGAGGAAGCCGCCGAGCTGCTGCGCGCCACGCAGCCTGCGCCCGACGTGCTGTTTTTGGATATCCAATTGGCCGATGGGCTGAGCTTCGAGCTGTTTGAGCGCGTGGAGGTGCGCTGCCCGGTCATCTTCACCACCGCCTACGACCAGTACGCCCTACGCGCCTTCAAGCACAACAGCATCGACTACCTGCTTAAGCCCATCGATGCCGACGAGCTAGCCGCCGCCGTTGCCCGCCTACAGGCCCGCCAGCCGGCCGCAGCACCCGCCTTTGACGCTACGTTGCTCACGCAGCTAATGCAGCAACTACAACCCCAGCCGCAGTATAAGCAGCAGTTTGTGGTGAAGGTAGGTGAGCACCTAAAGGTGATTCCGGTAGCGCAGGTAGCTTATTTCTTCAGCTTCGAGAAGGCTACCTTCCTGCAAACCCGCGAAGGCCGGCGGGTGGTGGTAGACCAAACGCTGGAGCAACTAGAGCAGCTCCTAAACCCGAGTGAGTTCTTCCGCCTCAACCGCGCCTACCTCGTGCACCACACAGCCATTCAGGATATCATCCACTACACTAATTCCCGCCTGAAAACCACCCTCGCCCCCACCAGCCCCGAGGGCGACGTGCTCGTGAGCCGCGAGCGGGTAAGTGCCTTCCGCGCCTAGCTGGAGCGGTGAGATGGTGAGATGGTAAGATAGTGAGTGGTGAATTTGTGAAGTTGTGAATACGGCTGTCATCCTGAGCGCAGTGAAGGACCTTCTCACGCTAAAACGATAAGCGTACCAACGACTCGTTCTGCGGGCATAAGGTCCTTCGCTGCGCTCAGGATGACAGCCGTATTCACTACTTCACTACTTCACTACTTCACTACTTCACTACTTCACAAACTCACCATCTCACCATCTCACCGCTCCAGCCATTGCTTAAGGGCTGAGGCTTTTTCCCGGCTTACGAGTACTTCTTCGCTGGGGGTAGGGTGCAGGTCAAGTTTGAGCTTCCCGTTGAAATAGACGTGTAGGCGCTGCACGGCCGGCAGGTGGGCAATGAACTGCCGGTTGAGGCGGAAAAAATCCTGAGGATTCAAGAGCTGCTCCAGTTGCTCCAAGGTATACTCCACTACGAAGCGTTGGCCTTCCTGCGTGACGAGGGTAGTGGTTTCGTGGCGGCTCTGGAACCACCCTACCTGCGCCGTGGGCAACGGGAGTAACTGCTCGCCGCTGCGGACCAAAAACCGGGTTTTATAGGTCTGCTGGGGCGCAGCCAGCGTTTCCAGCAGGCGCTCCAGTCGCTGTGCCGGGTCGGGGAGGGTAGGCGGGGTAGGCCAGTGGTGTAGCTTGGTGAGGGCGGCTTGCAACTCCTTCAGCTTCACAGGCTTTAGTAGGTAGTCGATGCTGTTGGCCCGAAAGGCCCGAATGGCGTATTGGTCGTAGGCCGTAGTGAAAATGACCGGGCTTCGCACCACGGTCTGCTCAAACAGCTCAAAGCTCAGCCCATCGGCCAGCTGAATGTCCGACAAAATCAGGTCGGGGGCAGGGTGGGTAGCAAGCCAGGCCAAGGCGCCGGCTACGCTATCGAATACAGCCAGCACCTGCGCCCCGGGTGCCGCCTGTAGTAGCAGCCGTTGCAGGCGCTCAGCAGCCGGGTATTCGTCTTCGAGTAGTAGAACAGTCATGGTATGCATTCTACTGAATAGATAGAAAGAGAAAAACTAGCAAGTGAAAATCAGGTGCAGCAATTAGCTCAAATTGCGTACAATACGTAGGTAGTATATACTATTTTCCGCCCTTTCCTTTCACACTTCAGGATGATTCGCACAATACTCGTTGATGACCATGCCATTATTCGGGATGGTATTAGCTACCTGCTACAGCAGGAACCCGATATTGAAATAATTGATCAGGCTGGTAATGGCCAGGAGTTGCTGGAGAAGCTACAAGAGGCGCCGGTCGACGTGGTGCTCATGGATATTAATATGCCCATTATGGGTGGAGAAGAAGCAACGCGCCGCGTGCGTGCGCTCTACCCGCAAACGCACATACTGGTTTTGTCTATGCTGGACCATGAAGCCTACATCACCCGTATGTTGGAGGCCGGCGCTTCTGGCTATATCCTGAAAAATGCTGGTAGAGAGGAAATTACGTTTGGTATCCGCACGGTAGCTGCCGGACGTCACTTTCTGTGCTCCGAACTGGGTTTTCAGATGCTGTACAAGCTGCAAAACTCCAGCGGCAGTACCGCGCCTACCATCACCAGCGAACCGGTAAAAAAGGAGTCTATTCTTTCGCGTCGCGAGCTGGAAGTGCTGAAGCTGATTTCCGAAGGACTTACAACCAGTGAAATAGCCGATAAGCTGTACAACAGCAAGCGTACCATCGAAACGCATCGGCAAAACATGATGGAAAAAACCCAGGCAAAAAACACTGCCTCTCTGATTAAGTATGCCCTCACCCATGGCTTGATTGACTAGCGAATGCATTGCTTTTCCATTGCTGAATCATTACATAGTGCAAACAGCTTGTAATATTAATAATCTGTAAATCAATAGTTTATATAACATTTTATTCAGCAAAATCGTTACTTTGGCAGCTGTATCAGTAAGTGTAGGCGAGTAATTAGCTTGGGTAAGCAGAACAATAATTCTATCTGCGCGATGTTATCTACGGCAATAATCGCTTCGCTTCACTAGCCTCACATTCCAGCCCTAGTCTCATGCAGGTATACCGGGAAATTCTTCCAAATAGCTATCTGGTCATTTTGGTGGAGTCTGCACCGGCAGCAACCGATGCGGGGCTGTTGCGCAGCGCGCTGCGGCAAGCCAGCCGCAGCGGCAAAGAACAGGTCTGGCTTGATTGCAGCGGAATTTCCTTCCTGCCGTTGGATATGCTGCCTATACTAACGCGTTACGCCGCATGGCTGCGCCGCCGACATACCTCCCTGGTTGTGTGTCACCCGCCGGCCACTGCTGCCGGTACTAGCCTGGAGGAAATCAGCCATGGTACCTTGCTGATAGCCAATACATTGCTAGACGCAGAGCTAATAGCCTCAGAAGGCGTCAGCGAGTAGGAAGTGGGTGCGTGGTGGGGGTGATGGACAAGACAGGTAGCCGCACGGTAAACAGACCATTATCGGTTTCCACTTGCACTGGTTGAGGAGCTTGCAGCAACTCGTAGCGCCGCCGCACGTTGGCCAGCCCTACCTGCGTGTGGGGGCGCAGGCCAGCTGTGCGCGGGCGTACGGGGTTTTGTACCGTCAGGTAGTTGGTGCTAGAGTCATAGGCAATGGTGAGCAGCAGCGGTTGCTCTTGTGAGGCTACGTTGTGCTTGAGGGCGTTTTCTACCAGCAGCTGTACGCTAAGCGGCGCCACATGCCGCGCCTGCACGGCATCCGGCACATGATAGACCACGCGCAGATTGTCGCGGAAGCGGGCTTTGTGCAGGGCCACGTAGGTTTCTACAAAAGCCAGTTCCTCGTGCAAGGGCACGGTGGCCTGGTCGCGGCTCAGCAACACGTAGCGGTACACATCGGCCATCTGCTCCACAAACTGCTGGGCCGGCTCGTTGTCTGGCTCAATCAGCGCCGACAGCGTGTTCAGGGAATTGAATAGAAAATGTGGGTCCAGCTGATTGCGTAGCGCCTCTAGCTGACTTTGCACCCCGGCACTTTGCAGCTGCTCGGCCCGCCGCACGTTCCAAAGCCATTGCTCAAAGAAATGGCGGCTTTCGTAGATAAGTTGCACTACGGTAGTCGGAATCAAGTTGAAGGCCACTTGGACCAACAGCGTGCGTGCTTCGAGAGGGAAAAAGGCGGGTAGCACCAAGTGTAAAAAGACCAGCAGCACCACCGAGGCTACGCTGGTATACAGCACACAGGCCACCGCCAGCCACCACAGGCGGCGGGCCGTGTGCTCTACGCCAGGAAAGCGCTGCAACAGCAATTCCCACAGTAGCCGGTTGCCCAGCCACAGCACCGTTGTGAAAAGTAGCGAAATGCTCCAATTCACCAGAAAATGCATCCACGAGCTGAACCGGTGCGGGTCGTCGCTCAGCAGCGTGATCAACAGCGCGAGTAGCGGAATCCCCAGTAGGCGTAGGCGGTAGTCTTTCATACATGTGGCCCGACGATCAGCCCCGACAAGCGCTAGGGTAGATTGTCGGGCCAAATAACGTCATTACGAGCGAGCCAGCAGGGGCAACCCCCTCAGCGCGTGCCAGTACAGCCAGCCCACAGCGCCCGCGTAGCCCAGCGCCACCAGGGCCATAACGCCGGTTTGCACGCCAGCCCGCAGGCGCGGGGCCATACGCGCCAGCAGCCAGCCAGCAAAGGGTAGGGCTTGCAGGGCATGCAGCCCCAGAAAATGCGCGGCCCGTAGGTCGCCGGCGCGGGTGCTCCAGCCCAGCAGGGGTAGGCCCGCGCCACCATCGGCAGCGCCTACCGTGTGCGCCATGCGGCCGCTCATGGCGCCGCCTATCATGCTGCCTATCAGAAACAAGCCCAGCCCCAGCCGGATGCCCCACACCCACGCCACCGACCCAATAGGTCGGTGCCGGAACGTGAGCCACAACGCCCACACAATGGCCGCAGTATTCACCATAATCAGCACGCCCATGGTACCAAAAACAGCTCCGTTGAAGGCGCTGCTCACGTTGAAGTGAGAGGTGGTGCCCCGCGCCGCCTGCAAGCAAACCAAGACAATTTCGCCGGCCATGGTGATGCCCGCCAAACGGCTGATGCGCCGGGTTTTGGCCTGAACTACTGCGGGAAAATCGGCCAGGAGCCAGCCGAGCGTCCAGAGGTAGAGCACCCCCGAAGCGCCGAATTTGAGCGGCTTGATCCACACGTTCAGCCCCGTAACGGTGCGATGGTCCAGGGACCCGAGCGCCACGGCGCCAACCACTACCGCCACATGCAGCCACCCTACCCAAGTGAGTAGGGGGTAGGAGTCGTGCAGCAGGCGCAGCCAGGCCGGGCGGTGCCAGCGAGCGGGTAGGCCACGGGCCGAAAGCCGAAAAGCGGGGGCAGGAGCCAGGGTCGTTTTCATAGGAAGCAGCGTTTGCGGTGGAAAGACTTTAGGTAGCTAAGGCAGGGGTAGGGTAGAACCGGCGCAGACCTGCGTACAGCAGCAGCCCTACCGGACCCAGCAGAAAGGTGAGCACCAACGCAGGTACTAAAAGCAGGTGGGGGAGGCTGCGCCGCTGGGCGTCGCGCAGTGCCCAGGCGCCCACGGCCAAATCGAAGCAGAGGTAGTGCACCCAACCGGCCAGCAGTGCCCACGGGTCCTGGAACAACGCGGCTACCTCGGCCAGGGAGCCGAAACCACCCTCGCCGCCGTGGGCGCTTAGGTAGTGGTACCCGATGCACACCGTGTAGGCGGCGGCCAGCACCAGCGGCAGCGCCCCGTTGCCTACCACATGGCGCGTTACGCGCCAGCGGGGCGCTACCAGCAGCAGCCCCCAGCCAACTAGTGCTGCAGCATTAGCCAAGCGAAATAATAGAGCAGGTAGGGCAGCGTCAGACATAGCAGCAAGGAGTGAGTATACAGCCGTAAATGTCGCTGTAAAGGTCTCTGCCAGTGATGCAAATGTGGGTGAAACAGTAAGGAAGAAAGGTGAGGCAGCGAAAAAAGCAGGTGAACCGTAGGCCGAAATCTTAACTCGCACCGCTGTGCCGCGTATTTCGAGGGCGTGAACTACTTTACTCGTTTGCTTTTGCTCCTACCAGTAGCGCTGGTTACTGTGCCTGCTGCCGCTCAAATCGGTCTTGGCATAGCCCCGCGCGATAGCAGCCGGAGGGAGCGACACCGCAAGGTGGTAGTGCAACTCGATCAGCGCTTTTCGCCCCTCAACGGCAAGCTGGTGGGTATCTACGGAATGAAGGTAGGCTTGGAGTGGCGTGAACGGCTGCGGGCGGGCTTGGGCGGCTATTTCCTAAGCGGTGGCGTACCCGCGCGCCTGGCTCCACCGCCCCGGCTGCCATCCGAGACCGATAGCGAGTTGCGCTTCCGCTACGTGACAATCTACGGCGAGTACGTGCTCATTGGCACGCCACGCTGGGAACTGAGTACTCCCACGCAGTTCGGCTTCGGAACGGTCTTCTCCAGCTTCCGCCTACCCGACGGCGACCGGCAGCAGTCCCCCATCGATCATATCTGGATGGTGGAGCCCTCCGTGGTAGGGCACATGCGCGTGTTTCGGTGGATAGGGGTAGGCGCCGGCGCCGGCTACCGACAGATGCTTTTCCTGAACCAGCGCGAAGAGCGCGAGCTAAGCGGAATAATCCTGATCGGCCGGGTCAAGCTTTTCTTAGGCGACTTATACCAGATCGTGCGCGGCCGGGAGAAGCTGCTGTCTCAGAAAGGGTTATAGCTTTTCTTGAGTTTGTGAAGTGGTGAGATTGTGAAGTGGTGAGATTGTGTATAAAAGTGTGTCTGTCATCCTGAGCTTGCGAAGGACCTTAGCACGTGAGGACGAGTCGTTGTTACGCTTGTCGTGCGTACGTGATAAGGTCCTTCGCTGCACTCAGGATGACAGACGCACTCTCCACTCACAACTTCACAAGCCCACACTCCCTACCCACGTCCGGCGCGACGGTCGAGCCAGGTCATGACGGGGGTAGCTAGTATGCCGTGCATGACGATAGAGGTGAGGACGGTGAAGCCCGTTATCACCCAAAGCTGCTCAGAATTAACAAACTCGCCTTTTTCCAGAGCAAAAGCCAGGTAGAAAAAGGAGCCGATACCCCGGATGCCGAAGAAGGAAATAGCGGCTCGCTCCGGCAGTGTAGCCCGCGAGCCATACAGCGTGAGCATACCACCCAGCGGACGAATCACGAACAGTAGCAGCAAGCCCAGCGCAGCCTGCGTCCAGGTAAGGGTAACGAGCAGCCCGTTGGCTAACGCACCGCCAAACAACACGAGAATCACCACAATAAACAGGCGTTCTAGCTGGTCGGTGAAAGCGTGCATTTGCTGATGATACTCATGGGCTTTCTCGTTGCCGCGCAGCGTAATGGCTGCTACAAATACGGCGAGGAAGCCGTAGCCGTGCGTCAGCTCCGTGAGGCCATACGTGGTGAACGTAACGGCCAGTACGATAAACCCGTACGCCGAGCCTTTTATCTCAATATGCTTGGGCAACCGAAAAATCAGCTTGCCCATCGTTTGTCCAATCAGCCAACCCAGGGCCACGCCCATGCCAACGCGGTAGAGCACATCGTACCAAGCCCACTCAAACAAACGGTCTTGCAGGGAAGTAGCGGCCGGAATAAGCGCCAGCGCCAGATACACGAAGGGAAAAGCGAGGCCGTCGTTCATGCCAGCCTCGGCCGTGAGGGCAAAGCGCACAGTGTCTTCCTGGCCTTCGCCGGGGTCGCCTACCTGCACGTCGCCGGCCAGCACGGGGTCGGTGGGGGCTAGGGTAGCGGCCAGTAGCACGGCTGGGGCCGGCGCAATGGCTAGTAGCCACCAGGCCGTTAGGGCAAAGCTGGCAATGGTCAGCAGCATCAGTACCAATACCAACAGCAGCGGCATGCGCCACTTGCGCAAGGAAAAGGAGCGGTCAATTTTGAGGCCGGTGCCGGTAAGCGCCACAATCACGCACAGCTCAAACAGGTGCGTGGCCAACTCATTGTTGTGTAGCGGAATAGGATCAGGTAGACCCAGGGGTAGCGAATAAGCCGCCAGTCCCAGCCCAATAAAAACGATGGGGTAGGAAAGTGGATATTTAGCCATCACCGGTGGCAGCCAGGCCACTCCCATAATAGAAATGCCCAGCAGCACCAGCACGATATTATACAACGACATGAGGAGGGGAAAACGTAAAATAGCTCTTACGTGAAATACAACCCAGTCGCTGTCGTAACCATGTACTATGGTAGGAGTATCTTGTTTTATGCGGATGCAGGCACCAAAATTTGTGGTGTTTTAGTAGGATGGCGGCTGCCTGCATCGGCGCACAAGCAGCAGGAGTACACGCAAGGCTATTGGCTGCAATTATGAAAGTATTGGGTTGCAGAATCATTGCACAACGTTTCGGAGTGCTTCTGATGCGCTGCTAGCAAAAGGGTTAGCCTTGCTTCAGGGCCTCGCGTAACGTGCTGCGCCGGTCGAGCTTGCCCGACGCGGTGGTTTGAAATTGTGCCAGAAACAGCAGCTGGCGCGGGCGCTCGTATTTACCAAGTCGCTGGGCTAGTAGGTGAAGGAGCTCCTCTTGCTGCGCCGAGGGTAGGGACGCCCCTTCCAGCACGGCCGTCACTTGCTCGCCCAGGCGCTCATTGGGTAGGCCGGCTACGAAAGCACGACGCGTCACATTCAACTCAGCTAAAGCCACTTCCAGCACCAGCTCTACCTTTTCGGCCTGCACCTTCACGCCGCCGCTGTTAATCACGAAATCGGCCCGGCCCAGCCATTCGAAGGTATGCTGATCGAGCAAGCGCACCTGGTCGTTGGTGATGATGAGCTGGTCGTTGGTGACATCGGCCCGGATGGCCAGGCAACCCCGCTCATCCTGCTCTATATGGATGCCGGGCAACACACGGTAGTGGGGTGAGGCCTCGGGGCCGTTGAGGCGGCGCAGGGCAATGTGCGAGGCCGTTTCCGTCATGCCGTAGGTGAGGTAGACGGGCACTGTGAGCTGCTCAATCTGCCGCGTGAGACTTGCGTCGGTAGGGGCGCCGCCCACCAAAATCACTTTCATTTGGTTGAGCTGCTCGGCCCGGCCGGCATCCAGAAGGGCACGCAGCTGCAAGGGCACAAACGAGGCAAAGGCTATGGTGGCAGCAGCGGGCAGCAGAGCCAGCGGGTCGGCCTGGGGCTCTACGATGGTGATGGGCATGTTGCGCTCAAAGCCGCGCACCAGCATCATCAAGCCGCCCACAAACTCGCAGTTCAGGCAGGCCAGCAGGGGCGTATCGGGGCCAAGGTCGAAGTAGTCGCCGGTGCGGGCGGCGCTGGCTGCCAGCTGGTGCCGTGTCATGCGCACCGTTTGGGGCTGCCCCGTAGAGCCAGAAGTTTGCAGTTCAAACTCCAGCGTGCCGTTCAGCCACTGCCGGCAAAAGTCCAGCACGCGAGCCTCGTAGCCGTTCAGCTCGGTAGGCGAGTTGGCAGGGTATTGCTGAATATCGGCAAAGTGAAACGTGCGGCCATTAAGTACAAGCGAGTCGGGGAGAAGCGAGGGGGCAGACATAAAGAGGGTAGGGCGCGAATAACGGGTGGTCAACTTATTACAACCAGTACCGCATACGAAGCTCCCGACCAAAAGGCAGAAAATTGCTTTTCGTGGCCTGTCGCAAGTCCCGTATCACGTTAGCAGCCAACGGCGAAATTTGCGCTCGGTCGGCAACGTCAGCACGCACAGCGCCACCAGCAATACCCCGAAAAACAGTAGGTTCACCCACTCGCTGGTAAGGTGATAGAGTAGCAGGGGCGGCAGGCTCACCAGCGCCAGAAAGCTGTTGCGCAGCAGCACCACACTTTGGTAAATGCGCAGGTTCTCGGCTTCGGGACGGCGTAGGTTGGGGCGCATACGCCGGAATACCAGGTAGATACCGCCCATCACCAGCACGAGCAGCACCAGCAGCAACACCACAACCAGGGCAGTATTTTGCCTGGTATTGGTCGTTTGCAACCGGTGGTCCGTCAGCAATACCAACGTCAGCATTAACTCGCCCAGCACCAGGTACTGTAGGATATGCATACGGCGGATGCGACGGATAGCAAGCATAGCAATAGTACGACAAGAATAGGGTAGGCTGGCTATAAGCTGCTATGTAGCACCAAGGCGTAATGTGCCACTACTGCCAATCACCTACTGCGCTTTTTCCTGTTTCAGCCGTTGCAACATCTGCTGCATCTCCCCAATCTCCCGCTTTTGGGTCTCGATAATATTGTCGGCCAGCTTGCGTACTTCGGGGTCGTGTATGTTGGCCCGCTCGCTGGTCAGAATAGCAATGGAGTGGTGCGGAATCATAGCCTTCATCCAGCGCGAATCGTCCACGAAGGTCTGGGAGCGTACCATCGTGAGGGCCGCTACAAATACCACCACGCTACCTGCCACAATTAGCAGGTTGCGTTGCTTGTTTTGATACATGTGGCGCATGAACCCTAGCATGATAAGCGCCATCGGCGTCACCATCAGAATGGTCATGTAGAAGCGCGTGAGGCTGAAATACACGTGGTCTAACGCGTAGGTATTCAAGTACATCACCACATACATGACTACAAACGACACAGCCAGCATCAGGAAGAAACGGGGGTAGGGATTTTCGTTTTTCATGGTCGAAGAGAAAAGAAAAGGAATCTGTTTCTCATACGAACCCCTACTACCCCGTGGCAAAACCATCCGGTATTTTGTACTTGCCCTGCCCGAATTCTGAACAGGGCAAATGACACTACTCTAAATTGCCCACATGGGTGCGTTGCGTGGTTCGATGGCCGAAGGGATTCTTCCAGATAACGTCCAGCACAATATAGTGCACGTAAGAGGACGAGGTAGTGCCTAGTCGATTGGCCATATAGCCCACATCAAAAATGAAAGGCAACGACTTAGGCGCCAGCGAATAGTACCCCACAAAGCGGCTTTCATGGTAGACAAGGCCCGTCCACTGGCTGGGAGCAGACAGCTTACTGGCCGAAAATAGCTGCTCGGAGCTGATAATGAGGCGATGTACTTTGTCCGCGTCCAGATTGAGGGTCAGTTGCAACCGCACGCGGGAGCGGAGTTGAAAAGACTCGGCTTCCCTGGTGAAAGTAGGGGTATAGAATTTCCGAAACTCCTGCCGGAACGTGGGTACAAACTTGAAGCGGGCATTTTCCAGCACGTACGAAAAGCGGCCGTATGCTCTGAACTCCTGCTCAAAAGCCGGGTCCTCATGCTCATACGGGTAGCGGTCGGCGTACTCGTCTTGGCGACGGTAGCTCACGGCAAAGGAGCTTTGCCAGTGCTTGTGCAAGCGGTAGTAAAACTCCTGATTTAAAACCAGGATAGACGATTTATCCAGCGGATTGTAATCCGTAGGCTTGCTCTTGCGCCCCACCCCAATGTAGGACATAGACTGCCATTTCTTGAGTGAATCGAGGTCTTGTCGAATGCCTACTGCCAGCCACTCGGCAGTATGCGCCTGACCCAAGCTCGGCGGACTAATCTGGGCGAATGCTGGGGTACTTATACTACAGACAACAACAAAAAGAATCTTTTTTACCTGCATTGCTCCTCATTAGCGTGCAGTCGTGCGGCCTCGTTGGCCATGCACGACAGAAACAGAAGTGCGCCATACTGTTTTTGTATGAGCAGGCTAGAAATCTGCTTGCATAAATGTGGTTTAAAAGCTGTCAGTCAATACTATAAACCCCTGATTCTTGCAGCTTATACTCCCTGCCTTTACGACGAACGGCTAACACAACCCCTGCAAACTGACGCAGAAGACGCTGAAGGATACATGAAGACAAGGTTACTTTTTTCATGAAAAAGCGCCTGATACGCCTGCTTTCTAGTAGGCGTATCAAGCGCTTGAACTGACAAGTAAATCGCAGTCCGGAGTGCTGTCTATGGGAATTTGGGGTATTTCGAGAAGTCGGGCTGACGCTTTTCCAGGAAGGCGTTCTTGCCTTCTTTGGCTTCCTCGGAGAGGTAGTACAGAAGCGTAGCGTTGCCGGCCAGCTCCTGAATACCGGCCTGACCATCTAGCTCAGCATTGAACGACGACTTGAGCATACGCAGCGCCAGCGGACTCTTTTGCAGAATCTTTCGGCACCACTGCACCGTTGTTTCTTCCAGCTTGTCCAGCGGCACTACCTTATTCACGAGGCCCATATCGAGGGCTTCCTGGGCATCGTACTGGTCGCAGAGAAACCAGATTTCGCGCGCCTTCTTCTGCCCCACGATACGAGCGAGGTAGGACGCCCCGAAGCCGCCGTCGAAGGAGCCTACCTTGGGGCCAGTCTGCCCGAAGCGGGCGTTGTCGGCAGCAATGGTCAGGTCACAGACCACGTGCAACACGTGCCCACCGCCAATGGCCCAACCGGCCACCATGGCAATAACTGGCTTGGGAATGGAGCGAATCTGCTTTTGCAGGTCCAGCACGTTCAGACGGGGTACGGTGTCATCGCCCACGTAGCCGCCGTGGCCGCGTACGCTCTGGTCGCCGCCCGAACAGAAGGCCTTGCCGCCCTCACCGGTGAGAATAATCACGCCCAAATCGGTGCGGTTGCGGCAGATGTCCATGGCCTCAATCATCTCCTGCACCGTGAGTGGCGTGAAGGCGTTGTGCACCTGTGGGCGGTTGATGGAGATTTTGGCGATGCCCTCACATTCAGAGAAAAGTATTTCCTGAAATTCTTTAATGGGTTTCCAGTCGAGTTGTTCAGCCATACAAGTGGGTGTTGGTCAGTTAAAGTAAAGCAGGAACGTCATGCCTCATCTGGCGTCTGCTTGTCGAAGCATGACGTTCTTTTAGTAAAAAATAGACTACGCAAAAGCCGCTTTCACAGTGTTGCGGTAGTGTTCAAAAAAGGCGGCGTTGGTCTGACTGTCAGTAGTGATTTCCAGCAGGGCCGCGCCGCCTTCCGCTGCAAAGAAAACGGGTAAAGCCGATTCGAGTTCTGCGAAAGATGAAACCGCGAAGTAGCGCAGCCCAAAATCACGCGCCGTATTCTCGGCTCGCAACGGCTGGCGCGTCTCGAAGAACTCCTCCAACTCGGGCTGCTGGCGTGGCCCATCAATGAGCCGGAAAATGCCGCCGGCGTGATTGTTCAACAGCACCACGCGCAGGTTGGGGGTAGGGTAGTTGTGCCAAAAGGCGTTGCGGTCGTAGAAAAACGCCACGTCGCCGGTGAGCAGCACTACCGGCCGCTCTGGTTGGGCCAGCGCTGCGCCCACCGCCGTGCTGGTGCACCCATCAATACCACTAGTGCCGCGGTTGGCAAACACCTCCACCGCCCTACCCTGGGGTAAGCCGATGATGTTGGCATAACGCACGGCCATACTATTGGCGAGGTGTAGGACGGTATATTCGGGTAGGGAGTGCAGGGCCTTGTGAATAGCCGCGAATTCGTTGAACGGCTGGTTGGGTTGCTGGAAGAACGTGTCCAAAAAGTCCGTTGCCTGAGCATTGGTACGTTGCCAAGCCGCTGTGTAAGAAGCTGAGGGTACCCCGGTTTCGATAGCAGCAGAAATAGGTACTAAGGCAGGTGGAGCCACACGAGTAGCGTCGGCCGGAAACGGCGGACGCATAGCCGTTGTGCCAAGAATCGAACTTGAATCAACGGCTTCAGAGACTCCTATACTATCTGTGTTACCAATTGCAGTCAACGCAGCAAAGAAGTCGGCTGGCTCTACGCGGATTATCTGGGTGAGCGCGCGATAGGTATCAGCCACTTCGCCTGCCGCTTGTATGTGCCAGTGCTGCGCAATTGGCGTATTGCGAAGATATAATTTCAGCGCCTTGGAAATCAACGACTGCCCGAAGGTAATTAGTAGGGTAGGCCGTAGCGATTCTCTCAGCGTCTGATTTTGTGCAGCCAGAAATACATCTTGCTGACCTATTGCCGAGGGTAGGTTGGCAATGGTGTCGCCTACAACAGGCACATCAAACGCTATGGAAAACTGGTGTAGTGCTTGTTGCAATGCAGGCTCCCACGGGTGCTGCCCGGCTACCACCAACACACGCGCGGCGTCGCGGATGGTGTCGCGTAGAGCGGCCGCCTGGCTTGGCAATAACACCGGCGCACTCATCTCTTCTCGAATCACCTTCATCGGCCCAAACGTCAATTCCTCGCCTGCTTTTGGGTAAAAAGGCTCCCGTAGCGGCACATTTACCTGTACTGGTCCGGCGGGTGCTCGTTGCGCCAGGTTCATGGCCTCATTTACAATGCGCGCCGCGTGCCACTCTGCATCGGGGTGTGAGATATCGACGGGTAGGGTGAACGAGCCCTTGGCGTGGGCACCGTACAAATCCGTCTGCCGGATAGTCTGGCCGTCGAGCTGGTCGATCCACTCCGGGGGACGGTCGGCGGTGAACACCACCAGTGGAATCTGTTGAAAATACGCCTCCGCCACAGCTGGCGCGTAGTTCAGCCCCGCCGTGCCGGACGTGCACACCAGCGCCACCGCCCGCCGCTGCGCCTGCGCAATGCCCAACCCGATAAACGCGGCAGCCCGTTCATCAGGCACCGTACGCACCTGCACGCCGGGGTGACGGGCAAAAGCAATGGTCAGCGGCGCGCACCGCGAGCCGGGCGACAACACCGCGTCGGTAATGCCCAATTGCGCGCAAATTTCGGGGATGTTGTGGATAGCTTGGAGGGACATGAATAGCGAATACGTAATTGAGTTGATACAAAACCTTCTGTCATCCTGAACTTGCGAAGGGCCTTATGCCCGCAGAACGATTGATGTAACAACGACTCGTTCTGCAAGCATAAGATCCTTCGCAAGCTCAGGATGACAGAGGGAAAGATGCATTGTCCTACTCCAAAACCGCCCCAATCGTCTGGAGTTTTAACTCCGTTTCCTGCCACTCGCGGGTAGGGTCGGAGTCGGCGGTGAGGCCGGTGCCGGCATAGAGAATGGCTTCATTGGGGCGCAGCTGCAAGCAGCGTAGGTTCACGAACAAGCGTGAGGAGCCGGTTTCAGGCAGGTTCACCGGGCCAAGGAAACCGGCGTAGTAGGCGCGGTCGTAGCCTTCGTGGCGGCGCAGGAACTCCAGGGCCGGCTGCTTGGGCATACCGGCCACGGCGGGGGTAGGATGGAGCAGGCGCAGCATGTCGGTGCCCAGGTTAGGGAAGGGTACTTGGTTGAGCTGCACGGCAAAATCGGTGCGTAGGTGCAGCAAATTGCCGGCCGCGGCCACGCGAGGGCCGCGCTCATCGTACTCACGCAGGCGCAACTGCTTGAAGCAGTTGACGATGTAGCGAGCTACCATGGCGTGTTCCTCCATCTCCTTCGCCGTCCACAACGAGGCCGCGGGTGCTACCCCCGGCTGGGCCAGCTGGGTGCCGGCCAGGGCCATCGTCCGAAACACAGAGTCTTCGGTGATTTCGGCCAGCACCTCGGGCGTAGCGCCCAGCCAGGTGCCTACCCCCGGCGCACTCACCAACGACACGAAGGCATTAGGATAGCGCTGCTGCAAGTCCTGAAACGCTGCTAGCGCATCAAACCCCACCGGTAGCGGCCGCCGCACCGCCCGGCTCGATACCACTTTTTGTACCTTACCCTGCTCAATGGCCGCCACACCAGCAGCTACAAACAACTCATAATCAGCCTGCGAAGAGGCTTTGGGGATAGGCTGCGGGCTCATGTGCCACGGCAACGGGGCCGTGGGGGGTAGAGCCGCAAAGCGCTGCCGCAACTCCGGCAACCGAACCGCCGCCGCCGCACTCACCTGAATCTTATCAGGGGTAGCCAGATCGAAAAACAAGTCGGCGGGTAGGAACAGCGGCGGGTTGTGGTCGGAATCCCAAAACGGAAAGAAGGCAAACCCCGCGGGTGCAGTTGGCTCCAGCACCGGCGGCAGGCCCGTAAGCGCCGTATCGGCCTTCAGGGTAAGGCACAACCGGGCATGGGCAGCACCGGGCAAACGCCACAGCGCCACCGGCCTACCTGACGTAAGGGCCAGGGCCACCAACTGCCGCAGCCGCATCGCCGTCGGCAGCTCCGGGTTCCAGGCAAGTTGCTGCATGTTTTTGCTGTATTAAAGGTCAATCGGCTGTCATCCTGAGCTTGCGAAGGACCTTATCACGCTAGAACAACCATCGCACCAATGACTCGTTCAACCGGCATAAGGTCCTTCGCAAGCGGACGCTATATTAAGGATGACAAACTGAACACTTACTTCTTAGGTAAATCAATCACCGCCATCGTAATGCGACTAATGCACACCAGTGCGCCGGTTTCTTCGTGGGTGATGCGAATTTCCCAAACCTGCGTAGTGCGGCCCACGTGCACGGCGGTGGCGCGGCCTACTACGTAGCCGTCGCGCACACCCTTGATGTGGTTGGCGTTGATTTCTAGCCCCACGCAAACTTGCTTGGTGCGGTCTACCTGCAATACGGCGCCGATGCTACCTAAAGTCTCGGCCAGGGCCACGGAGGCACCGCCGTGCAGCAGGCCCATGGGCTGGTGCGTGCGGTGGTCGACGGGCATGCGGCCTACCAGGTATCGGTCGCCTACCTCAGTCAGCTCAATACCAAGATGTTCGCCGAGCGTATTGCGGCTCCAGGCGTTTAGCTCAGCCAGATCAACAGGAGAATTCGTCATAGAATGATAACAGCACAGCGCGGATTTCGGCCCTGAAATCCGTACTTTGGGGAGAATTCAGCAAAGCTAGCGGGAAAGTGAGCGTCAAAAAAATCTACCTGATCCGGCACGGCCAGACCGATTTGAATGTGCGCGGCATCGTGCAAGGCAGCGGCGTCGACTCCAGCCTGAACGAGGTAGGGCGGCGGCAGGCGGCGCAGTTTTTCGCGGCCTACGGCCACGTGCCTTTTGCGAAAGTATACACGTCTGTACTACAGCGCACCCACCAGTCGGTGCAGGCGTTTCTGGATCTGGGCCTACCCCACGAGCAGTATGCAGGCCTCAACGAAATCAGTTGGGGCGCGCGCGAAGGCACCCGTATCACGGCCGAGGAAGACGAGGAATATCACCACGTATTGCAGCAGTGGCGCCTGGGCAATACTAGCATCCCGATGATAGGCGGCGAAAGCCCCGACGACGTAGCCGCCCGCCAGCGCCCGGTTATCGACCTGATTCTGTCGCGCCCCGAGGAAGAAACCGTGCTGGTGTGCATGCACGGCCGCGCCATGCGCGTACTGCTCTGCCAGCTGCTGGGCTACCCTCTCAGTTGCATGGATGCCTTTGAGCACCACAACCTGTGCCTGTATCTGCTGGATTATACCGGCTCTATGTTCACGGCCCGCAATTTCATGGACATTGCGCACTTAGCGTAAGCAATAACCGTAGAACGTCATTCCTCGACCAGCTCGGAATGACGTTCTACGGTGTAGGCGTAATCCTTAGATTGCGCCCCGCAACACAATCTATTACTTGCCTGCCCGGAAATTCGGGCTAAATTTGGCGTTCCAACCCAAGCACAAAAAGCAGATGGCTGAAATCATCAAAATGCCTAAAATGAGCGACACCATGACGGAAGGCGTCATTGCCGCGTGGCTCAAGAAGGTAGGCGATACAGTGAAGTCCGGCGACGTCCTGGCCGAAGTCGAAACCGATAAGGCCACGATGGAGCTGGAAAACTACGACGACGGTACCCTCCTCTATATAGGTCCGAAAGAAGGCGAAAGCGTGCCCGTTGACGGCGTGCTGGCCATTATCGGCAAAGAAGGCGAAGATATTTCGGGTCTGCTGAACGGCGAATCCGGCGGAAGCGCTCCGGCTGCTGAGGCTGCCCCGGCTCCTGCTGCCGAAGCTCCGAAAGAAGAACCTAAACCAGCGCCGGCTCCCGAAGCCGCCAAGCCCGCTGCTCCGTCGGCCCCCGCCGGCAACGGCAAAAAGGCAACCGTAATTCGGATGCCGAAGATGAGCGACACCATGACCGAGGGCACCATTGCCGCCTGGCTGAAGAAGGTAGGCGACAAGGTGAAATCGGGTGATGTGCTGGCCGAAGTGGAAACCGACAAGGCGACCATGGAGCTGGATAACTACGAAGATGGCACGCTGCTGTACATTGGCCCGAAGGAAGGCGAAGCCATTCCGGTGGACGGTGTATTGGCCGTTATCGGCGAAGAAGGTGCTGATGTGGAGGCTCTTATCAGTGGCAAATCGGGTGGAGAAGCTGAATCGGTGCAGCCCGCTTCGGATGTAAAATCCGAAGGTCCGGCCGGTGCTAACGCGGCGCCTACCCCCGAGGTAGCGCAAACGGCTAACGCCAACGGTGGCCGCATCTTTGCCTCGCCGCTGGCTAAGAACATTGCCAAAGACAAAGGCATCGACCTGAGCCAAGTGAAGGGTAGCGGCGACAACGGCCGCATCATCCAGCGCGATGTAGAAAACTTCCAGCCCAGTGCCGCCGCACAACCCGCTGCTGCTCCAGCTGCTCAACCTGCTGCTGCACCCCAGGCTGCCCCAGCCGCTGCTCCCGCTGCCGAGACTCCCAAAGCTGCACCGGCTCCCGCACCAGCCCCCGCTGCTGCCGAAGGCACCTACACCGACACGCCCGTGTCGCAGATGCGTAAGGTGATTGCCCGTCGCCTGTCGGAGAGCCTGTTCACGGCTCCGCATTTCTATCTGACGATGGAAATCCTGATGGACAAGGCGATGGAAACCCGCGTGAAGCTCAACGAGCTGTCGCCGGTGAAGCTGTCCTTCAACGACATGGTGATTAAGGCTTGCGCCGTAGCGCTCAAGCAACACCCGGTTATCAACTCCTCGTGGTTAGGCGACAAAATCCGCCAGAATAAGGTAGTGAACATCGGAGTGGCCGTGGCCGTGGACGAAGGCCTGCTGGTGCCCGTAGTGCGCAACGCCGACGGCAAAGGCATGTCGCAGATTGCTACTGAGGTGAAGGAACTGGCCGGCAAAGCCAAGAGCAAGAAGCTGCAACCCGCCGAGTGGGAGGGTAGCACCTTCACCATCTCCAACCTGGGTATGTTCGGTATCGACGAGTTTACGGCCATCATCAACCCGCCGGATGCTTGCATCCTGGCTGTGGGCGGCATCAAGCAAACCGCCGTGGTGAAGGATGGCGAGCTGGTTATCGGCAACGTGATGAAAGTGACGCTGAGCTGTGACCACCGCGTGGTAGACGGCGCAGCCGGCGCAGCCTTCCTTCAAACGGTGAAGAGCCTGCTGGAAGATCCCCTGCGGATGCTGATCTAAGTGTAACCACCCTACTGTCATCCTGAGCGGAGCGAAGGATCTTCTCACGATAAAACGAATTGTCAGATAGTAATTATCTAAAGACAGGTCGTTCTATCGTGAGAAGGTCCTTCGCTCCGCTCAGGATGACAGCGTTTTAACTAGTTCCTAAATGACCAAGATAAGATCAACCACCGTCCTGGGCGTGCGCCACAATGGCCAGATTGCCATTGGTGCCGACGGCCAGGCCACCATGGACAAGCACGTAGCCAAGAACAACGTGCGCAAAATCCGCAAGCTGCAAGGCGGCAAAATCGTGACGGGATTTGCTGGCTCTACGGCCGATGCCTTTTCCCTGCTCGATAAGTTTGAGGAGAAGCTGGAAGGCTACGGCGGCAACCTGAAGCGCGCCGCCATTGAGCTGGCTAAAGACTGGCGCAAAGACCAGTACCTACGCAAGTTGGAAGCCATGATGATTGTGGTAGACAAGGACGAGCTGCTCATCATCGCCGGCTCCGGCGACGTACTGGAACCCGACAACGACGTGGCCGCTATCGGCTCCGGTTCTATGTTTGCCCAGGCCGCCGCGCTGGCCCTCAAGAAGCACGCGCCCCACCTCACGGCCCGCCAGATGGTAGAGGAAGCCCTACACATCGCCGCCGACATCTGCATCTACACCAACCACAACCTCATTATCGAGGAGCCTAGTTGATTAAGCTAGTAGCTAATAGCTGTTGGCTGTTAGCTTTCGTACAGTACATACTGTCGGTTTGCTTTTCAAAAATATTTCAAAGGCTAATAGCCATCAGCTAATAGCTAACAGCTTAAAAAAATGAACGTAACCAACTTCCTAAAGCACCACTACCGCCACTTCAACGCCGCCGCGCTCATTGATGCGGCCGAAGGCTACAACAAGCACATTGCCGAGGGCGGTAAAATGATGATTACGCTGGCCGGCGCTATGAGCACCGCCGAAATGGGTATTCAGTTGGCCGAGCTGATTCGGCAGGATAAAGTGCAGATCATCAGCTGCACCGGCGCCAACCTGGAAGAAGATATTTTCAACCTGGTGGCACACGACTTCTACGAGCGGGTGCCCAACTACCGCGACCTGACGCCCGCCGATGAGCACGAGCTACTGAAGCGCCACATGAACCGCGTGACCGATACCTGCATCCCCGAGGAAGAAGCCATGCGCCGTATCGAGAATACGGTGTTGAAGTTCTGGGAAAAGGCCGACCAAGCTAGTGAGGCGTACTTCCCGCACGAGTTCTTCTACCAAATCCTGAAGTCGGGTGAGCTGGAGCAGTACTACCAGATCGACCCCAAAGACTCCTGGATGCTGGCAGCAGCCGAGAAAAACCTGCCCATCATCTGCCCCGGTTGGGAAGACTCTACCCTGGGCAACATCTACGCCGGCCACGTTATTTCAGGCGATATCAAGAACGTGCACACCATGAAGACGGGTATTCAGTACATGATTTACCTGGCCGATTGGTACACGGAGCAAGCCAAAGACGACAGCACGGTAGGGTTCTTCCAGATTGGCGGCGGCATTGCCGGCGACTTCCCCATCTGCGTGGTACCCATGCTGCACCAGGATTTGGGCCGCCACGGAGTACCGCTGTGGGGCTACTTCTGCCAGATTTCGGACTCCACGACTTCCTATGGTTCCTACTCTGGCGCCGTGCCGAACGAGAAAATCACCTGGGGCAAGCTGGGCCAGGACACGCCCAAGTTCATCATCGAATCGGACGCAACGATTGTAGCGCCGTTGATATTTGCGATGGTGCTAGGGCAATAAGTCTAGTTACCGCACCTACAGAAACGCCCGCAGCTGAGTCCTCAGCTGCGGGCGTTTCTGTAGGTGGATGAAGAGATACGCATGCTATTCAACTTCTGATGAGTTCGACTAGCATACAACTTCAGAATGTATTCTCAAAGGTAAATATCTCTGATAATATAACTTTATTAATATAAATGGCATGGATTTAGCCTATACATCATCTTATAAATAACATAAGCTAGAATATCGATATAGCATTTTCATGCTGAGACTGTTGTGTTTACTGTTGCTATATACAGCCCATGTTTATTCGGCTGTTGCACAAGAGAAACCTTATTTACCTTACTATTCCAACGATACAGCCCGGGCTTACAAACTAGCAGTGCTACACCGTAGTGCGGTAAAAGCACATCTTACAGTGCCAAAAAGCGGCCCGAAGGGATACCGCGAACATTATCAAAAGGTAGTACAAGAAGCAGCCGAGGACGTATTCAATTCCATTCGCTATTCGGCTTTACTTGATTCGGAGCTGGAGCCGTACGTGCAGCAGGTATTTAACCGCATCGTGCAGGCTAACTCGCAGTTGCCTATTTCCGCAAAGCTAATACTCACCCGAAACCCCGAGCCCAACGCCCATGCCGTAGGCAATGGTACCGTGATGCTGAACGTTGGCCTGCTACCTCGACTGGAGAACGAAGATCAACTAGCCTTCATTTTATGTCATGAGTTAGCTCACGTAGCGTGTCGGCATATGGAGAGTAGCATGCAGGAGCAGCTTACTACCCTACACAGCCAAGAGGTGAAGCGAGAGTTTCGTCGCATTATCAACTCAGAGTATAACATTAGCTCTAAAATCAAAGCACTGGCATTAGGCTTTTCTCTTAACAACAACTATCACAGTCGTCGCCACGAGAAGCAGGCAGATTCGCTCGGGTACGTGCTGCTAACCCATACTGGCTACGATGCCACGCAAGCCTACCGGGCATTGCAGCTTTTGGATACCATTGACGAGCCCGAAACAACGGCGCCATTAGCGCTGTCAGCCTACTTTGGCTGCACTGCTTTCCCCAAATTGTTTGAGGCCGCTCCCACGAAGCCACAGTCCATCTTTACGGTAAAGGCATCGGAGAAAACAGTCTTGCAAACAACGGATACTCTTAAGTCGCACCCCGATTGTGCAAAGCGGATGCATTTCATGTCAATACTGGCGCAAGGCCGGGTAGCTGAAGGGCCGCAGCCTCTTAGCTCGCCAGTATTTGCACGTATTCGCCAAATTAGTCGGCTGGAGGTTGTGCAGAGCTGGTTTGACTACGACTGCTACGACCACGCCCTGTTCGAAGCATTGCAACTCCTACCTCAGCAGCCGCAGAACACTTACTTACGCTCGGTAGTGGTGCTAAGCTTATATGCTTTGCGACAGCATTTGCAGCATCATACCTATACCGAAGTGGTATCCAATAGATCAGAGCAGAATCCTGCCAGCTTCAATAAGCTGCTGCTGAGCTTGTATGACCTCCGGCTAGAAGATTTTAGAGGCATAAGTGCCTGCTTCGCAGAGAAGACCAGTTTGGATGCAACTGTTCCCGCCGACGAATACGACCTGGCCGCTCGCTATGCGGCTCGTGCGCTGACTACTGAAACGACAGCGGCGGCAGCTCTCAAAGTGCAGTACCAAAAGCAATACGCAGGAGGCAAATTCGATAAGCTGCTGTTTTCGGCGCAGCCACCGAAGACAGCAGCCGCGCATCGCTGATAACCTTTACTCTTCCACTTTTTTCACAACAGCTTATTCCTCACTTCTTACCCTTTGTTTTATGTTATGTATTAAACGGGCGGCTCTGACTGCCTGCTTTGCGCTGGCAACGGCAGCCACTTTTGCGCAAACCAAAACGCTTGATGGCATCGAGAACATGACCCGCTCGGCGCTGTCACCAATTTATGCTGGCAATGAAGTGAAAGGGTATCTGATGTTTGGTCGGGGTGATAAAGCCGACCGAAAAACCGATAATTATGTACTCGACTTCTATGATCAGGACTTAGGCAAAGTATCTAACATCACAATTCAAAAGCCTGCCAACCGATTTACGCTGCTAAAAAATAGCTTCAACGGTACAGCCTTCGCCTTCTACTTCTGCAATCTGAAGGACGAAACGGTGGAAATTGAAACTTACGATACCAGCCTGAAAAAGCTAGGAAGCAAGGTAATCGAGGACTTGTCGAAAGTCGACAAGATGATCATTCAAAACCAGATGAAGCAGGGCGGAGAAACCAGCAGCGTATCGGGTAAAATGGATCTGTTTCCGGTGCCTGGTCATGGGTTTGTGCGCAACAGCTACACTGGTATGGCGAAAGGCTACGCCCTTGTGATGTACGACGATAATGCCAAGGCAAAATGGCGCTTGGCCTCCGATGAAAAGTCGAAACTCTACGAGATGGTCAGCCTCACGGAAGCAACTGATAAATACATTCTGGGCATTATGATGCGGAGAGATGGCATGTTATCGAAGCAAGTAAGCTCCTCCATGATAGCCATTAATGCAGCTACCGGAAAGAAAGTGCTGGATGTGCCGGTAGAAACAAGCAAAACCGAACAGCTTTCGCTTAGCTCGTTTACCTTCGACGCGGAGAAGCGTGAGTTTGTAGCCGTTGGTGAATATTATAAGCTTGATGATAAGCCTTTTGTAAATAAAAGTCAGGGCTTTTTTATCAAACGCTTCTCCGAAGCGGGCAAAGCAGTGAGTACTAAAAACTACGGTTGGCAAAAAGAGGTAATGGCCCTTATGCCCGCCGAAGCAAAGGCCAGCCTGGAAGATAATTACGTGAACTACACCCAATCCATTGTGAAGGGGGCCAACGGCAAGATGTACATCGTGGCCGAGCAGTTCAAGATTGTGGGCGACGGAATGGGTATTGCACTGCGGGCTATGGGTGGTAAGGCTAGCGTTTCGAAAGGAAAAATCGGCAATATGTTGGTTTTCGAACTCGACCCGGAAGCAAAGCTTTCAAAGGTTAAGTTTTATCAGAAAGACCCATTCAATGCTATTCTTCCTCCAGGTTCTGGTCTGATGAGCGCCGGTTTGTTGGGACACGTCATCAAGTCGCAGGGCGATTTTGACTACCAGTTTATGCAGCGCAACGACGCGAATACACAGTTCAACGTGGTATACATCAACTTTGACAAGGAGAAAGGAGAAGATACCAAGCGCGTTATCGGCAACATTGCTTTCGGCGACAATGGGCAGTATTTGGAAGATAAGATCAATATGGCCAGTGCGGCTAACTACTCCTACCTGTATCCGGCCAAGCCTGGCTACGTGATGATAGCCGATTACTACAAAAAGAAAAATCAGCTAGGTATGAAACTGGTAAAGCTTAATATCTGATACCGCTACTCCTTTAAAAAGAAACCCCGGCCTGAGTTGGGGTTTCTTTTTGAAATTAAAAGGCCTAAAGCAACTAACAGTTTGTAGTGAGGTGTAATGCTCCATTCTGCAGTAAGCACAAAACAGCTGGAAACACTTACCTTCGAAGCAGTACCATACGGCTACTTCTTGCACTATGCCCATCGACCTTGCCAGTTTCCTGCACCACACTCCCGAAAGTGAAAAGACTACCGTCTTCATTCACGTAGACGAGGACACGGTAGATACATACGATGCGCTGCTCATTGCCCAAACTCGGTACCGAAAGCTCTTCATCACGTTGGAGCCGAAGCGCCGCTACCTGGTACACACGCAGCCAACCGATTCGGAGGAAATAGAAATCGACTTTTTGCAGGAGTATGAAGAGGTAGAAGCCCTGCTAGAGGATGCAGGGCTAGATGGCATCCACGATGGCGAGCAAGGCATCCTCTATCACAATCTGCTCTTCCTGTTGATGAACCCCTAAAGATTCGCGGCTACCCTACTTACGCCCGCGGTAATCAGCTATCAACCCATCACAAATCCAATTAGCCAGCGCCTGTCGGTTGTCGTCGACCAGGAAGCGGCGCTGGTCTTTGGCGTTGCGGATGTTGCCTAGCTCCATGAAAACGGCCGGAGCATGGCTGGTGCGTACTTCGTATAGCGTGCTGCGGGTAGACACATTGCCGGAGTAGGTGGCCCGATTGGGTTGGGCACGTTTGTAGCGGGCCGTGAACACTTTATGAATGTTCTTGGCGAGGCTCAGGCCTGCCTTGCTGTTGGCGTGGTGGTAGAAAAATACGTCGATGTTCTGGCCGGCGCTGCGGCTATCCACGTGCAGGCACAGCAGGCGTTGGTAGGCACCCTTGTGGCGGGCGTGGAGCTTGTTTACCTGCGTAATACGCTGGCGCAGGCGAGCCAACTGATTCAGCGGAATCACTTGATTGGGGTAGGTCACCTCGTCGTTATCCATTTTCAGCACGCTTTCGTCGCGGATGCCGTCGTTGGGGTCCTGCACCATCATGTACACGGTAGCGTCGTGAGCCATCAGCACGCGGGCCAGGCGCAGGGTGATGTCGTAGGCGTATTCGTCCTCCGCTAGTTTGTTTGTGCCGTACGTGCCGATGGCGCCAGGGTCGGGGCCGCCGTGGCCGGGCGAGAGGTAGTACACCGCCCCGCGCAGGAGGTGGTCGCGCACGGGCGCCGGACCGTATTTGGGGCCAAACAGGGTGCGTGGCGAAATAGTAGCGCGCCTGGTAGTAGGCGCCGGGGCGGTGACAGTCCGGGCCCTGCTGGCTGCCTTAGCGGGGGTAGCCGTCTTGCGGGGTAGAAGGTAGGTGCGGCCCACGATCAGGCCGTTGCGGCTCGTCAGATTCTTTTTGTTCAGCTCCCGAAACTGCCGGCCGTGTTGGCTCGGCGTGAGGCCGTGGCGGTAGAGCAGCGTGTGCACCCCGTCGCCGGGTTTGGCTACTACACGGCGATAAGTGCTTTGGCAAAAAGCACTTATGGAAACAAAAAAGGACAGGAGAAGAAATGTAGCTGTGCGCAAAAGAAAAAAAAGAGTTGGAGACGATGCAGGTGAAAGGGAAAATCCGCAAAAACCGGGCAGATGTAGTCAGAATAACTGATTTAGGATATATTGGTTGTCTGCCACAAAAAAAGGCCCGCGGATAACCGCGGGCCTTCTGGCTGAAAACAACCTACTAACCTAACACCTTTTAAGCCTCAACGGAAAGATTGGTGGCCGCGGCCAAGTGCTGCCACTGCTGCATTTGCTGTTGCACTATGGCTATTTTTTGGTCGGCCAACTGGTAGGCGTCTTCCCCCAGAAAAACGTGTACGGGCTGCTGTGGGGCTTCGCTCAGCGCGCGCAGTACGGCGGCGGCTTTCTCCGGGTCGCCGGGCTGGTTGCCGTTGATGTCCTGCTCGTGCTGCTGCTGGGAGTCGCGCACTGCTTGGTAGGCGGCCAGCGGCTGCCGGGGCGTGCCCAACGAGCCAGAGGTCAGAAAATCGGTGCGAAAATAGCCGGGGTATACCACGCTGGCCTGCACCCCAAACTCCTGCATCTCGGCCGCATACGACTCGGTGAGGCCCGCTACAGCAAACTTGGTGGCGCAATAGATGCCCCAGCCAGGAAAATTGCCTGCAAAGCCGCCGACGGAGGAGATATTGAATACGCGGCCTGAGCCCTGCTGGCGGAGGTGCGGGGTGGCGTGCCGCAGCACGTGCAGCAGCCCAAACACGTTTACACCGAAATTGCGGTGGGCCTCTTCGTCTGAGAGTTCTTCCAGCGCGCCTACTTGGCCGTAGCCCGCGTTATTAACTACCACATCCAGGCGGCCAAACGTCTTAACGGTCTGCTCAATGGCCTCGCGCACACTGTCCTCGTTGCTGAGGTCCATGTGCAGAGGTAGGAATCGCCCTTCGCTAGGCGGCACGTTCTGTTGGAGTTCGGTCAGGTTGCGGGAGGTAGCTGCCACCGCATAGCCGCGGGCCAGCAGGTGTTGTACTAAGGTCAGGCCCAGGCCCTTCGAGGCGCCGGTCACAAACCAGATGTTGTGTTGAGGAGTCATGTGCTGGAAGTGTTTCGTTATAAGATAATGCGTCACTGAGGGCCAGACTTCCGAATAGATAAAGCATACAAGCGGTAGGTGAGAAGGTGAGAAAGGGTAGGGCCGGTTGGCTACACCTACAAAGACGCACCACGCGGCCGTTTACTGTATCGGAAGCCGAAAAATCACGTTTTCTTAACCTGGCCCCGGTTATTGAGCGAAGTCAGTGGAAACCGTGAGGGATTTCCAGGCTTCGGTTTCCTGCAAGCGGCCTTGCAGCTGCTGGGTGGCGCGGCGGTAGGCATCCTGACCTAGTAGCAGGTGCACGGGCGGGGTAGGCTCGGCGGCCAACTGTTCGATGGCTACCGCCGCTTTGGCCGGGTCGCCAGCCTGTACGCCATTCAGGGCCAGGTAGCGGGCGTGCGTGTCGCGCACCGTTTGGTATTCTACAAGGGGCTGCGCGGCAAAAACCAGCGACTCGGGCGTGAGAAAATTGGTGCGAAAACCACCGGGCTCCACGGCTGTTACCCGAATCCCAAACGGGGCTACATCCTGGGCCAACCCTTCTGACAGAGCACTCACTGCGGCCTTGGTAGCCGAGTACACAGACCAGCCCGTAGCGCCAGCCAGTGCCGCAATAGACGAAATGTTGATGATATGTCCGGCGCGTGCGGCGCGCATGTGCGGCAGCGCGTGCCGAATGACGTTCAGCGGCCCGAACACATTCACATCAAACGACTGGCGGGTTTCGGCGTCGGTGAGTTCTTCCACGCTGCCTCCAATCCCGTAGCCAGCATTATTAACGACCACATCGAGGCCACCAAAGGTGTTGATGGTTTGTTCAATAGCTTGCTGCACGCTAGCCTCGTTGCCGAGGTTCATGTGCAGGGGTAGGAAGGTGTTCGAAGCGTTGCCGAGAACTTGAATCAGATTGTCGGGGTGGCGCGAGGTAGCCGCTACGCGGTGGCCCGCTTGCAGCAGATGTTGCACCAGTGCCAGCCCAAGGCCCTGCGAGGCGCCCGTAACAAACCAGGTTTTAGAGTTGCTCATAGTTGCGTGTATGGTACACTGCAAAAGTAGAGCAGGGTAGGGGCTACCCGCTTGCCTGGTTCAAACCAATGCTTGCGAAAATCAAACAACGCGCACAGCGGTAGGCGTGGTGCCAGCCCGTTTGCGAAAGAAGTTGTTGAAGTGTGCCGGTTCCTCGAAGCCCAGGCAATAGCTGATTTCGGCCACGTTCCAGGCAGTGTGCCGGAGCAGAGCATGAGCTTCTTGCAAGAGGCGGTCGGCAATGAGCTGGGTAGTGGTTTTGCCAGTTACTTCCTTCAGGGCGCGGTTGAGGTGGTTGACGTGCACCGCCAACTGCCCGGCAAAGGCGTGGGCGTTGCGCAGGCGCACCTGCTGGCCCGGCGTTTCGATGGGAAACTGGCGCTCTAGCAGCTCCGTGAACAGCGAAGCAATGCGCGTGGCCGCGTTGCTCTCCTTATAGAGGGTAGTGGCGGGCTGAAGCTTGAGCGCACTGTGCACCAGCTCAAACACGTAGTTGCGCAGCAGGTCGTATTTGAAGGCGTAATCAGAATCCAACTCCGCTGCCATCTTCTTGAATAACTGCGTGATGGCGGGTAGCTGCTCATCGGTGAGCGAGTATAACGGCTGCCCACCGGGCTTGAACATGGGCAGCTCCAACGCGCCTGCTACCAGGTAGCGTTGCAAAAAAGCCTCGGTGAAAATGCAGAAGAAGCCCGACTGCTGGTCGTCTAGCGGCTCCCAATCGTAGGGCACCAGGGGGTTGGCAAACAGCAGCGCGTTGCCCCTGATTTCGATGGTTTTGTCGGCAAAGTGGTAGTTGCTGCGGCCCGTGACGAGCGTAATCTTATAGAAATCCTTGCGACTGTAAGGCAAGTGGCAAGCGTTTGGCCCCACGAAATCATCGAGCCGAAACACGTTGAAGTGGCCGATGTCCTGCTTCAGGTTGTCGGGCAGCCAGTGTATTTTCTGCTGATAAAAGTCTTCGAGGCTCAGGGGCTTTTGCATAGACAAACCTACGTAAATCAAACAGAGAAGTATACAGGCTTTGTAGGCACAGCTCAGCTATAACGTAGCACCGGGTAGCGCGTAGGGTAGAGAAATACGCACCCTCCTATCTCATGAAAGCAAACCGCCTCTACCTTAGCTGCGCTCTGTTGCCGAGCCTGCTCCTAGCCGCCTGCGGCGACCAAAACACCCGCTCGCCGGTGCAGGCGCCCGGCGCCGAAAAATCGACCAAAACCGAGGTGTTGGAAGCTGGCGCCGACGTGTTGCAGGGCAAGGAGCCGCTGCGCAACATGAACATCTACCTCAATGGCTTTCACTTTTATAGTGGTGATATGCAGGGACAGATGGAGGCGCATCACTTCTGCACCAAGCTGAATGAGGACGTTATCCAAGCGGTGATTTTTGATGGGAATACCGCCGATGCCAAGATCATGGGCGTGGAATACATTATATCGCGGCGCTTGTTTGAAAAGCTGCCCGTTGAGGAGAAGAAGCTCTGGCATAGCCACCGATACGAGGTGAAATCGGGCACACTGGTGGCGCCGGGCATCCCCGATGTAGCCGAGCACGAGCTGATGGAGCAGGTGGTGAGCACCTACGGCAAAACCATTCATACCTGGCACACCGACCGCGATAAGGAACTGCCCTACGGCGGCCCGCAACTCATGATGGGTTTCACCCAAGACGGACAGATTGATACGGCTATGGTAGGCCAGCGCGACTGGCGCATGAAAATTTCGACGGCCGAAAAGCGCCGTCAGCGGGCCGACATTGCCGCGCCCGACGTGCTACCCGGCGCCGATGCCTGGGAAAAAGGCGAGGTACGGCAGTTCGAGGTGACGCAGCGGGCGAGTGCGGCGCATCAACATTAAGCGGCTGTTGCAGGTTGGGTGAGTGGTAGCTGCTCCGTTGTACGCCATTCATCCACTTGCCTGCTATGCCGACACTCATTCCGAAGAAAATCCTGGCCCGCCAGCACGAAATAACTGCCGATTTCACCCGCCTTGTGCACGCCCACGTCGATGATCTGGCGGCGGGTAGGGCCACGGAGGCGCTGGAAATCCGCGATTTTGCCGGGCAACTGTGCATTCACCCTACCCACCTCAGCAACACGCTTAAGCACACCACTGGCGAGGCGCCTTGTGCCATTTATGAGCGCAAGCTGGTGGCAGTGTCCAAAGAATTGCTGGCCGATGCGGGCCGGTCGGTGGCCGACGTGGCCGCCCAGCTCACCTACGACCCGTCTAACTTCACCAAGTTTTTCAAGCGCTTTGTGGGGTGCACGCCCCGGCAGTACCGCGAGGAGCTGTGGGCCAGGCAACGGGTAGAAGATGCGGAAACGGTCACCAGTTAATCTGAACTACTCACCAGAGCGGAGCGCCCAGCTACCCGGACATTTGTAGGGTTCTTCACCTAACACATTACTTTCCCATGAGCACCACCAAAATAGCCCTCGTAACGGGCGGTAGCCGCGGCCTCGGCAAAAACATGGCACTCAATCTGGCCCAAAAAGGCCTGGACGTACTCCTGACCTACCACAGCAAACGCGAAGAAGCCGAAGCCGTGGTAGCTGAAATCAAAGGCCAGGGCCGCAAAGCCGCCGCCATGCAACTCGACGCTTCCAACGTGAGCAGCTTCGACAGCTTTTTCGAGCAGGTAACAGCTACGCTGAGTAGCACCTTCGGAACCGAGCGGTTCGATTTTCTGATCAACAACGCCGGCACGGGCCTCTACCAGCCCTACCCGGAGGTGACGGAAGAACAGTTTGATGACATGCTGAATATTCACTTCAAAGGCCCGTTCTTCCTCACGCAGAAGGCGTTGGCGCTGATGAACGATGGTGGCGGCATCATCAACATTTCCTCGGGTCTGACGCGCATTATCTACCCCAACTCTGCCACCTACGCCAGCATGAAGGCGGCCACGGAAACGCTCACCAAGTATCAGGCAAAGGAACTCGCCAGTCGCCGTATCCGCGCCAACGTGGTGGCGCCCGGCGCCATTGAAACCGACTTCGGCGGCGGCCGCACCCGCGACAACAAGGAGGTAAACGCGCACATTGCCAGCCTCACGGCTATGGGTAGGGTAGGCCTACCCACCGATATCGGGCCAGTCGTTGCCTTCCTCTGCACCGACGAAGCTGCCTGGATTGATGCCCAGCGCATTGAGGTAACCGGCGGGCAGGGTATCTAGAATCACGGATTTCTGCGGATTAATCGGATTTTGTGGACGATTAATTAGCCGAACGATTCAGGCTGATTAAATAGCGAAAGGCGTTGCTGGGCTTGCCCAGCGGCGCCTTTTTTGATTATTGTATACACGGTCTAACTGATTGGATATAATTTATTTATAACTGCATGCAACCTGCTTAGCTTGTTTGGAGCTCTAGAAAATAGTTACTCTACTATATTCCCGCTATGCACAAACTCTACACTTACCTGCTTGGTAGCGCCCTGTTGCTGAGCCTGACTGCTTGCCCGCTGGTGCAACCGGTTGACCAAGTTCCACTGCCCAAGTATAAGCCACTGCTGATGCCTCGCATTCAGCTGGAGCAGGCCGTGGCTGTGCTGCCGCCGCAAAACATGCACAACACCGGCAAAATCTACCTCCGCGACCCATACATTCTCATCAACGAACGGTACGAGGGCGTGCACATTATCAATAACCAGGACCCAGCCAACCCGCAGTTGGTGGCGTTCCTGCGGATTCCGGGCAACGTGGATGTGGCCATGAAGGGCAACATGCTCTATGCTGACAGCGGCCCCGACTTGCTCACGTTCGACATGTCCAACATGCAAGCAGCCCGGTTGGTCAACCGTGTGAAAGATGCTGTGCCGGAGCTGCCCATGCCCGAAACCGGGGACGTTCCCGCCGAATATCAGCTCCAAAATCGTCCTGCTGATGCTGTGGTGATTGGATGGCAGAAACTATAATTGCTACTATTTCTTCGACCTATGCGTGTATTTTCTACTCCTTTGCTCCGCTCCTTTGTTGCGTTGCTGGCCTTAGGCCTTGGCGCGTGCAGTGCCAACAACGATATGAGCCCCGCCAGCGCCGATCTAGCTGCCAGCGACGGGAAAGGCGGTTCTCTGGCTCGCTTCACGGTGCTTGGCAATACGCTGTACGTAGTTGATAACCAGAGCTTACGCTTGTTCGATTTGGCCACGCCCGCTGCCCCGGCACGTGGGCAGGTAGTGCCCCTGAGCATGGGTATTGAAACGATTTATCCGCGTGCGCCCTACCTGTTTCTGGGCACCCAGCAGGGCATGTATATTTTTGATGCTTCTGCGCCCGCGCAGCCCAAACAAGTGGCTTTCTACGAGCACGTGATGAGCTGCGACCCGGTGGTGGTAGACGAGCGGTTTGCCTACGTAACCCTGCGCGATGGTCGCTCTTGTGGCGGTGGCCCCAACCAGCTACAGGTCATCGACCTCACCAACCTCAGTCAACCGCGCTTGGCTCGCACCTATCCCATGCAGCACCCCCTGGGGCTGGGGGTAGACAGCATGCTGCTGTTTGTATGCGACAAAGACCAACTAAAAATCTTCGACACCCAAAACACGCCGGAACTCCAGGCCTTGCAAACGTTCGATGTAAACGTGTCGGATGTTATTCCGAACCGGGGGCAGCTATTGGCTATCGGGCCCGGCGGACTCTACCAATACCGCTACCGCAACGGCACGCTCACGCCGCTCAGCAAACTTTCCATCACGCCGAGTAACTGATGCGCCCCGGTATGTTCACGCGCTGGCTTATGGGGTGGGGCGTGGTGTGCGGTGGCCTGACAGCCGTGGAGGCTCAGATTCCGGTGCCGCCGGTCAGGACGTATAGTGTGAAGGTTGATCTGGTGCCCCTGATGGCAAGCGGCTACCACGTCAGCGTAGAAAAGCTATGGGGGCCGACGTATCGGCACGCACTGGTGCTAACGCCCCAGTTCTACCACGGCAAGGTGCAAAACATCACCTCCGACGTGACCGATGGCCGCAACGTGGTGCGGGGCTATGGCCTAGCCGTGCAGCACCGCATCTACCTAAGCGAGCGGACGACGCCACAAGAAGGGTTTTATGTTGGGTATGGCCCTCACTACCAACACTTCGAGCTGGAGTTTCGGGCGTCGAGTTGGCAGCCGGAGGTAGCTGACAATGGCTTAACCTACTATGAATACCGCGCCCGCAATCAGAAGGAAACCATAAACCGGTACGGCGCCACAGCTGTGCTGGGCGGCCAGCTTTTCTTACCCGACTTACCAATATTCCTGGACGTGTACATGGGTTTCGGCCTGCGCAAAGCCCACGCACGCGCCACCCTACCCGGCAGCCATTACAGCAGGGGCATGAGCGACTACGGCACCAGTGGCTACTACTTACCCGTTGGGTTTCGGGTAGGCGTGGCCTGGTGCAAGTAGTCTAGCTTATATGACCACATACAGCGTGGGTAGGGGCCGGAAAGGCGCCTTCGCCAGTACGATACGCTTACTTATGCTTGAGTGGTTGATGAATTGTATTGGTTACCTGAACTAGCCTAAACAAGAAAGGCTTGCCAATTGGCAAGCCTTTCTTGTTTGAACGACAATCGTCCACGAAATCCGATTAATCCGAAAAAATCCGTGATTAGGGGCGAATCAGAGGACGAGCAGGGTTCCAGATGCCCCACGGAATCATAATCAGTACCAGCACCAGCGAGATAGTGAACCAGATGAACGCAGTTTTGTGCTTGAGCACGGCGTCGCTGATTTTCTTGGACTTGCTGCGGCCGATTTGCGCGGCGGCCCAGGCCAGAATCATAGCCGTGATGTGCTCTACCCCCCAAAAGCGGGCTTGCGGGTCTTTCATAGCCGCACCGCCCATCGCCTTCATCATCGATAAGCCAACGGGGCTCAAGAAGAAATACAGCAGAATGCCCAGCAGCAATTGCAAGTGCATGGAGCCCACAAAGGCGGCAGCCATACCATTGTCGGCGCCAACGTAGGGCTTGCGGCCCTGCCAGCCACTAAATGCGCGGAAGATGGCAATAAGGCCAAAGATGAGGACGAGCCAGCGCGTCCAGTTGTGCAGTAGCAGTACGATGGAGTAGAATGTCATCAGGTAGTAGGAGTGGTTGGGGTGCAAAGGTCGGGCGCGGGGCGCGAAATGCCGCGCCCTACCCCAGAAATTTACAGGCTCGGCACGGGAACCTCCAGCACAGGCGCAGCTTCATCGAGCTTATGCCCTGCAAACTTGAATACGTTTTCGCGCACAAATAGCTCGCCCTCCTGCCGCAGAATGGCTAGGTTATTTATGCTGATTTTCAGGTTGAAGGTTTGCTCGTTGAGGTATTGCAGCACAGGCCCCAGCAACTCGGGGGTGGTGTCGTGCAGGGCTAGGGAAATGTGCGGCAGCCAGCAGTCGGGGGCACTGTACTTATCGGTGTGGAGGCACAGCGGCGCCGTGGCCCGCAGAATGCGCTGGTGCAAGGCATTCAACTCATCGGAGCGGAGCACCGGAATGTAAATCACCGGGTTTGGTCCTGGAAATACGCCCAGGCCGGTGGTGAAGGCCGGAAATGAATGCGTAGTATGGGCTACCTCCTGCAACACCTCTTTCAGGACCGACAACTGGCGTACCCCGGCAAGCTGGTAAGTGATATGGGGGTCGGGGGTAGCCTGCACATCATCAAGACCAAACTTTTCTTCTAAGCTTTTGATAATCTTGTTGATATGTGCCGCGTATTTGGGGCTGAGCAGCGAAGTAATAGCAAGCATGCACGAATGAATAGAAGGCGAAAAGGGTAGGATGCGACCAGCAAGATAGGGCCAGCAGCGCAACCAGGCAATTGTTCTGACAGTACGTAAGCGCGGCAGAAGCAGCTAAAAAACAAAGAGCGCGATAACCGTTACGATTCAGTTGTACGTTACAAAGGCATTCTTTCTTTTTTATTATTCCGTGTCGTCAGCTTCTCCCGCTCAGGTTGTTACTCCCCCTGCGCCGCCTACCTGGCGGTGGTGGTACTGGGTGGTGTTAGGCCTGGTAGCGCTGGTAGGTGCAGCATTATTGGCTCTTGACCCCTGGCTGCGACAGTACTTGGAAAAGCAGGTAGCTGAAGGTACACACGGTCGCTACCAGCTACACATTACACAACTGCAAACCAGCTTGTGGCACCAAAGCGTGTATGTGCGCGGGGTGCAGCTGCGTACGGTAGGCCCTGCTACCAACGATAGAGCCGCGCTGCCACCCGTGCAGCTTACCCTAGGCCACGCCCGCCTGACGGGGGTAGGCCTATGGCAGTTGGTGCAACGGGGCACGGTGCCTATCGACAGCTTGGTGCTTGATTCCCTGCATATTCGCTTGCTGGGAAGGTTGCCCGCAGCCAAGAAGTCGCAGCCCCTCTACCAGCGCCTACCCCTGCACCTGGAAGGGATACGACTGGGTTACTTGTCGCTTCGCCACGTACAGACCGCCTACCAGCCTGCGCCGCAAACGGGTGTAGCCTGGAAGCAGGCAGACCTCTCGGCGCGCGACATCCTGCTGAGTGCCGCAGGAGCCGCCGACTCGCAGCGGGTAGGCTACGCAGCAGCCGTAACCGCACACGTACGGCACTTGGTTGCCTCGGCTGTGCAGCACCGCTTGGCACTGCGTAGCGTGCGGTTTGCGTCTCGGCCGGGTACGCTGGTGGTCGATTCGGTGATGGTGCGGCCGCAGCAGCCGCTGAGCGAGGTGCGCAGCCGCAATGCCCGCGTTTCGCTGCACCTGCCGCGGGTTTCACTCACGGGTTTGCACACGGCTGCCCTAATGCGCCACCAGTTTCGGGCCGATACGCTGCTGCTGTTGGCCTGCGACCTGGATATGACGGCTCCGCGGGTGTCGCCGCCACCCATCCACCAACTGCTGGCGCCGTGGCTGGATCGGGTGCAGCTAGAGCATCTGTTGCTGGCCAATGCCTCGGCGCGCATTCGTGGGGTGGAGGAGCAGCCCCGGTCGCAACACATTGCGGTGCAGGGTAGCCACCTGCGGGTCGATTCGGTGGGGGCGCAGGACCAGCAGCGGGTGCTGTATGCCCAGCAGTGGGACGTGCGCACCGGCGTGGTAATGGCCCGGCTCGACCCACCGTTCTACCAACTGGCCTGCCAAAGTGCACACTTAGCTACGCATGGTGGAGTGCTGGAAGTCAACAATATACGGCTGCGGCCACTGGTATCGGTAGTGGAGCTTTCGCGGCGCAAGCACCACCAAGCGCCCCACGTAACGGTGCTCATTCCGCAGGTGCGGGCCACGGCTATTCAGTATGCGGCCCTCACGCATCAGCACTGCCTGATTATGCAAACGCTAACCATCCGGCAACCGCGCATCCAAACCCGCAGCGATGGTCGTTTTGCCCTAAATCCTGAGCACTCCGTAGCCACACCCGAAGCCCTACGCCACCTGGGGTTCACGCTGGACGTACGGCGCATCAACGTGCAGAACGGGACGCTCTATACCATCTACCGGGCACCGCAGAACGCCAAGCCGGGTCAGCTGACAATCAACCGCGTGTCGGGCACCATCGAAAACTTCTCCAACGACCCGCACCGGATGTCGGCGGCGCATCCGGCAGTAGTACACGCCACGGCGTGGCTGCAAAACCGCTGCCAGCTGCAAGCCACGCTCACGGCCAATCTACTCGACCCCAACGGGCAGCATACCATTACGGGCACTTTCAGCGAAGGACAGCTTTCTATGCTGAACCCGATGACGGTGCCTACCAAGCAGCTATTGTTTCGCAGCGGACAAGTGAAGCATATCCGCTTCCGCATGCAGGCCAACCGCCAGCGGGTGACAGGCCCCATGTGGGCCAGCTACTCCGACCTCAAGCTGACCATGCTCAGCCAAAAAGGTGGTGCCGACCACAAAACGCTCGGCTCTCGCTTGAAAACAACCCTTGTCAACGGCCTATTTCTGCGCGATGATAACCCGCGCAAGGGTAGGCTCCAGGTAGGCCGCATGACCTCCGCCCGCGACCTTCGCGTATCGGTATTCACCTTATGGCGCCAGGGTATTGTCAGCGGTATGCTGAACAGCGCCGGCGTGCCCGCACCTCTCAGCAAAAAGCTCAGCGAGCAGCAGGATAAACCGGTATATAAGTAGTCTATGCTCAGTGAATTGGACCTACCAATCAAGTCCAACAATAGAATAGCTTTTCCTACTGATGGGTAGTAGTCTTTGAGTCGAACAATGCTTACTATTATAGCAGCAAGAGTGCATTGCTACGTTCGGTCCCATTTTTAACTCCACAACCATTTTCCATCATGTCTGCATCTGCTCGCAACATCATTGCCTGGGTTCTGCAAGCCTTGTTAGCCCTGGCTTTCATTGCCTCCGGCGCCAGAAAGTTTATGGACCTGCCTGGTACGGTTGGCATGTTTGGTGGCCTGGGATTACCGGGCGCGTTGGCGTATGTTGTTGCCGCTGCCGAAGTACTGGGGGGCATTGGCCTGCTGGTACCGCGCTTTGTCCGACCCGCCGCGTTGGGGTTGATTATCATCATGATCGGCGCCGTTGTTCTGCACGCCACTAAAATTCCCGGCGGTCTGGCGGGCGGCGTGCCGGCCATTGTATTGCTGCTTTTGCTACTGGTGGTATTGTGGCTGCGGCGGCCAGCAACTACCACAGTCTAAGTTGGTTGTTACTTTCGGCGGTCTGCCAGTAAATCTCTTTTACTAGCAGACCGCCGAAGGTAAAGCCGAAGCTGTATTGTAAGACCAAGGGTAGGTTTTAAAAATCCACTTCCTGAATCGTGAATTCGGATACAGGCGGCTGTTGGTTTGCCTGCAGCGCGTTCAGGTGGGAGTAGAGCACGTAGGTGTCGGAGCCGCGGCGGGCGAGGGTAGTAGGGTACACGGCCGGCGTGGTGAAGGTGCCAGTAGAGGTAGTGGAAGTCCAATTATCGGAGGAGGTGAGGCGATACACGGTGCTTTGCGCATTGGCTACAGCCTGCAAAGTGGTGTTGTCGTAGAGTAGCAAGCCATCAGCACCCTTTAGGTTCACGCTGGTTGTCACTTTCGTGAAGGACGCCGGATTATTCAGCGGCACTTTAAACAGCGCGCCTTCATCCGATTTTGCTACCAGCAAATAACCATCCGGGTGATACACAATACCGTTAAGGCCGAACGAGCCGGCAGGCGCGCCCAACTGGGTGTTTTCGAGAAACACAGTAGGCGTGCCCTGCGCATCGATTTTATAGATAATGGGAGCAAAGCTGTCCGTCACGTAGGCGTTGCCCTGGCCGTCTACGGCAATGTCGTTGGCGAAGTGACCGGGGGCGTTGGGACGCAGGGCGCCCAAGTTCACGTAGGCAATGCGCTGGCCGTTGTCGCGGTTGAAAATGGCCACGGCGGCCAGCTTGCGTCGGGTAGCGTCGGTGGTGCGGGCCGTGTTGTAGCCAGGGTCAGACACGGCTACTAATACGCGGTTGCGGGCATCGTCTACGCGCATACCAATGGTGGAAACCAATTGGGCATCCTCGGCAAAAACGCTGTAGGTGCCGTCATCCTTCACCTGACCTATCGTGCCGCGGGTTTGGGAGCCAACCAGAAAGCGGTTGTTGGCGGCGTCGTACTGCACGCCCTCGGGGTAGAGCGCCGATTGCGTGAAGGTGATAGTGTCGGGCGCATCGGGCTCCGAGTCGGAATCATCGTTGCAGCTGGTAGCTAGCAAGCCCAACAGCGCCAACGGAAACACGTGCAGCGCGGGGCGCCGGAAGGTAGCAAAAGCAGACATGGAAAGTAGTGGTAAGGTGAACAGTGTACCAAGGCACTACGGCGGCGCCACCAAGTAGGGTTATAGCGTGCGCACCTTTCGCCTGCCCACGCCGTTTGAGAGAAGGTTTTCCTACCCTGTCGATTTCCCTACCCCGCCATGCCTGCCGCCAGCAACCTCCCCGCCAAGCTCACCAAGGGCAACCTGCCCACCAAAATTTGCCTGACGTGCGGGCGCCCCTTCGAATACCGCAAGAAATGGCGCAACAGCTGGGACGAAGTGAAGTATTGCGGCGAGAAATGCCAGCGCAACCGGCCCAAAACGACGTCGTTGCCAGCGTAGGAAAGCCCGGTTCGCCCCGTATCTTACGCAGAAAATTCAGCCGATGAACCGACGAGTATTTCTGCGCAACGGCGGCCTGACCGGGCTGGCCCTTTCCACCTTCTCCCTACCTGCCTGCGACTCTAAAGCGCCGGCTACGCAGACATCTACCACGCCACCTGATACCGCCCCTGACGCGTTTGAGCTGCACGAGGCAACCCTGAGCGACTTGCAACAGCAGCTGCAAAACGGTCAGCGCACCGCCCGCAGCCTCGTAGAGCTGTACCAACAGCGCATCAAGGCCATCGACCAAAGCGGCCCTACCCTGCGCAGCGTCATCGAGCTGAACCCCGACGCCCTGCGCATTGCCGACCAGCTGGACCAGGAGCGCAAAGCAGGCAAGGTGCGCGGGCCGCTACACGGCGTGCCAATACTCATCAAGGATAACATTGACACCGGCGACCAGATGCAAACCACCGCCGGCTCGCTGGCGCTGAGCGGGCATAAAGCCGCACAGGATGCATTCATTGTGAAGAAGTTGCGGGAGGCCGGCGCGGTGCTGCTGGGCAAAACCAACCTGAGCGAGTGGGCCAACTTCCGCTCCTCACGCAGCACCAGCGGCTGGAGCAGCCGCGGTGGTCAGACCAAAAACCCCAACATGCTGGACCGCACGCCCAGCGGCTCGTCGTCGGGGTCGGGCGCGGCCGTGTCGGCCAATTTGTGCGCCATTGCTATTGGAACGGAGACGGATGGCTCTATCGTGTCGCCGTCGTCGTGCAGTGGGGTAGTGGGCATTAAGCCCACGGTAGGTCTGTGGAGCCGCACGGGCATCATCCCTATTTCCGCTACCCAGGATACGGCCGGCCCCATGGCCCGCACCGTACGCGACGCCGCCGTGCTGCTCGGCGCCCTCGCCGGCCCCGATGCCCAGGACAACGCTACCCAAGCCAGCGCCGGCAAGCTACACGCCGACTACACCCAGTTTCTCGATGTAAATGGCCTGCAAGGCAAACGATTGGGTGTAGAAAAAGCCCACCTCACCGGCAACAACGACGCCGTGCCGCTCTTCCAGCAAGCAGTGGAGTTGCTGAAAGCGCAAGGTGCCACAGTGGTGGAAATCGACCTGCTGAAAGAGGTTGAACCGCTCGGTGGCGCTGAGTTCGACGTGTTGCTTTACGAGTTCAAAGACGGCGTGAATAAGTACTTGGCCACGGCCAATGCCTCGGTGAAAACGCTGGCCGACGTTATTGCCTTCAACACCCAACACGCCGATAAGGCCATGCCGTTTTTCCGGCAGGAAATTCTGGAACAGGCCGAAAAAACCGACGGCCTCGCCAGCGCAAAGTACCAAGAGGCCCTGCGCAAGTCGCACGAGGGTGCCCGCCGCGCCCTCGATGCGGCCCTGCAAACCCACAAACTCGACGCCATTGTGGGCATCACCAACGCTCCCGCGCCCTGCATCGACCTCGTGAATGGCGACTACTGGCCTGGCCCCGGCTTTTCGTCGCCCGCTGCTATGGCTGGCTACCCCCACATCACGGTGCCGATGGGGCAGGCGCACGGGTTGCCGGTGGGCCTGTCGTTTGTGGCCGGGGCCTGGCAGGAAGCGGCGCTGTTGCCGCTGGCCTACGCCTACGAGCAAGCCGCCCAGCAGCGCAAGGCTCCGCAGTTTCGCGGGCCGTTGGCAGGGTAGGGGCTGGGGTGGTGGCGAGTTGGGTCGGTGTTTGCACGTATTTCGATAAGCCTATGTTATATTTAGGTGAATACGTGGCTCTTACACTTACTTTTTGAGCCCGAATGGGTTCCTATTGGAACCCTTGTCTCATTTAAACCGACTCTTCGTCATGACATCCATAGCAATTCTTCCCGTTCAAGGTGCACCGGCTACCCACCAAACACACGAGCTAAAAATCTGGCCTTCCTGCTTCTCGGCCGTGGAGGCCCGCACCAAGCCCTTCGACGTACGCCAAAACGACCGAAACTTTCAGGTAGGCGACGCGGTGCTACTGCGCGAGTACGAGCCCGAAAGCGAGCAGTACACCGGCCGTGTCCTCACCCGCTGGATCAGCTACGTGCTACATGGTGGTGCATTTGGGGTAGAGGCCGGATGGTGTGTGCTGGGCTTTGCCGAGCATCCGCCGTTGCCGCCCGGCATCACCAATACCAGCTTGTGGTAGTATTTCCTTGCACCTTACAAAAAGAAACGGCCCTGGCGAATCGTCAGGGCCGTTTCTTTTTGAGGTGTCCCCGAATGCCAAAACGCTACGCAAGCTGCTTCTCCAGCACTAGCAGTACCAATGGCTTGCGCGGTACCCCAAAGCGGGTAGCAGTAGGGAAGGGTTCTGTAGCGCCGGTACGCTGGTAGCCGTGGCGCTCATACCAGGCCAGCAGTTCTGTTCGGTCGCTGATGACGGTGATTTTCAATAGGTGGCAGCCGTGCTGGCGGGCGTGTTGCTCGGCGGCTTGTAATAGTTGCTTTCCTACCCCTTTCGCCTGCAAGGTGGGCTGCACCGAGAGCATGCCCAGGTACAAGCGTGGCGGCTGCGCGTGCAGGTAGGCGCAAGCAACCAGCGTACCGGTTGCGTCGCGGGCCGTGAGGATAGTGGCGCCGGGTGTTGCCAGTAGTTGGCGTAGTTCGACTGCGTCGATGCGGGTACCGTCGAGCAAATCGGCCTCGGTGGTCCAGCCCTGGCGGGAAGCTTCGCCGCGGTAGGCCTGGTTAACAAGGGTTTCCAGCTCGGGGATGTCGGCGGGGGTAGCGGGGACGAGGGTAGGAATCATGCGGCAAACATACGGCCTGATGCTCTGAAAAAGGCCTGAGCTGGCGCGGCGAAAAGTCACTGTAGTAGCCATTGAATCTGTTACCTTTAGCTATATCCGCTCTGTCACCTCTGTCTGCCATCAGGCTAACGTCCATCCTACCCACCTTTATGCGCTCTTTCCTTCAAAAAACTGCCTTGCTGCTGTTGTTCGTCCTCGTTCAGGGGGCAGTGCACGCACAAACCACCCTCGGCATTTTCACGGACCACCAGGATATCGGCACCAATGTGAAACCGGGCAGTGCCACCTACCTGCCCGCCACGCAACAGTATAAGGTGACGGGTGCGGGCACCAATATCTGGGGTGACCACGACGAGTTTCAGTTCGTGTACAAGAAGCTCACTGGCGACTTTATTCTGTACGCCCGCGCCAACTTCGAAACTCCAAAGGGGGTAGAGCCGCACCGCAAGCTGGGCTGGATGGTGCGCCAGAGTCTCGCTGGCAATGCTCCTCACATCAGCGCCGCCGTGCACGGCGACGGGCTGACTTCCCTACAATTCCGCAAAACAGTGGGGGACGCCACCGCGGAAACGCAGGCAACCATCACGGGGGCCGATGTCATTCAACTGGAGCGCACCGGCACTACCTACACCATGCGCGTGGCTCGGTTCGGGCAGCCGTTCACGGTGCAGCAGGTAACGGATGTGGCGCTGGGAGATGCCGTGTATGTGGGCTTATTTGTGACGTCGCACAACGCCGGGGTGGTTGAGAAAGCCGTGTTCCGCGACGTGCGCATTGCCATTCCGGCACCAGCCAGCCTTACGCCCTATAGGGACTACCTGGGCAGCCACATTGAGCTACTGGACGTAGCCAACGGCCACCGCGAAATCGTGTATACCTCGCCCAAATCGTTGCAGGCACCCAACTGGCGCCCCAACGGTAAAAGCCTGGTCTACAACAGCGACGGGCTGATGTACAATTTCGACTTGGCCGCTCGCAAGCCAACCGTGCTACCCACCGGCGACGTCAAGAACAACAACAACGACCACGTGCTTTCCTTCGACGGGACTATGCTGGGGCTGAGCAGTGGCGTGGATAAACTGGGCGGCTCCATTGTGTACACGGTGCCCGTTACCGGCGGCACGCCTCGGCAAATCACCCCCCGCGGGCCGTCCTACCTGCACAGCTGGTCGCCCGACAAGCAGTACCTGCTGTTCACCGGCGAGCGGAACAAGGACTTCGACATCTACCGGGTGTCGGCCACCGGCGGGCCAGAAGTACGCCTCACCACCGCTGCTGGCCTCGACGACGGCGCCGAGTATACCCCCGATGGCCGCTATATCTACTTCAACTCGGTGCGCACCGGCACCATGCAAATCTGGCGGATGCGCGCCGACGGTACCGACCAGCAGCCCGTCACCCACGGCGACTTCCACGACTGGTTTCCGCACGTCTCCCCCGATGGCAAGTGGTTGGTGTTCGTCTCCTTCCTAAAGGATGAAGTGTCTCCCAACGACCATCCGTTCTACAAGCACGTGTACCTGCGTCTGCTACCCATCGCGGGCGGCGAGCCCAAGGTCATTGCCTACCTCTACGGCGGGCAGGGCACCATTAACACGCCCTCGTGGTCGCCGGACAGTAAGCGCGTGGCGTTTGTGAGCAACAGCGCGGATGCGGGGAAGTAGGGGAGATGAGTAATGCAGTATAGCAAACGTCAATATTTGTTGACATTTTAGACTGCTCCACTAGCGCCGCCAATTGCTCTCAGTACCTTCACTAGGAAGATGCTGGTAACTCGGATGAGTTGCACTCAAAGTACAACTCATCCGAGTCCGTACGACCCTTTTTCATTTGCGATAGAAGTTAGGTGTTCGAGCACCTACCTCCTGACCCCTCGGTTGCTACCAACAGCCGAGGGGGCGCCGTTTATAGGCAACCGTGTTGACGAGGTGTTTACCGTACGTTGCGACGAAGGTAGCGGCGCTGTGTAAAGTATACAACCTCAGAATAGCTGCTAAGTCACGAAAGCGTAACAGAAGTTTTCAGCGTTGTAGCGTTTATTGCAAGCGTTGAGAACGTACGTATTTATTGGAGCCGAAACTCAATAAGCTGATTTTTTGGGTCAATCAGCAACCAATCACCAGGAGGAGAAGCTACTACCCAGGTTTCCAAACTGCGCCCTTGTGTATACGCTAAGAAGGATTGTGGACCAAGGAATAAACTTAAACGGTAGAGATTCTGAACTGACGAGCCACCACCTTTACGTTTACCCTCATCTATCCACGCTCGCAGAGTAAGTTTTCGACTTTTGACTACCTGTTCCTGCGAATTGTCAGCTTCTCGCTCTGCCTCCAGAATACCATCGCACCAGTAACGTCGGAGACTTGTATCTCGCGAGTTGTGGAGTGCCGCAGACAGGGAATATTCGAGCCGGGAAAGAAAGGTTTCAGTTAGCATTAGCTGATGGATTGACAGGGTAGTGCTTACACTAGCGCGCAGAGTTCCTTACCTTTGCCCCCTTACAGCAAAGTAGGAAATGATTTCCATCAACGACTTAGACTTTCACTTCGGCTCGCGCACGCTCTACGACAGGGCCAACCTCCACATTAAGCCCAAAGACAAAATCGGCCTGATTGGGCTGAATGGGCAGGGCAAATCGACGCTGTTGCGCATCCTGGTGGGCGAGTACAAGCCCGACGGTGGCAGCATCAGCATGGGCAAGGAGGTTACCCTAGGCTTCCTGAACCAGGATTTGCTGAGCTACGACTCGCACGAGCCTATCCTTATTGTGGCCATGCAGGCCTTTGGCGAGGCGCTGGCTTTGCAGAAGCAGATCGACGAGACGCTGCTGGAATTTGAAACCAACTACACCGACGACCTGGTGGATAAGCTGGCCGACTTGCAGGAGCGCTTCGAGGCGCTGGGCGGCTACACCATGCAGGCCCGCACCGAGGAAATTCTGGAAGGCCTGGGCTTCACGACGGAGGAGCTGCAAAAGCCCCTGAAGCTGTTCTCGGGTGGCTGGCGCATGCGCGTGATGCTGGCAAAAATCCTATTGCAACAACCCTCCCTGCTGCTGCTCGACGAACCCACCAACCACTTGGACCTACCCTCTATCAAGTGGATTGAGAACTACCTGGCCGGCTACGAAGGCGCTGTCATCATCGTATCGCACGACCGCGAGTTTCTGGACCGCACCACCAATACCACGGTAGAGGTAACGGGCGGCAAGCTGGTGCCCTACGCCGGCAACTACTCCTACTACATGGTAGAGAAGGAGGAGCGCAACGAGATTCAGAAGGGTGCTTTCGAAAATCAGCAGGCTGCCATCCGGCAGGCAGAGCGCTTCATCGAGCGTTTCAAAGCCAAAGCCAGCAAGGCCAAGCAGGCCCAAAGCCGCCAAAAGGCTTTGGACAAGATGGACCGCATTGAGGACGTAGCACCCGAGGCGGCCAAGGTCAACTTCTCATTCCGCTTCTCGGTGCAGCCCGGCCGCCACATCCTGCGCATGGAGCACGTGACCAAGAAGTATGACGAGAAAACCATCTTCCGCGACACCAACGTGCACATCGAGCGCGGCGACAAAATCGCGCTGATTGGCGCCAACGGTAAGGGTAAGTCTACCCTGATGCGCCTAGTGGCCGGCACAGAGGCGCCTACCGCTGGCAACCACCAGTTGGGTCACAACGTGATTATGGCCTTCTATGCCCAGCACCAGTTGGAAAGCTTGCGCATCGAAAACGAGATTTTGCAGGAGATGATTGAGGCCGGCTCCAAGCGCAACGAAATGGAGCTGCGCACCGTGCTAGGCTCCTTCCTGTTCACCGGCGACCAGGTGTTCAAGAAAATCAAGGTGTTGAGTGGGGGCGAGAAAAGCCGCGTGGCCCTGGCCAAAACGCTGATTTCGGAAGCCAACTTCCTGCTGCTCGACGAACCGACCAACCACTTGGATATGCAGTCGGTGAACATCCTGATTCAGGCCCTGGACCAGTTCGAGGGTACGTTCATCGTCATCAGCCACGACCGTTTCTTCGTGGAGAACGTGGCCACCAAAATCTGGTACATCGAGGATTTCCAGCTGAAGGAGTACCCCGGCACCTACGCCGAGTACGAGCAGTGGCAGGAAGACCGCGAGAAGGAGGCCAAAAAGGCCGGCCTACCCTCACCCTCGGCCCCCAAGCCCCTACCCAAAGAGGAGAAGAAAGCCGACGCTTCCCCCGCCAAAACCCCCTCCCCCGACCAGAAAAAAGCTCTAAAAGAGTTGGCTGAGGTAGAGAAGAAGATTGACGAGCGGGAAAAGGAATTGGCCCAATACGAAGCCCAACTCGCCGACCCGCAGATTTACCAAAACGCGGCCCAACTGAAAGACGCTACCCTCAAATTTGAGCAGGTGAAAAAGGAGTTGGCTCAGTTGAATGACCGTTGGGAAATGTTGGCGGAAATGTAATTATCTGCTGCTATTAAAAAGCCCCACCGGAAGCGTTATGCTTCTGGCGGGGCTTTTTAATTTTTAGTAGTGTTGACTTGACACGGGTATGCAAACCCGCCGAATCGCCTACACCGCCACTGTTACCGGTCGGATACTATTCTGCACTCGATGAGGTGCTGCTTTAAGTGGCACAAGTTCTCTCAGTATCTTGGGGCGGCACATAGAACCAAGCACCCTATGACGTTGACTTCTGGAACCTATTTATTGCTTACGAGAGCCTGTAGGGCCATCCTATTTATTTTATCTGTTGGTAGTGTCACCCAAAGTCAGGCACAAGACTTTCAGCACCAAAAGGAGTTATTCTGGTATCCGAATGCAGACAATGGCATCACCTGGGACCTGACCCGTGAAACGAGGCTTCCCCACAACGACAATATTGAACTATCGGGCACGCAGGTTTCCGGCATCATCCGCTACGAGGTCACGAAGGAGAAGCAACTGCACATTACCCGCGACATTCTCTTTCCGCAACTGCGCAAATACACCAAATCGAACGAGTCGCTATACCGCGCCTATCTGCGCGATACCTACACGGATGACCTCTTGCCCGTTCTCACCCTGGCGGACAAAAAGTACGAAACCGGCGTGTTAGACTCCGTCAGGATCAACGGCAAAATCAGCTTTTATTTCAAGGAACGAGACGGCCTTACCGTGGTTCGTTCGTTCTTTCCTTCGATGCAAGACCGCTGCTTGGTGGAGAAGTGGACCTTGCTCAACACTGGCAAGACGCCCCGTACGGTAGGGATTGGAGCCACTGAACTCAAACAAGAAGAGGCAGGCTGGCACGGCACGTACCGCCGCAGGGTTTTCACCGATGCCAAGCGCAACATCACCTTACAACCCGGAAAGCAGTATGACTTTGGCATTTACTTCCTCGCAACGCTAAACGACGAAGCAGAGCCACCCGTCTCCGTAGCCGCAATCGAGCGAAGCCGCGATACGTTCCTGGATAGCATCGCCACCAATCTGCATCTGCACTCGCCCGACAAGGTCATTAATACTTTGTTCTATTTCTCCAAGATCCGGACCGCGGAAAGCATTTTTCGCTCCCGCTACGGGCTGGTCCATTCGCCAGGTGGCGGCAACTATTACGTCGGAATCTGGGCCAATGACCAAGCCGAGTACAGCGGCCCCTTCTTTCCCTATTTGGGGTATCAAAACGGGGTAGAGGCCGCTATGAACGCCTACCGCATCTTTCAGCGCAACCTGCCCAAAGACGGAGGCAAAATCTGGGCTTCGTTTGAAATGGATGTCACCTTTCCCTTCGGAGAGCGTGACCGCGGCGACGCGGCGATGATTGCATTTGGCGCCACGCACTTTCTGCTCGCCTCAGGCGATAAGAAAAAAGCCGAGGAGCTATGGCCCTTGATTACGTGGTGCTTGGACTACTGCCATAAACGAACCACGTCGGAGGGCATTGTAGCGTCGGAAAGCGACGAGTTGGAAGGTCGTTTCCCTTCTGGCTCAGCCAATCTTTCCACCTCGTCCTTATACTACGGGGCGTTGATTCAAGCGGCTCGGTTAGTGAGGGCCATGCAGAAGCCCGCCGCCCTGAACTCAACCTATCAACAACGTGCGCAGCGAGTAGCAACGGCTATTGAGAAGCATTTTGGGGCGGAGATAGAAGGCCTGCACACGTATAAATACTACAAAGAAAATACGACGTTAAGGAGCTGGATCTGCCTACCCTTGGTGGTGGGCCTAACCCAACGCAAAGCCGGCACGCTGGATGCGTTGTTCGGTAAATTGTGGTCGGCCAACGGCGTCCTGACCGAACGGAAACCAGGGACGGATTCCCCGCAAGTGTTTTGGGACCGAGGAAGCCTGTATGCGTTTCGTGGAGCCTTTAAGGCGGGCGCAGCGGATCGGGCCTTGGAGCGCTTAATGTCCTACTCCACCACGCGTCTAACTGGTTTTCGGGTACCCTATGCCGTGGAAGCTTGGCCGGAAAACGGCATGGCGCACCTATCCGCCGAAAGCGCCTTGTATTGCCGGATCTTCACCGAAGGCATACTCGGCCTCGAACCAACGGGGTTCAACTCCTTCACCCTACGCCCAAACTTGCCAACTACGTGGGACCATCTGACTATCAGCCAAGTGAAAGCGTTTAACACGACCTTTGATGTTGACCTTCGCAGAGTAAGAGGTAAGCTCCAGGTAAAGGTTGTCCAACAGGGCAAGGTTGTACTACAGCGAGCGTTAAGGAACGATATGCTGGTGGAGGTCCGGTTGAAATAACCTCTGAAATTGATGAACGTAGCTGCGTGGTGCTACCTGGCGTGCTGTGTTTTTCGTTTTCTGAGCACCTCCCTATCAGGCTTCGCTTTTTGAGAGAGAATTGATTCCCTTGTGATGCGGTAGCCTTTGCAATAGCAAAATGCCCACCCAGCCGTACATTCGCATTATGCGCCTTTCTCCGATTCTGCTTTCCCTACTCCTGACTGCCGGCTGCGTACCGCTGGGCACGCCTATTACCAGCACCGATACCACGCGCCAGGCCGCGCCTACCCCCGGCCAGCAAACCACGCCGGAGTACTACGCCGACAAAACCCTGCGCTATCAGGATTACATCTACGACCCCAACGTGCGCTCGGTGCAGTGCTACGTGGGCACCAGCGGCAACACCGACATCTTCCAGCCGCCCGTGGTGCCGCTTTCGCAGGGCCTACCCATCCTGCTGGAGTTTGATGTGCTGGGCAGCCAGAGCCAACGCCTCACGGCCAAGCTCATCCACTGCGACGTGGACTGGAAGCCGTCGCTTCTGACGGATATTCAGTTTCTGGACCAGATCAACGACCAGCTTATTACCGATTACCGCACGTCGGTAGGCACGAAGGTGCCCTACTTTCACTACAAGCTGCAAGTGCCGCGCGTGAAGCTCAGCGGCAACTACCTGCTGGTGGTGCAGGGTCCCGGCAACACGCCCCTGCTCTCGCGCCGCCTGCTGGTGTATGATACCAACGTGCAGCTGTTTTTGCAGCCTGGCCCTATTGCAGCGGGTGCTGAACGCTATACCCTGCAACAGCTCAACTTCGGTATCAGCTACGCGGGCTACCCCATCATCAACCCCTCGCAGGAGCTGAAAGTGATTCTGCGCCAGAACTTTCGGTGGGACAATGCCAAGTACAACCTGCGCCCTACCTTCGTGCGGGACGCAGAGCAGCGGTTGGAGTATCAGTACTTTAACTTCGAAAACACGTTTCCAGGGCTTAGCGAGTTTCGGCCGTTTGATATGCGCTCCTTGCAGGTGATGGGGGTAGGGATGCTGAAGCTGGACCAGCAATCGGTGCCGAAAGCCGTGTTGCTTAACCCCGATGCCAGCCGCGCTGGGGAGGCTTACACCCAGTACCCCGACATCAATGGGCAGCGCCTGTTTGAGAGCCGCGAGTACGGCAACGGCGACACCAATGCCGACTACGCCAACGTCACCTTTCAACTGCACGCTGAGCAGGCCGCGCCCGGCCCGGTGTACGTGCTGGGCCAACTCACCGACTGGCAACTGCGCGACGAGTTCCGGCTGACGTACGATGCCGCAGCGCAGCTTTACACCAAAACCGTGCTGTTGAAGCAGGGCTACTATAACTACATCTACGCCACCCAAACTCCCCAAGGACCCAATAGCGTGATGTGGGAAGGCTCGCACCAAGAAACCGAAAACCAGTACGACCTCTTGGTGTACTACCGCCCACCTGGCACCCGCGCCGATCTGCTCATTGGCTATCAGTCGGTGGATGTGAACAAGCGGTAGGGTAGAAGAACGTCATTCCGAGCTTGCCGAGGAATCTCGCGTGTTGATGGTGGATACTATCTCACATCAACACGCGAGATTCCTCGGCAAGCTCGGAATGACGTTCGATTTAAAAGAAGGTGCTGCACACAATGACGTTCAACATGAAATGACGTTCCGGCAAGTAGAAAACTCCGGTAGCGGTTTCCTATCTTTGCTCTCTACTTACTAAAGCCCAAACACCCCGCCGATATGAAATTTATCGTCTCGTCTTCCGCCTTGCTCAAGCAGCTCCAGAGCATCAATGGCGTAGTCACGAACAACCCCGTGGTGCCTATTTTGGAGAACTTTCTCTTCGAAATTGAGGACGGCAAGCTGACGATTACGGCCTCTGACCTGGAAACGTCGATGATAACGGAGCTGCCCGTGGAGGCCCGCGAAAGCGGCCGCATTGCCGCCCCGGCTCGCATCCTACTCGATACGCTCAAAAACCTGCCCGACCAGCCCGTGACGTTCACGCTGGATGGGGAAACCTATACCATCGAAATTGCTAGCTCAAACGGCCGCTACAAGCTGGCCGGTGAGAATGCCACCGACTTTCCCCGCGTGCCGGTGGTGAAAGGCTCGGCGCCGGTAGAAATTCCGTCGTCGTCGCTGGCACGGGCTATTAACAAGACCATCTTCGCGGTAAGCACCGACGAGCTGCGCCCGGCCATGACGGGCATCCTGGTGCAGTTGGCCGACAACCAGGTGACCTTTGTGGCTACCGACGGCCACCGCCTGCTGCGCTACCGTCGCTCCGACGTGGGCGCGGGCCAGACTGCCAACATCATCATTCCGCGCAAGGCCTTCAATCTGTTGAAAGGCGCCCTACCCTCAGAGGCTACGCCCGTAACGGTGGAGTTCAATACTTCTAACGCCTTCTTCAGCTTCAACCAGATGCGCCTAGTGTGCCGCCTGATTGATGAGCGCTACCCCGATTACGAGAACGTAATTCCGGTGAGCAACCCTAACCGCCTCATCATCGGCCGGCAGGAGATTCTGAACACGGTAAAGCGCATCAGCATCTATTCCAACAAAACTACCCACCAGGTGCGCCTGCGCCTAGCGGGCTCCGAGCTGACGGTTTCGGCCGAAGACTTGGACTTCTCCAACGAAGCCAAAGAAGTGCTGGCCTGCCAGTACGACGGCGAAGACATGGAAATTGGTTTCAATGCCCGCTTCCTGCAAGAGATGCTGTCGAATATTGACTCTGAGGAGATTACGCTGGAGTTGAGCACGCCCAACCGCGCTGGCCTGCTGATGCCCACCACGCCGGATGACAACGAAAACATCCTGATGCTGGTGATGCCCGTGATGCTGAACAACTATGTATAAGGGCTGAATAGTTTGATTTTTAAATGGTTGGTCGTACGCACGGCTGACCATTTTTCGTATTAAACCATTCTGCTTTTTCTTTTGAACGACCAAATAGAAAACTATTTGGCCATTCAACCATTTACTCATTCACTATGAAGAAGTCCGAAATTCACTTTAGCATTGCCCTCGACGACCAGAAGGTACCCGAGGCCATTAGCTGGCAGGCCACCGATGCGGGGCCAAACATTCACTTTGCCAAGGCCATCAACATTGCCCTGTGGGACCGGGACGAGCGCGGCACCATGAAGATTGACCTGTGGACCAAAGACATGCCCGTAGACGACATGAAGCGTTTCTACGTGGATACGATGGGTGCCATGGCCGAGAGCCTGCAAACCGCTACCAGCGATGATAAAATGGCCCGGCGCATCCGCGAAGTGTGTCGTGAGCTGATGGACCATATCGAAGAAGAAGAGCGCAAAGCCAAGTAAGCGTTGCGCCCATTGCTCTATCCTATCATACAAAAGGCCCCGCCATGTAGTTGGCGGGGCCTTTTGTATGATGGAGTATCGGTTGTTAACGGCTGCCGTCGGCCTTGGCAGCGCCGCGGGCGCGGGTAGCAGCCGGGCGCGGATCCGTGGTGCTTTTAGCAGGACCAATAGTGGCGTCATTGGAGCTAACTGGTGCCGGGTCGCGCACTGATTTCACAAACTGAGCATCGGCGTTTTGCATGGCAAAATCCTTCGCGACTTTGTTGTACGCAGCGCGCTGGCCATAGTAGTCGGTGTACTGATCGTTACTCAGCACGCCCCGCAAAGCGGCGTCGCGTTGCCGGCACACCTCGTCGCACTGCTGATCAATAGCCTTCTGGTTACCCGCATTTTGCTGCGCAATAGTAGCCATTTTCTTGGCCTGGGCAGCATTAATAGCCTGTACCCGACCCGACTGGTAACCATTCAAGCGTAGGTCGCGGGCCATTTGGGCCGAGAGGCGGTCAGCTTTGATTTCCTGGGCGTTCAGGCGAGGCGTACTCTGAGTTTTATCGCGGGGAATAACCGTAGAAACCTGCTGCGCCTGCGCGCCAAGAGCGGCTACGAAGACCAGCGCAACGGTAGCAATTTGCTTTTTCATGAGTATACAGTAGGAGCAGTTCAACATCAAATACCAGCCAGTATAGCCAAAGCGCTACCCGCCAGCGTGTTCTTTCTAACGCATACGGGCGCGAAGTAGTTTAGCTGAAGTAGCAAACAACTGGGTTGCAATGGGTAGCGCTCAAGCCTGCGCTTCATCCAGTAGACAGGCAACTATTGGGTAGTGATGTCCTCTAAAAGCTGTTTTTCCACATCATCGACTCCACGGGCTTGTCGGTGCGGTCGTTGTACTTGGCGTTGGCTTTGCGGTTGTAAAACGTCTGTACGTCGCCTTGCACGGCAAAGTAAATTAGCTGGCCCACTGGCATGCCGTAGTACACGCGTACGGGCATCGACACGCTGATTTCCAGCGTCCAGGTATTGCAGAAACCGATGTCGCCCTTGCCGGCCGTGGCGTGAATATCAATGCCAAGGCGGCCAACGCTACTCTTGCCTTCTAGGAAGGGTACGTGCGCGTGGCTCTCGGTGTACTCCTCCGTCACGCCCAGGTACAGCACGCCGGGCTCCAGCACGAAGCCTTCTTCCGGAATCTCAAACGTGCTGATTTCGTTGTGTTTACGAGCATCTAGTACACTGTCTTTGTACGTGGCCAAATAGCGGCCCAAATGCACATCGTAGGAATTGGTGCCGAGGCAGTTGCGCTCAAACGGTTCAATGACAATATTGCCCCGCTCTATCTCGGCGAGAATCTGCTGATCGGTAAGAATCATGTTTTCAATTAAAAATTAAGAATTAATAATTAAGAATGGAGAGCGTAAAGACAGTCAAATGGCTGTTGTAACAGCATATATGCCTTATCCTTTACTTTCTGATTTTCAATTATTAATTAAAGCTATTCGTCCTCGTATCGGTCGGAGGGAAGTGAGTCGGAGGAGCGGGTGGCGTGAGTAGGATCTAGCTCGTTGAGGCGGGCGCGCATCTCGGGCAGCACGCTGGTGAGCACATAGAGCAGGCCTAAGGAGCTGCCCAAGGCCAATGCTAGCGTGAGATAGTCAAACCAGTCGTGGGTGCTGGGAACGTCGGCCGAGCGGATGATGGGGCCGCCGGAGCTAGGCACTACAACCTCGGGCTGGGGCGCTACGTCCTCTAGCTCCGAGGCATCGCCGGAGGGTAGGGTAGTAGCATCAGCCGGTGGCACGGTAGCGGCATCAGTGGCCAGTTCATCGGGCGTGGGGTCCTGCGAGGCGTTGAACTGAGCGGTGGCCTGCTTGATGATACGTTGCTCGGCGCGAATAAGCGCAATGCGTTCGTCGCGCGGGATGACACTAATGAAGAACTCGAAATTCTTGTCGATCAGCAAGCCATTGAGTTGGCGCTCAAACTCGGCCAGATCGGTGCGGCCTTTGCCAAAGCGGTTTTTGAAGCGCTCCGACAAGTCGTTGTAGTTCAAAAACAGCTTTTTCAGGTCCGCATTACCGTTGAAGTCGTCGAACTGCCTGCGCTGCTGCTGCGTGCGCAACGACACCGGGAACTTGCGACGCGTAAACGTTTTGTCGTAGACGGTTTCCATGGTGCGGAAATTTAACTCGTCCACAGTGCGGTCGAACAGACGCTTGTTGGCCGCAGCAGGTGTTTCAACTTGCGCCCATACCACCACCGGCGCCAACCACGTCAGCAATACAACTAAAAACAAACAACGGACTTGAAACATAGCGGCGCAGATTTGCCGCAAAGGTAGGCAATGGAGAGAGGTGAAGTGGTGAAATTGTGAAGTAGCGGTGTTGAATAAAAAGTACGTCTGCCATCCTGCGCTTGCGAAGGACCTTATCACCGTAGAACGAGTCGTTGTTTCGCTTGTCGTTCCACTGACATAAGGTCCTTCGCAAGCGCAGGATGACAGACGTACTTTTTATTCACTACGTACTACTTCACCACCCCTACATCCCGTGCGCTTCGCGCAAGGACTCGCGGCAAGCGGTGAGGTACTGCTCTACTAGCTCATCGGTGATAGAGGTAGACACGAACAGCGCCTCGAACTGTGAGGGGGCCAAGTAGATGCCGCGGTTGAGCATGGCGCGGAAGTAGCGCCCGAAGGCTTCTAAGTCAGCTTGTTTGGCAGTTTCGAGGTCTGTTACGGGCTGGTCGGTGAAGAATAGGCTGAACATGGAGCCTACCTGGTTCACAGTGTAGTTCAGGCCCAGGTCGGCGGCAATCTGGCGGGTGCCGTCGGCGAGGCGGGTGGTGGTGCGCTCTAGCTGCTCGTATACCTCGGGGTGGTTTTGCAAGTAGTGCAGTTGCGCTAGGCCAGCGGCCGTGGCAATAGGGTTGCCGGAAAGAGTGCCCGCCTGGTACACCTTGCCAGCTGGCGCTACCTGGTCCATAATATCCTGGCGGCCACCGTAGGCGCCTACAGGCATACCGCCGCCAATGATCTTGCCTAGCGTAGTCATATCGGGCACAATGCCGTAGCGTTGTTGGGCACCACCCGGCGCAAGGCGGAAACCAGTCATCACCTCATCAAAAATGAACACGATGCCGTGCTGGGTGCACAAATCGCGCAGACCTTGCAGGTAGCCGTCGGCAGGGGCCACCAAGCCCATATTGCCGACTACCGGCTCTAGAATGAGAGCCGCAATCTGCTCGGGATTGGCTTCAACGGCCTGGCGGGCGGCCTCCAGATCGTTGAAGGGTACGGTAAGGGTATCTTGGGCCACGCCGCTGGTGACGCCGGGTGAGTCGGGGGTGCCGAGGGTGAGGGCACCCGAGCCGGCCGCAATCAGGAAGGAGTCGCCGTGGCCGTGGTAGCAACCCTCAAACTTCAAAATCTTGGGGCGGCCGGTGTAACCCCGCGCCACCCGAATGGCTGACATTGTGGCCTCGGTGCCGGAGTTTACCAGGCGTACTTTCTCGATGCTCGGTACCATCTCCTTAATCAGCTCGGCCATTTCCACCTCGCGGCGGGTAGGCGCCCCAAACGACAGCGAGTGGGGTAGGGCCTGTTGCACGGCCGTGAGCACCACCTCCGGCGCGTGGCCCAGAATCATAGGACCCCAGGAGTTGATGAAGTCCATGTACCGGTTGCCGTCTACGTCCGTCAGCCACGCGCCCTGCGCCGACTGCATGAACACCGGATGGCCGCCCACTGCCCGAAACGCCCGCACCGGCGAGTTAACCCCGCCAGGAATATGGTGCTTGGCCTGCTCAAACAGAGCCGCGCTTTGGGTATGCGTCAGGGTAGGAGAAATCGTTGAATCAGAAGAAAGCATAGAATCAGAAAAGGGCCGAAGCCCATATGGTTGCAAAAGAAATAGAACAGCCAAAAGGCCGGAAAGATGCGGGTAGGAAGGGAAAAAGGTTGCTATTTATCATTCGTGTCGCTCCATCATCATCTGTCATCCTGAGCTTGCGAAGGACCTGCTCACGGCTGAATGATTCGTTGTTACGATAGTCGTTCAGCCGTGAGAAGGTCCTTCGCAAGCTCAGGATGACAGATAGAAAGAGTAATGCTACTGCTGACCCACCGGGTTCTGCACTTCCACGTTCATGCGTTCCAGCTTCACGATAGGCACGTACTGGTTGTCGTGGGCGCCGCCGGGGTAGCCGATGCCTTGGAACAACGCGCCCGAAACTGGACCAGAATCAGACAATTGCTGCTGAAAAGCCGGGCCAGCATCGTGCAGGCGCTGGGCAAAGTAGTACAGCATTTCGAAACCCATGTTGGCAAAAACCGACGGCGGCAGGTTGTACTGCTGCGCGTAGAGTTGCTGGAAGCGACGTACGCCCACGGCACCGGGGTCGAGGTAGTGGGGGTAGAGCATGTACACGTCGCGGGCATCAAGTTGGTTGAGGCTAACGCTAGGATTGTCAAGCCAGGCGGCGTAGGTGATGATAGGCATGGTTACCTTCTGGGCCTGCAAGCGTTTGAAGGTGTACGGTCCCGCCCGCCGGCCCGTAGAGGCCACCACCAAGTGCCCCACCGACTTCAGATCGAAGCCTACGAAACCTTGCGCAAACACCGAATCGGTGCTGGTGCCCACGGCGCGGCGCATGAGCTTCACTTTGCCACCCTGCGCCTCGTAGGCCGCTTTATAGGCCTGGGCAAAGGCCGCGTCGTCGCTGGTGTTGTCGTAAAGAATAGCGGCGGTGCGGTTGGTGAAGGTATTGAGAGCAAAGCGGGCCGCCTGCTGACCCTGAGTGGCCGAGCTGGGCTCGTAGAGGTAATGCCAGGCGTTGTTCTGCACCAGCTCCCCGTCCTGCGACAATGGATTGACCGTAATAATCTGCTTCTGCTGGGCGTAGCGGGCCAGAATCTTGCTGCCCGACTTATACACCGGCCCGATAATCAGATCCATTGAAGCCAACTCGGGTAGGGCCAGCACCCGCTTGAGTTGCAAGGTGTCGGCGCCGGTATCATAGGCGAATACCTGCACCGGGCGGCCCTCCCGCTGCAACGAGTCCTGGGCCAGGCGCATGCCGGCGTACAGGTCCGTGACGAACTGCGTGCGGCGCGCCTGAGCAACATCAGTGAACTCAAAGGGTAGCAGCACCGCAATGTTGTAGCTGTTCTTTTTGGCAGCGCCTACCTGCCGGGGCGTGTAGCGGGTAGGGTCCAGTTTGAACTGCTCCACCAGCCGCGCGAGTGTCGCCTTATCGGCGGGTGTGTACCAGCCGCCCAGCAGCTTGTCGGCGTAGACGCGGCCGAGGGTAGCGTTTTGCGGATAGCGTTGCAACAGCGTCTGAAACAGGGCGCGGTCATTAAGGCGCGCCAGGTAGTTGATTTCCATGGCCTCACGCTCGGCCTTCAACTTGCCGGTGGGTAGCTGCTGCAAGGTGCGCAAGGCATTGTCGGGCTCGCCTTGCTCAAACGACACCTGTCCTTGCAGGTACAGGGCGTCGGGCACCAGCGCGGAGGTAGGGTACTCGGTGCGCAGCAGATTGAGCATTTGCTCGGCCTCGGGCCACTTTTTCAGGCGAGTGGCGGCCACGGCGTAGAGGTAGGCGGCTTCGGGGGCACGCTCGAAGCGGGCAGCGGGCGGCGTAAGCGGCTCCAGCTCTTTCATGGCTAGCAAGTAGCTGCCCTGGTCTAGGAGAAGCTTGCCGTTTTGGTAGCGCGTGTTCTGCTCGGGGGTGGCAGGGGTAGGCGTTTGCAAGGGCGCTCCCCAGGCCGCGTGGGCTACGTTGGGAAGTGCCAAGGCGCTACCCAGCACATAAAGCAGTCGAATAAAAGAAAAAGGCCGCATAGCGAAATAGCAGAAATCAGGGAAAAGGGAGAAAGCTTGCCGGAGTGTACGGCGGAAGCGGGCGCAAAGGTATTACAGAAGTCGGGCCGGTGCTACGCCGGGTTTTTGAGCCGGGCGTTGTATCTTCGGAGAAAACAAGCCGGCAGGTAGCCGGCCGCGGTGCCATAGGCTCGGCGCCGTCTTTAGCGTATGGCTACAACTACTCTACACGCACCCGCGCCGTTTCTGCGTCGGCGCCTCGGGCTCATCTTGCTGTTGGGCATCTCATTGACCCTCAGCTTTATGCTGATTGCTTGCCGCGTGGTATATACCCGGGAGCTGACCTTCGTGTTTTTGCTCTGGAACCTGTTTTTGGCCTTTATACCGTTTGGCCTGAGCATGTTGCTGGGCCTCACCGACCGTCCCCTGCGGGCGCGGGTGTTGCTGCCGGTAGGGGCGGTGTGGCTGCTGTTTTTCCCCAACGCACCATACATCCTCACCGACCTGTTCCACCTCACGCCCCGCGCCGGAGTGCCCTACTGGTACGACCTGGCCCTGCTGCTCTCCTGCGCTTGGAACGGCCTGATGCTGGCCTACGCCTCCCTGCTGGATATGCAAATGCTGGTGCAGCGCCGCCTGGGTGCGGCCGTGGGCTGGGGATTTGCTACCGTAGCGCTGCTGCTCAGTAGCTTCGGCGTGTATCTGGGCCGCTACCTGCGCTTCAATAGCTGGGATATTATTACTAATCCACTTATGCTATTCTATGATATCATGAGCCGCATCTTGCATCCTTTTGCTCACTTGGGGACTTGGGGCGTCACGCTGCTCTACGGCGTGTTTTTGCTGCTGGGCTACCTCACGGTGCGGCAGTTAGGGCAGCTTCGTAGCGACGAAACAGCCAATTTTTAACAGATCCGGAACCATCAAAAGCCTACTCCCCGCTGCTATTCGCACAAATGCAAACAGCAGCGGGGAGTAGGCTTTTGATGATAGGTAGGGCCGTTTTGCTACTAAAAACAAGCTAGGTCACAGACGCCGGGCCAGCGTGAGGTTGTAGGTAGACGTTCTGCCGCCATTTATACCGTTTTGCACGGTGGCTTTTGCGCCTACTCGATACAGCTGTTTTGCCCCAACCGCAGCATCGAGATTGAGAGAAAAGAGGACGCCCGCGTATGGGCCTCGGTAGGAATACAGTTCGTACGCATTTACCTGACCCGATGTGGCCTGCAAATAAGAGTAGCTATCTTTTTGGTAGTAGCCCGCAAAGCCACCAGCACCTATTCCAAATAATACGCGCTTGTCGGTGCCGAAGGGGTAGTAAATTCCTTCTGCTTCCACAAAGCCAGCTTTGTAATCTTGATTGGGTAACTGTCGCTCCAACTTATTGTCGGGCTTGCCGAAAACGCCTACTACCCGGCCTGCTGCTCCAAAATGCCGGGATAGGGTAGGGGCGTACTCCAACGCTAAACGCGTGCAGCGGTAATAGCCGCTCATATCGTATGCAGTGCCTACGCCCAAACGTAGGTAGGATGGCTTAGTTGCTGGCGCAGTTTGAGCCAACACAGACACAGGCAACAGCAATACTAGCCCAACGCCTGCGAAACGAAAATACTTGACCATAGGAATATTAGATAACAAAAAGGTGAATAATTATCGGAGATAGAATCAATACGAAACGTTGCATAGGACATAAAGAAGCGGTTTTTTCTGGCTAGCGAAAGATTTCTACTGCAACAATTGCATAGTAGTATCCAGCGGCTGTTGGCGCAGGAGGGTGCGGTATTCCTGCTCAATAGTAGCTTGTTGTTCCCGTTGTTCTTTCTTCTTGAACAGGCGCACCTTGAAAGGGCCAGGCTGCTCGCGCCGCAGGTTCACATAAAGCAACTGCCGCACCGCCCGCACCCGCTTGCCTGCCTGAATGCGTGCTACCCGCTTTTGGTTATTGCCGAAAAGCGCCTGAAACGGATTCAGCCCCACGTACAGGTTGGCCGGGCCATTCAGCGAGTACGTGCCACTCACCGACATACTGGTAAGGTTGCTGTGCAGAGGTAGGTGCGGAATCAGGATACGGCCCCGGTCCAGAAAGAATTCGGCTTTCACAGGTTCGAAGTACAGGTGCCCGGCCCGCTCCTTGCTGATGAGCTTAAGCGCATCCTGCAACACCACCACGTTCAGCAATTCCAGGTTTTGGATGTCAGTTTTGAGGTAGCCCAGGGTTTGGCTGAGGTGGGGGAGGAACTCGGCGTCGAGGTCGGTGCGCAGGTCGGCTTCGCACTGCATGGTACCGCGCACGTTGGCACTGCTCAGGGCATTCAGGTTGAGTACTTCGGCCACCTCGGCCAGGGCGGGGAGCTGCACGTTGCGCAGGCGCGTTTGCACGTGCAGGGGGTGGTGGCCCATCTCAGCATCGGTGCGCAGGCGGCCGCGCAGTGCCACATCACCCCCAAAAGCCTGAAGCGTGCACTCTTCCACCCGCGCCGAGCCGGCTTGCAGGGTAGAGCGCAGCCGAAACTGGGTGCCCTGCAACACGGCGTAACGCACCCGGTCGGCGCGTACGCGCACCTGGGCCGTAATGGTCCCATCGAATAGCGGCGACACGCCCCAGGCGGGCTCCGCGCGTCGGGCCGCCCGCTTGGCCGGGCTGCGCGGGGCAAATAAGTCGTCGGGTGGGTTGAGGCCCGCCAGCAGCCGTAGCAGCCGCTGTACGTTGAGCGTGCGGTAGGTGAAATCAACGTCGGCGTGGGCTGAGGTGAGGCGCAATCCTTCAATGTCGGCGCGGGCCTGCGCCCGGCCCGTGCCCCCGTCGCTGGTCCGAAACGTGAGGTAGGGCACACGCAGGCTCGGCCCCTGCTTATCGAAGCGCAGCCGCAGCTTGCGTAGATTTTCACCTGTAAGCAGATTTACCCGGTCTATTTCACACGTGAGCTGTCCGCTCGACTCCAGCAACAACTCGCGCAGCGAAGGGTCAGGGTCAGCACCGGCGGCGCGGCGGGCGGCGCGTTTCTGTCCTGCGGGACGGCTCAGGCGCGTGAGGAGTTGGCGGTAATTGATGGTCCCGAAACGCAACGCCAGCTGCGCGTCCACGGGCCTGATTTTGCCGGTAGTATCGGTGGGCCAGCTCGCCTGTCCGCTGACTTGCCCACCCCACACACGTCCTGTCAGGTTGGTGAGTTGTACGCGTCGCCCATCATGGCGCACTTGCACGGCCAGGTCGTGCAGGGTATCGGAAGGTAGGGTTAGCTGGTTGCAGCGTAGCTGCACATTCAGGTGCAGGCCCGTCGGGAACAGGTTAGCATAACGGGTCATAGCTTTGGCTGCGTTGCCCTTGCCAGCCGCCTTAATGCGTTTTTGTGCCGGCCTAGCCAGCAGGTAGCGCAGGCGCGGCACGTGCAACTCCTCCACCACAAACCGGCCCGATACAGTAGTAGTTGGGTACTGGTCGGTGAGATAATCCAGCAAATGCACTGTGCGGGCATTGGCCCGGAAGCGCATCCCGGCCAACTGCCCCGATAAGTTGCGCAGCGTCCAGAGGCTGTCCTGTAGGCCCAGTTGCACGTTCAGGTTGGTGATGTGGGCGTGGCGGGTAGGTACAACGAAATTAGCATTGTGCAGCCCTATGGTGCCGTGCATACGCATGGCGGGTAGGGCACGGGCGGGATTAGGCCCGGTAGGCAGCGGCCCGCGCAAACGCAAATCTAGGGTAGCAGTGCCTTGCTGGGCTTGCCACAAGCCCGGAGCCACAATAGTGGCCAGGCTGCGCAGCTCAGTCTGGCCACGCACCCGGCCCACCAAATAGGGACGCACAAAATTGCGGAGCGTTAGCTCGGCATCCAGCTTTCCGGCTGAGGAGTAGATGCGGCAACGGGGTAGGGAGAGGGTAGTGGTAGCCGGGGCGTGGGCCGGGCCATTGTCTAGGCGGCCCAGCAGGTCCCAGCGCCGGATGGCCCGGCCTGAATCGGGCCACACTACGCGGGCGTTGCGCAACCGAAACGTGAGCACGTTGTGGGGCCGGGTGGTAGGGCCACTCAAGCCCTGAATGGTGTAACGGATATGCGCCTTGCTGGGGCTGTGCGCATCAGCCAAGTAGGCGTGCAGGTTGGGGGGTAGGGCGGTGCGCAACACATCCAGCAGCGGCTGCTGGCCCACCATGCGCAGGTTGAGACGCGAGCCGGTTTCGCGGTCGGTGGCGGCGGTGTGGGTGCCGCCTACGCGCACAGTGTCACCGTTGAGGGTAGCGTAGGTCTGCCAGAGCTTGCCCTGGCGCTGCCGAAAATCATAGCGGTAGCGGATTTGCGCCTGCACTGGCTCCTGCGCAAAAAGCGTGTTGCCCCGCGTGCGCAGGTATTGCAGCTGCCCGGCCAGCGTGCCACGCAGGCGGGCCTGCCCATCGTACACCACCGCCGAGAGGCGCGCCTGATGTATCATAGCCGCAAAGGTGCTGTGCTTGTAGTCGTTGCGGGTGGAGAGGTGCAGACGCCGAAGCACCAGCGAGTCCAGCTTGAAGTTGAGGGGCGGACCAGAGCCGGCCTCGTGGCGCCGTTTGCCGCGTAGGCCCCACTGGCGGCCCAGCGAATCGACTTGCTGATGAAAAAACACGTCGGTGAGCTGCAAGCGGGTCACGCGGACCTTGCCGCGCAGGATTTGGCTCAGCTCCAAACGGGCATCGGCGCGGCCTACCCGCAGCACGGGCACCAGCTGCTGATGAGCCGTATCGGTCAGCCCAAAGTTGCGCACCGAGATGGTGAAGTGCGGAAAGTCGCGCAGGGGCGAGAAATCCACCTCAAACCGCGACACCACCAGATCTGTGTTTTCGCTCACCCGCTGGCGTAGCAGCCTTTTGGCCTGCTCCCGTCCGTACGTCGACCCAAGCAGCCACACGCCACCCAGCAGCAACAACAGGAGTAGCACAAAGCCAGCCGCCAACAGCCGCCAGAAGGTGGAAAATTTCATAGGTAGTGGGCAGGCAAAGAGCAGCAATATCAGGGTAGCCAGCGCTGTGCAACTGTACGCAAAAAAAGCAGGAGTGGTCAGCTCAGCAATAAGGGGACAGAAAAGTTTGCGTTTTTTATTTAGAAATAATCTAAATAGATTTGATTTCTCACTCACGATCTAGCTCGCGTACTTTTTCACGTTGCGTATGGCGCAGTTCTTTCATCATAACGCATTTGGCTACTGTCTGCGGTGCCCGCGCACTCGGCACCTGCACTTGTGCTTTGGCAACCTGGCACTGGTAGCTACCACGGCAGAGTTCCAGGAGTTTCGGCGCTTTATTGAGGAGGAGCACGAGCGCAACTACTCCGCCTACCGTGACCCGGAAGCCCGCTGCATTGCCCTGCGCACCCCCACCGAGCGTATGGCCCTGGTACTCAGCTGGCAGGAGCTGGAGCAGCTGCACGAAATCTTGGAAAATACGGCCTTGCTGCTAGAGGTAGAAGCCTTGCTGGGGTAGGCGCCAAAATGGGTAGTGTCGGCAAAAGGCTGTATACTAGGGCGCTCTTTTCTTACAACCGCACCTTACTCTATGCGATTTTCTCTTTTGCTACTGCTTGTGGCGCTGTTCTCTGTGCAGCTAAGCTGCGCCCAGTCGTCGGCGCGCTACGCCATCATTCCCAAGCCCACGCACTTGCGCGAGCAGACGGGCACCTTCGCGCTGCCTGCCAACCTCACCATTACCGTGTCTGAAACCGATGCGCAGATGCACCAAGTGGCCGAGTTGCTGGCCGAGCAGCTGGGTACCGCTACCGGTCGTCGGCCCAGCATTGCCACCGGCAAGCGCTCCGCCAAACAGGGTATCTTTTTCGACCTCAATAAGAAGAACAAGCTGGGCGCCGAGGGCTACGAGCTGCGCGTGACGCCCAAGCAGATTACCATCACGGCCAGCGAGCCGCAGGGGCTGTTCTACGGCATGCAGTCGTTGTTGCAGCTGATGCCGGTGGAAGTGTTCAGCCCTACCCCGGTGGCAGGTGTCACGTGGGCTGTGCCGTGCTGCACCATCGAGGACCAGCCGCGCTTTGCCTACCGCGGCATGCACCTCGATGTGAGCCGCCACTTTTTTCCGGTGACCTTCGTGAAGAAGTATATCGATCTGATAGCCCTGCACAAGCAGAACACCTTCCACTGGCACCTCACCGACGACCAGGGCTGGCGCATCGAAATCAAGAAATACCCGCTGCTAACGCAAATCGGCTCCAAGCGCGACCACACCATGATTGGCCGCTACGCCGACAACAAGTTCGACGATAAGCCCTACGGCGGCTTCTACACCCAAGACGAAATCCGCGACGTGGTTGCCTACGCGCAGAAACGCTTCGTGACGGTGGTGCCCGAGATTGAAATGCCCGGCCACGTCGTGTCGGTGCTGGCGGGCTACCCCGCCCTGGGCAGCAACCCCGACAAGATTGTGCCCGTGACCGGCAAATGGGGCGTGTTTGAGGACGTGCTGTTTCCGCGCGAGCAAACGTTTCAGTTTGAAGAAGATGTGCTGACGGAGGTAATGGACCTGTTCCCGAGCAAGTACATCCACATCGGCGGCGACGAGTGCCCCAAGGTGCAGTGGAAGGAAAGCCGCTTTTGCCAGGAACTGATGCGTAAGGAAGGCCTCAAGGACGAGCACGAGTTGCAGAGCTACTTCATCCGCCGCATCGACAAGTTCATCACCAGCAAAGGCCGCCGCATGATTGGCTGGGACGAAATCTTGGAGGGCGGCCTCTCGCCCAACGCCACCGTAATGAGCTGGCGCGGCACCGAGGGTGGCCTGGCCGCCGCCCGTCAAAACCACGACGCCATCATGACGCCCGGCGAGTTCTGCTACCTCGACCATTACCAGGCCGACCCTAAAACCCAGCCCATCGCTATCGGCGGCTTCCTCACCACCGAAAAGTCGTATTCGTACGAGCCTACCCCCGATAGCCTCACGGCAGCCCAGGCCAAGCATATTATCGGTGTGCAGGGCAACGTCTGGACCGAGTATATGCTCACGCCCGAGTACGTGGAGTACATGGTATTTCCCCGCGCTACTGCCCTGGCCGAGGTGGGCTGGACTTCCAAAAAGGATAAGAACTACGCCGACTTCAACCGCCGCCTCGACGTGCACAAGAAGCGCCTGGACCTGCTGAACGTGAACTATTTCGGCGCACCCATCAACGATAAGTTTACCTACCAGTGGCCGGTAGAAGCCAAGAAGTAAACCGGTTGTCATCCTGAGCGGAGCGCAGCGGAGTGAAGGACCTTATTACGTTTGTTGCTCTTGCGTAATAAGGTCCTGCGCTCCGCTCAGGATGACAATCGGATTTAACATTAGAAAGCAGCCCCTTTGCACAGCCACTTGTCGGCTGTGCAAAAGGGCTGCTTTCATTGAGAGGAGGTAGGAAAGCAGACGGCTACACGGTAGCAACCGCTTATATTGCATTGTCGCTATTTTTATCCCTACCCCGTGAAACTACCCTCCCTCCAGCACCTGGCCGCCGAAGCGGTGCGGGTGGTGCGCCGCTTTCCACTTACCTTGCTCTGCGCGTTTGTGCTTTGCGGGGTAGGCATCTACGTCATTCATCTTGACTACAAAGAACAGCAAAAGCTGGAGTGGCTTTTCCCGGTCCTTTCCGCGGCTGGTTTGGGCCTTTCGAGTACGCTTGCGGTTGCCCTAGCTACTGAGCGGTGGGGGTGGCGGCCGGCGAGGCGCTGGGGGGCGCAGGTCGGAGTAGTAGCATTACTAGTTCTGTGGTACGCGCTGGCGCCCGCGCAGCCCAACCTGGAATGGGGCATGCGGCTGGCGCTGCTGTTGCTGGGCATGCACCTAGCCGCGGCCGCTGGTCCCTACCTGCCCGAACTGCGCCGCTCGGCCGATACGCCCGGCTTCTGGCGCTACAACGAAACGCTGTTTCTACGCATTCTGCTGGCCGGCGTCTACTCTGGGGTGCTCTTCGTGGGGTGTGCGCTGGCGCTGGTCGCTATTGATAATCTGTTCGATGTCAAGCTGGATGAGCACATCTATGGCTATTTGTTTGTGACGCTGGCGACGGTGTTTAATACGTGGTTTTTCCTGGCCGGCATACCGCACAACTTTGCTGAGCTGGAGCAGACAGCCCCCTACCCAAAAGGACTGAAGCTATTCACGCAGTTTGTGCTGCTGCCGCTGGTAGTCCTCTACCTGGTTATTCTGTACGCCTACCTGGGCCGTATTGTGGTACTCTGGACGCTGCCCAAAGGCTGGGTATCGATACTGATTCTGGCGTTTTCGGTGGCGGGTATCTTTGCTTTGTTGCTGATTCACCCCATCCGTCACGCCGCCGAAAACACCTGGATTCGCACGTTTGCGCGCTGGTTCTACCGGGCTCTGTTTCCGTTGCTGGGGCTGCTGGCTGTGGCCATCGATACCCGCATCCGCGACTACGGCATCACCGAGGAACGGTACTTTGTGCTGGTGCTGGCGGCGTGGCTGTTTTGCATGGCCGTATACTTTCTGGTGCGGCGCGGCCAGGGCATCATCTGGATTCCGGCCTCGCTGGCAGTGGTGGCGTTGTTGTCGGCCGCCGGACCGTGGAGCGCATTTGCCGTTGCCCAGCGCAGCCAGCTGAACCAACTGCGCGAAATCAGCGCGGAATATGGCTTGCTGAAGGATGGCAAGCTGGACGGGGCGGGGCAGCGCGTGCCAAAACTGTCGTTGCAAGTCCGGCAGCGCATTACGTCCATCTTCGAGTTCTTCGCCGACCGTGAGGCTACCACGCAGCTACAGCCGTTTTTCGCAGCTTCCCTCAGTTTGCCCGATTCACTACAACAGCAGGATGAGTGGAAGCAACGTCAATGGTACCAGGAACAGCCGTTTGCGGTGAGTGGCGTGCCGCGTACCAGCCAGTATACCACTGCTGATAACGAGCAACAGACTGCCAGATTCTATAACAGCGCCGAGCACCACGACTTAGGTCAAGGGCGTTACTGGCTTGGACGCGTGGAATCATATCGCTATGCTTTGCAAAAAGACAGTGTGTTGACTGAAGTTGCCACGCAAAAAGGGGCGTTCCGGTTGCGCACTCACGCCCGTGGCCGACAATTGCTGCTGGAGCAAAGGCAAGCCGACCACCGCTGGCAAACGCAGCTCACACTCTCACCTGGCACCCTAGCTGATTCATTAGCGCATGTGTACGGTTCTGGAAACGAGGGTATAGACCGTCCATTGCACTTGCAGGCAGCCAAGGACCAAATACAGCTACAATTATTCATACAAGACCTCACTCGGAACAAAAAGCAAGACACCATCTTCTATGAATACAGCGGCCAGATGTTGCTGGAGGTAGGAGAGAAATAGAAGACATAGTAAGCAAAGAAAGGCCGCTGGTACCCTACCAGCGGCCTTCTATCATTATATACTCACAATTTCACCATCTCACAACCTCACCTTCTATTCCCACTCAATGGTAGCCGGTGGCTTGGAGCTAATGTCGTACACCACGCGGTTGATGCCGCGCACCTGGTTGATGATTTTATTGCTGACTTCGGCCAGGAAGTCGTAGGGGAGGTGGGCCCAGTCGGCCGTCATGCCGTCCACGCTCGTTACGGCGCGTAGGGCCACTACCTGCTCGTAGGTACGCTCGTCGCCCATCACGCCCACGCTTTGCACGGGGAGGAGCATCACACCGGCCTGCCATACTTTCTCGTAGAGGCCGTGCGCCTTCAGGCCATCAATGAAAATGGCATCGGCGCGTTGCAGGATGGCTACCTTTTCCGGGGTGATGTCGCCCAGGATGCGGATGCCCAGGCCGGGACCGGGGAAGGGGTGGCGGTGCAGGATGTTGTGGGGCAGGCCCAACGCGTCGCCTACCTCGCGTACCTCGTCCTTGAACAAAGCCCGCAGCGGCTCCACAATCTTCAGGTTCATCTTTTCGGGTAGGCCGCCCACGTTGTGGTGGCTCTTGATGGTCACGGCTGGCCCCTTCACCGATACCGATTCAATCACATCGGGATAGATAGTGCCTTGTGCCAGCCAGCGGGCGCCTTCCACCTTCTGCGCCTCGCGGTCGAACACTTCAATAAACGTGCGGCCGATGGCCTTACGCTTCTGCTCGGGGTCGGTGAGGCCGGCTAGGGCGGCGTAGAACTCCTGCGAGGCATCTACGCCGCGCACGTTCAAGCCCAGCACTTTGTAGGCCTCCAACACGCCTTCGTACTCATCCTTGCGCAGCAGGCCATTATCCACAAAGATACCGTGCAGGCGCGGCCCAATGGCGCGGTGTAACAGCAACGCCGCCACCGACGAATCGACGCCGCCGGAGAGGCCCAGAATCACCTGATCGGTTTCGCCGATGGTGTCTTGGAGGGCCGTCACCATCGCGTCCACGAAGTGCTCGGGCGTCCAGTCCTGCTGGCAGCCGCACACGTCCACCACAAAGTTCTTCATCAGCTGCTTGCCGTCGGTGGAGTGCGTCACCTCGGGGTGAAACTGAATGCCGTAGGTCGATTGGCCTTCAATTTCGTAGGCAGCTACCTGCACGTCGGGGGTGCCGGCAATAGCCAGGAAACCGTCGGGTAGGGTTTTGATGGTGTCGCCGTGCGACATCCACACCTGCGAACCGGGCTCCAGGCCGTGCAGCAACCGGTGGTGCTGGTTGATATGCGTGAGGCGGGCGCGGCCATACTCCCGGATAGTGGCGGGCAGCACCTCGCCGCCATTCTGGTGGGCCAGCAGTTGCGCGCCATAGCATACGCCCAGCACCGGCACCTGGCCCAGGTAGGCGCTCAGGTCGGGGTTGGGAGCATCGGCCTCGCGCACGGAGCAGGGCGAGCCAGAAAGCACAACGCCCCGGATATCCTCTGTGAGGAGCGGGGCGTGGGTGTAGGGATGAATCTCGCAGTAGACGTTCAGCTCGCGAATGCGTCGCGCGATGAGCTGCGTGTACTGAGAGCCAAAATCGAGGATCAGAATCTGTTCGGGCATGGGCTCAAAGGTACTGTGCAGAATGGAACGATTGCATAGCTGGCGCAGAATTTGGTAACTAATCAGAAAATAATTGATCTGTACGTAAACTGGCGTATAGGATTCCCCATGCAGGAATAATACATTTAATATCAGTTCATTGTGCTACCTGCTTACCCCATTTCACATGCGTTCCTTCTCCAAGTCAATTTCCCGCCCCGCTTATCTTGTATTTTTTTTTCTGCTCCTGTTGAGCAGCTTTAGCACGGTGCCAGCACGGGCGCAGGCCAGCCAAACTGCCCGCGCACCCTACACCCTTACGGGTAAGGTAACGACCATAGCCGGGGCGCCGCTGGCCGGAGCAACAGTGCTGGTGCGCGGCGACCAGCGCGACAATACGGCCATTACCAACAAAGAAGGCATGTTTTTGCTGACCACCCGGCAACCCCAGCCCGTGCTGATCGTGAACTGTGCCGGTTACGAGGAAAACCAGGCCGACGTACCCCAAGCAGGAGAAGCTGTTGTGTCGCTGGCCCCCATCGACAAATACAAGAAGCAACTGCGCAAACAAGGCAAGAAGGCGTACAAGGACTGGAACGGCAAAGGCAAGCGCAACTAGCTATAATTAGCATTTTTTCAGCGTGACAATCAGGCTACTGCGCGCTAAGAGGGCTTGCTGCGAAGAAAATATTGCCCTGTTGCGCAGCAAAACCGGATAGTGTGCGTATCTTTGCACCGGCGAGTCAGAACGACCAGCTCCTGCTGAACTCCCCCAGGACCGGAAGGTAGCAAGGGTAGGCGGTTGAGCGGTGCGATTTTGGCTCGCTTTTTTTTGTCCTTGCCCCAACGCCCCGTAGCGCCATACCGCGCAAACCGGTAGCTTTGGGGCATTGTTGCTTTCCGGCGGGTAGGAACAGAACGCCGCAGTGAAAGTAAGCGTATCACTGCCAGACCGGTAGAGTCAGCTATTCAGCCAGTCATTCCTCATGTATATCATCAAAGTAAAAGGCAAGGCGAAAATTCCGGATTATATCCAGCTGCGCGACGAGCAATTTGTGCTCATTGCCTACTTCCGTGCCGACCGACCCCTCAAAGACTTGCACCGCTACGGGCTAGCTGGCAAAGAAGAACCGCTGGCTGCCGTTATCGAAGGCCTCTCGTTTGGGAAACTGCAAAAGCTGGAGGTGTAACTTGCGCAGTGTAGTAAACTGCTTTTTTTTGAACTCTCAGAGAGAGCGTGAATACGTCCAAACGCTGTCTTTTTAACTTTTGCTTCTTATGTCCGCCGTTGTTGAGCTTCACGATGCCTATATTATGCAAGACGTTAATACCGTGTTGCAGCGCGTGACGTTCACACTGGGCAAGGGAGAGTTTGCCTACCTGGTAGGACGCACTGGTTCGGGCAAAAGCTCCCTGCTGAAAACCCTCTACGCCGATCTACCGCTAGGCGGCGGCATGGCTGCCGTGGTCGACTACCCTTTGCAGAAGTTGGCGGCCAGCAAGGTGCCCTACCTGCGCCGTAAGCTGGGTATCATTTTTCAGGATTTTCAATTGTTATTCGACCGCTCAGTGGCCGATAACCTACTATTTGTGCTGAATGCCACCGGCTGGCGGGGCAAAGCCCGCAAGAAGCAACGCATTTCGGAGGTGCTGATGCGGGTAGGGCTGGCCAATGCGGCTGGTAAAATGCCGCACCAGCTTTCTGGAGGCGAGCAGCAGCGCGTAGTCATTGCCCGCGCTCTGCTCAACGAGCCCCTACTATTGCTGGCCGACGAGCCCACCGGCAACCTTGACCCCGACGTGGCCGACAGCATTATGCGCCTGTTCGTGGAAATCAACAATGCTGGTACGGCCGTGCTCATGGCTACGCACAACTACCAGATTATTCAGCAATACCCGCGCCGTGTGCTGCGCTGCCAAGACGGCCAGCTGCTAGATTCCACGGCTGCTGCTTTTCAAACAGGGGAGTAGGCGAAAAAAGAATTCTTACTTCTTAATTTTTAATTGAAAACCAGTCTGTCTATCCTGATTCCGGTGTATAACCGGGCGGTGGCGCCGCTGGTAGAGCAGCTGCGTATGCAGCTGCCTGATTGGGACGGACCAGTCGAGATATGCCTGCTAGACGATGCCTCCCGACCCGAAATCCAGGCTGAAAACCGCCCATTGGGGTTACTGCCCAACGTGCGCTACAACGAGCTTCCGCGCAACGTAGGCCGCGCGGCCATCCGCAACCAGTTGGCCGCCGCTGCCCGCCACGAGTGGCTATTGATGCTCGACAATGATGTTCTGCTACCCGATGCACAGTTTCTGACCCGCTACGACGACACCCGGGCATTGGCGTCGGTGGTGGTAGGCGGTATCACCTGCGCCACTAGTCTGCCCACCGAGCCCACCTTGCGTCTGCGTTGGTACTACACCCAGCAGCGGGAAGCGCTGCCCGCCGCCCGCCGCCGCTTGTTACCGCCGGCCCAGCTTATTCCGAGCAATCTGCTTATTCGGGCCGAAGTGTTCCGGCTATTCGGTTTCGATGAAGCCCTGACCCGCTACGGCCACGAGGACAGCAAGCTGGGGTGGCAACTGGCTCAAGCCGGCATCTCCATTCATCACCTCGACAACCCCGTGGTGCACGACGGGCTGGACCCGGCACCTGCATTTCTGCGCAAGTCGCGGGCAGCGGTTTATAATCTGGTGCTGCTGTACCACAAAGATGGTGTAGGGGCCGATAGTCAGTTGCTACGCACGGCTCTACGCTTGCAACGGGTAGGCCTGCGCCGGCCAGTAGCTGCCTTACTTCGGCGCCTACGCCCCTACCTGCACGCCAACCTATGCTCGGCCACGCCCCGCCTAGTGTATTTCGATCTGCTAAAGCTGTATTGGGTGCTACAAGAGTTGACCAGGGTGGAGAAAGCAAGACACAAAAAAAGGCCGGCTGCATAAGCAGCCGGCCCTTTAGAACTTAGCAAAAGAAAACGAACTATTCGTTTTCTTTACCATTAAACACGCCTTTCACGGCACCGCCTACGGCTTTACCGGCTTTGGCTGCTCCTTGGCCAATATCCTTACCCACTTCTTTGGCGCCTTGGCCAACGTCTTTGCCTACTTTGGCTGCGCCTTGCCCAATGTCCTTGCCTGTTTCCTTAGCACCATGCGCTACGTCTTCGGCCGTGTTAGCTACCGCGTTGGCACCTTGCTCCGCTCGGATTTTGGTTTTATCCACTGACTTGAAGGCCGCGTATTTGCCTTTTTCCTCGGCAATCTGACGCTTATCGGTAGCCGAAATTTGGTCTTTAATTTGGTCGTAACGGGCGTCCATGGCACGCCAGTCAGCGTTGATGTTGTTCCAATCGTCGATATCGTAGCTGGACTTATTGCTGTCCACCATGTTTACGAAGGCGTTATACTTCGCTTGGGCATTTTGCGGCGTCATCACAGCAATTTCCGACGTCATGGGCTTGTAATATTTGCCCATTTTAACGCTTGTACCATCGGTCGCCACGGTAGCACTACCATCGGCAGATACGGCGGGGCGGCTGGTCCAGGCGGTCGTGCGGGCATCCGAAGCCGTGGTGTAGCGGCTGCGTAGCTGGTCGAGCTCCTGCTTGCGCTGGTCGTCGTAGCTGTCGGCGTAGCGGTCTACGACGGCTACTTTGGTATCGTAATCGGCTTTCAGTTGTGCAGTTTCGCGCTCATAGTCGGCTTCGGTTTCGTTGGCAACGTTTTGCGCTTTCATCTCCGTTTCGTCAACGAAGCTTTTGAAATCGTTATAGGCTTGGTCGCTTTCCTGCGACACTTCTTTCTGTTGGTTCTCGGTGCAGCTAACCTGCGTGAACGTAAGGCCGCCCAGCAATAGGCTGGCAGCGAGAGCAGAGGTGGAGAAAGTTCTTTTCAGCATAGGAGTGAGGGTTGCGGCTCAGTCGCCTGGTAGGGTGCTGAACCCGATGGGATTAGCTAATTTTAACGCTGATAGATAGATAAGGGTTGCGAATAGACGAGACACAGGCGTGCCGGTGGCTGGCTGATCGTCACTAACTTGCCAGCTATGCTACCGATTCACTTTCTGGACCTCGCGGCCCAACACGCGCCCTTGCAACCTGCCCTGCTCGCCGCGTGCCAGCGAGTGCTAACGGCAGGCGATTTCATCCAGGGAAACGAGGTAGCAGCCTTTGCCAGCGAGCTAAGCCAGCAGCTGGAAGGGGCCGCGGTAGTACCCTGCGCCAATGGCACCGACGCCCTGCAACTGGCCCTGATGAGCCTACAACTCCCGCCCGGCGCGGAGGTCATTGTGCCGGCTTTCACTTACGTGGCTACCCTGGAAGCCGCCGCCGTGCTGGGCCTACACCCAGTGGCAGCCGATGTGCTGCCCGGCACGTTCAATCTAGATCCAGCAGCTGTAGCGTCGGCCCTCACGCCCCGCACGGGTGCCATCGTGGCGGTGCACCTGTTTGGGCAATGCGCCAACCTGGAAGCACTACGGGCACTAGCCGACCAACATGGGGTAGCCTTGCTCGAAGACAATGCGCAGGCCCTTGGCGCTGCCTACATGTTCGGCAATGGGCAGGTGCGGCCGGCCGGTACGGTAGGGGAGGTAGGGACCACGTCGTTTTTTCCCAGTAAAAACCTTGGGGGCTTTGGCGACGGGGGCGCCTTATTCACCCACGACACGGCACGGGCTGAGTTGCTACGGCAGCTTGCCAACCACGGCCAGGTGCGCAAGTATCACCACCAACACATTGGCCTCAACTCCCGCCTCGATACGCTGCAAGCGGCGCTGCTGCGCGTGAAGCTGCCCTACCTTGCCACCTGGACTACTGCCCGCCAGCGGATAGCCACCCGCTACGATGCGATTTTCGCGGATATGCCGGGGATAAATCCGCCTGCCCGCGACCCACAGAGTACGCATACCTTCCACCAATACGTCATCACCCTACCCACCGAAACCCACCGCGACCAGCTGCGGGCCTACCTGCACCTGCATGGCGTGCCTACAGCGGTGTACTATCCGTTGCCAGTGCATCAGCAGCCAGCCTATGCTTACCTGGGCTACCACACAGGGCAGTTTCCGGTAGCAGAACAACTATGCCGCACGGTGCTGGCGCTACCCGTGCACCCTACCCTGACGGAGAAGCAGGTAGACTATATTGCCGAAACGGTTCGGGCTGGGTTACTGGAAGGACATACGCCGGATTAAGCGTAAAAATGGTTAGGCAACCGTGGTGGCGTTATCAAGAGGGCATTTACTTAATTGTAACGCTCGTGCTTTCAAGCGTAGTAGTAGGGTATGCTAGGTGGTTTTATCAACACGCAATGCCTGTTCGGAACGCAACACCTCACTGTAGTATGGCCTTGCTCATACCATTTATGATGCTGTTGCTCGTGCTTTGGGTGCTGCCTTTTTGCGGGTGGCTAGTAGCCTTGGTACGTCGTCGGTTAGCCGGGAAGCCGCTAACGGCCTGGGGAGTAGTGGCTTTTTGGGGTAGTCTGCTGCCGATTATTTACTTGGGGTATTGGGCACTGTTGATTTGAGAAGTGAACATAAGTGAAGCAGAATAGGAGAGAAGCGTGGTGAGTGGAGCTGGCACCATTTTTTCTTTGCTTCGTACTACTCACCTCTCTTTAGTCCTCTTTTCTTTTTCGCAATGCGCTGCTCTTTCCTTAAGCTCTGGTTGCCTCTCTCCATCGTTTCGGTGGTAGCAGTTGCTGCCGTCAATCAGCCCAAACAGGGTTTTATTTTGCTGCCTGTTCAGCAAGATATTGCACTAGGCGCCCAGGTAGCTCAGCAAACCGACTCCACTTACCGCGCCAAGGGCCAACTGCTGGAGCGCAGCAAAAACAAACGCGCCTATCAATTGCTGGATGGCGTTGTGAATCGCGTGCTCGATAATGGCAACCTCAAGTACCGCAAGCAGTTCCCGTGGGATGTGCAAATCATCAAGGACGACGCCACGCAGAATGCCTTTGCCACGCCTGGCGGCCACATCTACGTGTTTTCGGGACTTATTAAATTCCTTGACAACGAAAATCAGCTGGCGGGCGTGCTGGGCCACGAAATTGCGCACGCCGACCGGCGCCACAGCATTCAGCAATTGCAGCAGCAGTTCGGTATCAGCTTACTGTCCAATATTTTGCTGGGTAAGAATCCGGGGCAGCTGGCGCAGATTGCCGCCGGGCTGGGCCAGCTGCGCTTCAGCCGGGGCTTCGAGACGGAAGCGGATAAGTATTCCACTATCTACCTCAACGGCACGCGTTATTACTCCTGCGATGGTGCAGCGGGCTTTTTCATCAAGGCTGAAAAGCAAGGGGGAGGCAGTACGCCCGAGTTTCTGAGCACGCACCCCAACCCTGGCTCACGCGTCATCAACATTCAAAAAAGCGCCCAGCGGCTTGGTTGCACAGGCAAAACGGTGAGTAATAGCAACTTCCTAGAGCTACAGAAGCTACTGTAAGCGGCTGCTTGGTTTGCGGTTATTCATTCTATAGATGGTAGGCACTTACCAAAGAGGTAGCCGCAAAAATGTGGGGTAGGGCCGAGCGTGCAAAACCCCACGTTTTTTTTGCAGCTTGCGGCTCCTTGGCTTCTTTCCTACACCCCGTTGGCTGAATCTCTTGCCGCCGTCCGTTTCGCTGTTTGTGGAGTGGGGCACATCGGCCGCCGCCACGCGGCGCTGGTTGCCCGACAGGCCGGTGCGCACTTGGTTGCCCTCATCGATATCGATCCGGCCTTGCCGGCCTCGATAGCGGCTGAGTTTCCCGACGTACCGTTTTTCGCGTCGCTGGATGCCTACCTGGCGGTCGGCCCCGCTGCCGATGTGCTGACCATAGCTACGCCTAATCACCTGCACGCACCGCAGGCGCTGGCTGGTTTGCAGCACGGTTTGCACGTGGTGGTAGAAAAGCCCCTGGCCCTGCACGCCGCCGATGCTCAGGCCGTGGTAGATGCTGCCGCTCGGGTAGGCCGGCTGGCTTTTGGGGTGATGCAGAACCGCTACTCGCCCCCTGCCCGCTGGCTGAAACAGATCTACGAGGAAGGTCACCTTGGGCAGATATACCTCGTGCAGATCAACTGCTTCTGGAACCGCGACGCCCGCTATTACCAGCCTAGCAGTTGGCGCGGCACGCAGGCGCAGGATGGCGGCACGCTGTTCACGCAGTTCAGCCACTTCGTAGACTTGCTCTACTGGGTGTTCGGCGACATCACCAACATCGCGGCCCGCTTTCACGATTTCAACCATCAAACGCTCACAGAGTTCGAAGACTCAGGGCTGGTGACGTTTGACTTGGTGCGCGGTGGCGCGGGTACTTTGCAATACAGCACGGCCGTGTGGGACCAGAACCTGGAAAGCTCCCTGACCGTGGTAGCCGAGCACGGTAGCGTACGCCTGGGCGGCCAATATCTGGATCAGGTGGCTGCCTGTCACCTGCGCAATTATGAGTTGCCCCCATTGCCGCCTACTAATCCAGCCAACCACTACGGCGCCTACCAGGGTAGCGCCGCCAACCACGTGCAGGTGATTGACGATATCGTGCAGGCAGTAAAGCATCCCGCCGATGTGGTGACAAACGCCTCGGATGGCGTAAAAGTAGTGGAGATAATAGAGCGCATCTACCAGTTGCGAGGGTAGAGCGCCACGGCCCGCGCAGGTCCGCGTCCGTATATAGCCAGAGAACCCAACGGACGGCTATATGACGATGACGCCCTACGAAAAGCAAGTTTACGCCGAGCTGCAAGCGTGGCAGAAACGGATGCAACGGCCGCCCTCCTGGCTGAACCGACTAACGCACCGTGTACAAACCCGGCTGAATGGCCTGTTGCCCGAGCGCGTGCATCAGGCTGTGACAGCCACCATCAAGCACATGGTGCGCGGCGTGTTGGCGGGCTCTACGTACATTACGCGTCGGCCATTGCTGGCGGCCTCTTTGCAGGAGCGGGAAACGGTGGTAGATAAGCGCATTCGGCATTATCGCCACGCGGCTGCCGTGGAAGGTGCTGCCACGGGCGCCGGCGGATTTTTGCTCGGGCTAGCCGATTTTCCGTTGCTGTTGGGGATTAAGCTGAAGCTGTTGTTCGATATAGCGGCATTCTACGGGCACGATGTACGTGCGTACCCCGAGCGACTCTACCTGCTCCATATCTTTCAGCTCACGTTTTCCAGTCAGCATACGCGCAACGCAGTGTATCGCCGGTTGGCCGGTTGGGATGCGTATGCGAAAACGCTACCACCTACAGCGGCTGAGTTCGATTGGCGTACGTTTCAGCAGGAGTACCGGGATTATATTGATTTGGCCAAGCTGGCACAGCTGCTCCCAGTGGTAGGGGCTGCGGTGGGCGCAGTTGCTAACTATAAACTCTTAGAACAGCTGGGGAGCACGGCTCGTAACTGCTACCGCCTGCGTTGGTTGAAGGAGCTAGAGAGCCAGCCGCTGACTAGCGCGGGCAAGGGCCAGCCGATACATCGGCTTCAATCTGATTGAGCAAGCACTGATAGATGGCGGCCACTGTATCAGGCCAGCCAGGGCGCCCTACCATCTGCTGCGCCTGCTGGCGCAGGATGGCCTCTAAATAAATTTCATTTTGGAACAGATTTTCTACGGCTGGTTTGGACTGGGCCACGAGAGTGCTTTTTTTTATGAGGCCTATACCTACGAAGTAGAAGTTATGGGTGGATTTACAAGTGGTATAAAATTTTGTCTTCTATATTAGAATGGAACAAAAAAGCAAAAGGCTGCATCTGCGGGTAAATTCTGCTTATTACTTGTTTTATTCTACTGTTATATTGCTTTATTGCACGCAAGCGCGAAACAAAACTTGTATTAAAGGCCTGCCTTTTGCTCTGATCCTGAAAAGAGGCGATAATCAAATTATTCTAAACGTGTTTGCTGCTCTCCGCTACTTTTCTCACCCTACATCCACCCTATGCATCTACAGTTACTCGCTACTACATCAGCCCTTTCTGTTTTCCACGATGTGAAGAATGATTGGTTGTACTTGGATTGGCAAGGCGACCTGACCCGAAAATCGGTTCAGGAGGGCTGCATAGCCGTGGCACGGTGCTTTCTGCGGAAAAACTACGTGCGCGTGCTCAATGATAATACCAGCGTTACCAGCCTGTCGCCGGAAGTGGCTTCGTGGTTGGCAACGGAGTGCCTACCACGCATAAAGCTGTCCACCATCGAATACCTTGCCTGGACGTACTCGCCCAACATAGAAACGCAGTTCTGGACTAACGTTGCTATGTATCAGATAGATGGCCCTGTGGTAGTCACGTTCGATGATGTGGAGTCGGCGTATGCTTGGCTACGAGAGGTAAAGTTTCGCTCTCCTGGGTCGCTTTCTGCATCTGCACTCTCGGGGGTAGCTGTATAATAAGACGCGGCAACTTCTTACTATCCGTTTTCCTGCTACCCCGGAAAGTCGGTGAAAGATGCTACGGGCACCGGCGTTGCACCGGCTTGCAGTACCTGCACTTGCTCGCCGCAGGCTACCAGGGCGGCGTTGGCCAGACCCAAAAACAGCCCGTGTTCTACCAGGCCAGGAATAGTCTTGAGTTGCGTGGCGAGCTGTTGTGGGTCGCTGATCTGATTAAAGTGGCAGTCTACCAACAAGTTGCCCTGGTCGGAAAGCACGTGTTGCGTGGTGTCGGTTTTGCTGACGCGCACCACAGGGTTGGCACCCAGCTTCGCCACGGCATCCATCACCCAGGGTAGGGCAAACGGCACCACTTCCAAGGGAAGCGGAAACTTGCCCAACTGCGACACCGCTTTCGACGAATCGGCTACGATCAGGAGGTAGTTGGAGGCCGTAGCCAATACTTTCTCGCGGAGCAGTGCCCCGCCGCCGCCTTTAATCAGGCGCAGCTGTGGGTCCAGTTCATCGGCCCCATCCACTGTCAGGTCGAAGCGCATGCCGCGTTGGGGCGGCACCAGCGGAATGCCTACTTCGCGGGCCAGGGCCGCGCTGGCTTCGGAGGTAGCTGTGGCCTGCACCCGCAACTGGCCGGTGCGCATTGCCTCACCCAGTGCCCGAATGAAAGGCGCCGCCGTGCTACCCGTGCCCAGGCCTACCAGCATGCCGTCGCGCACCCAACGGAGGGCAGCAGTAGCGGCGGCTTGTTTTTCCAGTTCTTGCAGGGTAGGCGTAGTAGACATGGCGGTTGATGAGATGAAAGGGTAGGGCGAAGGTAATGAGTGCCTATCCGATTAAGAAATGACAGAGTAGAAGAGTAGTATTTCAGAAGAAGCGAAGCATCGCATTCCAGATAAAATAGGAATGAAAGAGCGGCTGAACACCGCAAAACTCAGCGGCCGCGCAGCTTGCGTAGCCACGGCCCGGCCTCCGGCACCAAGCCCAGTGCCAATAACAAGCCCCCATACAGCCCCGTGAGCACCGCAGAGCGCAAGAGCATCGTGAGGAGGTAGGAATGCACGAAAGGCACCGCCCACGCCGCCGCGCCAGCTGTTACCGCAACCACGAGAACCCCAGCAATTCGCCATGTAAATGGTTGCATACGGTAGCTGTGCCACACAAACCATGTGCGCGCCAGGTTGATACTCGCCAAGGAAAGTAGGGCCGCCATTGCCGCGCCTGTCAGCCCGAAGCGAGGAATTAGCAACAGGTTCAATCCGACCGTAGCAAGTGCCAGCGACGCATTAAAAATCAGATCGTAGCGGTAGCGCGGGGAGGTAACGACAATTAGTCCATTGAGGCCGGTGATACTGTCTAATAGTCGACCTCCCAAGAGTAGGAGCACCGCTACCGTGCCCGCCGCGTAGGCTGGCCGGTGGATCAAGTGGTAAATAAAGTCCAAGTTCAGGCCGATACCCAACGCCAACCAGCAGCCCAGCACTGTGAGCAAGCGCGTGGTGTTGCGGTAGAAAGCCGCCATGCGCGGTAGGTCCTCGTCTTTCCAATAATCGGCCAGCAGGGGAAACGCAATCTTGTTGAGCGCCCGCGAAGGAATAACCAACGCAATGCTGATGTTGCTGGCAATGGCGTAAATGCCTGCCGCTGCTAAACTTTCCTTGGAGCCCAGCATTAGCGCATCGATGGTGGTGATAACGGTGCCGGAAATATTGGAGAGCAGCGCAAACGCCCCAAAACCCAACAGCTCGCGCACTGGCCGCACGCGCAGTACCTCCCGCGTAGGCTGCAAATGCAGCTCCCCAATATAGGCAAGGTAGACGGTTAGTAGCAGCGTAAGTCCGCTATTCACCCCCAGATAAGCCAGTACAAACTGCGGAAAGGAAAGGTAGCCCAGCCCAAACAGCAAGGCTACGCCCGCAATTAGTATGCGCAGCAGCACCTCCTGCAAAAACGACGAAAACGCTGTGTGGTACAGTCCTTTCAGGTAAGCGTCCTGCAAGGAATAGAGCAGCGTGAAGAGGGCCAGTACGGCTATCCAGGGGTAGTAAGTGGCTATGGCGGCTCGTTCGGTGTAGAGGCTGAGCAGCAGCGGCTTGCCGAGAAAAAACAACGCCGTCATCACCCCAAAGCCCAGCAACGGTACACCCAGCAGCAACGGTAGAAAGCCGTGGTGGCGCCGCTCGGCATCGCGGAAATAGGGGAAGAACCGGATGCCTGCGCTGGCAAATCCGAAGGCCGAGAGCTGCGCGTAAATGGTAGCGATGCTCACCAGTACCTGCGTGAGGCCCAACTGCCCCGGCTCCAGAAACCGTGGCAGCAGAAACGTGGTGTTCACGAACCCCAGCCCTAGTCCGAAGTAGGAAATGATAGTATTACGCAGCCCCTGCCGCCGAACGATACCCAAAGCGGTGAAATGGTGAAATGTAGGGACGCCTACAAGGCGCCCCTCGTTGCTGATGTATGGTTGATACGGCAGGCGCAGACATGCAGCGGCGGGCGCCTGCAAGGCACCCCTACATGGCTGTATTCACCTCCGTGCCCGTCAGGAAGGCGGCGCCCCGGCTGCGAAGGTAGCGCATCAACTCGTGGAACTGGCGCGGGCCATTGTGCGTGTTGGCTGGGTCGAAGTTCTGGTTGTGCCAGAGCACCGTGCACACGCCGCCAAACTTTTCGATTTCCTGAAGCATCGGAAGCAGCGCGGGTAGGACTTCGTCAGGAGGCAGTTGGAGGTAGCGCGGGTGATGGAGCGTGGTGTCCATCACGTTGAGGGGGATTTCGAGGAAGCGAGAGGTTTGAATGGAGTTTTTAGAGCCTAATGTCGTATAAACATCAGGCTGTGAACCCACCGAAAAAAGCTTGATTTGCGGTGGGTCATGCTCGAAAGAATCGGCAGTGAAGTTGAAAGGATAAAAGGGTAAACAGTACGAATTTCGAAAGCCGAAATGCTCAGCAAAGCCTAGTGTCGAATCATAGGCAAAACCAATCATACTGAGTAACGTGGGAGTGATACGCGGCTCCCAGCTCAGGTAGTGAAAGCGAATGGCTCCTGTGCGCGGCGGTAGGCGCTGCCAGTCGCGGCCCAATCGGCCACCGTGGGTGGCGGTGCCAAGGCTGGCGTGCAACCCAATCTCTGCGTTTTGGAGCCGGGCAGCCATTCGCGGCCAGATACGGGGTAGGCGATAATCAGCATTGGGCGTGCCATCAGCCGCTTCGCGGTGTTCGGTGAGAAAAAAAAACGTGCTTTTGGCCCCATATGCCGCCACGGCCTTTTGTACTTCTTCTAAATTGTCCCAGGCATCTTTGCGGGTGAAATGCCGCCACAGCTGCCGCCCAAAACCCAGCCAGTCGCGGCGCTGCCAGGCGGCTTTGGCGGGCGCTTTCCAGGCGCTGTAGAGGTTATCAACGTCATGAGTGATGCAGGCGGCGAAGGGTGCATTATTAGCCCAGCGGCGCGGGGGTAGGGACTGGCCGGTTGCGTGCTCCACGGCCGTTTTTAGCACGTCGAAGTAGTAATTCACTACCGGCACCGTCACGAAATCATACTGCTTCTGCACGCTGGCCGCGTAGGGAAAACGGCCATGCTGATCGCGCTCCTCGGAGTGGTATTCCTGCCAGCCGCTGAGTAGGTAGAACGCCGCCGAAATAATATCCGCATAGATGATGGCGCGGCCATCAGGTAGCAGCTCCAATAGCGGTTTTTCGGGGTTCGGGTCGAAGAAAAAGGGAATCTTGCGACCTAACCACTTGCGGTAGCTAGGGGCGGTAGGGTAGGGCTGTTGGTGCTCGAAGAAGCTATCGGAGGCCTCCGTTACAGTTAGTTGAGGTTGAGTGTCTTCGTAGCCAATGCTGATGTCCGGTAGCGTGGGGTAGGCCATGCGCAGATGCCGCAGTACATAAGTCACCCGCGCTGTTTGGGAAACGAAAGTGGCGTTGACAAGCGGCCGTGTGGGGACGATAGGCATCAAGCAAATGTATTGGAAATGCGGCTGTCATTCAGCCCATTGTACCTGTCATCCTTCGCAAGCTCAGGATGACAGGTACAATGGGCTGAATGACATTATCTATTGTCCACCCGTGCTACCTGTTTTGCTGCCTAGCTGCTCCAACAACTCCTTCACAGCCGTATCCAACTGCACGTCGCGGCCGGTGTAGCTCTCACCTATGGGGCGCTTCACGGCCACATCCACGGGGCGCGGATTCATTTCCATGATCTGGCCATCGCGGGCGGCGCGAATGGTGGTGTTAGGTAGGCGCAGGCTAGAGCCGTCGAGCAATGACACGTTGTAAGTGAAGATAATCCAGCCGCCGGTGGGCTCGCCTACCACTTTGCCCAGCTTCAGGGCGCGGTAGCCTTCCGTAAAGTCCTCGGCATCAGACAACGAATGTTGGTTGGTAACCAGGATGGTAGGACGTTCTACGGTTCGCTGACCCAGGGAGGCGCGGGCGGGCATGGGGCCATCCTGGTCGCGGCGCGTCATGGTGAGGTAGCTGCGGCGCGCGAGCACGTCGATGGCGTACACGTTCACGAAGCCGCCGTTGTTGTTGCGCACGTCTACCACCACGCCGTCGCGGCCCAGGTTTTCGGTGTCGAGGTCGAGGTAAAGCTGGGCCAGCGAGTTAGCCGACATATCGTACATGTGCACGTAGCCCAGCCGCCCGCCGCTGACTTTATCCACGTAAGCGCGGCGTTCCTCCACCCATTGCCGGTAAGCAAGACCCTTCTCGGTGTCGCGGCTGAGGGGGCGCACTACCACCTCGCGGGTATCCCTAGCAGCTGGCGCAACGGTTGCTTTTTGCTTCTTGCCCCGCTTGGTTGTCACGGCCAGGGTAGGGGCCACGGTGCCCGCCAGGCGCAGTGTTACGCGGCGGTTGACTTTGTATTGCAGCAGGTCTTCCAGATTGGTAGTAGGAGTAATCGGCACGCCATCAACGGCTTCCAGAACCTCACCGGGGCGGATGCCAGCCAAAGCGCCCGCGCTGAGGGGTAGGACTTCTGTCACGCGCAGGCGGCCATGCTGCTCATACTCAGCCGCATCGAAGCGCAGACCCAGCCGGCCGGTGGAGGGAGCAATGCCCCCGCTGCCCGAACTGCCAGGGTTCAGGCCCAGGTGCGAGGCATTTAGTTCGCCAATCATCAGATTGGTGAGGCGGCGGGCTTCATCAGGCGTTTCGGCGCCGGCAATGAGGGGGGCGTAGCGAGCGCGCTCGGCAGTCCAGTCCACACCGTTGAACTTGGCATCGGCGAAGTGGTCGTGCAGGTAGCTCCACGCCTGATCGAACACGGCCAGTTTCTCTTGGTCAAAATCTACCTCCATCTCGGCCGATACGGCCAGGGGCTGCGCTTTGCCTCCAGCCTCCACCGGCACCACCTGAATTTTACCTTGATCGAGGTAGTAGATTTTCTTGCTATCAGGTGAAAACTGCGCCTCGCGCTTGCTGCCCGTAGTGGACGTGAGTTGGCGGGCCACGCTGCCTTCCTTACCCAGTTCATCCAGCGAGTATAGGTAGAGGTTGGATTGGTTGGCCGCGTAGCCCGTGACCACCAGCCACTTACCATCGGGGCTGATGCGGTGGGCGCCTACGTTCAAGCCAATTGGGAGCAAACTCAAGCGCCGACGAATGTCAGTGAAATTGATGCTGACAGGGCTTTTCAGCGGGCTAGCCTTGGCGTTGCCCTTGGTGCTGGTCGAGTCGAGGAGGGCGGCCGTGGCGGCCTTGTCTGGACCAGCGGGCGTCGCGGGCTTCAGGGTAGGAGCCGTATTCTTGTCGGCGGGGGTAGGCACGGACGGGGCCGGGTCGCGGAACAGGTCGCGGAACTGGTCCTCGCGGAAGCGCGGGGTGCGCAGTTGCAGGTCGATGCGGGCAATCTGTGCATCCTCGGTGCGCTGGCCGGTGTCGAACAAGATATACTTGCCATCGGGGCTCCACGATACGGCTGTGCTGTTGGCATTGGCTACGAAGCTCACTGGCCGGGCCTCGCCGCCCGCCACCGGTACCACCGATACGTTGGTGAAGCGCCTACCCCGGTTCGGCATGAAGGCCAGCCACTTACCATCCGGCGACCAGGTAAAGGACCGGTCGGCGTGCAGGGGCGGCCGGTCAAAGCTGGCAGAGGCTACTACCTTTTCTTTCTTGGTTATCAAATCTAGCACGCGCAATTCCTTGGCGTCGTGCTCGTAGGCCAGCTGGCGACCATCGGGCGAGAGGCGCGGGGCGGCATCGTTGGCGGGGCCGTTGGTGAGGGCCGTTTCCTGGCCGGTCCCAATATCGTAGCGGTACACATGGGCTGCGCCGTTTCGCTCGCCTACATACACCAATCCGCGGCTGTCGGGCAGCCACGACACGTCCGACTCGGCGCCGGGGGTAGTGGTGATGCGCACGGCCTCACCCCCTTCGGCCGCTGATGCGGCAAAGATTTCACCGTGAATGATAAACGCTACCTTTTTACCATCGGGCGAGAGGGCCAGCTCCTGCAAACGGTCCGTGAAGCGCTGGCGCTCCACCACGTTGCCCGCCGGCGCCCCCCGCCGCCGGATGCTCACCTCGCGCACCTGCCCGTTGCGCGTATCCATCGACCAGATTTTAAAGTCGCGCTCAAATACAATCAGTTGACCATCAGCGGAAATGGTCGGCCACAGCACCCGTCCGTCCTTGAAGCTGGTGACAGGGGTAGGGTTCTGGCCGTTGGCGTCCATTCGCCAGATGTTTTCGGCTCCATTTCGGTCTGATACAAAAAACAACTGCTGCCCGCCGGTTGCCCACATGGGCCACAGGTCCTTGGCGCCGCCGTGGGTGAGGGCCGTGTAGGTAGGGGTGCCGTTTTGCTCGCGCCGCAGCCAGATTTCAGCCTCGTCTAAGTGGCTGTGACCGTGGCGCCACCACTGGCGGTCGGCCACGCCGCGGGCCGCAAAGGCCAGCGTTTGGCCATCGGGAGAGGGAGCCGCGAAAAACTCGTTAGCGTAATGATCGGCACTTACCGGCATGGGCGTGCCGCCAGTGAGGCGCACCCGGTAAATGTCGTTCATGGAGGCAATGTCGTGGCTGGTGGACGAGAAGTAGAGCCACTTACCATCGGCAGTCCACGCGTCGAGCTGTTCCGGGGCGTCGTCGAACGTCAGGCGGCGGAGCGCGCCGGTTGCTAGCGTGAGCACGTACACGTCGCCGTTGCCGGTGCGGGTGGAGGTGAAGGCCAGCTGGGTGCCGTCGGGCGAGTAGAGCGGCCGTCCCTCGGTGGCTGGGTGGGCCACCAGCAGGTGGGCTTCGCCGCCCGCCACCGGCACCGTCCAGATGTCGCCGCCCGATACGAAGGCCAGTTCCCGGCTGTCCGGCGATACAGCCGGCTCAGCGTAAGCAGATTGCGGCTGCGGAGCTTGGGCCAGCAAGGGTAGGGTAGGAAGTAGGAAAACGGCCGCAGTCAGGCCCAAACGAGAACGTAGGTGTGGTGTCATAGGAGAGCAGCTAAGAAGGTAAACTACGCATCACCGACGCAAGTAAAAGGGGGAGGGCTGCTTTTTTTGCTGCGTGCCGACTATTGGTTGATCAGATACTGCATTTTTACGGCTGTATTTCGTGCAAATCACCGTCTGTGAGCCTTTTCCCTACCCAGTACTCTACCCTGTCTGCCGCGGCCCTGCGCCCGTACATTGAGCAGGCGTATGGTTTCACGGGCCTGACGTGCCGGTACCTGCTGCGAGGCGTCAGCGACACGTACGTGCTAGAGGGCTCCGCCGCGAAATACATCCTGAAAATCTACCGTGAGGCGCACCGTTCCCTGGACGAGATTCGGGGAGAAGTGGCCTTGCTGACGTTGTTACGCGACAACGGAGCCCGTGTAGCCGCACCCCTGGCCGATGCAGCGGGGGAGTACGTGCAGCACTTTGCAGCGGCTGAAGGCTCCCGTCACGGCGTGCTGTTTACCTACGCCGAAGGTAGCAGCGTGTACACCCTAAGCGACGCGCAGCTACGCACGGTGGGCCGCGAAATGGCGCGTGTGCACAACTGCACGGCTGGCCTGCAACTGCCCTACCCGCGGCCCATCTACAACGTAGCCACTACGCTCACCGGGCCTTTGCAGGTGCTCGAACCATCGTTTCAAGCCTACCCCGAAGGCCTGACCTACCTCCGCGAACTGGCGGCTGCCGTGGAAAGAAAACTCGCCGAATTCGACCTTGGTGCCTTCGGCTACGGCTATTGCCAATACGATTTCCTACCCAAAAATTTTCACTTTGATGCCCAGGATGCCCTCACGTTTTTCGACTTTGACTTCGCCGGGCAAGGCTATCTGGTGAATGACGTGATGAGCTTTTTCGTGCATTTCTTTCTAGACCGATACTATAAAGGGGTGCCACCTGCCGAAGCGGAGCGGGCGTTTGCGGTACTTCTGGCTGGCTACCGCGAGGTGCGCCCGCTCTCCGAGGCGGAGCTGGCGGCCATTCCCTACCTCGGCGTCATGTTCTGGATCTTCTACCTGGGTTTCGCCGCCGAAAACTTCGACGACTGGTCGAATTTCTTTTTCACGCCTCGATACATTCAAGAGCGCGTAGCCCTGATTAAACAGTGGGTGGAGTGGTACGGCGTGGCGTAGCACTGTGACCTGCGCCTCCACAGCTGCTACGTTGCACCTGTAGTCCCCTAGTGTGCCCTTGAGCTTACGCAGCCCTACCTTAAAGTACCATCGTAACGATGCCAGCGCACGCGCCAAACCCAATTAGCAGCACCAACAAGGCGCTCAGAAAATACGGTGCCGCGCTACCCTGCGCAGGCTGCATGAGATACCCAACTCCGATCAGAATATTTACGAGTGCCTGGAGCACATACCCAAAGGCAAACAGGATCATATAAGCAGGCTGTTCCGGAAACAGGCCAGTTAGTACAGCCGCCACTGCGGCGGTTGCCAACAGTATCAGCAGGTTGTTGCGCAGAATATGACCAGTGTACCGGCGGTAGTATAACCGGGCCAAGCGCCAAACGAAGGGGGTAGGTCATGGAAGGTTACTTTTCGGCCTATTGGCTAATATTGCTGATTCTTCCCAAAATCCATTGCGCGGCAGCTCACGCGGCTTGTGCTTCCTACCCCCGTGATGATGCTGCTACGGCTTGGTATCGTTTTGTTCTTGCTTGGCGCGGGCATGCTCTACAGTGTGCGGGCCGGCAAGCTGACCCCCGGCGGTGCCCTCACAGGCGGGCTGTTGGGCGCCCTCATTTACCTGGGGGGCGGCTTTGTCGGGTTGAGTATGCTGGCCGCGTTTTTCCTGCTGGGCTCTGCGGCTTCGGGCTGGCACCTAGCAGAAAAGCGCCGGCTAAGGCTAGCAGAAGAAAACAAAGGCCGGCGCACGGCGGGCCAGGTGGTTGCCAATGCTGGTGTGGCCGCTCTGGCCGGCTTGGGCGGCTGGCTGCTACCTGCCCAGGCTGCCCTATTTCAGCTGATGCTAGCAGGAAGCTTCGCCGCCGCTACTGCCGACACCCTGGCCTCAGAGCTAGGCAACGTCTACGGTAGGCGCTACTACAACGTCCTCACGCTACGGCCCGATACGCGCGGTCTGAACGGCGTAATTAGTCTGGAAGGCACGCTGTGCGGCGTGGCGGGTAGCGTCCTCATCGCGGGGTTGTATAGCCTGAGCGTCGGCTGGGATAGGGAATTTGGCTGGCTGGTGCTGGCTGGCACTGTAGGCAACCTAACCGATTCGGTGCTAGGAGCTACTCTGGAACGGCAGCATCGCCTGAGCAACAATGCGATTAACTTTTTGAATACGCTAGTGGGGGGACTGGTAGCGGGGTTGTGGTATTGGGTAGCAAATGCTGGTTTATAAGTTGAATAGTTCAGCAGCAATAATATGATAGTATTAATTGTGCTATCTCGATATTCCTACTTCCCACAACTCATTGCGGAAGATTACATGTCGAGCAGTGGTGTCAGCAGGTAACTCATTGCGACGCATTAAGTAGCCGTGGGGTTGATTAGGGATAAGATAGGCGTCGTCAAATACATACTTGCCAAAGAAAAATACCTCATATCTATCGTTACGGATTGAATACTGTGCGTGCTGTTGAAAATCTTGGGGTGGATATTGCGTGAAAAACAACGCGTATATATAGTGTACGTCACTAGTAATTTGAACTTGTGCAACAGGCAACTGCTTAACAGCGTTAAATGCTTGGTCTAATCCTTCATAAAAATGAGTACGGATGCCACTACTTCGGTAAGAGGTAAAGTAATGACGCACTGCAAAGCCGCTTTCTACCACTAGCCACATCACTACTAGCGTGCGCAGCAACGGTTTAGAAACCCAAGTGTTTGTATGTTCGATAAGCAAATCAACCAACCAAATCATCAATACCATTAGAGGTAAGTAAAAGTGATTGAAGCGGTTGACATTTAACGTGAATAAAAAAATCATAGGTAGAGTACCCAGTGCCCAGAAAAGGAAGATGGTAATAACTATATGGCTTGGCTGAGTCGTCCGGCGGCGTAGCTGACGGATAAGCACGAATACGGCCGCCACCATGCCGATAAGTCCTATCGGCAGCGAAAAGAGCAGCAGCAACGGGAAGTTCGGCATTAGATTATATACACTGCCATCTTGAAATCCTGAATTAAAAAAGGTGCGATTAGCATATAGTACATCCAATCGTTGCTCCGGATTAATCTGCGCTAAACGATTAAATGGTGGAAGAGGCGTTGAAAAAAACAAAGAATCAGCCCATGCCATATTATGGTTAAGTATATGATGTTCGATAATAAAAATTATAAAAGGGAAAGCGACTATTACAAAAAATACCGATGCCAGCAGCCAGACCTTTCGGTGTTGCCATATATGGCGCCGGTAGCAATAGCCTATTAGCATTACCATAATGGGCAACACAATAATGGTAGTGCCATATGCGTACAACGCCAGTGCGAACGGCAATAAACTTGGGATAATCCAGCGGCGCTTATGCGTGATAAGGGCGCGTGATAATAAAACGCAGCCCAGCAGCATGAAGAAAGGCACCAGATTACTTTCCAGCGCCCACCGCGACATCATAAAGTGCCAGGGAACGATAGCCACCAAAAACATACCCAATAGTGATGGGTAACGACCAAGTGGACGTAGCCCCCAGCCTAGCAGCGGTAATGTGAAAATGCCCAATGCAACTGGTATCAGACGGGCAGAAGAAATGGACAAACCGAATATTTTCACCACCGGAACCATCAGGTACGACAGGAGCACGTTTTGGCCACTGCCCCACGATGGGAAGTAAACTGGTAACGTATTGCCCCACCGGTCCATGCCGGTTTCAGCCAGACAGTACGCTTCATATGCACTGCTAGCCTCGTCCTGGTTGAAGCCCGGTGGAAGGGTAGGAAATTGAATCAACCGGAGCGCAGCTCCTACTAAGCAAATCAGAATAAAAAATAAAGGGTATAAACGGCGTTGAGCAATAGTATTTTGTAGTAACAAGGGCATAAAGGAACCAGTGTATTAAAAGGTATAAAGGTCTCAAACGTACTGAAAACTCCGTTTTAGGGCTTCTCACCTAGCCACTCACGCAATAGGCGCACGGCGCGCTGCTGGCTGTGGCCTTCATCTATAGTGCCAAGGGTAGCATTGTAGTAGGCCGCGCGTTGGTAAAGGTCCAGCGGCTTGTGCTGTTGATACTGACGTAACAAGGTGCCTAATTCTGGCAATGAATGGGCGCGGGGCACTAGGCCGTGCGCTACGTAGCCGTAGTAATCGTCGGTGCCGGCGTGGGTGCCGAAGCGGTAATAGATGCTGGCTACGTTAAGTAGGGTAGCCTCCAGGTGGGTAGAGGTATCGGCGGCTACGAGGGCATCCTGCTGATGAAGGAACTCGAATACGCTTTCCTGGCGGGCATCGGAGAAGCGTAGGGTAGGGTGCTGCTGCCGAAGGAAGGTGAAGTCGCGCTGGTCGCCGGGGTGGGGGCGAAAGGTGAAAGCGAGGGTAGGGAACTCATGTAGTAAGAAGTCTATGGCCTCTGTAATGGCGGGCGTTTCGTCGAGCAGGTTGATGGCGATGCCCACGCACTGTACGGTGGGCTGCTGGTTTTTTTGAGCGAGAAACGCATCGGCTTTCGGCATCCCAACCAACTCCACCCGACCCTGTACGGGGCCACACTGGTGGTATTTGTCCAGCGCGTCCTGACCTTCCAGCAGACTTAGATCGAAGCCGAGGGGCGGAAAGCTGGCGCTCACGCTGGCGTGCTGCACGTAGGCCGTTGGCACGCCTTCGGCGCGGCAGGCCAGCAGCAAGGCGCGGGCGTCGTCGTTGTGGTCGTTGGCAAATACTACGGCGCGGGGCTGGTAATGGCGCAGTGCGCGGCAGTACACCTCATAGTAACCGATGGCGTTGAAAATCAAGTTGAAAAAACGCCACGCCAGCCGTCCTTCCGTTTTTCGCAAGCCAACTAACGCTCCTGGAAACTGCCCATAATAGAGCAGCTTGCGCCGCAACGAGAGTCGATTTACCTGCTGGTTATAGCGGCCAATCTGTTTGCTTTGCCCGGCTACCAGCACAGCGTCGGGTAGGGCCTCGCGCAGAAAATGCAGGGCTTCGTAGTTATTCTGACTTACCACATAGAGCCACACCTTGCCGTGCAGTTCCTCCGCATTGCGGATGGGCCGGAAAATGTTGCCTACCAGTCGCAACGCCGCATAGCCCGCTACCTTCGCCAGTCGCTTCCAAACGCTGCGCGGCGAAATACCTTCCAGCGTGCGCGCCGGCAATCCGGCAAACAACGGCGAAAAGCGCAGTTGTAGGATGTCGCGCAGGCGAAGGGTAGGAGGAGACATGGGGATGAAACGCAAAAAAAGCTGTCATACTGAGCGCAACCGAAGCATCTCTACCGCTTCGACTGCGCTCAGTATGCCTGTCTGGTAGCAGCACGCGATATTTCTCTCGCTGGTCGAAATGACGAACTTACAGCATTTCCCACGTCAGGGGCGTGCCGGCGGCTAAATTTTGCCGGGCGGGCTTGCCCAAGAGTTGGTCGTAGTAACGGGGGGGGAGGCCCAGGCCGGGGCGCACCACGCGCAGGTTGTCGGGGGTGAAGACCTCGCCGGCAGCAATGTCTTGGGCCACGTAGAGGGAGCGTTTGTAGAGGCGCGATTTTTCCTCGGCGCGCTGCACGCCGTACTGAATCTGCCCCAAGGCCTGCCAGGCCCGCTCGGTTTCCGTCACCAAAGTCGCTACCTCCTCCGGTTCCAGCGAGAAGGCCGAGTCCACACCACCGTCGGCACGACGTAGGGTTACGTGTTTCTCTAGTACACTGGCACCCAAAGCTACGGCTGCTACGGCGGCGCCTACCCCAGCGGTGTGGTCGGAAAGGCCGATAGGCGACGTGGGGAATAGCTGGGCCAAGTGCGGAATGGTGCGCAGGTTGGTGTTGAGAGGCGTGGCAGGGTAGGTGCTGGTGCATTTCAGCAATACCAACTCCTGGCAGCCGGCGGCGCGTAGCACCTGCTCGGCCTCGGCTACCTCGGCCAGGGTGCTGGCGCCGGTGCTCATAATAACGGGTTTGCCGGTAGCAGCCACCCGGCGCAGCAGGGGCCAATCGGTGTTTTCAAAAGAAGCAATCTTATAGGCCGGCACGTTCAGGGTCTCCAGAAAATCCACGGCCGACTCGTCAAACGGCGAGCTGAAAGCCAGCATGCCGTGCTGTTTGGCGCGTTCGAACAGCGGCTGGTGCCAGTCCCAGGGCGTGTAGGCCTCCTGGTACAGCTCGTGCAGCTCGCGGCCAAACCACAGGGAGTTGGGGTCGTCGATGCGGTAGGCGCCGGGCAGCGTCATGGTATCGGCGGTGTAGGTTTGGAGCTTGATGGCGTGCGCGCCGGCTGCGGCTACGGCATCTACTATCGCTAGGCCGCGCTCCAGGCTTTGGTTGTGGTTGCCGCTCAGCTCGGCAATAATAAACGGCGGTTGGTCGGGGCCAATGGCGCGGCCACCGATGGTGATGGTAGGCATGGGTAAGGAAGATGCAGGCGTCATTTCTCGCAGAGGTTCGCGGAGGTAGGCGCAGAGGTTCGCAGTGCGCGAAAATCGTTAAGCCACCCACGCAAAGGTAACAGATTCGCCCGCCGACTGCTGCGCAAATCCCGCTCGCTCAAAGGCCCGCACCGAGGCCACATTGGCTGCCAGCACCTGGCCTTCTACCCGGCGCACCTCCGGAAACTGCTGGAGCAGTGCCCGCACGCCAGCTACTAGCAACCCCGCTGCCAGCCCCCGGCCGCGGTGCGTGGCCGCCAGCAGATAGCTCAGTAGGGCCGTATCGTCTTCCACTATAAACCGAATCAGACCAGCCGACTCGTGGGTAGTTTCGTCTTCGGCCAGCAGCAGGAGCGTGTCTTCGTCCTGAAGGCGGTTGGCGAACCACCGCTCGTGGTCTTCGCGGGTGATGGGGGTAGGGATGAAGGAATACTGGCGCACGGCTGGTTCGTTGGCCCAGGCCAATAGCTGGTCCGAATCGGCGTCGACTACGGGGCGCAAGTGCAAGGGCAGCGTGGGGAGCAGCAGGGCCGCAAACTCCTGCCGCAGCCGCTGGGGTGCCAAACCATCGAAGTGCTGGTGCTGGGCCTCGCGCAGCTGTTCGGCAATGCGGTCGGCTTCGGGCGAAGTCAGGACGTTGCCCACGCTGAGGTAGGGGAGGGCCAGACCCGCGCCGCGCAAATACCGGTCAAGGTCGTGCTGATTGGTGGCAGTAGGTAGCAGAAATAACAGGCCACCGCCAGCGGCGCAATATTCGTAGCTGATGGTGCTGGGCGAGCAGATGGCCGTGCCGCACTGACGCATCAGGTCGCGTAGGGCGGGGGCGGGCAGGTTGCGGTGCAGCAACAGGCGCGGCTGGTCGTCGGCCCACTGTTGCAGGCTTTCCCACTGGTCGTAAGCGCTGCCCACCACGGCGTGCACTTGGCGCACGGTGGGTAGCAACAGCAGTCGAGTGGCGGCGCGCTGAGTTTGGTGGGTAGGGTCAGCGCCGCCCAGGCAGAGCAGCACCGTGCCCGTATCGGCCGTTGCAGGGGGTAGGGCGGCCGCCTCCCGGAAAGCGGCGCGCAACGGCGCGTAGGCTGGTCCGGCCAGCAAGCGGGCGCCGGTCTGGCGCAGCTCATACTCGGCCTTGGTGACGCCCCCAGCCGGGTTCAGCACCAAGTCGGCCATTGAAGGAAACGTGTGCAGATCATCCAGACACACCAGCTTCTGCACAGCCGGGCGCACGGCCTGTTGGTAGGTCAACTCAAAATCATAGCCATCGAGCACCAGCACATCGGTGGGGCGCAGGGCGTACTGGCGCAGCCAAGCCGGTTCGCCGCCAGCGGGCATAGGGGGCATTTCCACTACTTCGTCGCAGGTAGCCAGCAGCAAGTCGCGTACGGCCGCGTCGGGCTCCTGTATCACAAATACGCTGTGAAACCGGTCGCGTAGAATTTCGGCCAGGGCCAATAAGCGCATCACGTGGCCCAAGCCAATGCGCGGATTGCCATCGGCGCGAAGTAGGAGACGAGGTTTCAAGTAAGAAGGAAGAATTAAGAATGAAAGATAGGAGGCGTTTAGACTGTCATGCTTCGACTCCGCGCAGCATGACGGGATGAACTGATATTTTCGCTCAATTACACCTTTTTCTGCTCCACATGCGCGTTTATGGCCACCAGATCGGGGTGCTCATCCAATAACTGAATTAGCGCGTCTACGTCGAGCTGGTCGGCGCCGTATTGCTCAATCAGTGTCTTAATCAACTCAAAATCCTCGGCTGTGTCTACCGTGAGGCGGTAGCGGCTGCGGTCGGGCACGCGGCTGGAATGGCGAAAATGCACCTGTCCTGAGCGGTTTTGGTGAATATAAGGCGTCACGTGTTCCCGGTCGCTAGGCAGGGTAGCCCGCTGGAAAGCCTCCTCCAGAAGCTTCCGCGAAAAAATTTCAAAGTCGAAGCCCCGCGGGTATGTGCGGCGCAGCACGTTGGAGAGATAGAGGTAGGGATTGGCCAGGCGCACGTACTCGCGCACGCACGAGGCCACCAGCGGCCCATCAATGAGCGGACAATCAGAAGTGACGCGCACGATAACGTCGAGGCCATGCTCCTGTGCGCATTGGTGGTAACGGCCCAGCACGTCGTGCTCGTCGCCGCGTGTGCAGGGAATGTTATTTGCCGCCGCAAAATCTGCCAGCCGATCATCCTCCCAGTTGGTAGTGGTAGCCAGGTACAGCGGCAATCCGCTTTGGCGTAGGCGCTGCACGTGGTAGTGCAGTAGCGGCTGTCCCGCAATAGGTTGCAGCACCTTGCCGGGTAGGCGCGTGCTGGTCATGCGAGCCTGGGAGATGATACCGATGTTAGGAGTTGCGAGAGTCATAAGCAAAAAACATCGTTTCTACGAAAAATTACCCCGCCACAAACTCCCGCACGCAGTCGATAACGTACTGCTGCTGCTCGTCAGTGAGGGTAGGAAACATGGGCAGGCTGAGGCAGCGGGCGTAGTAGGCTTCGGCGTGGGGGAAGTCGCGGGGCTGCCACCCCAGGCCGCGGTAGTAGGGCATAAGATGCACCGGAATGTAGTGAACCTGCGCAAAAATCTGCCGCTCGCGCAGGTAGTCGTACAAGCCCTTGCGGTCTTCTACCTCAATAATATATAAGTGGTAGGCATGACCGGCGCGGCCAGGTGCTACCGTTTGCACGCCTTCTATCTTGCTAAACGCAGCATCATAACAAGCTGCCAATGCCCGACGGCGAGCCAGACCAGCGTCGGCGCGATGGAGCTGGCTGAGGCCCAGGGTAGCCAGCATATCGGGTAGGCGGTAGTTGAAACCCAGCGTCTGCATCTCGTAGTACCAGCCGCCGTCGTTCTGCTCTAGCAGGTCGGTATCTTTGGTGATGCCGTGGGTGCGCAACAGCAACAGCTTGTCGTAGAGCGCTTTGTCGTTGGTGGTGATGAGGCCGCCCTCGCCCATGGCAATGTGCTTCACGGGGTGAAACGAGAAAATGGCCACGTCAGCAAACTGCCCGTTGCCGCACCGCTGTTCCTTACCCTGACTATCGACAAAGAACCCACCCGGCGAATGCGCCGCATCCTCTAAAAGCCACAGTCCGAACTCGTCGCAGAGCTGGCGCGCTTTTTCCAAGTTGACGGCCAAACCCGCAAAATCCACCGGAATCAGGCCGTGGAAATGGCCTTTGGGATGAGCTTCGAGCAGCCGGCGTACGGCCGCTAAGTCAATCAGTGCCGTTTCTGGGTCGATGTCGGCGAAATACACCTCGCCGCCGCAGTAACGCACGCAGTTGGCCGAAGCCGCAAACGTGATGGGCGTCGTAATCACGCGCTGGCCCGGCTGCACACCCAGCGCCAGCGCCGCCAGGTGCAATGCCGCCGTGCCGTTGCTGACGGCCACGGCGTAACGCACCCCAATGTACTCGGCAAAGGCCTGCTCAAACTCCGCCACCTTCGGCCCCTGCGTGAGGTAGTCGGAGCGCAGCGTTTCCGTCACCGCCCGGATGTCTTCGTCGGTGATGTGCTGGCGGCCGTAGGGGATGGGAGGGGTAGGCATAGCGTAGTTTGGTAATAAATTGTTTGTCATCCTGTTGTCTGTCATCCTGAGCTTGCGAAGGACCTTCTCACGTGAGAGCGACTGGCGGGCGCAGCAACGACGCGTTACAACGTGAGAAGGTCCTTCGCAAGCTCAGGATGACAGACGCAACATCAACCACTCAACCTTTAAACCGCTTCAAAATCCGCATCCACGTGCTGGCGGATTTCGTCGCGAATTTGCTCTGCCGATAGCCACTCTTCGTTGTTAGCGGAGTCGTAATGAAAGCCTACCGGCACGCGCTTGCCCTGGAAATGCTGGATGAACTTTTCCACGTCCCAGATAGGCGTGAAGGGCAGAATAACGTAGTATTTGGGTAGCTCCACCGTGCTCAGGGAGTCGGTTTCGGTAATCATTTCCTCGTGCAGCTTCTCGCCCGGCCGGATACCCACAATCTCCTGGCGGCAGTTAGGGCCGATGGCTTCGGCTACCTCCGTAATCTTATAGGAAGGAATTTTGGGTACGAAAATCTCGCCGCCCCAGGCATGTTCCAGCGCGTAGAGCACCAGGTCCACGCCTTCGTCCAGCGAGATGTTGAAGCGCGTCATGTCGGGGTGGGTGATGGGCAATACGCCGGTGTGACGCTGCTGCAAAAAGAACGGCACCACCGACCCACGCGAACCAATTACGTTGCCGTAGCGCACCACCGAAAACCGTAAATCCCGGCTACCCTTCATATTGTTGGCGGCCACAAACAGCTTGTCGGAGCACAGTTTGGTGGCGCCGTAGAGATTGATGGGGGCCGCGGCTTTGTCGGTGCTGAGGGCTACTACTTCCTTCACGCCGCAATCCAGCGCTGCATTTATCACGTTTTCAGCCCCAAAGATGTTGGTTTTGATGCACTCCATGGGGTTGTACTCGGCGGCTGGAACCTGCTTGAGGGCGGCGGCGTGCACAATGATATCCACACCCTCGCAGGCCCGCTTCAGGCGCGCCGCATCGCGCACATCGCCAATGAAATAGCGCATGGCCGGATACTGAGAGGTAGGAAACGTCTGGGCCATTTCGTACTGCTTCAGTTCATCGCGCGAGAACACGATGAGGCGCCGTACCTGCGGAAATTTTTCCAGCACCGTGCGCACAAACTGCTTGCCGAAAGAGCCAGTGCCGCCCGTCAGCAGCACCGATTTATGATTAAGGTCGAGGGCCATAAGGGAATTGGTAGAAGGGCAAAAGTACGGAGTTGTTCGTTGATGGGAGAAGGTTATGAATTGGGTGGCAACAAAGAAACGCGTCATGCTGAGCGTAGCGGAGCGAAGTCGAAGCATCTCTACCGTGAGTGATTTCCAACGATTAGAATTAGCGTTGCGGTAGAGATGCTTCGACTTCGCTCCGCTGCGCTCAGCATGACTCGTTCTAATAAACTCAGATTTCTTGCTGCGCTCGAAATGACAGGCGGCCCAGGCTCATTTCGCGGGACACTCAGTAGCTTTGCCGGTTAGAAGGGTAGGCAGCACACCGCCGAAAACCGAATACGAACAACAAAAATCACCATGCCGGAGCCTATTAAACTCATTATCTGGGATTTGGACGACACGTTTTGGCGCGGTACGCTCTCGGAGGGTGCCGTGGAGGCCGTGGAGGAAAACCTGGCGCTGGTGCGCGATACGGCCGCCCGCGGGCTGGTGCATACCGTGGTTTCCAAGAATGACCTGGCTCCCGTAGAAGCCAAACTAACGGAGCTGGGTATCCGCGACCTGTTCGTGTTCCTGCGGGTGAGCTGGCAGCCGAAAGGCGCCATTATCAAGCAGTTGCTGGAAGATATGCAACTGCGGGCTCCCAACGCTCTGTTCCTCGACGACAACCCCGTAAACCGGGCCGAGGCACTCTATTACAACCCTACCCTGCAAGTAGCCGACCCCGTCGACCTACCCCACCTGGCCCCCCAGCTTCGCGCCGCCGGCAAGCCCGACCCTACCTTCTCGCGTTTGGAACAGTACAAGCTGCTGGAGCGCCAGCAACAAGCCCGCGCCACCTACCACGACAACCTGGCGTTTCTGCGCGACGCGCAGGTGCAGATTGAGTTCCGAGAAGGCGCGGCGGTGCTGCCCGATCTGGACCGCATAGAGGAACTGATTAACCGCTCCAACCAACTCAATTTCACGAAGCAGCGCGTGACCAAAGACGAGTTGCGAGCCAGCTTCCAGAGCCCGACTACCCGTTGGGGTACTGTGCGCGTGCGCGACCAGTTCGGCGACTATGGCTTGGTAGGGGTGTATGCCGTAGAACAGATAGATAACGCGGGTAGGGACGCCTTGCAGGCGCCCGCCGTTGCTAGTGAGAACGAAAGCAACCGACTGATACAGTTCGTGTTTTCCTGTCGAATTCTGCATCTGGGTATCGAGCAATTCACCTACGCCCACCTAGGTTTTCCGCGTCTGGAGGTGCAGGGCGAGGTAGCCACCGAACTCACCCAAACCGACCGCCCCGATTGGATTACTATCGTAACACCAATGTCGGAACAGCCCACTCCCGCCGCGCCAGACTCCGCTAAGCGCCTGCGCGTGCTGCTGAAAGGTGGCTGCGACTTGGGCCAGCTCACGCCGTTTTTGCAGGCCTTTCAGCTGGAAGTGGTGGAGGAATTCAACTATGTAAACGAAAACCAGGTGCCCGTGCATGTAGAGCATTTGGAGCTACTACGTCATGGTAGGAAACTATCGGCATCGGAGCGGCAGCGTTTGGCGCGCCTACCCTTCCTCGGGGCTGAGGCCTTCGATACGAAGCTGTGGCAGGGCGACTATGACGTGCTGGTATACAGTCCATTGATGGATTACACCCAGGAGCTATACCGCGAAAAAAGTACGGGAACAGCTGTGCCTTTTGGTGGGTATTATGATCTGACGACGCAAGACCCCGCAGCCCAGGCTGCCAAACACGCCCGGCGAAAATTCTGGGGTATGGACGAGGCATTTTTACGACGATTTCAGCAGGAATTTGTGTGTGTCGGTCAGGAGACGCCCGCCGACTTCCAACAAAATCTGCGCTGGCTGCGCGCCCAACTGCCGCCTACCCTCCCAATTTTCTTTCTCAACGGTGCTGAAATAGAAGTGCCCGGCTCCAGCGAAGCCGGTGCCAAAGCACGGCATCAGCAAATGAACCAAGCGCTGGCTGAGTTTGTGGACGAAGCCGAGAACTGCTACCTCATCGACGTGCGCGACTTCGTGCGCGAGCCCACTGATGTCACCAATAACCTGCGCCACTACCAGCGGGCACACTATCGCACCCTGGCCCAACGCCTAGCCACAGCCCTCAGCGAATGGCAGGGTAGAAAATTAGCGCGCTCCGGCTGGCGTGACTTGAAAGCACGTCTGCTGAGCCGCCTACCGTGGTAGGGGCGCCTGCAAGGCGCCCCTACAGCAACTCTACCAACTGCTCCGTGAGGGCGCGGCGGGAATAGCGCGTATGGGCATTGCCTGGTAAATCCAAGTTAGAAGTAGTCTGCCACTGGGCTACCAGATTTTCCAGATAGGCCAGCATAGCCGCGTAATCCAGGTAGGGAAAGGCCTGGCCCGCGCCGCACTGACGCAGAATATCATCGGCATCGGAGCCGGCTGGACCCACGCAGATAATAGGCTTGCGGGCTGCCAGGTACTCAAATATTTTTCCGGGCAAAATGCCCAGATTGTTCGGCACGTCGGGAATGGCCATCAGTAGCGCCGTGCTCCGCAGCAAGTACCCCACCGACTCCTGGTGCGGCACAAAGGGTAGGAACTCGGTGCGGTCGGCCAGGCCGGCCACGGCTACCTGTTGCCGCACGCCCTCCGATACCTTGCCCACAAAGCGCAACCGTAGCGGCACCGTGGGGTAGCGTTGGGTGCAGGCGGCCACGGCGCGCAGCAGTTCCTGCACGTGGTAGGTTTCGGAGATGGTGCCGGTGTGGGTAATCAGCAGCGCGTCGATAGGAGGGGTAGAGGGCTGGCGGAAGTCGCTCTCGTCGTAGCCGTTCGGGATGACGTGGAACTTACTTGGTTCTAGCCTCTTCGACTTACCCAGGAGCAGGCGGCGCGTGTCAGGGCTGGTGGTGAGCACCACGTCGGCGTGCTCTAGCACTTGGCGTTCGTAGCGGGCATCGAGCCAGCGGGCGAGAGCCGTTTGATGCAGCTCTTGCTGATAGTAAATATCGGTCCACGGGTCGCGCATGTCGGCTACCCAACGTAGGCCGTAGCGCTTTTTCAGTTCTAAGCCAATGAGTTGGGTGGAGTGAGGCGGCGAGCTAGTGAGCACCGCATCAAACTTTTCTCCCTGGGCCAGCAGCTGCGCCACCGCCCGCAGGGCATGGCGGTTCCAGCCCCGGCGCGGGTCGGGTAGGAAGAAATTGCCCCGTACAAACTTGAACAGGCGCTGCGTGAAACTCGTTTTGCTTTCGTTGGCAAAGCCACCGTACGGAATCTGCTCTCGCCGTGTGAGCTTCTTGTAGCTGCCAAACGGCTCCGAGGTATCGGTGCGGATAACGCGCACACCAGCCGGCACCTCCGCCAGCAGCGACTCATCCAGCACAGGGTAGGCGCCGCGCTCGGGGTCTACGGTTACCACAGTAGGCTCCACGCCCAGCGCCGGCAGGTGCTTCACAAACTTCAAGCTCCGCTGCACGCCGGCCCCGCCAGAGGGCGGCCAGTAGTACGTAATCACCAGCAAACGAAGCGGACGGGGAGCAGATACGGGCACGGGATAGTTCAAATGGAGGCGCGAAGGTACGCAGCCGCGGCTTTCCGGGGTTTTCTGGCTAATTTTGTAGAACTTCTCATAACCTCCTATCTGTTTTGAGAAAGTTGGTGCTTCTGATACTTGCTTTTTTCAGGAGTTGCTGACTTCATATCATCACGGGTAGCCAACGAGAAATAGGGCAACGCAGCTTACCAACGCGGTTGCTGTTTGCCCTTCCTGTACCTCTGCATACTCTCCGATTTCATGTTTGATAATCTCTCTACCAAACTCGACCGTGCGTTTAAAACCCTGAAAGGTCAGGGTAGCATCACGGAAATCAACGTGGCCGCCACCGTGAAGGAAATCCGCCGTGCCCTGGTGGATGCCGACGTGAACTACAAGGTAGCCAAGGAAGTAACCGACAAAATCAAGGACGAGGCCATGGGCCGCGACGTGCTCATCAGCGTGTCGCCGGGCCAGTTGATGACCAAGATTGTCTACGACGAGCTGACCGAGTTGATGGGTGGCGAGAAGCAGGACATCGTGATTAAAGGCGAACCGGCTGTCGTGCTGCTTTCGGGTCTGCAAGGCTCGGGCAAAACCACGTTTGCCGGCAAGCTGGCCAACCACATTAAAAAGCAGAACCGCAACGTGCTGCTGGTGGCCTGCGACGTGTACCGCCCTGCCGCCATCGACCAGTTGAAGGTATTGGGCGAACAGATTGGGGTAGAGGTGTATAGCGAAGTGGAAAATAAAAATCCCGTTGAGATTTCGCAGAACGCCATTGCCTACGCCAAGCAGAACAACAAGAAGGTAGTCATCATCGACACCGCCGGCCGCCTGGCCGTAGACGAGCAGATGATGCGCGAGATTGAGCAGGTGAAGCGGGCCATCAACCCCTCCGAAACCCTGTTTGTAGTGGACTCCATGACCGGCCAAGACGCCGTGAACACCGCCAAAACCTTCAACGACCGCCTGAACTTCGACGGCGTGGTACTCACCAAACTCGACGGTGACTCCCGCGGCGGCGCGGCCCTCTCGATTCGGGCGGTAGTAGAAAAGCCCATCAAGTTCATCTCGACGGGCGAGAAGATGGAAGCGCTGGACTTGTTCTACCCCGACCGCATGGCCCAGCGTATCCTGGGCATGGGCGACGTGATTTCGCTGGTAGAGCGCGCGCAGCAGCAGTTCGATGAGGACGAGGCCAAGCGGATCAACCAGAAAATCCGCAAAAACCAGTTCAACTTCGACGACTTCCTGTCTCAGCTGGAGCAGATCAAGAAGATGGGCAACCTAAAAGACTTGGTAGGTATGATTCCCGGCATGGGCAAAGCCATGAAGGACGTGGACATTGACGACGACGCCTTCAAGCCTATTGAAGCCATCATCAAGAGCATGACGCCTAAGGAGCGCGCTCAACCTGAGCTGCTGAACGGTTCACGCCGCCGCCGCTTGGCTAAGGGTAGCGGCACGGATATTCAGCAGGTGAACAACCTAATGAAGCAATTTGAGGACATGCGCAAGATGATGCGTACCATGAACAAAATGAGCCAAACTAAAGGTGGCATGGCGCAAATGGCCAAGATGATGGGCGGCATGGGTAAGGGCGGCAGCAAGTTCTAGCAATTTGCCTACCTCTGCATAAAGCCAACACGGCCCGCATCCACTGGATGCGGGCCGTTGCTTTTTTGGTAGTATTTAGTGTGCAACAAGCACCCGTTGGGCCCTACCTATCGGTTGCCTATTGGCATCCGTGGCGCGTAGGATATAGAGGCCATTGGCCAGTGCTGCTACGCTGAGCTGTGTTTGCTGCCGGAAGTTGGTTTGCAAGACCTGGCGTCCTTGTTGGTCGAATAAGGTAAGGTGAATTTCGGCTGGTGAATCGGGGTAGGTCACCGTCAAAAAATCTTGCGCAGGTATGGGAGCTACGGTTAGAGTGCTGGGAGAAGCCGCGACGGCTACTATCGGCGAATAGCCAACGGTGCCGTCCTGATCCTGCTGTTGCAGGCGGTAGTACGTCAGGGTTTGGGGCGCAGTGGCATCGTGGTAGGCGTAGCGCTGCGCGGCGTTGCTGGTGCCGGCTCCGGCTACAGAAGTCAGGGTAGCAAACGTAACGCCATCGGTAGAGCGTTGGATGGCAAAGCCTCGGTTCTGACTTTCAATGGCAGTTTGCCAGCGCAGTTGCACGCCTACTTCCTGGCGTTGTGCCCCAAAGCTGGTGAGCACCACAGGTAGTGGTGTGCCGGGCGTGGTGGCAACCCGAAACTCGGTGGCTTCTGCCAAAGTAATGCGTAGCTGCTGCGCGGCCGCATCGTACTGATACTCCGCCATGCCGGTGCCCATTACGATTTGGGGTGCGGTAGCCATCGGCAGCATAAGAGTAGTAGCGCAGCTAACATAGCCGCCATACAGGTTGGTGCTCAGGCGTTGCCAGCTGATATCAGCCCGCCGCGACGACGCCAGCATAGTTGCTGACCCGTAGCGGATGGTCGTGCCCTGTTGAAGAAAGAGCTGGGCGAATTGATTGGCCTTATCTAGGGAATAAAAAGTCAATAGTCCATCGGCGCTAACGGCCTGGGGTAATAGGTCGCTTTCATCTTGGGCCAATACTGTATCAGCCTGCGCGAAAACTACATCCTGAAAATCAGAAGCTAATGCCAGGCCGGCAGTGGTAGACGTGCTGGTGGTGCTGGGGCTAAGAGTAGGCTGATCGGTATAGGGATACAGCGCCGCCAGAAACTGCGTTTGAGCGCTACCCTCCTTGCGCACGAGCAGGGTGGTGTGGTTCTCGGGTGTGTTGTAGGTGACTTCGTGGGCGCTGGTGGCAGTGGCGTAGCTAGTGGCACCCGCCGTGGCCGTTACGTGGGCCAGTAGCTGCACGCCGTTTTTAAGCCACGTGCCTTCATGGGCAGCCGGGTTGTTTTGGAAGGTGCCCGTGGTGGCGGTGCCGTTTTCCAAGCCATAGCCGTGCAACTGCCAGGTGTAAGCATGTGGCGCACTGGACTGCACGAAATCGGATAGCAAATAGTAGCTATTGCGCACAAACAGCGCCTTACGCGTCACCGTTGTGCCTGCATAAGCCGATTGCACTTCGCCATAGCTCAGCTTTTCAGTTTGAAAGGTGTGCTGCACGGTGCCCACGGCGCTAGTAGCATCCGAGGCGGGCCCAGCACCATCTACCAGCACCATGTTATGGCTGGTGGCTTCCTTCACCTCATTGCGACGGTCGAAGCTGAGGTAGCCGGCGTCCAGGGCCAGCAGCTGGCCGTAGGCGTGCAGCGCAAAGCTGCCTGCATCGGCGTGGCGGTGGCCGCCGGAGGTAGTGCGCGCTTGCTGGCTTTTGCCATACAAATGCAGGTAGGAAGCCAGCGAGTCGGAGCCGGAGCGGAAGATGAGGTTTCCGCTTTGGGGTAGAGCTGTGAGGGTAATAGATGGGGTAGGGGTAGGGGTTATGTTGGCGGCGAGGTAGGCGGCGCGCATGTCCACGGTTATGTCGCGGAGCTGAGCCGTAAGTGAATTCAGTTGGTTGGGCGCCAGTTTGCTCAGGTGCAGCGGGCGCACGTAGGCGGGGTTGCCAGTTAGTGCCAGCTCGGGCATGCCCATATCTACATAAGAGTCCTCCAAGGCTGGAAAGCGGCCATCAGGCATCAGAATAGCCGTTATCCATTGGTAGAGGCGGTCGTAACGCGGGTCGAAATATGGGTTAGGAATGGTGCGCGTGGTGCCGTTGAAGGTGTAAGGTAGGGCACCAGCCGGCAGAAAATGCCCCATGGCCCGAAAGAAGGGCAGACAGTTCAGAAACGCGTATTTGAAGTAATACGGTCCCTCGGCATAGCCCGCCGCCGCCGCCGGGTCTGATTGCCGTTGCGCATCCTGCCACAGCACGTTGTCGATGTTATACAGTCCGGTGGCAATCCAGGTAGCGGGTTGCTGGTTGGCTATGCTGCTGGTTGCGTCATTAAGTACTACCGCCGCCATGCCCAGGGCCGCCGCAGTCATCAGCGTGTGGTTATTCTTGATGGTACTATAGAACCTTATCCCAAAAAATGACGCCACGGATTGCGTTTGCAGGTTACCGGCAAACTTCTGCAATTTGGCCCGACTAGTAGTCAGCTCTTGTTCCGGAACCCCGGCCCCGCGGAGCAAATCGTAGGCTATCAGGTAGTCTATCAACTCCTTGGAGCGCCACTGCCAATCGTTGTACGATGGCCACGCCGACACTTGAAAGTTGAGGGTAGCCAGCAAGGTAGTGGCGTTGGTGAGCAGTGCAGCGCGTTCGTTGGCTGTGAGTGGTACCAACTCGCCAGGGGAGACTGGGCGTCGGTCCAGCAGCAGCACAAAGGCCGTGTTTTTAGCAAACGTAGCCCGGTCGCGCCGGCCATTGGTACTGGCCGTATCGGTAGGCGGTGCAGTGTTGATGCTGTTGAACAGCCCGCTATAGAGCACGTAGTTTGCCGATACAGTCAGGGACGTTCGCACGGCGGGCAGTTCGGCCGCTTTCAGCAGCGTGCGAGGGTAGGAAAAGTCTGCGTTGGCTGGCATCCAGCTGCCTTGCTGCGCCACAGCTTGGCATGCAAAGCACAGAAGGAAAAGATAAAGTAGAGAAGTTTTCAAGCTGGTCTGGTAGATAGAACGTTCAGACCATTTCGTATCAATTAGAAAGCCATAAAGCTGATTATTATGGTATTATAATAAGTTTAAACACGAATTACGGCTGGATGTAAAATATGATAAATTATATTTTACATCCAGCCGTGTAATCGGTTGAAGCTAATATGCTGTGCGACTCTCATGCCGCTGCCACGCCCGAAAGCCCTCAATCGCTTCGTCGGGTAGTACTTGCTCCATCGGAATGCTACGCTCGGCGAGAGGTTTTTCTATTTCGTCATAGATGAAATGGTCGTCGAAACCTACGGCGGCGGCGTCCTGTTTGGTGTTGCCATAGAAAACACGCTGAGGACGAGCCCAGTAAATAGCGCCCAAGCACATGGGGCACGGCTCACAAGAAGTGTACAGGTCACACCCATCCAACTGGTGCGTGCCCAGTGCCGTGCAGGCTTTCCGAATAGCATCTACCTCGGCATGGCAGGTAGGGTCGTTAGTACTAGTCACTTGGTTGAAGCCGCGGGCAATGATCTGCCCATCTTTTACCACCACGGCGCCAAATGGCCCGCCGTGGCCAGCCTGCATTTTTTCAATAGAAAGGCGAATGGCTTCGCGCATGAACTCGGGTCGGGGAGAATCCATCAGGATAAGAAATCAGAGAAAACAGATGTAGTAAAACAGCGTTGTTCTATCCTTAAAAGGGGCAGAAGCAGGCCAAAATGCACAAAAAAAGCGGCCCGGCAAGGTGCCGGACCGCTTTTCAACCTGTCAGCAGGGTAGACTAGTTCCGTAGCAACGGCAGCGTTACGCTGGTGTTAGCTCCGCGCACTTGCACTAAATAGGTGCCCATTGGCAGCTCAGCCACGGAGAGTTGGTGCTGCTGCTGGCCCGTCAGTGTCTGCTCACGCAGCACGCGGCCCGTCATATCTAGAATCCGTACCTGGTAGTTGCCGGCCGGTAGGCTCGTCAACTCCAGGGTGGCCTGCGCTTGGGTAGGGTTGGGATACACGCTAACGGTGGTTTCTAAAGCCGCTTCAAACCGGATGACTCGTACTGGGCTGTAGGTATCCGTGCCGTCGGTGTCTACCTGGTGCAGACGGTAGTACAGCGGGTGCCCGGCACTCAGGCGAGCAACGTTTGCATCGAAGTAGTGGTAAGTTTGGGTCTGCGTGCTGTAACCGATGCCTTTTACCGTACCAATACGGGCAAACACTTCTCCATCCAACGAACGCTCTACCTCAAACCGGTCGTTGTTCTTCTCCGAAGCCGTGCTCCACGTCAGCTGTGCGTCCTGCCGAACTGCGGCTACGTTGAACTGCTTCAGCTCGACGGGTAGGGGCTGGGCAATGATAATATCCTCAGCTGCCGAGCTAGTGCTCACGTAGTTACTGCCGGGTACGGCGGTGCTTGGCATGGCCGTATACATTGTACCTGGGGTTGCCCAGTTTGCGTCGCTGGTGCGAGTAGGGTCGGGGTACGACACTTGCACGCCCGACTGATACGGCGTGTTATTCACTGCTAAGGATGCCACGTCAGCTACGTACGTAATAGTGAGCGTAGAGCCTGCTGGCATTGTAATATTGCTGAACGTAGGCGTAGATGAGTCTGCCGTGGGCTGGGTGTATCGGTCGGAAACAGCCTGTCCGCGTCCAGCTACTGCTAGCAACTCAGTAACAGTGCCGTTGGCCGACGTAAGTTTCACTACTGCGCTACCTGCTTTGTATTTAATCAGACCGTTGGCCGTACCAGTTGCAGAACCACCAGTCGTACGGCTGGTGCCGTTGCCCATCGTCACCATCGCCGAAACATTGTTTGCCTGACCGCCCGAATTGGTCACCGTGATGGTGTAGATAGCCGGCTTAACGCCGGTGCTGCTGCGGCTGAGCTGCGGCGTGGAAGTAGTAAGCGAGGCAGTAAGCATGGGTAGGCAGCTGAAGTTGCTAGAGATGCCTGTAGGAATGCTGGTGGTCGTTGCTGCTTGCACAGTACCCGAAACGCCTACTACGCCGTTGGTCCCAACATTAACGCCACTTCCCAACGAGCCACCAGCTGCTGAGGTAGCTGCATTAAGAGTATTGTTGGCATAAATCCGGCCGCCGCCGCCGCCGCCGCCGCCACCTTTATACGAAAGTAGCGCCACAAGTGGGTTAGGATCAGATACTTTACCGCCATTGCCGCCGACAGTTGATACAGTAATATTAGATAGGCTAGTGGCTACCTGCGTGTTGATTACTACTGTGCCACCCGCACCGCCGCCGCCGCCGCCATTATAACCGCTTGCACCCGCGTTGCCATCGGCTTTAATTGTACCAGTGCCACTAACCGTGCCGGTACGCAGAATAATAATACCGCCGCCATTGGCACCGCGACTCGTACTTGGGTCAGTAGCGTTGGTGCTACCTGCACCGCCGCCGCCACCCAGATACAAGCGGCTAGAGGAGGCCAAGGAAGCGGCACGACCAAATTGCCCACCAATACCATCTAACGACAATGTTTGTCCTAGGCCTAGTATGCTACCATATTTGCCGCCGCTACCGCCGTTGCCGCCGTTGCCGCCGCCGCCGCCGCCAGCATTAGAAGAGTTTCCGTTGGCTGCTGCAGCATCGGTACCACCGCCACCGGCATTGCCAGGGGCACCTGCACCTACGCTACCATTTACGTAGCCTTCCACACCATTATCAAGGCCATCATTGGTAAAGCGGGGAGCGCCCGCGAAGCCTTCCCCCTTCGAGCCGTGGGCTCCGTCTGTGCCAGCAACGGCTACATTGTAGTAGTCGGTCTTAGTATAGCTTGCATTGCCCAGGTAGCGTTTGCCGGCGCCACCTCGGAAACCGCGCCCATTCATGTCCAATACTGCGTTGGTCGCAAACTTCGTCTCACCTGCTACATCTACCACTAGTACACCACCGGTAGTACCATCCCAGCTTAGGCCAGTAACAGTGCCATTGATGGTGAGAGATGCATATTGAGGAACCCGAATCACCTGAAAGCGCCGTTGACCGCCCGTTGCTGTTGTGTAATCTTGATTGGTATAAGTATTCTGCAATGCTGCTTGCAAAGGCAGGGTGCCATCCACAGCCACTGGGCCAGTAGCAATAGCGTACTCATATTGGCCGGCTGTGTGGCCAGTTGCACTAATGATATCAGTGCCATAAGTGGCGTCTCCGCTGGTCGTATTGATATCTGCGCCCTGCATCTGCATCACCAACAACAGGTCGCCAGCGGTAATAGGCGTGCCGGCAGTATTGCGCACTTGGCCTAGCTTGATGCTTTTCTTATCGGCTGCAACGCTCAGGCCTGGGTAGTAGGTGTTAGGCTGCGCGGTGCTGGTAAGCGTTACGGCGCCATCCTGGCCGGGCGCAGCGCAACCACTGGCTACATTGCTGATGCCTACAGTATTCGTAGTCAGTGCCGACGAGTTGTTGCCAAGGTTGAGGTCGGGCGTGGTGGCCGTAAAGTTTGTCGTGCCCGTTATGCTGCCGCTGGTGGGCAAGGTAAACGTAACCGCGTAGGTCATAGGAGCCGCGCTGCTTTCCAGGCTGGCAATGGCAGGAAACGTAATCAGGTTGCTGGCGCTTCTAGTGGCGCCGTCGGGCAGCACGATATTAGTTGCCGAGGTTGACAATTGCAACGTGGGTACTACGTTCAGAGCCGTTTCCCGACCGATGTTGAGAGTCGAAACAGTGTATGTAACCGATGCTCCCGGGTTTGCTGCTGTAGGGCCACTAATAGTAGTAGCTACATCGGCACCAGACACTACTACGGTAATATTGGCTGGGTTTGACTGGTAGGCGGGGCTAGTTTTACTACCTATTAGATCTTGCACCGTGTACGGAATCGTAACAATACCTGCATAAGTGCCGCTGGGTGTGAAGGTCACCTGCCCTTCGGTACTCACAATGAAAGTGCCTTTACCAGCTACAGTATACGTTGATTGAATACCATCAGTAGAAGGGTCAAGGTCAACGCCGCCCGGCTTGTAGGTGCTGTATTGAAACAGGTCGTTGGCAATGACGCTAAAGGAAACTGGCTGATCATACCGGGTACCCGCCCTATCATCCATGGCAACCGGGGACTGTAACACAGCCAGGTTTCGGATTTCGTGATAGTTGGTGCTGCCCCCTGTGGAGCCGGCAAAGCCAATACGCAGGTTTGCCGGAGGCTTTGGCACTGTTACGTTCTCAATAGCTGTCTGAATAGCAGTGCCATGCTGTATTTGTACACGTATTTTATAGGTGCCATCAGGTTGGGGCACCACATCGATGTAGGCACGGCGGTAGTTTGGGTTTTGCGGATCTGTTACGCGTTCAGTTGAATTGACATCTAGGCTGAAGGGTAGTCTGCCGTTACCTGCTAAATAAGGATAGTCAGTAGTACTTGCTGCATCCTGTCCTGAACCAGAACCACGGATAACAACAGCATCTGGTACAACACCCGGTCCGCCTACACGACCTTCAGTACCACTTGAGAAGTTGCCAAACTCATCCAAGCCAATGCCGATATAGCCATTTGGAACGCCCTTATTAATAGGGGTAATATTTCTCTGTGCGTAGCCTAAAGCACCGCCAGATGCGCCACTGGTAAAATTTGTAGAAGAAGTTTTGTCGGCATCAATCAGAAACACTGAGAAACCATCAGCACCTGTTCCACCATAAGAAAAGAACTCAAACGAAATACTAAAACCAGAGGGTGCCGGAAAGCTAAAGTCGTCAATTGCAAATCCAGCTTCGTGCGTATTATTACTAGTAAGGCGTAAAACGCCATCAGTACTAGTAGTGCTAGTACCGGTAAGCACAGCGTTACCGCCTACCCTGAAGCCAGAAGCAGCGTTAGTGGTAAAGCTAACCTGGCGCGGAAACTGAGCGAATACCGTTGTGCTGGCTAGTAGTAGCACCAGCAGGGTCAATAGTTGCCTGATGCGTGCAGTACTGTGCAATACATACGTATCGAGTATCTTTCTTTTCATAAGCGTGGTGGATGAAGCGTAGTGGAAGAATGTTGGAAGCGTTTGACAAAAGAGCAGGAAGTAGACAGCAGCATTATTGCTATGAGGGAGTAGAAAGCATAAAACATAGCGTAGGAAAAAGGCGTCGTATCGGTTATCATCTACTGTGAAGCTGCTGGTAGAAGGAAGTTAATGCTGCATTGAAATAGTGTATATGATTGATTGTATTTTTAATATATTCACATTCTATATTATAGAATTTTTTCCCATATTTAGAATACTTAGAAATGGTATTTTTAAATTATATTTTATACATACTTATCTGTTTCATAAACATATATAAAAAATGTGTTTCAAATACAGGCGGATCTAATCAAATATAATTCCTGACTATGCCGGGATGAAATGTAAATTGAATAATTGTATTATATAAATAAGAATGCTGGGAATATTTATATTTATAAGAACCCTATTTTTTGGCACGGAGATTGACAATACCTATCACGAAAGAATAGTTTTTAGGTGTTTTGGTTGTGGGAAAGAGCGGAGCCGTTGGTTCCGCTTTTTTTATGCTTGATTGGGTCGTTTCCTGATATGGGAGCTATTCTTAAAGCAATAAGTAAAAGCCCCGTTGCTTCTGTATTATCTACAGGAGTAGCGGGGCTTTTACTTATTGAAGCAGGTGGGGTAAGAAAAAGCAGATTTATTAATGCACGATACGCAGCTCGTACTCTGGCGTATTTGTCGCAGAACTAGGTAAGCGGAACGCCCCTACCCGGCTAGGACCATAGCCTAGGTTTACCTTTATAAACTCGTCTCGCACAGGGAGCATCTCCACAATCTCACGGCGCAGGGCGTCTAGGTCGGCACGCGTGTTATCCAGCGCCTGCTGCACTTCGTTGGTTTCCTGATCGAAGCTACCCGTGGCGGGACGCTGCTCAAACGAATCGTTGGGGCCAGGTGCAGCGGCATGGTCGATGGGCAGGTTGGTAGCCTGCGTGGCAGCCCGGCGAAATTCCTGCTCGGCTTCGAGGTAGGCGTTCAGTTTTTCTTCGAGGGGTAGCAGATTGGGATTCAGGTAGTCGAGGTTGCTGGCCATGGCCGGAGGAGTATAATGTAGGAGTGAGTGTACTTCTCGCAAACGCAACGTGCCCGGCGAAGGATACAGCAACCCGCAAAAGTGCAGGCGCACTCGCGCAACGCGGCGTAACTTGCGGCCTCGGATGGGAATAGTTCTTCTATCTCCTGCCGCGTCTTTTGCCTACTTCTATGCCTTCTTCTCCTGCCTCTGCCCACGACCCCATGGGCCACGCTCTGCTCGACTTTCACCACGGCCAAACAGCCGCTACACTTACAGTGCACAGCAATGTAGCCGAAGACGAGCCCCTACCGGCTAGCTATCTGTTTCGTACCCTTTGGGAAATGCCTGAGCTAGAGCGCACCGCTCTGGAAGCCTGCCAGGGTAGGGTATTGGACTTGGGCGCCGGTGCCGGCTGTCACGCACTAGAATTGCAACAGCGCGGTTATTCGGTGAAAGCCCTAGATGCCTCGCCAGGCGCAGTGCAAGTGATGCAGCAGCGCGGCGTGCAGCAGGTAGCTTGCCACGACCTGTTCGACCCTATTCTCACCAACGACCTACCCTATGATACCATCCTGATGCTGATGAACGGCCTGGGGCTGGTGGGTACTCTCGATGGCCTCGAAAAATTCCTGATACACGCTCGTGCCCTGCTGGCACCCGGCGGACAAATCCTGGCTACCTCTGCTGACATTGCCTACCTCTACGAGGATGAGGAAGGCGCTCTGGTTATCAACCTCAACGGTCCTTACTACGGCGAGGTAGAATATAGCATGAGTTATAAGGAGGAAACCGGCGCGCCCTTCCACTGGCTGTTTGCCGATGCCAGCATTCTACAAGACTACGCCGAAGCCGCCGGCTACACCGTCGAATTCTTGGACCACGACGAGCAGGACCAGTACTTGGTTCGCCTTACGCTGCTGTAAGATTGTGAGGTGGTGAGTAAAAAGACGTGTGTCATCCTGAGCACAGCGAAGGACCTTGTGCCCGTTGAACGAGTCGTTGTTATGATTGTCGTTCTATTGTGATAAGGTCCTTCGCTGCGCTCAGGATGACACACGTCTTTTTACTCATCACCTCACCAAGCAAAAGAAATCTTACCCATACTCACGGCAGGATTGCCAGCTTGGCCGCCCTGAAAGGTTTCTGGCGTACCAGCCAGCGCTTCGTTGGCTAGTACGGCAAATAGTACGGCTTCTTTGGCATCAGGCAGGATGCCCAGCTCATCGGTGGTGGTGAAACGGCACTGAGGTAGGCGCTGGCGTAGCGCGGCCATCAGCACGGGATTGTGCATACCGCCACCGCTAGCGTAAACAGTAAGATTGGGAACAGGAAAGCACCGCTCCAAAGCCCGCACGATGCCCTCGGCGCTGAATTGGGTGAGGGTAGCCAGTAAATCGTGGGGCGAGAGAGCCAGTGTGCCGCTGCGCGTCTGTGCTTGCTGCACATACTCTTTATTGAATAGTTCGGGGCCAGTAGTTTTTGGAAAATCAGCCTGAAAGAAAGGATGGTTGAGGAGGGCGGCCAACAAGGTTTCGTGCACTTGGCCTTGGGCGGCCAACGCGCCGTTGGCGTCGTAGCTGAAGGTAGGGAAGTAGTGTTGTGTGAAAGCGTCGAGCAAGGTGTTGCCGGGACCAACATCGGTGGAAAATATTTCGGCTAATTGCAGGGAACCAGGTAAATAAGTGAAGTTGGCAATACCACCCATGTTCAGTAAGATTCGGTCCTCGCCTTGCTGTGAAAACAGAAGGTAGTCGCCGTACACGGCTAGGGGTGCACCCTCGCCGCCTGCGGCTAGGTGCTTTTGTCGGAAGTCGCTGAGGGTGAGGATACCCGTGCGTACGGCCACGTGGTCACCGTCGCCGAGTTGGAGGGTAGCATTGGGAAAATCGGGGCGGCCGTGCTGGTGGCGGGGCGCGTGGTAGACGGTCTGGCCGTGGCTTGCGATGCAGTCGACTTCGGTAGGCGCTACCTGCCACTGGCGCAGGCAGTCCAGCACCATATCGGCGTGTAGGTTGCCAATCCAGGGGTGTAGCAGGCACAACTGCTCGAAGCTGATTTCGGCCTTCGCAAACACCTGCCTAATCTGTTTTTTCACTTCCTCGGGGTAGGGCACTGTGTGGAAATGCTCCACCTGCACCCGCGTGTGGAGGCCGTTTCCCTCGCACCGGCACAAGGCCACATCCAACCCATCGAGAGAGGTGCCCGACATCAGGCCGATGATCCGACGTGCGGGCTGTTGGGCAATACGGAGGAGGTGAAGTAGATTAGGATTCATGAAAAAAGGAGGAAGGAAGTACCGGGAAAGCGCTGCAAGAAAAGGCAAAACCACTTACATTGAGCAATTGACTGAGAATGTACGCCATACAGTAGTGGCTCACGCAACCAGTTTATCTTTCTTTCACCCCAATCTTTTACTGCATGACCAAACACTACGCTTCCCTTTCCAAAAGCTTAGGCAGTCCGCCACGGAGGGCTGCCGGTTGGTGGCTGCTGCTATTGCTACTTAGCAGTATGCCTGCCTGGGCGCAGAACACTACGTATACCATCCGAGGCACCGTTACGGATATTTCGAATAGCCAGGGTGTGCCGGGCGCCACGGTGCGCCTCACGGGCACGGTGCTGGGCGGCGCTACCAACGCAGACGGCGTCTACGACCTGCGTGCGGCCGTTGCGCCAGGTACGTATCAATTGGTAGTCAGCTCGGTAGGCTACGCCAACAGCACCCAAACCATTACGCTGGGTGCCGACCCTACCGTTACGGCCAATGTGCAGCTGCGGCAGGACCTCATCGGACTGAAAGAAGTGGTGGTGACGGGTACCTCCATAGCCACTAGCAAGCAGCAGCTTGGCAATGCCATCAGCACGGTAGGCGGGCGCGAGCTGACGGCCGGTGCCCCTACCCAGATTGACCAGGCCTTGCAGGGCAAGATAGCCGGCGCACAGATTTCGCAGAACTCGGGCAACCCGGCCGGGGGTATTTCGGTGCGCCTGCGTGGCACCAGCACGGTGTTGGGCTCATCGGAGCCACTATATTTGGTGGATGGGGTGATTATCAACAACGATTCGCCGGCGCTACTAGACTTGGGTGGCTATGCGCAAAACCGCTTGGCCGATATCAACCCCAATGATATTGAACGGATTGAGGTGATTAAAGGCGCCGCTGCCGCTGCTATCTACGGCTCTAGGGCGGCCAACGGGGTCGTGCAGATTTTTACGAAACGCGGCAAGGAAGGCAAGCCTTCCGTTACGGTTTCCAGCGAGTTCATCGTGTCGAAACTGCGCAAGAAGCTGGACTACAACCGGTACCCGTTCCGCTTTGCCAACACCACTGCTACCGACTTGACGCAGGTGCCCGTGGAGCGCTACGACTACCAGGACCAGATTTTCCGGACGGCCATCGGCACCGAAAACTACGCGTCGATATCGGGCGGCAACCAAAGCACCAAGTACACGCTGTCGGGCTCCTACTTCAAAAACCAGGGCATCATCGATGCTACTGATTTCAACCGCAACACCGGCCGCGTGCGCCTGCAACAGACGCTCACCAACTGGGCCAGCATTTCGGGCGGCGCCAGCTACACGCTCAGTACCAGTAACGAAGTGCCCAACGGCGGCATCAATGAGGCCTATGGGGCGCTAACGGGCTTCATCTTCAGCAACAACTTCATCAACCCGCAGCCCAATGAGGCCACGGGCGTCTACCCCAGCACCACGCCTACCAGCATCGTAACGCGCACGAATCCGCTGGAGGCCATCAACCGGTTTAAGTTTCAGCAGCGCACCTCGCGCGTGATTGGCGATGTTCAGTTAAACCTCACGCCCTTCGAAGGCTTTACCGTAGACAACGTGTTTGGTTTTGATACCTACACGCAGATTGGTACGGCCTTTATTCCGCCCGGCAACACTACGCCTACCTACTCGGCCGGCTATGCTCGCCGCGGCGACCAAACGGTGCTGCAATACAACAACGACCTGACCCTAGGCTACCGCCGTACCTTCGCCGACTGGCTGGAGTCGACTACTTCGCTGGGCGGCACCTGGCAGTACGACCGCACTATGCTCACCAGTATTGCGTCGCAGCAATTGGTGACGGGGGTAGAGGTGTCTACGGGCGGCACGTATCTGGCCAACGACTATCGGGCCGAGCGCCGAATAGAAGGCTATTTCTTGCAGCAAACCTTTGGGTTGGGTCAGCGCCTATACCTCACAGGCGCCATTCGCTTCGATGCCGCCTCACCCTTCTACGACAACCTCAACCAGGACCGCAACTGGCAGCGCTACCTCAAAGCCAGTGGTTCCTACCTCCTCTCAGAAGAGAAATTCTGGAAAGAAGGCCGCTTGGGCGAACTGGTTCCGCAGGTGAAATTGCGCAGCTCTTGGGGCCAAGCCGGCAACCTCACGGCCCTAGACCCCTATGGGCAATATACATTGTATGCGCCGGTGAGCTTAGGCGGACAGCAGGGGCTGTATCCAGGTGCCCGCCTGGGCAACCAGCTGATCCCGGAGCGCCAACGGGAGTTTGAGTTGGGCTTCGATATCGGTTTGTTCAACAACCGGGTAGGGCTAGAGGCCACGTATTTCGATAAACACGTGACAGACCTGCTGCTCAACCGCACGCTCTCACCCAGCACAGGCTACCTGAACCGCAACGAAAACGTGGGTACCATGGACAACCGTGGGGTAGAGTTGCTAGTCCGCGCTGTGCCTGTTCAAACATCTAAAGTGCTCTGGAATATTACGGGCACCTTCACCCACAACCGCAACGAGGTGAATGGCATAGAAGGCAATGGCGTATTGCCCTTCGATGGCGGGTTTGGTCAAGTGGCTGCTGTAAATGGTCAGCCTGTGGGTGTGTTCTATAGCACCTACTTTGCCCGTAACCCCGACGGCTCTTTACTGCTGAACGCGGCCGGCCTACCCCAACGCGAGCTGGGTGTGAACGGGGTGCCTCAGCGCAACGCGGCTGGCCAGCCTACTGGCTCCGTGCTCAACAAAGTCATTGGCAACCCCAATCCCAAGTACCTGGCCTCGCTGATTAACGAGGTGACGGTGAACGAGAAGCTCTCCTTCCGGGTGCAGCTAGACGCGGTGCAGGGCTTCGATGTGTTCAACTTCACGCGGCGTGTGGGCGACCGGGACATCTACGGCGGCCTAGCCGGCTACGAAGCCGAGTTGCGTGGCGACGTACCCAAGGGCACCAGCGCGGCGCTGTTTGGCATCTTTGAAAACTGGATTGAAGACGGCTCCTTCGTGAAAGTGCGCGAGGCTTCGGTGAGCTACCTATTTGCGCCGAAGTTTCTGGGATTGAAGAATATACGCGCCACCGTGACGGGCCGCAATCTGTTCGTATTCACAAACTACAGCGGCTACGACCCCGAGATAAACGCGGCCGGCCAGAGCACTGTAGTGCGCGGCTTCGACTTCGTGGAGGTGCCCATTCCGCGCACCGTGCGCCTAGGCCTGAGTGCTTCCTTCTAACCTGCTGATTTTCTTCTTGATGAAACGCTATAGAACCCGATTGGCCGCACTGGCGGCCGGCAGTCTGCTGCTGCTCACAGCGCCCGGCTGCGACCTTAACATTCCGAACCCCAATAGCCCCTCCGACGCCGTGGTGCTCACCACCCGCGACGGCCTGCTGGCCCTGAGCGTGGGCATGCGACAGTATTACGCCAACAACACACTGGGCTCCGTTATTCTGGGGCCGGGCGCTACCACCCGCGAGCTACGCGGCGTGGCTACCTTCACCAGCGTGCTGGAAATTGAAACCGGCACTGCCGCCCTACCCAACTTCAACAGCTACGTGGGCAACCTCTGGTCGCAGCTCTACCGGGTGATGTCGATGGCCGAGGACTTGCAGGCCAACGCCCCTACCGTGCTTAGTGCCGACCCCGCCACCCGCGACGCGGTGCTGGCCCACGCCAACCTATTCAAAGCTATTGCGCTGGGCACGCTGGCGCAGAATTTCGAGCAGGCCCCGCTTAATTCCGACCGTTCAGGCCAAGCCACGTTTGTGCCGCGCACCCAACTGCTGGCCGAGGCCATTCGCCTGCTCAACGAGGCCCAACAACTCATTACGACCACCGCGCCCTCGGCGGAGTTTACCACCAAAGTAACGGCGGGCACGCTGGACCTGGCTAATACTATCAATGCCCACCGGGCGCGCTACAACCTGGCCGCTGGCAACTACGCCGCGGCCGCCGCGGCCGCCGCGTTGGTAAACCTGGGAAGTAAGTCGGCCTTCGTCTACAACGCGCAGAATCCCAACCCAATTTACCAAAGCATTGTGTTTGGTAGGAATTTCCGGCCGCGCAACCTGTTTGGCCTACCCGCTCCACTGGTCAACCGCCGCGATGCCCGCCTGAGCTTTTACCTAACCAATCCTACCAATGTGGTGCAAGACCCGCTGCTGGGCAGCGATACGCTGCGCTCGGTGGCCGGTTTTTTCGCGTTGCAGAATACCTCCATTCCCGTCTATCTGCCCGACGAGATGCGCCTGATTCAGGCCGAAGCCATTGTGCGCCAGAACGGCGACCTAGCTCAGGCCGTAACGCTCATCGACGCCGTGCGCACCCAGGCCCCCAGTGACGACGCGTTTGGGGTAGGGGCCGCGCTGCCCGCTTACGCTGGCGCCGTAACTGCCGATGCCCTGCTCACGGAAATTTACCGGCAGCGGGCCGCCGAATTATTCATGACTGGCCTGCGCCTACCCGACAGCCGCCGTCTGGGACGCCCAGCGCCACCCGCCGCACTCATCGAGCGCACCCGCAACTTTTATCCTTACCCCCAGCAAGAACGTTTGACTAACCCCAACGTACCTGAAGATCCGGCTATTTAGCCAGGGTAGGCAACGAAAGTTTATTTCAAGAAAAACAGCCTCGTCGGAAACCCGACGGGGCTGTTTTTTGAACAACCAGAATACTTCCCCGTTTTACTCCCCAACATTCTCTTCTGTATCTATGCCCGCCTACGAAAAAACCTACACCGCCCTCTGGGCTGATATGGACCCCAACGGCCACATGCGCCACTCGGCCTACACCGATTATGCCGCCCACACGCGTCTGGAATATTTGTCTGAAGCGGGCTTCACGATGCAGTATTTCGCGGAGCACCAACTGGGGCCAATTCTGTTCCGGGAAGACACGCGTTTCATGCGTGAAGTACGTCTGGGCGAGTCCATCACGGTGTCATCGGAAGTGGCTGGCTTGAACGCAGACGGCTCGCGCTGGCGCATCATCCACACCATTCGCAAGCCCGATGGGGTAGTAGTGGCCACCGTCACCGTAGATGGCGCTTGGTTGGACTTGCAGCGCCGCAAGCTCACAGTGCCACCCGCCGAGCTAGCCGCCGCTATGGCCAGCGCCGCCCGCCACGAGAGCTACCAGGATATCGTGAAAGAGGCGAAGTAGGAAAGAGAGCACATAATTACAGTTGTCATCCTGAACGCAGTGAAGGACCTTATCACGTGCGAACGAGCCGTTGTTATGACAGTCCCTCTAGCGTGATAAGGTCCTTCACTACGTTCAGGATGACAACTGTAATTCTATCTGCAATCCACAAATCACAACTTCACCACTTTTGCAATGCGCTCTAGCTGCTTCTGATGATGTAGCACATGATCTACCATAAAATCCAGCGTTTGCGCGATGGTGAGCATGCCCGAACGCGGGTGTCTGAAGATAGCGCGGCGCATTAGATGTTCCGGATATTCATTTAAAAGCTGCTCCAGCCGCCGCCGCACACTGGCCCATTGCTGGCGTAGCTCGGGGAGGGGCGGGGCCGACACAGGCATCTTGGAGGCGAGATAGGTGGGTGCCTTGAAACGCAGAAACGGCACCCGCAGCAGCACCCGTAACACCCGGCTGCGCAAAAAATGCCCTAGCCCAGCGTGTTGCAAGCCCTCGGCCTCCAGAACTTTCTTCTCTAGGTACTGATTGATGCCAGTTTCTGAAATCAGCAAGTGCTGCACCACCTGCGCCGCCGACCACTTCCCCGGTCCCGGCGACTGGTGCGCCCGCTCACCCAGCGCCTCCGCCGATTGAATTAAGCGTTCAGTAGCACGTTCCAGTTGCTCCAGGCGGATGCTCAGGCGGTAATTCATTGTGTAGGAAAAAGAGGGTAGGGCAGGAAATCAAAGAATAAAAAAGGCCGTCATTCCGAGCCTGTCGAGGAATCTCGCATGCAGCACTAATTTAGAGTATTAGCGGGAGCAGGCGAGATTCCTCGACAGGCTCGGAATGACGTTCTGCTGATAACTTCTATCGTTATACGTAACACAAAAGGACCTTATCTCAGCCGGACACGCCGTTCTGGTGAGATAAGGTCCTTCCTTCGTCAGGATGACGGGAGATTATATGCGCCTTTATTTCTCCGCGTACATCACGGATTTGATAGCCTTGATAGCCCGCGACACGTTCGGCAGCGAAGCCTCAATCAGGGTAGGGGCGTAGGGTAGGGGCACGTCGGCGCAGGTGATGCGCTCCACGGGGGCATCGAGGTGGTCGAAGGCGCGGCGCTGAATCATGAAGGCGATGTCGGCGCTGATGCTGGCGAGGGGCCAGGCTTCTTCCACAATCACGAGGCGGTGGGTTTTCTTCACCGATTCGATGATGGTATCGTAGTCGATAGGACGAACCGAGCGCAGGTCGATTACCTCCACGTCCACGCCATCTTTGGCCAGCTCTTCGGCAGCCCCAAAGGCTACCTTCATCATCTTGCCGAAGCTCACCAGCGTCACGTCTTTGCCTTCGCGCTTCACAGCGGCTTTGCCGATGGGTAGCAGGTATTCTTCCTCGGGCACCTCGCCCTTGTCGCCGTACATCTGCTCCGACTCCATGAAAATCACGGGATTGGGGTCGCGGATGGCCGATTTTAGCAGGCCTTTCGCGTCGTAAGGGTCAGAAGGTACTACTACCTTCAGACCTGGAGTGTTAGCAAACCAGTTCTCGAAGTTCTGCGAGTGCTGCGACGACAACATGCCGGCGCTACCCGTAGGGCCGCGGAATACAATGGGGCAGGAGTACTGCCCACCCGACATGGAGTAGATTTTGGCGGCCGAGTTAATCACTTGGTCAATAGCGACCAGCGAGAAGTTGAACGTCATGAACTCGATGATAGGCAGCAGACCATTGGCTGCCGCGCCTACCCCGATGCCGGCAAAGCCCAGCTCGGCAATCGGCGTATCAATCACGCGCTCCGGGCCGAACTCGTCGAGCATACCCTGGCTCACTTTGTAGGCGCCGTTATATTCGGCAACTTCTTCGCCCATCAGAAACACGCGCTCATCGCGCTGCATTTCCTCCGTCATGGCTTCGCGCAAGGCTTCCCGGAATTGAATAGTCCGCATAGACAGTAAATGACAACAATCAGAAAACAGAAAAACCGGCAATATCCGGCCCGTAAAGCTACGACTACTAGCCGGGTTGGGCAAATCGGATTAATGACCGCCCGCTTGTCATTCTGAGCATGTGGCTTAATGCGCCACATGCTCAGGATGACAGCTTATTTCCTACCGCACCGCTTCCAGAAATGCTTTCGACTTCGCTACCTCCGCAAATTCGAGGTCTTCCACGGCGCGGTTGGCATAGCTGCGGTCGAGCTGCACGGCTTGGCGGAGCAAGGTGCCCACGGCGGCTTCGTTACGTTGGCGGGCGGCTACTACGGCCAGGCAGTAATGCACCAGTGCGTCTTGGGAGCGCATTCCCTGCGCTTGCTGGTAAATGCTGGCCGCGTCGGGGTAGTTGCCTTTCAACAGATAGATGAGCGCCCGGTTCATGGTGTTTTGATACGATGAACCGGAGTAGCCCAGGCTGGCATAAGCATCACTGAGCTGGCCAACTTCAATTTCCAACGCTGCTTTATCAGCGAATACTTTTTCCAGCAACGGCCGCGGGCCGCCCAGCTTAATAGCATAGTCGTAGTTCTGGAGGGCCTCTAGCCGGTCGTTGGCGCGATGGTAGGCGGTGGCTACGTAGAAAAACTGCTGAGCCGTGGGGTTGCGGTGCGCGGCCAGCGTGAAGTTGACGGCCGCCCGGCGTAGGTAGGCCCGCCGCACTTTGTCAGTTGGCTCCTTCTCTGCGCGTTGCAATAGCACCACCGCTAGGTTGTGGTAGGACTGCCAGCTGCCCGTGGCCGCGGCCGACGTTTCATAGATGCGTTGCTTTTCGGCCAGCAGAGGTGTGAGCTGGGCCGAGTAGCGCAGCTCCTCGGGCGTGAGGGCATCCAGCTCAGTCTGCTTTTCCACTATCTTCTTGGAAAGCAGGTAAATTTCCGAATCGTAGCGTTTGGGGGCGGTGTACTTCACGGCCACCGTGCCGAAGCGCATCACCGGATAGATGTATTGCTCGATGTAGTCGAAGTAGCTGAGCTGGTGCAGGCTCTGCTCTTTCTGAGCGTAGGTACCGGGCGTATCGTTGATGAGCTGCACCACCGAATCTATCTGCGCAGGCTTAAGGGCCGAGCTTTGCACCTTTGTCAGGAACAGGTCCCAGCGGCGGTGGTAGGCCTGGGTTTCGAAGTCGATGTTCTTGACTGCGTTGAGGTAGGAATCCGTGTCGACGCGGTGCTTGTAGTAGTCCAGCAGCACGCGCACGCGCTTGTCGGCTAGGTGCGGGTCGTGGCGGTCAAGGGAATCGGGTGAGTGACCGGCCGCAATCATCACCTTTTCGGTTTGCTGGTTTGCCTCAATGAAATCTTCCAACGCCGCTACGTTGGTGCCCAGGTAGTTGCGAATTTTAGCCTGGCCCGCATCAAAGAAAAACGGCAGCACCCTCGTGCCGCTCATATTGTTGTCTATCGACTCAGGTAGGAGGGCAATGGCCGTATCCTCGCGCACCACCAGGCGGTCCGTCGTTACGATGCCGCGGGCCGCCACAAAAGATTTGCCGGGCAGCTGCTTGCCGCCTGGCTTCAGCTCGCGCGCCACGGGCAGCACCACCAACTCGCCCGGCGACTTGCGCTGGGCGTACGGAAACGACAACTGCCGCCGAATGACCAACTGGTTTTTTACCGAGTCGTCGTATACGTACTCGCCCGAGATAAAGCGCAGCGTGCCTACCGTGTCTTGGTACAGGCCGTTGTTGTAGCGGTAGGCAAATTGCAACTGGTAGGCGGCGCCTTTGTGCAGGTGCTGGGCGGGCACTTTGGCCGTCACTTCAAACAGCACATTTTCGCCGTTGCTTTCCAGCACACTCGGCGCCACGCGCACTTGCTGCCCATTTTGCGCAACCTTTAGCATCCGGGGCAACGTACAACCCGGTAACACACAGACGGCTACGGTCAGCAAAGCAGGTACAAAGCGCAGCGAGTTTCTCATACGGTGAGGATAAAGCAGACGAAAGGTCGGTCAACAAACGCAAAAGCTTGCCTAAAGGCTGCGTTTTTGCCCGATTTGCGCAGTTGAGCTTGCGACCTGGCTGAAATACTGTTATTTTGACTTTCTGCTAGAGTACTATACACGCTTATCGAACGAGAAACCATGAGACGAATTACGGATTTCATCGAAAAGCAGAGCTTTGGCGTGTGCAACGCATTGGGAAACCGCTTAGGCTTTTCCCGCAGCAGCGTACGCCTGTCGTTTGTCTACGCATCTTTTTTCACGTTTGGCTCACCCATCGTGCTGTATTTCGTGCTGGCGTTCTGGATGAACGTACGCCAGGCCATGCGCCGCCAGCGCTACACCGTGTGGGATTTGTAGGCACACGTTATCTATTCGGCACCACTACTGAAAGGCCCGCGAAACGAATTTTGCGGGCCTTTCTTTATTTTTTCGATAGGGAAAAAGGGGCGTCGGCTGGGGAAAGGCCTCTGTCTAGTGCGGGCGTATCGGCCATCCGAAACGTCAGCTTGCCGCCTTTGGTCAGGTCGCCGTATGTGAGCCAATGGTGGGTGTAGAGTTGGCCGTTGAGCGTGGCCGACTGGATATAGACGTTGCGCGGCGAGTTGTCCTTGGCTTCAATGGTGAATTGCTGACCGTTTTCTAAGGTAAGGGTGGCCTTGGGAAAGGCCGGACTGCCCACCACGTACTGGTCGGTACCGGGGCACACGCTGTAGAGGCCCAGGGCGCTGAGCACGTACCAGGAGGAAGTCTGACCCTGGTCCTCGTCGCCGGGGTAGCCGTTTTCGGTGGCGTTGTAGAGCTTGCGCATCACTTCGCGCACGTGCTGCTGGGTTTTCCAGGGCTGCCCGCCGTAGGTGTAGAGGTAGGGCATGTGCTGAATGGGCTGGTTGCCGTGGGCGTACTGCCCCATGCCGGCCGCCACCATTTCCGTCATCTCGTGGATAGGCTTGTGATGGGTGCCTATATCTACCGTGCTCGGCAGCGTAAACACCGAATCGAGCTTGCTGGTGAACTTTTGCTTGCCGCCCAATAGGTTGATGAGGCCCTGCATATCATGAAACACCGACCACTCCCAGTGCCAGGCGTTGCCCTCAGTATAGGGGCCTCCCCACGCAAAAGGGTTGAATTTTTTTGTCCACTTGCCGTTCGGTTTCCTACCCCGCATAAAGCCCGTTTGCGGGTCGTACACGTTGCGGTAGTTGTACATCTGGCGAGCGAAAAAATCTTTGTAGAAAGTGTTGCCAACGGCGCTAGCCAATTGGTAGCCGCAGAAGTCGTCGTAGGCAAATTCCAGGGTCTGGGCCGTAGCCTGGCGGTATTTGGGGTAGGGTAGGTAGCCTAGCTCGTAGTACTCCGGCAAGCCATGCCGGCCGTTGGAGCGACCCCAGGGGCCTTTGTTGGTAGCCTCGTGGTGGTAGGCGCGCAACGCCTGTTCGGGGTCAAACGTACGAATGCCCTTCATCCAGGCGTCGGTGAGCAGGGAAATAGCGTGGTTGCCAATCATACCGCCCTCTTCGCCCGGAAACGACCACGACGGCAGCCAGCCACACTGCTCCTGCGCCGCCAGCAAGGCTTGCATGTAGCGGCCGTGCATAGTGGGGTAGAGCAGCGCGTTCAGCGGAAACTGCGCCCGGAAGGTGTCCCACAAGCCCGTATCCGTGAACATATACCCGTCGTGTAGTTGCCGGTCGTAAGGGCTGAAGTAGTAGGGTTTGCCCGTTTTGTCATACTCGTAAAACTGCCGCGAAAACAGGCTGGCCCGGAAAAAGCAGGAATAGAACGTGGCTTTATCCTCCTCGCTGCCACCTTCCACTTTAATCCGGCCCAGGTGCTGGTTCCAGATGGTGGTAGCGGCGGCTTTGGTATCGTCCAGATTTTCAAATTTGCCCAGCTCTGCTTGCAGCGTCACACCGGCTTGCTCGGGACTGATATAGGACGAAGCGGTTTTGGCCTGCACCGTGGCGCCGTCCGCAAAGCGGAGGTAGACGCCTACCCCTTCGCCGGCGCCCTGCTGCTGACCTTCCTGCACGGTATTCTTACGGTTTTCCCAAGTGCCGTAGGCTGTGAAGGGCTGGTCGAATACCACTTCTAGGTAGTTCTTGAGCGCGTTCCGGTTGTGTTTGTTGTTGCTGACGTACCCGGTTATTTTCCGCTCCTCCGGCCAGATCTTCAACTCACTGATGCCGGTATAGCCATCAAGCACCACGTAGCTGGCCGCGTTGGGAAAGTGAAACCGCAAGTGAGCGCCGCGTTCAGTAGGCGAAATTTCAGTGGTAATGTGGTTGGCGAGCGTTACTTTGTAGTAGTCGGGGCGGGCAGTTTCGTCGGTGTGCGAGAAGCCGGTGGCGCGGACGTCCTCGGCTACCACCAGCGGCCCGCTCACCGGCATAAAGGAAAATACGCAATAGTCGCGGGTCCAGGAGCTACACTGGTGCGCCTGCTGAAAGCCCCGGATGGTTTTTTTGTCGTACTGATATTTCCAGCCGCTCCCATTCTCGCCCGTTTGCGGCGTCCAGGTGTGCATACCGAAGGGTAAGGCCGTAGTAGGGTAGGTGTTGCCGCGAGTTAGATGTGCGTCGGAATTCGTGCCCTGCAACGTGTTTACGTAAGCCGCTAGATCTTTTTCGGGTGCTTGCGCCTGCGCTACGCCGCTGATTAGTAACAGCGACCAGACGAAAACGTGCTGTTTGGTGGCAATGCGTTTAAAATAACTAGAAGGCATAACGTGATAAAGATGAGTAAAGAAGGATGGCTGGAAAGTCTGGTTCCCAAACTGTCCTTCCAAACTTGTTGAGAAATCTTGCGTGCTGACGAGAGACAGTATCCATCATCAGCACGCAAGATTTCTCAACAAGTTTGGAAGGACGGTCTGAGAAATTGCTGAGCAGTACATACTACTGCTACGCTTTGTTGAACAGCTTCCGGCTCAGCGCTGGGAATGCACGCTTTCCCTTGGCAAAGTAAGCCCAAACCAAGCTGCCCAGGTACACGCCGGGCCGTTCGTCGATGCGCAGCCGGGGCGGAAACTGGCGCCGTCGTTGCTGCCAGCCGCGTACGTGACGCGCAACATACCAGTGCGCCCGCAATACAGCCCGGCAATCGGCTACTTGCCCTTGGGTGAGTAGGCGTAAAGCGGCTACCCAATCAAGCAGGAGGCGCTGCACCAGCACGCCCGGTAGCTCGGCCGCCGTGGAGTTTTTGTAGACCAGCGCGAGGCCGTTGCGGAAATTAAGGTAGGTTTTGTGCGGATTGGACTTCGCCAGCGTGCCACCGCCCACATGAAAAACGGTGCTGCCGCCGTAGTACCACACCTCGTGCCCGGCGTTCCAGAGGCGCCAGCACAAGTCGATTTCTTCCATGTGGGCAAAATAGGCGGTATCCAGTCCATCCATAGCGTGCCAGGCCGTGGCGCGCACCAGCAGGCACGCGCCGGTAGCCCACGCCACAGGGCGCGAGTCGTCGTACTGGCCGCGGTCAGTTTCGAGCGTGTCGAACAGGCGGCCCCGGCAGAAAGGGTAGCCCAGGCGGTCGAGGTAGCCGCCGCCGGCACCGGCGTACTCAAACTGCGCCCGCTCCACCACATCGGCGCTATACTGCCGGATTTTGGGCTGCACGGCGGCCACGCTGGGCTGCTGCTCCAGCAGCGCGCGCAGGGGCGGCAGCCAGTTGGCCGTCACCTCCACATCGGAGTTCAACAGCACGTAGTAGCGAAACGCTGCCGTGGTGTGCAAGACTTCCAGCGCTTGGTTGTATCCTTCGCAAAAGCCTAGGTTCGTAGCGTTTTGAATGAGTTGAACCCGCGGAAAAGCACGCCCTACCAGTTCCACCGAGTCGTCGGTAGAGGCATTGTCGGCTACTACCACTGTGGCGCCGTCGGCATGGGCCAGCACCGTGGGTAGGAACTTTTCCAGCCAGCGGCGCCCGTTCCAGTTCAGAATGACTACGGCCACGTCGGCGCACGGGCCGGGCGTGGAGGCGGTATCAGAGGCCAAAGTTGCTCAGGTCGAGACCGGGTAGGTTGGGTAGCAGGCCGGAAGTTTTGCTTTTCAGCTCCTGCTTGGCTTGTTCGCCTACATCCTCCATCACTTTATTTACGGCCGCTACCACTAGGTCAGCCAACATATCGCGGTCCTGCGGCGTCAGCAGCGACTCATCAATTTCCAGCTTCAGCAACCGGCGCTGGCCGTTGGCGGTAGCCTTCACCAAGCCTCCACCCGATTCGGCCGTAGCGGTCAGGTACTGCAACTCACCCTGGGCCTGCTGCATTTTCTCTTGCAGCTCTTTCACTTTGCCCATCATGCCCATCATATCAAACATAGTCGTACAATCTGTGCGTATTCATTAGAAACGCGGTTCTTGAAAAGAAATAGCTCGCAGCTGACGGCGAGAAGTGGCAGCCGTGCTAGCCGTGCTCATACCGAAAGCTCCCAAACCGCCTATGCTCCATCCGCCAAGTGGCAAGGAAGCTGCGGCGGGCGCAATTTACGCGAAATGAAGCGGGACGCCGTATGCGTATGGCTTGTTAGCTCTTGAGGGTAGAGTAGTATCAGCAATACAATAAGCGGGGAGCCGTTTTAAGGTAGTGCGGGCAATTGTTGAGTTGGAATTCTACTATACAACCGCTCCATAACGGCGCTAGCCCAGGATTAGGTATCTAATTCAAGGAATTGAAATGCGCTAATGAGAAAACAACTGCGGTCCTGTGGGGCCGTCACGTTCCGTGGTAAGCACCTTAGCCGCAATAAAATTAGGATATGATATGAGCAGCAAATTACAGCGAGCAAGCTAATTAGGTAATCCTCTGGACCGACCAATATGCTTGCTTATTTGGTTCATGCGTAGCCATTAAGCCTACTAAAGGAGTATATACTCATACAGGCGAAAAGGATCAACCAAATTGGGACGGTAGTACACCTTAGTGTACTATAGGTGGAAATCGCGAAGTTGGATAATGTATTGGCGTAGTTTATGGGCAAACAATGTCCTCCATACATCTGCAGGCGTCTGCAAATGGTATGTTTGAAGTAGTCTAGATGTTACGCATCCTATGGATACAATGCTACCACCCACCCCTAAGCAATGCGCTGCCTATATCGCAGTGGAGAAGGCCAGCCGGCTTCGGGCCGAAGAAGCGCTGGCTGCAGCTGAAGCCCGTATAGCGGCACTCGAACAGCAACTGGCTGCCACCACATCCCAATTTGCTACTCTCCATACGCTGACGCACGTCTTAGAACAAAACCCCAACCCAATTCTGCGGGTGAATGTGGATGATACGTTGTGCTGGGCCAATAGAGCTGGCAATACGTTGTTGCAGGCGAACAATAGGTTGCCACAGCGTCTGCGGGCGCTAGCGGCTTCAGCTTCGGAGCAGCCCATACAAAAGCTGACGGTAGGCGAACGGCATTACGTGCTGATGGTAGACGGTGCCACGCCCGACGAAACCAGCGTTACGTATTACTTAACCGATGTCACTACGATTTTACAGGCCAAGCAGGCGTTGTTGGAGCAACAACTGTTCTACGAAACCATTCTGATGGAGGTACCCGCAGGGGTAGTGGTATTCGATGTGGAACATCGGTACCTGTTCGTGAACCCTACTGTAGAGCCAGACCCCGCTCGGCGGCAGCAGATGCTGGGCAAAACTACCCGTGAGTTGTGCCAGATGCGGCAGCGGCCAGAAGAGGTGATTCAACAGCGCGAGCGGGCATTCGCCGAAGCAATAGGCAACCGGCGCGAGTCGGTGTGGGAGGAGCATTTGCTTGATCATACCACCGGTAAACTGCAATACTGGCTGCGGCGTAGCTGGGCCATCATGGGACCCGATGGAAATGTGCGCATGGTCGTCAGTTCCGGCCTGAACATCACTGAGCGCAAAGAGGCGGAGGAAGCCGCAGCACGGCAACGAGAGTTCTACGAGTCTATCCTGAATCTGCTGCCGGTTGACGTAGCCGTATTCGACGATCAACACCGCTTCCTGTTCACCAATCCTTCGTCCATCTCTGATGCACGGGTGCGCCAGCAGATACTGGGCCTGACCAGCGACGAGTATTTTAACCTTCGGGGGCGCTCTATGGAACTGGCACAGGAACGAAAAGAACGTTTCCAGCAGGCATTAGAAACCCGTACGGATGTGCTGTGGGAAGAAACCATTAAGATTCCTGCCGGCAACAAACGCATTTTGCGCCACCTGCGCCCCGTCATCAACGCTGTGGGTGACTTGCAGATGGTGGTAGGATCGGGGATTGACATCACGGCCCGGTATGCGGCCGAAGAACGACAGCGCGAGGCCGAGGCCCAGATGCGGGCGCAGGAAGCCTTCATCCGGCTTATCGTAGACTCGCTACCTAGCGTTATCTACGTGAAGAATGCCAACAATGACGTAGTATTCCGGAATGCAGCTTTCGATGAAATGGCCGCCCGTAGCCAGCATATGCTGCCCGCAAGTCAGCAAACTGCTGTTGTGAAGCAGCAGCTTCGGCAGATTCGTAAGCTGGGTGAACAGGTCTTAACGTCGCAGAAGTCGCTGACGACGGAAATGCCACTGGAAATGGCCTCGGGTGAAACGTGCATACTGCAAACGTACATGCATCCTCTGCCGCAGCTGGGCAAAGAGCCAGAATTGTTAATAGTCAGTACCGATATCACAGCGTTAAAAAAGGCGCAGCAGGAGGCAGAAGACAACGCGCGCGCGAAAGAAGCGTTTCTGTCACGTATGAGTCACGAAATACGAACGCCACTGAATGGGGTACTGGGCATGGCTGCCCTACTAGAGAAAACCCCGCTCACCAGCCAACAGCAGGAATACCTATCTACGATGCAGCGGGCTGGGCAGCACTTGCTGGCGCTGGTTAATGACGTGTTGGACATGGCGAAAATAACGGCCAACCATCTGGAGCTGGATCAGGCGGCCTTTAGCCTGGATGTGCTGCTAGAAGCGGTTAGTCAAACGGTAGCCCCTTTAGCCATCGAAAAAGGGTTGCAGTTGATTATTCAGCCATTGGACTGCGCCCCCGTTCCTCGCTTGCTTGGCGATGCCTACCGCCTGCGCCAGGTGCTGCTCAACCTGCTTGGTAATGCCATCAAGTTCACGGAGCAGGGTAGCGTGCAGCTAAGGGTAACCGTGCTGGCCGAAAATAGCGCAGCCCTAACGCTTCGCTTCTGGGTGACAGATACGGGCATAGGCATCGCGCCTGAGCAGCAGGAGGCTATTTTCGGGACCTTTGCACAGGCCAGCCTCGAAACCAGTCGGCGGTTTGGGGGGACCGGCCTGGGGTTAGCTATCAGCGAACAGCTGGTGCGCTATATGGGCGGTACACTGTTGCTGAGCAGCTTACCCAACGAGGGCACTACGTTTTCGTTCGTCCTCTCGCTGCCCCGCGCCGAAGACACTACGGCCGCCAGCCAACCAGCCGAGCAACCAGCCGCTCCCGGCTACCCGGAGCTGCATGGGGTGCGTGTGCTGCTGGCCGAAGATAACATGGTGAACCAATGGCTGGCTACTGTGATGCTGGAGCACTGGGGCGTGCTGGTATACGCCGTGGGTAATGGCCTCGACGCGCTGGCACAGCTACAGGAAAACGACTACAACGCAGCTATTCTCGACATCCAGATGCCGGGACTGAGTGGGGTAGAAGTAACTCAGGCCATCCGGCTGTGCACCAATGAGCGGCGGGCCGGCGTGCCTATTATTGCACTGACAGCCAATGCATTCGAAGCAGATCGAGCCAGCTATCTGGCTGCTGGTATGAATGCCTGCTTGACCAAACCCTTTGAGGAAGACGACCTGTGCCGCTTGCTCGTACAGCTCATCAGCGAATACCCACCATTGGCCAGTACACAACCAACGTAAACACTACCGCAAAATCGTGACGGTGCCGTGGTCTACCGTGCGTTGGCCAGTGGCATCCGTTGCCTCGAAGCGCCATACATAAGTAGCAGGTACTGGTAGGCGCCCGCCTATGCGGCCATCCCAGGTCTGGGAACGGTCGGTGGCCCGAAATACCTCCTGGCCACTTCGGTCTACCACTACCAGTAGAAAAGGGCCGAGAAAGCGGCCTTTCACGCCAAAGACATCATTCTGGCCGTCGCCATTGGGCGAAAACGCGTTGGGAATGACCACTTGCAGGCGACGCGCCACCGTGGCCACGTTGGAATAACTGGGCGCCGGCAGGCCGCCTCCTGTGGCCTCTATCCGGTAGCGCAGTACCTGTTGGTCGGCTGTGGGCTGGTCGAGGGTAGTAGGCAGCGTCACGACGCGAGCATTAAGCACCGTATTGTCGGGGGCTAAGGTGAGCAGGCGGTAGGTGACCGGCATGGCGGGGGTAGGCGCACCGAGAGCCATCCAGGTCAGGCGCACGGTGGTACCTTCTGGGGTAGTAGGTTCAGCCGTCAGGACGACGGGGCATACGGCTGCGCTGGGAGCTGAGGTATTGCCGCAGGCATCGCGCACGGTGGCCGTATAGCACGCCCGCGCTGGCGTCGCCTGCGTGGAATCACGCAACGAACGGGCCGTGGTGGTAGCTAGCGTAGCGGCATCGCGCAGGTAGGTATACTGCAAACTGCCGCTTGCAGGGCCGCTCACCGACAGTTCTACCTGATTGCGAAGCGTATAGCTGGCCAGCAGCACCGGCGCGGGTGGCGCGTCCGTCGAAACCGCCGTTGCGTGCACCTCACCGGATTCTGACAGGCCACCGCCAGTGGCCCGCACACGGTAGGTGTAACTGATGCCGCACGTCACGGCCGCATCATCGTAGCGGGTGGTGCCGGCGGGCAGCTGCGCTACTACCTGCCCATCGCGCACCACCTCAAAAGGCCCGGCTTGGTCGGTAGTCCAGGTAAGTAGGTTCTGGTTATTCTGGGCAGTGGCAGTGAGAGCCACCGTGCACAGCTCGTTGGATGGTAGGTTGGTAGCGGAAGGCTGACAGGCATCTGTTTGCAGTAGTCGATAGCAGCCCGGCACAGTTGCATTGGGCAGCGAGTAGGTGGAAGCTGCCGCAGAAAGAGCCGTCAGGGTGCGGTAGCCGCCGGGCGCGCTGGCGTCGCGCAGCTGCAAGCTGTACTGATACCCAGCCTGCAACCCTGCAAACGTGAGCTGGGCCGTGGTGCCGTTCAGGCTCAGCCGCTGAAACTGCGCTGCCTGGGCCAGAGCGGGCGGCGTAAACGACTGCGTAGCCGTGTTGCTGCACAGGGTAGCCGCCACGTAGTAGCCTGCCACAGTCACGGTGCTGGGGCTGCCGGCCGGAACAGGGTAGGTAATCGTTGTATTGCGGGTAGCCGCCACGGCCGGGCCGCTGCCTACCTGCACCGTATACCGGTCGTAGGTAGGGTCGGTGATGGTGACTTGCACCGCGCCCGGCGTGCAGCTCACGAGCGAGAAGGTAGGCGGCGGGGAGGTTTTTACCTCGAAAGCCGGATAGGCTACCAATAACCCCGAGGAGCCGCCACCCGTCTGGTTCTGGTTGATATTGACCGTCAGTACTATCGGGCCGGCGGTGGTAGGGGTGTAAAACGAAGTGGTATCTGTAAATCCGCGGCACGCTACGCTGGCTTGCCACTGGTAAAACACCTGGCCGGATACGAGGCGCGGATTGCTGGCATCTACAATCCGGATGCGCTTGCCCACACACAAAAACCGGTCGGTGATTTCCTGTTTGGTTTCGACGTCAAAAAACCGGAAGCGCGCCTGCTCCAAAGGCGGTGAGGTAGGGCATTGCGCCCGTGCCGCCGTCAGCCCGACGATGCTCAGCAATCCACACAAAAAGAGTTGGTAGAGTTTCACGGAGTGGTAACGGCGGCCAAGCCTGATTGCGTGTCTGAAACAGTCGAAGAATAGATAAGCCCAACTTAAACACCCTGACCCGGATGAGCGTAACGGCGCACAAACTGAGCGGCTGCGTGCACTACCGGGTACACAGGCTGCTGCTCAACGAGCGGCGGTAGTTTTTCGCGGGCATCCAGTACCAAGTGTGCCGCGTCTGGCGACTGCGCAGATAGCTGTTGCGAAGTCAAGACTAACTCAATACCAAGCAATTGCTCCGCGTTGTCGAGTAGCTGATACGTACTGAGTGCGACATCAGCGCTGGGGTTGCTATAGCGGCTATCTGCTGACAGCAGCACGGCGCAAAGCTGATTATTCTGCCGCAGTAAGCTGCCAACCGGGTGGCGTAGGCCGGCCAGCGTATGAGATGCACTTTGTAGCAGCTGTTCCGTGCGCCCGGCCGAGTGGCTACCCAACTCGGCTACCGTCAGCAACAGTGTCCGCAGGGCCAACGAAATGTCTGCCGCGGCTGGTGTGGGAAGATTGCTTGCCAGGGTAGGCTGCTTATCGGGGGTAGGAGCAGTAAACGCTGCCTCTATGGCTTGCTGCACATAGGCCAGCGCCGCATGGCAGGCTGTATGGGTAGGCGAAGCAATTAACTCTTCACCACCCCGCAACACAGCCAACGACAAGGAGCTGAGGTTGTCAGCCACCAACAGCAGGTGCTCAGCCCGTAGCCACGCCCGCACCGCGTAGGCCAGCGTGAAACTCGCTCCGGTCAGTAGCATTGTCGCGTCCGCATCAGCTTGTGGCAGGGCTGCCCAGCCAAATAGCTCCAGTACGTCGCTCGTTTGCAGGCGGTAGCCCTGGTAGTTCACCTCGCCCAAGCCAAACAGGGGCAGGCTCAAATGGGCCAGCCCAGCCTGGTCGCCGCCTTGCTGGTAGACCACGGGTAGCACCTCGCGGTTGTAGAAGTCGAGTAGGCGGCGCACGGTGGCGGCCGAAGCACCGCGCCGCTGCTGCTGCCCGGCTTGGAGGAGCAACATGAGGCGCACCAACTCGCCAGGCGCTTCGGCGCCTACCCCGCAGGCGGCCGCCAGGAGCGGTGCAGCCGACGCTGTAGTGTCCGGGCTGGAAGTTGGAACACCGCCAGCATCCGTCACCACGCGGGCATCGCTGGCTAGCAGTGTGCGCAGGGTAGGCAGCGTGAGCGGAGTGGTAGGAGTAAGGAGGAAGTCCTCGGCCATACGTGTCTTACTTTGTTAGCTCCGCGAGTGCATCAGTCAGCGAAACAGTCCGTTCTTCACCGGTACGCATGGTTTTCAGCTTGAACTGCCCAGCCGCCCGTTCCTCCGAGCCTTGCAGCAGCACATAGGGAATACCTTTCTGGTCGGCGTATTGAAACTGCTTTTTCAATTTACCGGCCTCCGGGTACAGCTCGCTGGCAATACCAGCGTCGCGCAACTGGCGCAGCACGGGGAGCACGGCGGTTTCGCTCTCGGCGTCGAAATTAACCAGCAGGCAGCGCGTGGTAGTGGTGGCGTCGGTGGGGAAAAGTTGCAGCTCGTCGAGACAATCGTAGAGCCGGTCGACGCCAAAGGAAAACCCTACCCCCGATACGCCCGGCAGGCCAAAGGCCCCGGTCAGGTTGTCGTAGCGCCCGCCGCCCGACACGCTGCCCATGTTCACGTTGTTGATCTTTATTTCGAAGATGCAGCCCGTGTAGTAGCTCAGGCCGCGGGCCAGCGTTACGTCGAAATCCAGGTGGTCGAACTGCGCGAAGCCAAAGCCTTGCAGCAGCTCCTGCACACGTGCCAGATCCTCCAGGCCTTTGTAGCCCTCTTCGTTTTCGGGGGCTACCCCAGCCGTAACGAAAGCGGCCTGCAAGCGCTCCAGCTTCTCGCCAAAAGTGCCCTCTACGCCCAGTAACGCAAACAACCGGCCTAGCGCGTCGTCACTGAAGCCTTTCTCACGCAGCTCTTTCTCTACGCCTTCCTGCCCAATTTTGTCGAGCTTGTCGATGGCCGTGAACAGGGCCGTTTCGGTGCCCTCGTCGCCCAGCGCCTGGTAAATAGCGCTCAGCACCCGACGGTGGTTGATTTTGATGGTGAAGTCTGTCAGGCCCAGACCGTTCAGTACCTCACACATCATCAGCACAATCTCCGCCTCACAGAGCAGCGAATCGGTGCCCACCACGTCGGCATCGCACTGATAGAACTCGCGGTAGCGCCCGCGCTGGGGGCGGTCAGCGCGCCACACGGGCTGGATCTGGTAGCGTTTAAAGGGGAACGTGAGCGTGCCTCGGTTCATCACCACGTAGCGGGCAAACGGCACCGTCAGGTCGTAGCGCAGGCCTTTCTCCGCGATTTTGGGTAGCACCTGTTTGGCACCAGCGAGCAAGTCGTCGGGCGTCACTTCCTCTTTCACCACATCGCCCTTCTGCTTTTTCAGGAAGTTGCCCGAGTTGAGCACCTTAAACAACAGCTGGTCGCCTTCCTCGCCGTACTTACCCGTCAGCACCGACAGGTTTTCGAGGGTAGGGGTTTCGAGCGGAGCATAGCCAAACTTCTCGAACGTGCGGCGAATGATGCCAAAAATATAGTTGCGGCGGACCACTACGGCCGGTCCAAAGTCGCGGGTACCTTGCGGTATGCTGGGTTTCATCTGATTCAATTAAAACTTAAGAATCAAAAGTTAAGAATTAAAAAAGCCGGCTATAGGCCAGTTAGCTAATTCTTAATTTTCAACTCTTCCCTTTTAATCCATTAAAGTGAATGAAGCCGCGAAGGTACACAAACCCGACCGGCAGACCGATGTCTGGGGCTACAAGCTGATGTGATGGACCTGCCCGGATTCCGTGTCGGGCTGATCGAGGAGGGTGGAGACAATGCTGGGCTGGGAGGCCTCGTCGTGTCGGGCAAATTCGGCCTGGATAGCCTCATTGGCGTGGCAAAGTACCAACTGCCGGCCTTGCTGGCGTAGCATGAAAGAGTAGGCCAACAGAATGTCCACAGCATCTTCCGAAAGCTGATCCGTAATCAGACTACAGTCGAGCCAAATAGAGGGTTTGTCGCTACGCGAAGCCCGGTGCAACGACCGTGATAAATCCAACTCCGCCGACTCCGAAGAATCGGAAGCCGGAATCAGCAGGAAGCGGTCGGGCAGTGGGTCGCGGTGAATATGCAGCATCGTAATTTGGATCGATTCGTTACTACCCCGAATGCAAGAGCAGTGAGAATAATGATACTTAAACGGCTAGATTCATATAAAGTGCACGTAAAAGTAGCTTTTTATCGAAAATTATCAGTTTTCATCAAAATAATCCGATAAACCGGCATAAAAACTAACATACTATTATTCAAGTGCTTTAATGGTTCCTTGTTTTAGGAACGTGTTGTACTTGGTAAAGTACAGAACCGGCTAGCGGCGCTTTAAGGGCAGCGCGCAGGCCAGCGCGCCGCAATATGCGGTTCGTCCAGTCGTTGCAAGTGCGCAGTACATGGTAGCGCCCGCGTGCCTCAAAAAACTGGTCCTGAGCGGTGTAGCCAAGCATAACGGCCGGCACAAAGCGCCCCACAGAATCAGCCTGAAACGAGGCCCGGATGGTAGCCGCCAGGGCCTCATACTGCGCGGCCGAAATGCGCAACGCTGCCACGCGGGTACTGGGCTGCGGTGGTCCGGCACACCAACTCACGTGCAGCAAGGTAGGCGAGGGTAGGGCGGCCCGCAGGGTAGTGCCCACGCCCGGTGTGTGCCCGCCACGGGAACTGCGGTAAAAGCCGGCGTTGCCCCACCCAAATGCCACGAAAGGGTAGGCTGCCGGCCGTGCCGGCTGGCTTGGCGCGGTGAGCAGCGGCCGCCAGTCGAGGTCCGTGCGCGCCTCCTGGGTGGGCACTACTATATCAGTATGCAGGCCGTTGGATACCACAAAAACCGGAATACCGCCGGGTGTTTCGCGGAATTTCCGGTTGATGGGCACCAGCGTGCCGGTGAGCACCAATAAAACCAGGGCAGCAAGCGGCATGGGGTGATGAGGTGATAAGCTGATGTGCTTGTGTGATGATGTGCCTATGTCATCCTGAGCATTCCGCGCATCAAGCGGCGACGAAGGACCTTATGCCAGTTGAACGAGTCGTTGGTACGCCAGTCGTTCTTACAAGATAAGGTCCTTCGTCGCCGCTTGATGCGCGGAATGCTCAGGATGACACAGATACATCAACTCACCAACACATCAATAATCAACCCATCAACTCATCAGCCTTAGCCACCGAAACCGCCGCCACCGCCCTGTGGCCCCTGGTCGATTTTCTTGGAGGGCTTGCTGTTGCCGAAGAACCAAGTGAAGCCGAGGTAGCCCACGCGCGTTTCGTACTTGGTGCGGAAGTTGGATTCCAGGCCGTCAGAATACAGTTGGGTGTAGTTGCGACGGGTGTTGAAGATGTCGCTTACCCGCAGGGTAAGGGCGGCGCGGTCTTCAAACAGGCGCTGGCGCAGGGCCACATCAATGCCGTGGAAAGCAGCCAAGCGGCCCTGGGCCGTGAGTTGCGGCGCCCGATAATTAGCAGTAAGCTGCACATCAAGCTGTTTGGTGGGCGTGAAGCTGTTCATCAGGCGAGCCGTGCCTGTTACGGTGCTGCGGTTGCGGCCGTCGCCTAGGAAGCTGGTCACCTCATTGCGGTACACCGAGCCGCTGGCCGTGATTTTCCACCACTTTGCAAGGGGCTGATTCAGCGACATTTCCAGGCCGTAGTTGTTGGTTTGGCCGAAGTTCTGGTAGCTGGTGCGGGTGATGAAATCGGGTTGGCCACTGAGGCGGGTAGCCGCCGTGTCGATGGCGCGGATGGCCTGGATGGCATCTGTGGTCTGGCGCCAGAACAGTGTGGTCGTCAGCGAGGTCTGCTTCCAGGTGGCTTGGTGGCCCAGCTCCACCGAGTTGATGAACTCGGGCCGCAGCACGGGGTTGCCGATGCGGTAGTTGCGCTGGTCGTTGTAGATGGGTAGGGCCAACACTTGCATGAAGTTGGGCCGGTTGAGGCGGCGTGAGTAGCTGAGTTGCAGGCGCTGGTCGCCGGGTAGGGTGCGCACCAAGGTAGCCGTGGGGAACAGATTGAGGTAGCGCTGGGTGAACTGACCGGTGTTGGGTAGTACGCGCCCATCTAGGGTAGTGTGCTCGGCCCGCAGCCCGCCTTGCAGGCTCCACTTGCCAAATTCCTGCTGGGCGGTGGCGTAACCGGCCTGCACGTGCTGCTGGTAGCGGTAAGCAAACGACTGATTATCAAGTCGAACAAAGGCTTCGTTTTCACCAGCTTGCAGAAGGTAGTCCGTTGTGCCATCCGACCACCACGACTCGTTACGCAGGCCCACATCCAGGCGGCCTTTCTCGCCTAGCGGGTGCACGTAGTCGGCTTGACCTTGCAGGACGTTGATGCCTACGCCATACAGCTGCCGGCGTTCCTGGCGGGGGTAGGAGGCGGGGCCATCCAGCACGCGCTGCCCTACCTGCACATCTACGCCTACATCTACGAGGCTAACGTTGGCGGTCAGCTCGCGGCCTTTGTGCTCGGCCCAGGTGCGGCGGTAGTCCACCGAGTACACCGATTGGTGCTGCTTTTCGTTGGAGTAGCCCAGGTTGCGCAGGGCCAGCGGGGCATCGGTGCCGCGGGTGAGGATAGTATTCAGATTTTCCCGCGAAGAACCCCGGCTCTGGCTCAGATCGGCCGAAACCGTGATTTTCTGGTCTTTTGTGAGGTCGTAGTCTATCCCGAAGCGGCCGCCGTGGTATTGCTGGTGGCGCAGGCTGCGGCCGTTCTGGTCGGTGCGCGTGGTAAGACCTTCTACCGTAGCCGCCTGGCGCAGATCCGATTCGCCCCGGTAGTGGTTGTCGTTGGCATCGTAGCTGCCGAAGAAGTTAAGCTTACCCAGCTTGCGGTTGGCGCTCAGCGACAGGTTATACTTTTCCCGCGTGCCCAGAATACCGGCCGCCTGGCCATTCCAGCCGTCTTTCTGCTGCTTTTTAAGCGTGATGTTGATGACCCCACCCGCACCGGCCGCGGGGTAGCGCGCCGAGGGGTTGGTAATAACCTCCACGTTCTCGATGCGGCTGGCTGGCAACTGCTCCAGCCGGAAGTTGGATGGAGCCGGCTTGCCATCGAGGTAGATGGCCACGTCGGCGCCGCGCAGGGTAGCCTGCCCGTTTTGGTCCACGGCCACGGAGGGCACATTTTGCAGCACGTCCACGGCCGTACCGCCGGCGCTGTTTAGGTCCTTGTCCACGTTAATCACCTTCTTATCAAGGTTATCCACCACAGCAGCCCGTTCACCCGTCACAGTCACTTCGCCTAGCTTGGTGGTCGTGGAAGCCAGCCGCAATGTGCCCAGACGCACGGTAGGCGTGGCCGCCGTGATGGTAACCGCCCGGCGCAGGGTGCCGTAGCCCACTGCCGAGGTACGCAACAGGTAGGAGCCAGGCTGCACGGGCTCTAAGGTAAAGGTGCCATTTTCAGCGGTTTGCGTGCCGGTGGCTACTTGGCTGCTGTCCCGCGCTTGCAGAAGCACTACGGTCGTGAAGGGTAGGGGCTGGTTGTTGGCGGCATCGAGTAGCGTGCCGGTTATCGTGCCAGCAGTTTGGGCCCAGGCGGTCAGCGGAAAGAGCATTACGAGGAGCCCCAGGCACCGCAGTGCCCGGCGAAAAGTCAGGAAGGAGTTCATCGGAGTGGTGAGTTGGATGAAAAATCCGGCAATGCGAGGCCAGCCCAACGGCCGCGGTTCCGTCAGAGGGGGGAGGGGCATTGCCACCAGAGTAAGTACACACGCAGGAGAGAGGCTGCTTACAAGCAGCTCCACGACCCGAAACACAAAGACTTCGACTTAGAAGAATATAATTTTCTTAGAGCGTAGTCAGCAGCCCAACCCGTTTGGCGGGGCGGTGTCCGGTGGCCGTGGCGGGCGACGCCGGTAGAGAATCGGGCGCCACAGCAGGTATCTTAGGTTAGTGATTCAAAGGTAGTATAAGGTACTATGCAACGCAAGGTACTAGGTAAATTTATTTTCATTTTTCTATATATGTACCGGAAGAAATGGTATTTGATATGGTAGATGCGAGGTTTCACAGCACGGTTGCCTGTGAATAGCTATTTAGTTGATATACTTTAACTAAAGAATTTTACACGAAGCCAAGGAAGCATAAAAGAGGGAGTGAAAAGGATCAGTTAGCCTGCTCCCTTTCACTCCCTCTTTTATGCTCCTTCGCTTCGGGACGGAATAAATTGGCTATTTGGCTCCCGGTGCTACTACCTGCCCGTTGCGGAAGGTTTTCTTTTCCTGTACCGCTTTGCCATCGGCTTTGTAATACGTCCACACGCCGGTTTGCTTGCCGTTGCGGAAGGCGCCTGCTTCCTCTAAAGTACCATCCTCGCGTAACTGGCGGTAGGGACCGACTTTCAGGCCTTTGGCGTAGTTGGTTTCGCTCTTAAGCTTGCCCGATGGGTAAAACTCTTGCTTCAGGCCGGTTGGGCGGCCGTTTTCATACGTCACGCGGCTTTGCACGGTGCCGTTCTCGAAGTATTCCAGCCGTTCGCCTACCAGCTTGCCGTTTTGGTAGGGGTCTACAAAATGGGGCTGCTTGCCATCGGGGAAAAACGTGCGCCACGTGCCGGCCGGTTGGTTGTTTTTGAACTGTTGCTCGGCCTTCAGGGCGCCATTTGGGTAGTAAGTGGTTAGCTTCCGGTCGCGGGCCTGGTTGCTGTACTCGATTTCCTGTTCCACTTTCCCCGACTCGTAGAAATCCTTTTGGGTGCCTACCAGCGTGCCGTTCTTATAGGTCATCGTGCTTTTTACAGCTCCGCTCTCGTAGTACGATTTGGCGGGACCATCGAGGTTGCTGGTGCCGCCCAGGTTGGCCGTGGGGGCTTTGGTGCTGTTGTCGCCCAATGGGTTCGATACGGCTCGTTGCTGGAGGGTAGCCGCGGCATAGCTGCCCTCGGTGCGGAGCTTGCCGGAAGGGTAGTAGCTGCGGTAGGTGCCCTTGCCTTTAGCATCGGCCTGCACCTCGGTTTCTACCTGGCCGTTGGGGTAGTAGGTTTTGTAGGAGCCCGTGAGCAAGCCGCCCCGGTACATCGACTCGCTTTGTAGCTGGCCGTTTTCGTAGTAGGTTTTGGAGGGTCCATTAGGCTGCCCGTTGGCGTAGGTGATTTCGGACCGCACCTTGCCCGACGGATACAACTCCCGCACGGTACCCGCCGGCTGCCCGTTAGCTAGGGTGGTTTCCATCTTGATTTTACCATCCGGATGGTAGTAGCGCAGCGTGCCGGTGGGCTGGTCGTTGGTGTAGGTGCCCTCCTGGGCCACCTGGCCCGAGTTATAGAACGTCTTGAACGGGCCCTGCCGCTCGCCCTGCCGAAAGGTCACTTCTACTCGCTTTTTGCCATCCGGAAAAAACTCCACATAGGCGCTATCGGCCTTACCGGCGCGGTAGCTGGTTTGAGCTTCCAGCGCACCCGAGCGGTAGAAGCGCTTGTAGGGGCCTTCCATCACGGTGTCGCCGGCCACAATGGCCGAGTACACCTCGCGCACTCTCGTCTTAGTCGAGTCTTGGTACGTGACCAAGCGGCGCAGTTTCTGGGGGTAGGCGAGGGTAGGCAGCAGCAGCAGCAGCAGGAACAGCAAACGTTTCATGCTGACAAGAACGGAAAGTTGGGGTAGAAAATTTCCCGCCGAGGTTCGCGGAGGCAAAACGCAGAGGTTCGCAGAGTTCAACGACGACTATCGTTAGAACACTGCGAACCTCTACGTTTTGCCTCCGCGAACCTCGGCGGGAAATAATTTTAAGCAAACATGCCTACTGCGTCCTTGCTGGGTAGGGCCGTCTTGCCGGTCAGGAACAGATCTACCTGACGGGCAGCTTCCCTCCCTTCCGAAATAGCCCATACCACCAACGACTGGCCCCGGCGCGCATCACCGGCCACAAACACTTTGTCTACGTTGGTGCGGTAGTCGCGCTCAGTGGCCTGCACATGGCCGCGCTCATCCAGCTCCACCTTCAGGTCCGCCAGCAAGCCATCGTGCCGCGGATGCAGGTAGCCGATAGCCAGGAAGGCCAGCTGGGCCGGAATTTCGCGCTCCGAGCCAGCAATTTCCTCGAACTTGATGCGCTTGCCCCGCTCGTCGGTTTCCCAGGTGATGTCTGTGACCAACAGGGCGCGCAGGTTGCCTTGCATATCGCCCAAAAAGGCCTTGGTGTTCACACCCCAATGCCGCTCGCAGCCTTCTTCGTGCGAGCTAGTAGTGCTCAGTAGCAAGGGGTAGGTAGGCCAAGGCATGTGCTTGGTGCGCTCGGTGGGTGGCTCCATCATCATAGCAAACTGCCGCACCGAGCGGGCGCCCTGGCGGTTGGCCGTGCCCACACAGTCGGAGCCGGTGTCGCCGCCACCAATTACGACCACATCTTGGTCGGTGGCTAGGATGGGGTCGTGGGCCCAGTCGGGCTGGCTTACGCGCTTGTTTTGCTGGTTGAGGTAGTCCATGGCGAAGTGGATACCGTGCAAGTCGCGGCCCGGAATGGTGAGGTCGCGCGGGATGGTAGCGCCCCCGGCCAGCACCACGGCGTCGAAGGAATTCATCAATTCATCAGCCGAAATATCCTTACCTACCTCCGTGTTGCACTGGAATACTACACCATCCTTCTCCAGCAACTCAATGCGGCGGTCAATCACCCATTTTTCCAGCTTGAAATCGGGAATGCCGTAGCGTAGGAGCCCACCGGGTCGGTCGTCGCGCTCGAATACGGTCACGCTGTGGCCGGCCTTCACCAGTTGCGCTGCTGCCGCCAGCCCCGCCGGCCCCGAGCCTACCACAGCCACCGTCCGGCCGGTTTTCAGCAAAGGAGCCGTAGGCTGCACAAAGCCTTTCTCGAAGGCAATTTCAATGATGTGCTTTTCGATTTCCTCGATAGCAACCGGCTGGCTATGGATGCTCAGTACGCACGCCGACTCGCAGGGCGCGGGACAAATGCGGCCCGTAAACTCGGGGAAGTTGTTGGTGGAAGCCAGAATGCGGTAGGCCTCCTGCCAATCCTGCTGGTACACGGCGTCGTTGAACTCGGGGATGATGTTGCCCAGCGGGCAGCCCGAGTGACAGAACGGAATGCCGCAGTCCATGCAGCGCGCCGCCTGGTGGTTCAGCTCCGCCTCCGAGTACATCCCAATAAACTCCTGGTAGTGGCGCACGCGCTCAGTCGGAGCCACTTTGGGGGGTAGAACGCGGGGAAACTCTTTGAAACCGGTGATGTGGGACATGGGTCGTGCTGGTGTTCACCCCACCCCCCGGCCCCCTCCCCTCCGGGAGTGGGGGTGCCAGGCGATAGGGCTTTCTGAGTACTTAAGTATTGTATTGAATGCTGCTCAACGAGCATTTACCATTCACTATATAATATTTCGTCGGCTAGCTCCCCCTCTCCCGGAGGGGAGGGGGCCGGGGGGTGGGGTGAACACCCGCGCGGTAGGGGCGCCTGCAAGGCGCCCCTACCGCGCGGGCTCGTACTTGGCCATTTTCAGCACCTTCTTATACTCCACAGGGAACACCTTGCGGAACTTGCCGGCGGCTTCCTGCCAGTTGCCCAGCAGGTAGGCCGCCAGCTGGCTGCCAGTGAGGTGCTGGTGCTTGCGCAGCAGCGTCTGGATGTGGTCCTCATCCTCGGTGTCGAGGCCTTCCAACTCCACCATTTCCATGTTGCAGTTGTCGGAGAAAGTGCCGTCTTCGTCGTACACCCAGGCAATGCCGCCGCTCATGCCGGCCGCGAAGTTGCGGCCAGTTTTGCCCAAAATAAGGGCGCGGCCACCGGTCATATACTCACAGCCGTGGTCGCCTACCCCTTCCACCACGGCGGTGGCGCCGGAGTTGCGCACGGCAAACCGCTCGCCAGCCTGCCCGCGCACAAACAGCTCGCCGCTGGTAGCGCCGTACAGCGCCACATTGCCGATCAGGATGTTCTGCTCCGGCACAAAGCCGCTGTTCTTGTCGGGGTAGATGGTGAGCTGGGCACCGCTCAGGCCTTTGCCCACGTAGTCGTTGGCCTCGCCTTCCAGTTCAAACGCCAGGCCCTTCACGCAGAACGCCCCGAAGCTCTGCCCGGCCGAGCCGGTAAACTTGTAGTTGATGGTGTTGTCGGGGAGGCCGGCGGCGTGGTAGCGCTTGGTGATTTCGTTGGAAAGCAGCGTGCCCAGGGTGCGGTCGGTGTTCTTGACCGGGAAGGTCGCAAACACCGGCTCGCGCTCTTCTAGGGCTGATTGGGAGTGCTCCAGCAGCTGCCAATCCAGGATATTGTCGAGGCCGTGGTCTTGAGTTTCGCTGTTGTAGAGAGTGCCGCCGCCGGGGTTCAGCACCAGCTGCAACATGCCCGATAGGTCGATAGTGCGGGCTTTCCAGTGGTCGATGTCGTCGCGCACTTTCAGGTACTGCACCTTGCCAATCATCTCATTCACCGTGCGGAAGCCCAGCTCGGCCATAATCTCGCGCAGCTCCTCGGTCATAAACCGGAACAGGTTCACGATGTGGTCGGCCTGGCCGGTGAACAGCTTGCGCAGCTCGGGGTCTTGGGTGGCAATGCCCACGGGGCAGGTGTTGAGGTGGCACTTGCGCATCATCACGCAGCCACCGGCAATGAGGGCGGCCGTGGCCACGCCCCATTCCTCAGCGCCCAATAGGGCTGCCACGGCCAGGTCGCGGCCGGTTTTCACCTGGCCGTCGGCTTGCAGCACCACGCGGCTGCGGAGGCGGTTGCGCACCAGGGTCTGGTGGGCTTCGGCCAGACCCAGCTCCCAAGGTAGGCCGGCGTGCTTGATAGAGCTGATGGGCGAGGCGCCCGTGCCGCCGTCGTAGCCGGCAATTAGGATGGCGTCGGCGTGGGCCTTGGCTACCCCGGCCGCAATGGTACCCACGCCCGCCTTGCTCACTAGCTTCACGTTGATGCGGGCGGCGCGGTTGGCGTTCTTCAGGTCGAAGATCAGCTGAGCCAGGTCCTCAATAGAATAGATGTCGTGGTGGGGCGGGGGCGAAATCAGCCCTACCCCCGGCGTGGAGTGACGCGTCTTGGCAATCCACTCGTCTACCTTGTGGCCGGGCAGCTGGCCGCCCTCGCCGGGCTTGGCACCCTGCGCCATCTTGATTTGCAACTCGTCGGCGTTGGTGAGGTAGTGCGCCGTCACGCCGAAGCGGGCCGAGGCAATCTGCTTGATGGCCGAGCGCATGGAGTCGCCGTTGGCCATTTTTTCGTAGCGCATGGGGTCCTCGCCGCCCTCGCCGGTGTTGCTTTTGCCGCCAATGCGGTTCATGGCAATGGCCAGGGTGCTGTGCGCCTCGTGCGAAATCGAGCCAAACGACATGGCGCCGGTAGCAAAGCGGTGCATGATGCTCTCAGCCGGCTCTACCTCGCTCAGCGGCACACCGTTGCGGTGCTTGGCAAAATGCAGCAAGCCCCGAATGGTGAAGGCCTTTTCGGTTTGCTCGTTGATGAGACGGGCGTACTTCTGGTACGTTTTGTAATCGTCGGTGCGGGTGGCGTATTGCAGCAGGTGCACCGTTTGGGGGTTGAACAAGTGCGCCTCGCCCCGGCGCTTCCACTGGTAGAGGCCGCCCTCGGGTAGCAGGCGTACCTGCTCGGGCGAGTTGTCGTGGAAGCCATGGTGGTGCTTATACAGGGTTTCGCGGGCAATTTCATCGAGGCCCAGGCCACCGATGCGCGTCACGGCGCCGCAGAAGTAGCGGTCCACTACCTCCTGGTTGAGGCCCAGAATCTCGAACACCTGCGCGCCGTGGTACGATTGCAGGGTAGAAATGCCCATCTTGGAGAAGATCTTGAGCAGGCCATCGCACACCGCCTTGATGTAGTTTTTGACCAGCGCCGGTGCGTCCAGCTTCGTCTCAAACTGCCCCGCGGCCTGCATGGTCTTGATGGTAGCCAGCGCCAGGTAGGGGTTGATGGCCGTGGCGCCGAAAGCCAGCAAACAGGCAAAGTGGTGCACTTCCCACACGTCGCCGGCTTCCACTACTAGGCCCACGGCCCCGCGGTAACCCTTCCGAATCAGGTGGTGGTGCACGGCCGACACGGCCAGCAGCGACGGAATAGCGGCGTGCTCCGAGTCCAGGGCGCGGTCAGACAGAATCAGTACTTCAAAACCATCTTCCACCGCATCCTCGGCGTAGCGGCACAAGCGGGCCAAACCAGCCTCCAGGGAACCGGGCTTGCCGTCGGCGCGGAAGTAGGTTTGCAGGGTTTTAGCATTGAACATGCCCGTATCAATACTGCGCAGCTTTTCCAGTTCGGTGTTGGTGAGCACCGGCTGTTGCAGGGCCACGCAGTGGCAGTGCATCTTGTCCTCGTCCAGGATGTTGCCGTTGTTACCCATGAAGGTCGCCAGGCTCATCACCAACCGCTCCCGAATGGGGTCGATGGGCGGGTTGGTTACCTGCGCGAAGAACTGCTTGAAGTAGCTGCTCAGGTGTTGCGGCCGGTCCGACAGCACCGCCAGCGGCACATCGGTACCCATCGAGCCAATGGGCTCCTTGGCTTCCAGGGCCATGGGCTTGATGAGCGTGTCGATATCTTCCCGGCTGTACCCGAATACCTGGTGGTACTTGAACACGGCCTCCGCATTGAGGCCAGTGAAAGCCAGACGCGGCTCGGGCAGCTCCTCCAGCCGGATTTTATAGTTCTCCAGCCACTGCCCGTAGGGTTGCCGGCTGGCAATGTGGTGCTTGATTTCCTCGTCGGTGATGATGCGGCCGGCTTCAATATCCACCAGCAGCATCTTGCCCGGCTGCAAGCGGCCCTTGCGTACAACAGTGTGCGCCGGAATATCCAGCACGCCAGCCTCGGAGGCCACAATAATGCGGTTGTCGTTGGTGATGGTGTAGCGCAGGGGGCGCAGGCCGTTGCGGTCCAACATCGAGCCGATGATGTGGCCGTCGGTGAAGGTGAGGGCGGCGGGGCCGTCCCAGGGCGCCATCAGGGTAGCGTTGAACTCGTAGTACGCTTTTTTCAGCGCGTCCATCTGCTCGTTGCCATCCCAGGCTTCGGGCACCAGCATGGTCATTACCTGGGGTAGGGAGCGGCCCGAGTGCAGCAGAATCTCAATGATGTTATCCAGGCAAGCCGAGTCCGACTGGTTGTTGTCGATGACGGGCAACAGCAATTCCATTTCCTCCGGCGTGAAATAAGCTGAGGAAATAGACCGCAAGCCGGCGTAAAACCAGTTCAGGTTGCCGATTAGGGTGTTAATTTCGCCGTTGTGGGCCAGCATCCGGAAGGGCTGGGCCAGCTTCCAGCTCGGGAAGGTGTTGGTAGAGAAGCGCGAATGCACCATGCCAAACGCCGATACCACCCGCGCATCCGACAAATCGGGGTAGTAGGAGCGTACCTGGTAGGTAGTGAGCTGGCCTTTATATACAATGACGCGGCAAGAGAGCGAAGTGAAGTAAAACGCCTCGTTGCCCAAATCCACCGTCTCGTTCACGCGCTTGTTGATGGCGCGGCGCAGCACGTAGAGCTTGCGCTCATAATCGTCGTCGGTAGCCAGGCTGGAGGGGCGCCCGAAGAACACCTGCTCCACGTGCGGCTCGGCCGAAAGCGCCGTTTCGCCAATACCGGTTGGGTTAACGGGCACTTTGCGAGAACCCAGCACCGGCACGCCCAATTGGGCAGCTACTTCTGTAATAATAGTTTTGCAGGCGGCGTAGGTGGCAATGCGCTTGGGTAGGAACAGCATGCCTACCCCATACTGGCCCGGCTCGGGTAGGCGCACGGCCTGGTCAATGCATTCATCGAGCAAAAACTCGTGCGGAAGCTGGAACAAAATGCCCGCCCCATCGCCTGAGTCGGAGTCGCAGCCACAGGCGCCGCGGTGCTCCATGTTCTCGAGCATGGTGAGGGCATCGGAGATGGTTTGATGGGATTTTTGTCCGTCAATGGCCGTTATAAAGCCCGTGCCGCAGGAGTCGTGTTCGAATTCCGGACGGTACAGTCCCTGCTGGTTATCACCGGTAAGTTTCATCGCGAAAGAATAGCCTGATACCGCAACCAGAGGTAGTGCAGCCTAGCTAAAAATTTAAGTTATAACAAAATGTTCGATTTGCCATACGGGTAGCTGGGTTTAGTGGTATTATTTATATTATTTTCAATAAAAATGGGTTTTTTCGATAAAATGATGCTTCAGTTATAAGTGATCTTAGCATGATGAAGATACTGCTGCTCATCCTCCAGTTGCGCCCGTCAACTGCTCTCGCGCGCTCCCGGAACGACGACGCTGCGTAACAGCAGTAACTAAAAAAACGCCACGCAACTCTGCTATGTTGCAGAGTGCGTGGCGTGGACTGCGCAAGGCCAGAGGGTAGGACTACCGCAGCTGCTCGACTACAAATTTGGTGGGCATACCATAATAGTACATGCCTGAGGCTGGTATGGTGCTACTGATGCAGAGCAGGCCGTTGCTGCCATCCTGGAATAAACGGTAGGGGTAAGCCTTCGTCTTGATGGAGCGCGTTTGTACGTAATCGCTGGCGGTGTACACCTCCACGCTTTTGGTGATAGTGCCGGCGTAGATATACCGCTCGGTGGCATCAACAAAGAAGCTGGTGTAGGTCAGATTGCCCTTCGGCAAGCTGGCTTCGTAGCCCTGGGAAATGGAGTAGATAGCGCCGTACGCAGACGATAAGTACTTGCGTCTCAAGGGAAAAAGCTCGAGGACGTTGGCATCCAGCGGGTGGTTGCTGTAATAGCCCTGAAATTGGTTGAGCAACACGCCTTGCGGGGAAAAATTGTAGTACTGGCCGCTACTATTGCCTATGCCCAGTAATTCCGTGTCGGTGTTGGGAATACGCTTAAGGCGCAAGGTGCCGCTGGTATAGTCGGTGGACTGCGATACCAGGGTTTTGGAGGCCCGGCTGTATACTTGGACAGGACGATACGGCCAAGACGAGTTGTTGGCCGCTACAAATAGCAGGTCATGATTGGCTACCACGCACGTAGCCGGCGAGCCGACGTTAAACTGATCAATCTTGTCTAGCGTCTCTGCATTATAGATAAAAATCCAGCCATCGTTGCGCGGCACATACAGCTCCGGCGTGCCGTTGTAGGTAGCAAAATCACAGTACCCGATAGTGGCATCGGTTTTAATGGATTTGGTTACTTGACTTTTGGCAAGATCATATTGTGATATTTTGCCGTCATTCTCGAAGAAATACAATACTCTTCGCTGACTGTCAAACTGAACATCAAATGGAACGGCGTTGATAATTTTAATCTCCGGGCGCTTGTGCGTAACGATGTTGCTGGTAACCATCTGTCCGGAAGTCAATACGCCCACCACCTGGTATTCGAGGGTAGGTACATACGGCACGGCGTCATCCGTAAATTTGGTCGCCAGTGAGGAGCCGGAAGGAGCATAAAAACGATTTAAAATACTTTCTGGTCCATTTGTTTCCTCACGTCGCACTACTCGGTACTCCTTTAGGGTAGCATCTTCCAATTTGGACCAAGTCAGTTTAATAGAGTCGCCAGCCAACACTAAATCCTGCAATACAATTTTGTCGGAGTAGCTTTTTGGCTCATCCGCATCATCTTCTTTTTGACAAGCAAAAAGCGTTAATAAAAGTAAGAAAAACGGTAATAATCTGGGCATTGGTAAAAGAGGTGAAATGAAAATAATTATAAAACAAAGTTATTGAAAACAGGGTAAACAAATAAAATAAGTCTATGCTATTTCTACGTGCCGCTTGCGCGTGCGCGGGCTACCCAGTCACCACCGGCAACGTGAAGCAGAATCGGCTGCCGCTGCCCAATTCGCTCTCCACCCACAGCCGCCCGCCCTGGGTAGTAATAAACTCGCGGGCGATGCTTAGACCCAGGCCCGAGCCGCCCCGGTAGCCCGCCTTGTCCGGAATTTGGGCAAAGCGCTGGAAGATGCGCTCGTGGTGCTCGGCGGCAATGCCGGGGCCGTGGTCTACCACCTGCACCTGTACAAAGCCACCGGCAGCGGCGGCAGTTACGGTCAGCACCTCTCCGCTGGGCGAGTAGCGAATGGCATTAGCAAGCAGGTTGATGAGTACCCAAGTGGTCTTTTCCACATCGGCGCGCACAGCGGGGAGGGTAGGCGGCAGTTCCAACTCTAGCCGGAGCTTTTTGTCAGTGAGCTGGGGACGCACGGTGTCGGTGGCATAAGCAACGATTTCGGCCAGGCCGGTAGGACGTATATCCAGCTGAATGCCGGCCCCGGCATCAAGGCGCGACACGGCTAGCAACTCGGCCACCATACGTTGCAGCCGCTGGGTTTCCTGGCGGATGTGGGTGGTTACGCGCTGGCGCTCGTCGGCGGGTAGGCGCTCATCCTGAAGCAGGCGGGCGTTCAGGTTGATGCTCGATAGGGGCGTTTTCAACTCGTGCGACACCGTAGCTAAGAAATCAGACTTCACCTGATCCAGCTTTTTGAAATCCGATACGTTGCGCAGGGTCAGCATTTGGCCTACCAACTCGGTTTTGTCGGTGGCCTCATTATAAGAAACGAGGTCTTGCGCGGCCAGCTGATAAAACGCTTCCTCGCCGCGCTGGGCAATGTGCAGCAGAGGAGCTGCCGCCACGGCCGCAGCCTGGTTGGGCGCATCCAGAGGTAGGAGGAGCGTGTGCAGCAAATCGTTTTCGAGGCGCACCTGGGTTGCCGATTGGCCCACGAGCCGGGTGGCGGGTAGGGCCAGCAACTCGCACATCACGGGGTTGGCCAGCAGAATGCGCCGATTTTCATCGAGCAGCAGCAAGCCCTCGTCTAGGGTGTCCACAATGCTGGCGGCGCGGTTGCGCTCCGTAATCAGCTCGGCGGTGGTGGAGGTGCGGTACTCGCGCAGTTGGGCCAGCATCTGGTTGAAGGCCCGCGCTACCTGCCCAAACTCGTCGCGACTTTCCTGCGGAATGGTGGCCGAAAAGTTGCGCTCGGTGGCGTGGCCCAGCGCGGCCGTGAGCTTGCGCAGAGGCTGCACGGCTATTTCGGGCACGCTACCTGCCAGTGCCAGGGCCAGCAGGGTAGCCAGGGTAATAAACACCAGAAGATTCCGATTGGCCTGGTCGGTGCGCTGGTTGGCGGCTTCCGTTTTGCGGGTAAGCGCCTCCGTGTTCAGGGAAATGACGTGGTAGGTAAGCGCCCGTAGCTCCACCAAGGGAGATGCGGCAACTGATTGCAATTGAACATTTTGCGCAGCCTGTTGGGCTAGCACTAACTGCTGCGTGCCGCGCACCAGCGCATCGGCTAGCTGCTGCTCGCCGGGCTCGGTGATGTTGTGGGCTTCCTGCTGCACCAGCTTCATCAGCTGGGCAGTACCGGTGGTGTCTTGGATGGGCTGCCCAGCCAGCTGGTCGAGGCTGCGGAGCATGCGGTGGCCCAGCTCCAGAGAGTATACGTTGGCCGTGAGGGCATCGCGGGAGCTACGGTCGAGCTGACGCAGCGAGTACCACGCGTAGCCCCCGATGCTGAGCACCAGCAGCAGCATCGCCAAAAAGCCCAGGTTGATTTTCGTTTTAAGATTCATGATGATGCTGTTCGGGAAGTCGGTTCGGTCTTGCGGTGCACGACGCTCAACGCTGTGTTTAATACGTTACCAGATACACGTCGAGGGTAGGGGTGGTGAGGGCCACGGCGCGGAGTAAGTCGTGCGTCACGCTGCGCCGACTGAGCTGGTCCCAAAAGCCTTTTTCGCCGGTGATGCCACAGATCAGTAGGGTAGCATTTTTTTCCTGCGCCACCCGCCGGATGGCTTCCACCACGTCGTTGTCCTTCACCCGCAAAATCTGGGCGCCCAACTCGGTGGCCAGCTGTAGGTTTTTCAGCAAGTGCCGCTGGGTAGCCAGCCCAATGCGGTCGGCGGTTTCGCGGGCGGTTTGCACGTAGAGCACGTACCACACGGCCGCGCCCAATTGATCGGCCAGGCGCGAGGTTTTGCGGATGATTTCGCGGGCCGCGCGCTCATTGGAGTTGATGCAGGCCAGCAGCCGGTCGTCGGTGCGGCGGGGGGCGGCCACGGCGGGCGCGCCGCCGGCATCGGAAGCCACCTGCTGGCCCAGTAGCTGCGCTACCTCGCGCACGGCCAGGCGCCGGAGCTGCAACAGGTTTTCGGCCTGAAAAAAGCCGTTGAGGGCAGTGGGTATTTTGGCGGCGTGGTAGATGCGGCCTTCCTCCAGGCGGGTGCGCAGTTCACCCACGGTCAGGTCCACGTTCACCACCTCGTCGGCCTGCCTCAGGAGGCGGTCGGGAATGCGCTCGGTCACGTCGGTGCCAGTGATGCGCAGCACCTGGTCGTGCAGGCTTTCCAGGTGCTGCACGTTCACGGCCGTAATCACCGAAATACCCTGCTGCACCAAGTATTCCACGTCCTGCCAGCGTTTTTCGTGGCGTGAGCCGGGCACGTTGGTGTGGGCCAGCTCGTCTACCACCACCACCTGCGGGCGGCGCTGCACAATGGCCTCCAGGTCCATTTCTTCCAGCGCCTTGCCTTTGTAGAACAGCTGCTTGCGCGGCAGCAGGGGCACGTTGCGCAGCTGGGCCACGGTGCCGGCGCGCTGGTGCGTTTCGATGTAGCCCAGCAGCACATCCACGCCGTGCTGGTGCAGGTCGTGGGCTTCTTGCAGCATGCGGTAGGTTTTGCCTACCCCAGCGGCCAAGCCCAGGTACACCTTCAGGGTGCCGCGGCGCTTGGCTTGCACAAGGTGCAGAAACCGCTCGGCAGACGTATCGCGCAGGGCTTGCTCGGTGCTGGTCATCGGGGAAAGATTAGTCGCGGGTGAGGTGTAGCTCGGGGCGCGGCGGCATGTGCAGCGGCACGTTTTCCACGGTGTACGTGCTGTTGTCGAGGCCGAAGCTTTCAGTTTCGGAAGCGCCCAGCCGCTTTAGCCACCCATGCAGGCGCAGGGCCATGCGCTGCCAACCGCGCAGCAGGTACTGGTAGGGTAGGGTTTTGTTGAGGATGATGAACTGAAAGTCGCCGGTTACGTCTTGCCCCCGCAGCGACGCAAAGCGCGACGTTATGTCGACCTCGCGGCGCTGTACCAGCTCGGTTACCACCTGGCGGAACATGTAGTTCAGCGCGTGGTCGACGCGAAAGCCCAGGTAAAAGTCGATGCGAACCAGCTCATTTGGCAGCACGTGCGTGATGTGGTAACGGCGGGTGTAGGGCTCGTCGGTGGTCGTTACGTGCACCAGGTAGTACACATCGGCCCGCTTGGGGCGCTTCTTGAAGATGCTGTGAATCACCCCGTTCTCTACCAAGACAGGGTTTTCCGATTTAGTGAGGTATACCAAATGGGTAGCGTATTTGGGCACCGAAGGGTCGTTGCTGAGCTGGCGGAGCAGGGGTACCCACTCCGCCAGACCCGTAAACTCGGTCAGCTCGTTGCGAATCCGTTGGCCGGCTATCCAACTCAGCATCACCAGCAGCAACACCACGGCCAGCAACACGCTCAGCCAGCCGCCGTGGGCAAACTTGGCCAGGTTGGCTATCAAAAACGAACCTTCAATAAGGAGATACGTGCCAATCAGCGCCACAATCCAGCCAACGGCCGTGCGGCGCAGGCGCAGGTAATAGGCCAGCAACACGGTGGTCATGAGCATGGTGACGGTAACGGCCAGCCCAAACGCGGCCTCCATCCGGCCCGACTCGCGGAAGTAGAGCACCACGCCCACGCAGCCGGCGCAGAGCAGCCAGTTCAGGCTGGGCACGTAGGCCTGGCCGCGCAGCTCGGTAGGGTACTGCACCCGTACCTTGGGCCAGAAGTGTAGCCGTAGCGCCTCTATCACCAGCGTAAACGACCCCGAAATTAGGGCCTGCGACGCAATGATGGTAGCCAACGTGCACAGCCCAATGGCGGGTAGCAGGGCCCACTGCGGCAGCAGCAGAAAGAACAGATTCTGTTCGCCCAGCGGTGGCCCTAGGTGCCGCAACAACCACGCGCCCTGCCCCAGGTAGTTGAGAATCAGGCACGTTTTAACGAAAGTCCAGGAGCCGTAGATGTTGCGCCTGCCCACATGGCCCATGTCAGCGTACAGCGCCTCGGCCCCGGTGCTGCACAGGAAGATGGAGCCCAGCAACCAGAACGCGCCAGGCACCTGCGTTATCATCGCCAGGGCGTAGTGCGGACTGAAGACGCGCAAAATGCTGGGCTCCTGTACCAGATGCACCACGCCCAGCACGGCCAGCATCGAGAAAAACAGCGCCATCACCGGCCCGAATAGCTTGCCAATGATTTGGGTGCCAAATTGTTGAAACGCAAACAAGGCCACCAGAATTGCCACCACAATAGGCACCGTGTTCAGGTCGGGTTTCAGGATGCGCAGTCCTTCTATGGCCGATGCCACGGAAATAGGCGGCGTAATGATGCCGTCGGCCAGCAGGGCCGCCGCCCCCACAATGGCCGGCAGGTAGAGCCGCCGCACAGGCAACTGCCGCAGCCGGGCGTACAGCGCCAGAATGCCGCCTTCGCCGTGGTTGTCGGCCCGCAGCGCAATGAGCACATACTTCACCGTGGTGAGCAGCGTGAGCGTCCAGATGACGCAGGAGATGGTGCCCAGTACTACAGCCTCCGTCACGGGCTGATTCACGAATACGCCCCGCACGGTATACAGCGGCGACGTGCCGATGTCGCCGTACACAATGCCCAGCGCCACGAGCAAGCCCGCCGCCGTCACGCGCTCGTGCACGGAGGTAGCAGCAGGAGGGGAGACGACGGGCGAAACAGCAGTGCTCATGAGAAGGTAGCGAATTGCCTACCGCTTAAAATGACAGCGCTACGCTGGTGGTCACGTTGCCGTAGTTGCGGCTGAAACCGTCGTCGTGCTGAAAAATGGCGTTACGGGCGCGCAGATAGCGGCCCTCCACCCGCACGGCTACGTTGGGGGTAGGCAGGTAGTCGAGGTTGAGAGAGCCGCCGCTGGTGCGGAAGTCGGCGTCGATGCGGGCGGGAGTGATGTTGTTGATGAACACGCCGCGCTCGGCATAGTAATACTCGCCGCGCAGGGTGGTCGAGAACTGGTCGCTGAGCTGGTACTTCACGAAGGCCGCGCCCGTGTGCCAGGTGTCGTAACCGCGGCGGCCCTGGCTCTGCTGCTTGCCCACATCAAACACGCCCGCTAGGCTCAAGCGGCTGGTGGCGGCGTAGGTGAGGTAGAAATCGTGGAAGTAGCGGCGGCGAATTACGGAGTCCTGGGGCTGCTCGTTACCGTAGAACGTGCTGCTGTTGAGGAGCAGCTTGTCCGTGATTTTCCACTGAATCTGGGTGCCCAGGGCCTTGGCCTGGTTGGTTTCGCGGATGTTCTGCCAGCCATTGAGTACCAGCCCGGTCAGCGTAAGCTCCGGCGCTGCCTCGTACGTAAAGCGCGCCCCCGACTCGTAGTAGGGCGAGTTTTCGGCCATCAGCGAGCGGGTCAGCGTCCAGTTATCCTTACTCAACGCCGATTCAAACCCGATGTGCGAGCCGAAAATGCCCACATCGAGCCAGGCTTTGGCAAACGGCCGGAAGCCTGCGTACGCCTCGAATACGTGCTTGAGCACCTGGTCTTCGGCGGCATAGTTGGCACTCACATAGGTGCCCGCGTGCAGCCCCACGGCCCCGCGTACCTGGTCGTTGTTGTAGCGCACGCCCACCAGCGCTTGGTTGATGGTAAACTCGTTCTGGCGGTCGTGGGAATAGAGGAACGCGGGTCGGTCGTTGGTGGCGGCGTGGTTGAAATCGTAGCCGTAGTAGCCATCTACGAAACCGTAGTAGGAGAGGGGGGCAGGTGTAGGGGTAGCCTGGGTAGTGTCCGTCTGAGCCAGGGCGGCGGGGCTAATGAGGGCCGCTGCCGCTAAAAATGCGAGGTATTTCATGAAGTGATTTTGCGCAAAGTAAAGCGCGTAAGGGGTACCTCACATTTGATGCAGTGGTTAGCTGTTCGCTTTTCGTTGAACAAGAGCTAGAAGCTAACCGCTACATCAAATGTGCGGTCGGTATATGAACTTTAAACTACCGATTAGCCAATGAGTCGAGGGCCAGGTTCAGCTCCAGCACGTTCACCGTGGCCGGGCCGAAAAATACCACCAGCGGCTCGTGAATATGGGCTGCTACCAGCGCCCGCACGCGGGCTTCGGGTAGGTTGCGCAGGCGGGCAATGCGCCCTACCTGAGCATACGCTCCGGCCGGCGACAGGTGCGGGTCGAGGCCGGAGCCGCTGGCCGTCACTAGCTCGGCGGGTACTGAGCCTTGCTGGGTAGGGTTCTGGCGCAGAAACTCGCTTACGCGGGTGCGTACCGTGGCTAGGTACTCGGGGTTGCTGGGGCCTTTGTTGGAGCCGCCCGAGCCGTCGGCGTGGTAGTCTACGGCCGAGGGGCGCGAGTTGAAGTACTCAGGACGATCAAACTTCTGACCTACGTTGGCGAAGCCCACCACGCGGCCCTTATGCGACACCTGTACACCCTGCCCGTGGCCGGGAGCGGCTTGAGCTACGGCCCATACCACGGCCGGGTAGAGTACGCAGCATACAATAAGGAGTACCAGCGTGAGACGGAAAGCAGGAAGCAAATGCGTTTTCATGGATATGGATGTTTATAGAAGCTGTCATGCTAAGCGGAATTGAAGTATCTCTACCGCGTCGTTTGCGCCGATTAGGCTATTAGCATGACGTTCTTGTTTATCTTAATTCAGCTACACAAAAAGGCCGACCAACAGGTCAATCAGCTTGATGCCGACGAAGGGGACCACCACGCCGCCTACCCCGTACACCAGCAGGTTGCGGCGCAGCAGCGCCGCCGCGCCCAGGGGTTTGTAGGCCACGCCTTGCAGGGCCAACGGCACCAGGGCCGGAATGATGAGGGCGTTGAAAATCACGGCCGACAGAATGGCCGACTGCGGGGAGTGCAGCCCCATCACGTTGAGCGCGCCCAGGGCCGGAATGGCTGTCATGAACAAGGCCGGCACAATGGCGAAGTACTTGGCCACATCGTTGGCGATGCTGAAGGTGGTGAGCGTGCCGCGCGTCATTAGCAGCTGCTTGCCAATCTCCACTACCTCAATGAGTTTGGTAGGGTCGTTGTCGAGGTCGACCATGTTGCCGGCTTCCTTGGCGGCTTGGGTGCCGCTGTTCATGGCTACCCCCACGTCGGCCTGGGCCAGGGCGGGGGCGTCGTTGGTGCCGTCGCCCATCATGGCCACCAGCCTGCCCTGCTGCTGCTCGGCGCGGATGTACTGCATCTTGTCCTCGGGCTTGGCCTCGGCAATGAAGTCATCGACACCGGCTTTCTCCGCAATGAACTTGGCCGTGAGGGGGTTGTCGCCGGTTACCATCACCGTTTTGATACCCATGGCCCGCAGGCGCGCAAACCGCTCCTGAATGCCGGGCTTGATGATGTCCTGCAACTCCACCACGCCCAGCACCTGGTCGTTTTGGCTGACGACCAGCGGCGTACCCCCGTTGGCGGATACGGCCTGCACCCGTTCGGCTACTTCCGCGGGGTAGGGGTGGCCGGCTTTTTCGGTGAGCTGACGGATGGCGTCGGCGGCGCCCTTACGGATGCGCGTGCCGTCGGGGAGAGTCACGCCGCTGCTGCGGGTTTCGGCCGTGAAGCGGATTAGCTCGGCGCCTTCCAGCCTGCCTTGCAGCTGCTCGGGGCTGATCTGCTGCTCGCGGGCCAGGGCCACAATGCTCTTGCCCTCGGGCGTTTCGTCGGTGAGCGACGAGACGGTGGCGCCCTCCACAAACTGCCGGGCGTCTACCCCCGGCGCGGGCCAGAAGTGGGTAGCCTTGCGGTTGCCGATGGTGATGGTGCCGGTTTTATCGAGCAGCAGCACGTCGATGTCGCCGGCCGTTTCTACGGCTTTACCGCTCTTGGTGATGACGTTGGCGCGCAGGGCGCGGTCCATGCCCGCAATACCAATGGCCGAGAGCAGCCCGCCAATGGTGGTCGGAATCAGGCATACAAACAGCGCAATGAAAGCCGAAATGGCGATGGGCGTCTGGGCGTAATCGGCAAATGGACTCAGCGTGACGCACACAATGATGAACACCAGCGTGAAACCTGCCAGCAAGATGGTGAGGGCAATTTCATTGGGCGTTTTCTGCCGCGAAGCGCCTTCCACCAAGGCAATCATCTTGTCGAGAAACGACTCGCCGGGCGCCGTGGTCACCAGCACCACAATGCGGTCCGACAGCACCGTGGTGCCGCCCGTCACGCTGGATTTGTCGCCACCGGCCTCCCGTATCACCGGTGCCGACTCACCCGTAATGGCCGATTCATCAATGGTAGCCAGACCTTCGATAATCTCCCCGTCAGTAGGGATAATCTCACCGGCTTCCACCACGAAAACCTGGCCTTTCTGGAGCTGGGCCGAGCTGATTTGCTGGGTCGTGCCGTTGTCGAGGCGCAGGCGAGCGGGCGTGTCCTGGCGGGTTTTGCGCAGGGAGTTGGCCTGGGCCTTGCCCCGCGCCTCAGCAATGGCCTCGGCGAAATTGGCGAACAGCAACGTGAGCAGCAGCACCACAAATACCGTGAAGTTGTAGCCGAAGCTGCCCTGGCTCGCATCGGGTCGAAACAGCAGGCCGAGCGTGACAACGAGCATCACCACCGTGCCCAGCTCCACGGTAAACATCACCGGGTTGCGGAACATCGTGCGCGGGTCGAGCTTCACGAAGGCCTGTTTGGTAGCCTCTGCTACCAGCGCAGGTTGAAAGAGAGAAGACATATTATTAAGCTGTTAGCTGATAGCTGTTGGCTATTAGCTTTTAATAGAAAAAACAGAAGCTAGTGACAGTTGAGAATTGGGTAGCTTGTCGCTAGAAGGAAAGCTGACAGCTAACAGCCAGCAGCTAATAGCCAATTGAAACGTGCTCGGCCAGTGGCCCCAGCGCCAGGGCCGGGAAGAAGGCCAGGGCGGCGATAATCCAGATGACGAAGAAGACCATCAGGCCGAACGTGGCCGTGTCGAGGCGGAGCGTGCCGGCCGATTCGGGCGTGTACTTCTTGGCGGCCAGCAGGCCGGCAATGGCTACCGGACCGATGATGGGTAGGTAGCGCGCCAGCAGCAGCACCACGCCGGTGGAGATGTTCCACCAGGGCGTGTTGTCGCCCAGCCCCTCGAAACCCGAGCCGTTGTTGGCAGCCGATGACGTGAATTCGTAGAGCATTTCCGAAAAGCCGTGGTAACCGGGGTTAGCCAGCCAGCCGGCGTAATCTGCGGGGCTACGGGCATAGAGGTAGGCCGTGAGGGCCGTGCCGGCCAGAATCAGCAACGGGTGCAGCAGGGCGATGATAACAGCAATTTTCATCTCGCGGGCTTCCACCTTCTTGCCCAATAACTCAGGCGTGCGCCCCACCAGCAGCCCCGAGATAAACACGGCCACGATGATGAACACGAAGAAGTTCAGGAAGCCTACCCCTACCCCTCCATAGAAGGAGTTGGTCATCATGCCCAGCAGCGTGTTCATGCCGGAGAGCGGCATCAGCGAGTCGTGCATGGCATTCACGGAGCCGTTGCTGGTGACGGTGGTGCTGATGGCCCACAGCGCCGAGGCCGGCGCACCCAGGCGCATCTCCTTGCCTTCCAGCGCGCCCTGGCTTGCATCAACGCCCATGGCGGTGAGGGCGGGGTTGCCGTGCATTTCCAGGTAGAGGGTAGGGAGTTGGAGTAGCAGGTAACCCGCTGTCATCACCCCAAACACCATCCAACCCAGGCGCGGGCGGCGCAGGTAATACCCCAGGGCCAAGGCCATGGCCATCGGAATCAGCAGGATGCCCATGTTTTCCAGGGCGTTGGTAAGGTAGGTAGGGTTTTCGAGGGGGTGGGCCGAGTTGACGCCGAAAAAACCGCCGCCATTCGTACCCAACTGCTTGATGCCGATGAGGGCAGCGGCCGGCCCGCGGCTCACCGCCGTGGTGTCGCCCTGCACCGTTACGAGGGACATTTTACCCTCCCACGTCATGGGCGTGCCCTGGAATACCAGCACCAGCGCCAGCGCCAACGACAGGGGCAGCAGCACCCGCGTGATGCTTTTCACGAAGTAGTTGTAGAAATTGCCGAGCTTTTCCGTGGTGCCTTCGCGCAGGGCGTTGAACACCACCACGCACGCCGCCATGCCCGTGCCGGCCGTCACGAATTGCAGAAACATCAGGCAGAACACCTGCGAGAAGTACGTCACGCCCGATTCGCCGGAGTAGTGCTGCAAGTTGCAGTTCACCAAAAACGATATGGCCGTGTTAAAGGCCTGGTCGGCGGGCATGGAGGGGTTGTGGTCGGGGTTGAGGGGTAGGCTGCCCTGGGTGGTCAACACCAGCATCGCCCAGAAAAACCACAGCAGATTAATGGTGAGCAGGGCCAGCAAATGCTGCTGCCAGCGCATTTCGCGGGTAGCATCGATGCCGGCCAGGCGAAACAGCAAGCGCTCCAGCGGCGCCAGAAAGTCCGACCAGCTTGTATCGCCGCGGTAGATGGTGGCCAGGTAGCGCCCCAGCGGCACCGCCAGCAGCATCGTGGCACCCATTATCAGGAGGATGCCGAGAAGTTCAATAGTCATTGTAGTGGGTAGTTGTCAAGTGGTAGTTGTCGGGGTGAGACCTGGCGTGGATGACGCGCAGCTCACAGCCGGCAACTCGCAGCTAGAATTTTTCTGGCTTCAGCAGCACGTAGCTGAGGTAGGCGAAGGTGGCCAGAGAAAGCAGGAGCAGGGCAAGCATCATGGTAGGGTAGCGATAGAAGTCAGAACGCACCTTCAGATGCGCTCGAAAAAGGAAATGGAACGGTAGAACAGCCAGAAGCCGGCGCAACCAGTAGCCATAAGGAGCGGCAGAAGCAGGGGAGTAGGCATATGCTTTTTGCTTGTATTGGTGATGCCAACCAGTGAGCAATTCCTAGCCCTACCACCATAGATTCTTGTGTAGGTGATATATAACTAGCTGATATGCAGTAATAAAAAATAAAATGCGCGGATTCTGCTACCCCATAAAGCAGCACACCGGACTAGCGTTTTGCTAGTCCGGTGTGCGAAATGCTAGTGGCTGAACAGAGTTGATTACCGCTAAATGCGTGCGGCCCCGCCGGGTAAGGCGTGGCCGCGAACAGCTGAACGAAATCTTAGAAGCGCCTGAACGGTGTAGAGACGCAAATATGCGTCTCGTCGTTGACCGATATCGGCCACACGGCGCGGACGACGAGACGCAAGTATGCGTCTCTACATCGTTCGGACGCAAGGCAAATTTCTTACAACCCGTATTCCTGCAACTTACGGTAGAGCGTGGTGTGCGCGATGCCCAGTACCCGCGCCGCCTCGGCCTTGTTGCCGCCCGCTTCCGCCATCACGCGCTGGATGTGCTGCTTTTCGGCGTTGCGCAGGCTGCGCGGGTCGTCGGGGGTAGGGGCGTTGGTGGTGGTGGCCAGCTGAATTTCCAGTGGCAGGTCATCCACGGCAAGAGCATGGTTGGGCGGGGTAAGAATGGAGGCGCGCTCCAGCACGTTCTTCAGCTCGCGCACGTTACCCGGCCAGGGGTAGGCTGCCAGCGCCTGCATGGCTTCAGGGCTGATTTCCAAGGGCTGGCGACGCAGCTTGACCGCAAACTGTCGGGCAAAGTGCGACACCAACGCCGGCACGTCGGCGCGGCGGGCACTCAGGGCTGGCACCTGAATCGTAACCACCGACAGGCGGTAGTACAAATCGGGGCGGAAATGATCGTCGGCGGCTTCCTGGCGCAGGTTGCGGTTGGTGGCAGCCACCAGGCGCACGTTCACGCGGGTAGGCTTGCTGTCGCCGAGCTTGGTAAACTCCTGCGTTTCGAGGGCGCGCAGCAGCTTGGCCTGGGCGCCGGCTTCCAGCTCTCCAATCTCATCCAGAAATAGAGTGCCACCGCTGGCTTCTTCCATCTGGCCTTTCTTGTCAGTCAGCGCCCCCGTGAAAGCACCTTTCTTGTACCCAAACAGCTCCGATTCCAGCAAATCCTTCGGAAAAGCCGAGCAGTTGACAGCCACAAACGGCTTGCCCCGTCGCGGACTACCCTGGTGGATGGCTTGGGCAAACAATTCCTTGCCCGCGCCGGTAGGGCCTTCCAGGAGCACGGTAGCATCTGTGAGGGCCACTTGCTGCGCTACGGTTTTGGCCTGTTCCAAAGCCGGCGCGTGCCCAATCATCGAGTCGAAACTGTACTGCGTGCCTACCTTTTTTTCCAGCGTAGCCACGCGGTGTTGCAGGCGCGCTTTGTCGGCAGCGCGGTCTACCACTACCACCAACTGGTCGTCGGCATCGCCTTTGGTGAGGTAATCAAAGGCGCCTTCCTTCATAGCCCGCACGCCGTCGGCAATAGTGCCGTAGGCGGTCATGAGCACCACCTCGGCCAGGGGCGCGAGCGCCCGGTAGCGGGGCAGTAGGTCGAGGCCCCGGCCGTCGGGCAACTTCACATCCGACAGCACTACCAGCACCTCCTCGGTGTGGGCGCGCAGCTCCTCCAGGCCGCGCTTAGCATCGGGGGCTTGGCGCACGGTGTATCCTTCTAGCTCCAAAGTGCGGGCAATGGCCTGGCGCAGCACGGCTTCGTCGTCGATGAGCAGAATGGTTCCAGTAGGCATAAGTAGGGGCGCGTAGCACGCGCCCATTGTTGCTAAGGTTGGTTTGAAAAAAATAAGACCGTCATGCTGAGCTTGTCGAGGAATCTCGCGTGCTGATGTGAGATACTATCTGTCGTCAGCACGCGAGATTCCTCGACAAGCTCAGCATGACGGTCTGGCGTCAGCTAATCGACTACAACCGCTCAATCACTATGCTACTTGCCCCACCGCCGCCGTTGCAGATGCCGGTTACGCCGATTTTACCGCCTTCCTGGTGCAGCACATTCACCAGCGTCGTCACGATGCGGGCGCCGCTGGCGCCCAGCGGGTGGCCTAAGCTTACAGCGCCGCCGTACACGTTTACCTTGGTGCCTTCCAGGTTCAGCAGCTTATTATTTGCCAGCGAAACTACCGAAAACGCCTCGTTAATCTCGTAGAAATCAACCTCCGACGCATCTACGCCGGCGTGCTTCAGCGCTTTCGGAATAGCTAAAGAAGGCGAGGTAGTAAACCACTCCGGCGCCTGCTCGGCATCGGCGAAACCGCGGATGCGGGCCAGGGGCGTTACGCCCAGCTCCTCGGCCTTTTCGCGGCTCATGAGTAGCACGGCGGCGGCGCCGTCGTTGAGGGTAGAAGCGTTGGCGGCCGTTACGGTGCCGCCGTCTTTCAGGAACGCAGGCTTCAGGCCGGGCAGTTTCGCAAAGTCTACTTTGAGGTATTCCTCATCGTCTTCTACCACCGTGGTCTTGCCTCGGCTGGTGATAGTCACGGGCACAATCTCGTCCTTTTTCTTGCCTTCCTGGGCCGCTTTGGCGCTACGGGTGTACGACTCAATGGCAAACTCATCCTGCTGCTCGCGGGTGAAGCCCATTTCCTTGGCCGTATTCTCTGCCGCGTTGCCCATGGCGTAATCGTGGTAGGGGTCCCAGAGGCCGTCGCGCACCAGGCCGTCAATCATCTGGCCATGACCATACTTCGCTCCAAAACGCGCTTTGTCGAGGTAGTACGGTACGTTGCTCATGCTTTCCATGCCGCCAGCCAGCACCACGTCGGCCTGACCCAGCATAATAGCCTGCGCCCCGAACATGATAGCTTTGGTGCCCGAAGCGCACACTTTGTTCACAGTGGTGCACTCCACCGTGTCGGGGAGGCCGGCGTTGCGGGCCGCCTGGCGGGCGGGCGCCTGACCCAAATTGGCCGAAATCACGTTGCCCATAATCACCTGCTGTACTTGATCAGGCGATACACCGGCTTTATCCAAGGCCCCTTTGAGGGCAATACCGCCCAACTCCGTAGCCGAGAGAGAGGACAGACTACCGCCGAAACTACCAATAGGAGTACGAACAGCGGCTACAATTACTACGTCTTTGATTTGCATAACAAAAGGGTGGGGTGGGATTTAATGTGGTGATTATTGACGTGTTGATTCTTAAATGAGTTGATATGCTAACTAATTAATGTGTCGAAAATTGATTCGTACATCGCCACATCAAGAATCAACCTATCAACAATCACCACGCTGGTTTGTCGGAATCGGGTTTCTTTTCTGCTTTGTGCGGAATCTGCTGCAAATATTGCTGTTCGGCGGCGCCCAACGCGTTTAGGAGCTGTCGTGCTTTGTCGGGGCTGAGGTTCATCTGCTCCAGGCGGGCGCGTTGGGTCTGCAATTGGGATTCGTCGGTGGCCAGGTCGGTGCCGGCTCGCCGGCTAGCGCCCTGACGTGCGGTAGGGCCGGTTTCGTCGTTGCTGAGGCCGCGCACAGTACCCGGTGCGTTGCCCGTGGCTACCTCGCGCCGGGTGCCGCCACCCGGCCGAAAACCGCCCCGCGCCACGGAGCCGGGCGCTGCATCGGGTTGGTTGGCGTTGGGCTGACCCCGCTGGTTGGCGCGGGGCTGGGGTGCATTACGCGGGTCGTCGGGTAGGGTAGGGTCGTTGCGCTGACCTTGCTGTCCGGTGTCGGCCTGGCGTTGCTGCTGCTGTTGCTCCTGAGGTGGGGTAGGCTTTTTGGGAGCCGGGGCAGTAGGCGGCACAGCCGGCGGCGGTATGTTCGGCGACTGCTGCCGACGAGCCAGATAATCGCGGAGCAACTCATAATTATAGCGGGCATCCGCATTGGTAGGAGAGGCAAGCAGCGCTTGGCGCAGCAACCTCACTGCCTGAGCATACTCGCCGCGCTGACTGGCCAACAGCGCCAGCTGCTGCTGCGCCACGCTGCGCACGGTGCGGGTAGGGCTGTCTAGCAGTTGGCCGTAGTAAGCGCGCGCCAGCGCCGACTGGCCGGCCCGCAGGCAAGAATGCGCCAGGTTTAGAATGATGGCATCTTCCGTAGCGCCATACTGCACCACGGCCGCCTGGTAGGCGCGCGCCGCCGCCGCAAAATCCTGCCGGGCGTAGGCTGCTTGCGCCTCCTGCACGGCCACGTTGCGATGATGAATGCGAGTGAGTTGATCTAGCCCACCGGCTCCACTGAGCAACAAAACCAGCAACAGAGCAAAGATTTTCACGGACGAATTATTTTCACAGTCAGCAAGATATCAACCCCCAAAAGCAATAGCGCCAGGGCCAGGGGGTAGCGGTAGCGGTTGTCAGCCACCGACACGGTACGTACCTGCTCGGCCTGGCCTTCCACCCGGTTTAGGGCATTCACGAGCAGCGGAAACTCGTTGCGCTGATCTGTCAACTCAAAATACTGCCCGCCGGTTTGTTCCGCCAAGCGGCGCAGCGTTTTAGGCTCCAGACGCGTAACAGCGTCGCGGCCATTTGCGTCGCGCACGTATCCGCCTTTGCGCGGAATGCGGCTCCCTTCGGGCGTGCCTACCCCCACTGTAAACAGTCGGGCGCCCGAGCGGGTCAGCTGGCGCACCGTGGGCTCCAGGTTTTCCCCGAAATCTTCGCCGTCGCTCACCAGCACCAACGCCGTGGCCCGGGGCGGGCTTCCCGCGGGCTGAGGCGTGGCACTTAGCCGGGCCAGCACCAAGTCCAACGCCGGCGCCAGATCCGTAGTGCCAGCAGGCAGCAAATTCGTCTGGATGGTATTCACAAACAGCTGCAACGCGCTCTGGTCATACGTCAGCGGACACTGCACGTAAGCATCAGCCGCAAATACCACCAACCCAATACGGTCAGCTTGAAACCGGTTGATCAATTCGCTCAGCTCGGCCCGCGCCTTTAGCAGGCGGGTAGGCGACACGTCGGGCGCATCCATGGAGCGCGACACATCGAGTAGCAGCCATACATCTTTGCCGGCCGTGCGTACGGGCTGCTGGGTGAGTCCATAAGCTGGACCTAGCAGCGCCACCAGCAGCAAGCTGAAATAGGTGAGGCGCAGCACCAGCTTCCACGCCAGCCGCCAACCGCGCTGTTGGAGCGGGGCGGCTAGGCGCCACGTACGCACGGCGTAGCCCATGTATAAAAAAAGAAAGACCAGCAGCGCCGTCAGTTCGGGCCAGCCAAGAGGGTAAGCCCAATTCATTGAATTTTGCCCAAGCCGTTGGGTCTCATTTGATAAGGGGTTGCCCTCACGTTACTCATACTGGCAAATATAGCTCTTGCCAGGTAGCACGGCCTTTCCGACAACGCCGCCGCGAGGAAGATATTTTTTGAAAATGCTTGATTTCTCCATTCCAGTCGTATATTTGCGCACCAATCAGACGGAATAGCCGTCTTCTGGAGAGATGGGTGAGTGGCTGAAACCAGTAGTTTGCTAAACTGCCGTAGCTCTAAAGGCTACCGGGGGTTCGAATCCCCCTCTCTCCGCTGTTTGTAGTTAAGAATTATGAATTAATAATTAAAAATCATCTGGTCTACCAGAGTTGATTTTAATTGCTAATTATTAATTCATAATTCTTAATTGTTTTTCGGGGTGTAGCGTAGCCCGGTATCGCGCCTGCTTTGGGAGCAGGAGGCCGCAGGTTCGAATCCTGCCACCCCGACCCGTGCTGAAGCCGGCCGTCCGCCTAGCCGGACGGCCGGCTTTTTGTTTTTGGTCCCGTAGCTCAGCTGGATAGAGCAGCTGCCTTCTAAGCAGCCGGTCATGTGTTCGAATCACATCGGGGCCACGGCAGAACGAAAAAGGCCCTTAGCGCACTGCTAAGGGCCTTTTCTATAAAAAATATGCTATAAAAGTTCTGTTAGAACTGATACACCAGTGCATTAATATTCATGCCGGCTCCCACGGAAGCAAACAATACTACGTCACCCGCGTCGATGCGGTGACCGGGGAGCTGACCTTTTTGAAGCAGATCGAGCAAGGTAGGGACGGTGGCAACCGAGCTATTTCCCAACCAACTGATGGTCATGGGCATCAGCTCCTGGTTGGTGCATTCTTCCCCATAGAGCTTGAAGAGACGCTGCAAAATGGCCACATCCATCTTCTCATTGGCTTGGTGAATGAGCACTTTGCGCACTTGATTAAGATGCACGTTGGCTTTCTGTAGTGCCGTTTGAATAACCAGCGGCACGTGTTGCAACGCAAACTCGTAGAGCCGGCGGCCGTTCATTTTCATATAACGGTCTGGGTCGTTGGCTCTTTCCGGGTTATAGGATTTGCCCATTTGTAAGAGGCTGGCATACTCGTGGGCGTGCGTTTGGGTGTGGTGGGACAGAATGCCAATGCCTTCCTGCTCGGTGGCTTCCAGAATAACTGCCCCGCTACCATCGCTAAACAGCATAGTGTCCCGGTCGTGTGGGTCAACGATGCGGGAAAGGGTTTCAGTGCCGATAACGAGGCAGCGCCGAGCGTCGCCGGAGCGAATGTAGTAGCTGGCTTGCACCAAGGCCTCCAGCCAGCCGGGGCAGCCAAAGGCCATATCATAGGCCACGCAATCGGGGTTGCGGATGGCCAGCCGGGCCTTGATGCGCGAAGCCAGCGACGGCACCATATCCACGCGGTTGCTGCCCGATACTACGTCACCAAAATTGTGTGCAACGATGATATAGTCAAGCGTTTCCGGGTCAATGCCGGAGCTGGTAAGGGCTTCTCGTGCGGATAGAAAGCCCAGGTCCGACGCCGTGTGGTCGGAGTGGGCGTAGCGCCGGGCTTGAATGCCGGTAATGGCGCTGAATTTTTCCAGAATGGTAGCTGGGGCCTGTTGTATTTCGGCGCCTTCGGCCGAAAAAAAACGAGTTGCTAGGAAGTCCTGGTTGTCAACGACCGTGTCCGGGATATAGCTGCCCGTAGCTGCAATGATGGATCGGATCATTGAGATAGGAGGGATGTGATGACCGCCAAGGGTAGGCAGTGTATTGCTTGAAAACCCATAGATACCACTTATTGTTGAGCCCCTAATCGGATTTACTATTATTTCTTGCGAAAACAGGCAGTGTAACGCCTTGCGGCTGAAAATCTGCTATGGTTCTAGAGGCCAAACCACACGGCGGTAGGGACCTGCGTTTGGCAAAACAGCGTGACCAAAACAAAAGCAGTATTTGCTAAGAAAACTGCTGGTAGTGGTACGTATCCGAGAACTGCCTACCCTTTCTCATCACGATTTACGTCCGCCCATGTCCTCCCAATTTCTCTTCGCTACTGGCATCGAAAACAGCAACCCCACTATCCAAAACGGAAAAGAGCGGGTAGATGAGCTGGAAAAATGCGGCCACTACAAGCACTGGCGCACCGATTTTGACCTGGTGCAAGAGCTGGGAATTTCATTTCTGCGCTATGGGCCGCCCATTCATACCACGTTTCTAGGGCCGGGCAAGTACGATTGGTCGTTTGCGGATGAAACGTTTGGAGAGTTGCGGCGGCGCGACATTGTGCCCATCGTAGACCTATGCCACTTCGGTGTGCCCGACTGGGTAGGGAACTTTCAGAATGGCGATTTTCCTGCCCTCTTCGCGCAATATGCGCGGGCGTTTTCCGAGCGTTTTCCGTGGGTACAGCTCTATACGCCGGTCAATGAAATGTATATCTGCGCCGAGTTTTCGGCCCTCTATGGCTGGTGGAACGAGCAACTGGCCAGCGACCAGGCTTTCGTAACGGCCCTCAAATACATTGTGAAAGCCAACGTGCTAGCCATGCAGGCCATCCTAGAGGTGCGCCCAGATGCGCTGTTTATCCAGAGCGAGTCGTCGGAGTATTTCCACGCCGAGAACCCCGCGGCCATCAAGCCCGCTGAGCTGCTGAACGCCAAGCGGTTTCTGTCGCTGGACCTGAACTACGGGCGGCGGGTAGACTCCGAGATGTATGAGTATCTGCTGGATAATGGCATGACGCGCGAGGAATACCACTTCTTCTTGAAGAGCAACCTCAAGCACCATTGCATCATGGGCAACGACTACTACAAGACCAACGAGCATCGCGTGCGTGCCGATGGCAGCACCACCGCGTCGGGCGAGATATTTGGCTACCACGTCATCACCCAACAGTACCACGACCGGTACCGCCTCCCTGTAATGCACACCGAAACCAACCTCTGGCAAGGCCCCAACGGCGACGAGGCCGTGCAGTGGCTCTGGAAGGAGTGGGCCAACGTGCTGCGCGTGCGCAACGACGGCGTGCCCATTGTGGGCTTCACCTGGTACTCGCTCACCGACCAAGTAGACTGGGATACGGCTCTGCGCGAAAATAACGGCCATGTGAACCCCCTGGGCCTCTACGACCTCGACCGCAACATCCGGCCGGTAGGGGAGGCCTACAAGCAGCTCATCCACGATTGGCGCCAAGTACTACCCGCCCAGAGTGTGTGCTTGCAGGTGCCCATCATCCTACCCAGCGAAAGCGACGAGCAGTGGGCGCGCAAAAAGAAAACGCAGGCTAAACAGGCGCAACGCGATAAATCGACCGCGCCGGCCAACACACCTTCCCCGGAGCCGTAGTACTGTCGAGTTTACCCTCCCGATTCTTTTCAGAATACGAACCAAGTAGAGCATGCGATTTGAAAATAAAGTAGCGCTGGTAACCGGCGGTGATAGTGGCATTGGCTTAGCCGTGGCCAAGCGCTTGGCCTCAGAAGGTGCCCGCCTGATGTTGGTAGGCCTCGATAATGATAAACTGAAAGCGGCGGCGCAAACAGTGAAAGACGCCGGCGCCCCCGGCGTGTGGACCAGCGTATGCGACGTAGCTAAGGAAAAGAAGGTGGAAGCCACCGTGGCTAGTACGCTGAAGCATTTCGGACAACTGGATGTTATCATCAACAACGCCGGCCTGATGGACTTTAAGCCCCTAGAAGAACTCACCGGCGACGACTGGATGCGCGTACTAAGCGTAGATTTGCTCGGCACGTTCTACTTCACCAAGCAGGCGTTTTTACACATGCCCAAGGGCGGCACCATTGTCAATGTATCCAGCATTCACGCCATAGAGACCAGCCCGCTGGTAGCGCCCTATGCAGCGGCTAAGGCGGCGGTGCTGTCGCTCACGCGCTCCTCGGCATTGGAAGGACAGCCTAAGAACATCCGGGTGAACTCCGTGCTGCCGGGCGCTATCGACACGCCCATGCTCTGGGACAATCCCAACATCAAAAGTGGGGTAGAAAAGATTGACCCCGCTAACGTGGGCAAGCCTGAAGACGTGGCCGCCGCCATTGCCTACCTCGCCTCCGACGACTCCGCGTTTATACAAGGCGCCCTACTTCGGGTAGACGGCGGCCGCCTGGCCCAGCTGTAAGAGCCAAACGAATGGCCAATTGAAAACGGCCACCACGCAAAAGCCCGCTGCTACACTAGGTAGCAGCGGGCTTTCGTATAAGCTCAGGAAAGTGAAATCAGAAAATGGAGGCAAAGCCCTGGCAGGCACTCACCCAGGCATAGCCAAAGCAACGCGACTCTTCCTGCGCCTGCAACGCCTGCTGTTTTCGCAGGCGCTCTGCTTTATGGAGCTGGTGCACTGTAGTGAGCAGCGACGAGCGATGCCATTTCAGTGACAGAAGACGCCGAACCTTCGTGGGCCGACCAGCAAGCGCGAGTAGAGTAGCCATGGCAGTTGGAGTTTGGTGAGAAGCTTAATATATCGATATACTTTTATAATTACAAGTTGAGCCGTGCGTTCTTACCCGTTGCCAGCCCCAGATAGCAGCTCCCTACCCAGAAAAAACAGCTGATTGGCGGCCGCAGTAACCCCCAATTTAACAGCAACGCTTACGGGCTGTAAACCGGACTAAAACTGGCAAAAACCGGATAAAATCGGTATCTTTGTCTATTAAACTTTGCGCTGAAACAACAAGCGACACATGAGCGAAACCACCGAAAATAAAGTCCCCGTGGAGTATACCGCGGATAGCATTCAGGTACTCGAAGGACTCGAAGCCGTGCGCAAGCGCCCGGCCATGTACATTGGCGATATTGGTGTGAAAGGCCTCCACCACTTGGTGTGGGAAGTAGTAGATAACTCCATTGATGAAGCCCTGGCCGGCTATTGCGACCGAATTGAGGTCACCATCAACGAAAATAATTCCATTACCGTCCGCGACAACGGCCGCGGCATTCCCGTCGACTTTCACCAGAAAGAAGGCCGCTCGGCCTTGGAAGTGGTGATGACCGTGCTGCACGCCGGTGGCAAGTTCGACAAGGACAGCTACAAGGTATCGGGCGGTTTGCATGGGGTAGGCGTGAGCTGCGTGAACGCGCTCAGCCAGGACCTGAAAGTGACCGTGCGCCGCAAAGGCAAAATGTACGAGCAGGAATACAAAATTGGCTTCCCGCAGTATCCTGTTAGAGAAATCGGCGAAACCGAAGAGCATGGTACGCAGGTTGACTTCCTGCCCGACAATACCATCTTCACCGAGTCGGTCTACAAATACGAAACTATTGCCGGACGTTTGCGCGAGTTGGCCTACCTCAACAAAGGCATTCGCATTGTACTCACAGACCGCCGCGAGCAGCAGGAAGATGGCAGCTACCTGGGCGAGGAGTTCTTCTCGCACGGTGGCCTGTCGGAGTTTGTGCAGTACCTCGACAATGGTCGTACGGTGCTCATGCCCCGCCCCATTCACGTGGAGAGCGAGAAGGGTGGCACCCCGGTAGAAGTAGCGTTGCAGTACAACGACTCTTACCAGGAGCACATCTTCAGCTACGTCAACAACATCAACACCCACGAGGGCGGCACGCACGTGGCTGGCTTCCGGGCGGCTCTTACCCGCACGCTTAAGGCCTACGCCGATAAGTCGGGGATGCTGGAGAAGGCCAAGGTTGAGATTCAGGGCGACGACTTCCGCGAGGGCCTCACGGCCGTTATTTCCGTGAAAGTGCAGGAGCCGCAGTTTGAGGGCCAAACCAAAACCAAGCTTGGTAATTCCGACGTGAGCGGCGCCGTGAACACGGTAGTGGGCGAAATCCTGAACCAGTTCTTGGAAGAAAACCCCAAGGAAGCCCGCATCATCATTGAGAAGGTGATTTTGGCGGCTAAGGCGCGCATTGCGGCCCGTAAGGCTCGCGAGATGGTGCAGCGCAAGACCGTGTTGGGCTCCACGGCCCTACCCGGCAAGCTGGCCGACTGCTCCGAGACGGACCCTGCTATCTGTGAATTGTATCTGGTGGAAGGTGACTCGGCTGGCGGTACCGCCAAGCAGGGCCGTAACCGGGGCTTCCAGGCCATTTTGCCCTTGCGCGGTAAAATCCTGAACGTGGAGAAGGCGCAGGAGCACCACATCTACGAAAACCAGGAAATTCGGAATATGATTACGGCCCTGGGCGTGAGCATGGAGAAGAAGGTGAGTGAAGACGATGGCACCACCAATAGCTCCTTGAACATCGACAAGCTGCGCTACCACAAGGTCATCATCATGACCGATGCCGACATCGACGGCTCGCACATCCGCACGCTGATTCTGACGTTCTTCTTCCGCTACATGCGCGAGCTGGTGGACCGGGGCTACATCTACATTGCCCTACCCCCGCTCTACCTCGTGAAAAAAGGTAAGGAGGAGCGCTACTGCTGGACTGAGCAGGAGCGCATGGACGCACAGGAAGAAATGGGCAAAGGCAAGCCCGAATCGGTGAACGTGCAGCGCTACAAAGGCTTGGGCGAGATGAACGCCGAGCAACTCTGGGAAACCACCATGCAGCCCGAAACCCGCTCCCTGAAGCAAGTAACGGTGGAATCGGCCGCTGAAGCCGACCACCTGTTCTCGATGCTGATGGGCGACGAGGTAGGACCCCGCCGCGAGTTCATCGAGAAAAACGCCAAGTACGCCAAATTGGACGTATAGTGATTCGAAAAAGCCCGCCGATCAGCGGGCTTTTTCTTTGGATGTATCTGCTGCGCTTTCGTATGATTTATTGTGATTGGCACAACAGAAGCTGGTAATACAGCGTGTATCTTGCCAATTCTCTTTCCGTAGCCCGCCCTATTTACTCTATGAAGCTTTTTAAATCTTCCGATCTCATCCGCAAAAGCAAGTACATCAGCCGCGATTTGAGCTGGATGCGCTTCAACTACCGCGTGCTCGACCAGGCGAAGGACACGGCGCGCACGCTGTTCGACCGTCTGAAATTCCTGGCCATCACTTCCAGCAACCTCGACGAATTTTTCATGATTCGGGTAGGGTCACTGTACAACTACCTCGACTACGGCAAGGAGCGCATCGATTACTCCGGCCTGCGCGAGCTGCCCTTCCGGCGCAAGCTGCTGGACTTTGCCCACCGCTTCGTAAACGACCAGTCGCTCACGTTTTTGAATGAGCTGAAGCCCTTGTTCGAGAAGAATGGCTTCAACATTCTGAAAATGGAGGATCTGACGGAAACCGAGCTGAAAAAAGCCGATGGCTACTTCAAAAACACGGTGTTTCCGCTGCTCACGCCCATGGTATACGATTCCTACCACGGTTTCCCAATGATGATGAACCAGATGCTCATCTTTGGGGTAGTGACGCGGGCGGGCAGCGGCAGCCTAGGCGACGGCGACCTGGAAAAAGGGCAGGAGCGCCTCACCTTTGTGCAGATTCCGCAGAACCTAGCGCGCTTCTTCGAGCTGTCGCGCAAGGATAAGGTGCTGTTTGTGCCCATCGAGGAGATTGTGCGGGCCAACCTGCCCAAGCTGTTCCGCAACGTAGACATTCTGGCGGCCAACCTGTTCCGCATCACCCGCAATGGTGATTTCACGCTAGAAGAGTCAGACGACATTGACGTGGACTTCATCAAGGAAATTCAGTCGGGACTGAAGACACGCAAGAAGGGTAGGGTAGTGCGCCTGGAAATCGAGCAAAACGCCTCGCCGATACTGCTGAACGTGCTGAAGGAACGGTGGAAGATTGATAACGGCAACGTGTTCGTTATCAATTCATTGATGGATATGAAAGGCTTGTTTCAGATTCTGAAGCACCCCAATTTCCGGGGTAAGGGAGCCCGAATGCCCTCGGCCGTGCCCCCGCTTAGCCTACCCGAAGGTGCCGAGGAAAACCTGTTTGAGTACCTCAAGCACTACGACGTGCTGCTGCACCACCCCTACAACAGCATCGAGCCCATGGTGCGGCTGTTGGAGCAGGCCGCCGAAGACCCGTATGTGCTGGGTATCAAGCAAACTATCTACCGCTTGGCCGAGGACTCGCGCGTGTCGGCGGCACTGCTGAAGGCGGCCGAGAACGGCAAGCACGTGTCGGTGCTGTTTGAGGTGAAGGCGCGCTTCGATGAGGAACGCAACATCCGCGAGGGCGCCAAGCTGGAAAAGGCTGGCTGCTTCGTAATTTATGGGGTAGGGAAGTACAAGACCCACACCAAGATGTTGCAGATCATCCGCAAGGAAGGCGAGAAGGTCACGCGCTACGTGCACATCGGATCGGGTAACTACAACGAGCAAACCTCGCGCCTCTACACCGACGTGAGCATGCTGACGACCAACGACGTGTACGGCCACGACGTGTCGGAATTCTTCAACGTTATCACCGGCCACTCCCAGCCCGACGACTACGAGTACCTCATCACGGCGCCCAAAGACATGCGCCAGCAGCTCATTCACCTGATTCGGGAGGAAGTGAAGAATGCCAAAAAGGGCCTGCCCAGCGGCATTGTGATGAAGATGAACTCCTTGGAAGACAAAGAGATAATAGACGAGTTCTACAAAGCTAGTAAGGCCGGTGTGCCCATCCGGTTTGTGGTGCGCGGCATCTGCTGCCTGCGGCCGGGTAGGGTAGGGCTGAGCGAGAACATTGAGGTGCGCAGCATTGTGGGCGATTACCTGGAGCACTCGCGCTTGTTCTACTTCCACCAGGCCGGGCAGCCGAAAGTATACGCCGGCTCGGCCGATATCATGGTGCGCTCCTTCGACCGGCGCATTGAGGCACTGTTCCTGATTGTGAACCCGCAGCTCAAGCGCGAGGCCATCAGCATTCTGATGATGAACCTATTGGACAACCAGAATTCCTACCTCATGCGCGAGGATGGGGCCTACGTGCGCCTCAAACCGGGCGCTGATGAGGCGGCCATCGACATTCACCGGGCCTTCTACGTGCCTGATGCGGAGCTGTTGGCCAATGCCACGCCCGAAGGCCTCTTGGAACTACTGGACAAGCAACGCCGCCACACCGAGTCGGTGATGGCCACCGCCCAGCAGGCCGCCGTAGCCGGCACCGCCCCCGAAGTGCCCGCCGACGAGCTGCTTGACCCGCTGGCCGTGGCCGCCCTGGGCGAAGAAGAATGCGACGAATCGGAAGAAATGCTGGAAACGCCAAACCATCATTTAGGGCCGAGCAAGGACTAAAAGGTGAGGTAGCGAAATGGTGAGATGGTGAATGCGAGAGCGTCTGTCATCCTGAGCGGAGCGAAGGACCTTATGCCCGCAGAACGAGTCGTTGTTACGTCTGTCGTTCATGCGTGAGAAGGTCCTTCGCTCCGCTCAGGATGACAGACGCTTTTGCATTTACAAATTCACAAACTCACAACTTCACCACTACTCCGTAGTAGGATTGCTTTGCAGGTTGGGGAAGGGCATGCGGCCGGTGTGGTAGGAAGCGGGGCGCATTTCCTCGAAATGATCCTCAAACAAGGTTTGCATCATACCATCTTTCAAGCCAATGTCAGGCACTTGCATGGTGTTGATATTGGCCCATTCCATGGCCGAGAGGTAGATGTTGCCAGCGGGTAGAATAACATCGGCGCGGTCGGGGTTGAGCATGGCCACGTTCACGCGCTGGTCCATGGTCATGGCTTCGAGGCCGCGCAGGGTAGCGGCAATGGTTTTGCGAGTGATAGGCGTGCCGGCCGCGGGCTTGATCATGTTGTAAATCTTGCCAATGTTGCCGCCCGTGCCAATGGCCCGCGTGACGTGGTAGCGCCGTGCATTTTCCCGCACCCAGGCTTCCATCCGGTCCCAGGTGCTTTCCAGAGCGGCGCCGTCAGCGCCTTGCTCGGCTTGCTGCATGCGCCGGATAGAGCCCACCTCGAATGACTGAGAAGCCACCTTGTGGCGGTCGTGGTAAATGTTGAACTCGGTGCTGCCGCCGCCCACGTCAATGTGGAGGTAGTGCTTTTTATCTTCCAGCAGGTGCTCCATCACGCGGTTGATGTAGGCGGCTTCGGCCTGCCCATCAATCACCTGAATTTCCAGCCCCAGCTCCTTGCGCACCCGCTCTACGATGCCGGGGGCATTGGTGGCGGTGCGCATGGCCGACGTGGCGCAAATAAGGTGGTGGGCCACGTCGTGCACCTCCATTAGCAGCTTTAGCGAGTGCAGAAACTTCACAAACTTCTCTTCCTTGGGCGCCGAAATCTGGCCGGTGGCGAATACGTCTTCGCCCAAGCGCATGGGATAGCGCACGTACTCCACGCGCTTGAGCCGAAACTGCCCTTCGTAGAGGAGAACTGCCGAAATCTGGCAACGGACGGCGTTGGAGCCAATATCAATAGCGGCCAGTTTCAGCAGTGGATATTCCATAAAGAGAGGGGAAAGTGAGAGAAAAGTGCTCAAATATAGCCGTTGAGTCCAAAATGACCCGCTTGTGCTATTGATCGATGCGGAAGCCTACCCCAAATCGGAACAGCACGTTCTGCTCCTTGGAGTGCTGAAATGAGATGGACAACGCCAATTGGTCGGTAACGGGCGCCACGTAGAAACCGGCGCCGGTACCGCGGTGCCAGCCATCGGGCGAGCTGCCGCGGTAGTACACCCGGCCCTGGTCGTAGAAGCCAAATATGCCGTAGGAGAAGGGTAGGAACGACGTTTGCACGTGACCCAGCGCCAAGCGCAGTTCCGTGTTCAGGTATAGGCTGGCGTCGCCGGTGAAGCGGTTGCGGTAGTAGCCGCGCAGGTTTTCGGCTAGGCCCAGGCTGGTGTATTTGTAGAACGGAATTTCATCCCGGTCGCCGTAGTTTTTGGCGCCGCCACCTTTCACCACCAGCGTCACTGGAATACCAATGCGAGCGGTGCCATAGTACTCAGCGAAGCCCTGCGTGAGGCCGAAGTTGCCCTTGGCCCGGTTGAGCTGGTGGTAGCTGTCGTGCTGCACCAATAGGCGCACGCCGCGCTGGGCAAACGTCTGCCGGTCGCGCAAATCCAGATCAAACAAGGCATTCAGCCCAATCAAACGCTGAAAATCCGTGTTGGGTATCGGTAGATCGGTGGTGGGGTTGCGCAATAAATCACCCAGGTAGCTATTGCCGGAAAAACTGCTGGTGTACTGCTCGTAGGTAGGGCCAACGCGGAACGTGCTTTTGTTGTTGAAGAACGTACGCTCCAAAAAGCCGCCGAGCGTAAAGCCTTTATAGCGTGCTTTGTAGTATTTCGCGTCGTACAAGCCCTCATCCTTCGCCGAGTTATTGCCCAGCCCAAAGAAGTTGTAGTACGGGAAATAGTTGCCGTACTCGGTGCGGGCGCCAATATCCCACTTCCCGATGGCGTAGCGGTAGCGCGTGGCCAGCCCTACTTGGAAGTTGCCGTTGCTGGATCCGCGCACATCCAGCGTATACATATTCTTGAAATCGGGCTTGCGGAAACCTTGTTGAAACAAGCTGATACCCGCGCCAATGATAAAACCGTCGTTACGGTTGTAGCCCAGCGTAGCGCTAGGGCGGTAGCTGTCGTACTCGAAACCCTCTCGGTCGTAGCGGTTCACACCGGGGCGGGTAGAGGTGCGGTTGTCGCTTTCCTTGCCCAGTTGCAGGTCCGTGTCGGGCACGTCGTACACTTTGGTGAGCGTGCGCAGGCCCGTTACACGGGAGTTATCGACGATCTGGTCTTTGCCCTCACCGCCAATAATGCGCAGCAGAACGCTCTTGCGCGCTTCGCCGGTCACCCGAAAAATATCCTTGCCATCGAGGCCGTATAGGCAGACTTCGTTGGTTTCGTTGGGCTTGAACGTGCGGTCAAACAGCAGCTCGCCGAGCTGGTCTGCTTTGTCTTTGTCCTTGTCGTACATGCGTACGCGCAAGTTGCCATCGGGTAGGCGGTCGGCCAGGAACACTTCGGTTTTGTTGGAGCCTACTACGTCCACACGCTTGGCCAACAGTAAGTAGTACTCGTCCAGGGCTTTGGGTAATTCCTGCACGCGAGCTTTTAGCTTGCGGTTCAGCTCATCCGTGGAAATTTCCTTCAGCTCGGGGGGTAGGGTAGCGGTGGCCTCATCGATGACGGCAGGCGTCATGGTCTGCTGCATGTACTGGCCAATCTGCTGCCAGTCCTCGCGGTTCAGCGACTGCAACAGGAATCGGTCGAGGTGACGAGCCGGCCAGTTTAGGCTTTTCATATCATGAAACTCGGCCTGAAAATCCTCGATGCTCGGGACGGCCCACTCACGGTTGGCGAGGTAGGTGAGTATCCCATTCCACTTGGTAAACGCCTGGTCCCGGTCGCGCGGAATGGGCTCGTAGATGGTCTTCTTGCCTTTGTCATAGCCAGCCCACTTCCAGTTGTCTTGGTGCTTGCCGAAGTCGGCCACCAGCATATCAAAAGCGCGGGCCTTGCCCAGTTGGTAGGCATCTACGCGGTTGTCGTTATCCTTGTAGAGCTGTCGGAAGAAGCTGCCGGAGCGCCGCACATTATCGGAGTTGCCGAAGCCGGGTAGGTTAGGCTTAGGATCTTTGGGTCGGTCTTCCAGCGTGCCCAGCAAGTCGGCGTAGTCTTCGCGGTAGGGGCCTAGTTGCTGGTTGTCGGGTAGGATGAACAGGTGCGGCCGGGCGTGCAGAATGTCTGTCTTGTCCAGCATCGAGCTAATAACCAATGCCGAATAGGGGTGCGCCGTAGGTGTGATATCGCGCAGAATGTCGGCGGCTACAGAACCGCGCAGTTCCGGCGGCAGAATGCGCGTCACATCCTTATCCACCGACCGAAACACGTACTCCGACGAGTCGGCGGCAATAAGCTTGAGGGAGGTAGTTTGGCGTCCGCCCCCACGCCCGAAGGGCCGCAAACCACCATTTTCGGTAGTTAAATCGAGCGTTTTCACCTTCACCGGCTGCGTCCAGGAGGTGCGGTACAGCGGCCCCATCCAGAAGCGCCGCCACCCACCGGCCGCGTACTGCGGGCCGGGTGCTACCGTTACGGTTGCCTGAGCAGGAGCATCGGGCTTAGGAGCCGCTACCCCTTTTGGCGCCGAAGGGCACTCCGGTATGTAGGCATTCACCGGCACGTTGGGTAGGCGCGGCTCTTGGCACGCCGACTGAAATACCGTGTTGGCATACGCTTCCTTCGCAGTGGAGCCAGCTGCATCAAATGTGTAGAAGTAAGCCTTCACGGTGCCATCGGCGAAATACTCCAGCTTCGAGAAGCCCTCCTCCGATTTGTTGAACAGCGACTTGCCATTGACGCCCACGTGCTTGTTTTCCGCGAAGCTACCCGAAATCAGATGGTAGTTGCCTTGGAACTGATTGAGTTGTAGGCTGTAGTCGTGCGAGGCGGCGTAGATCAGGCCGGGGTTTTCCTGGAGTGTAGCCAGCAGTTGCTTGGTGAACTCCTTATAGGCCGGATTCGCCATGTCGCGCGGAGCCCCCACGTTCTGGCGGTAAGCAGCGTAGAGCGTACCAAAGACAGGCGGCAGCAGGTGGCGGCTGAATGGCATGTGCCCGCCGTAAATGCCGTTGCTAATCACCGGCTGGTGGCCCAGCAACAGCACGTTGCGGCCGTCGGTTTCTTCCAGCGCATCCTGCAATTCTTCCCGAAACTCATCCTGAGTTAAGGTTTTGCAGTCCGTATCGGGTGCTTCGGGTTTGTGGTAGGGATGCGTCCACCAGGGTGAGTTGATGGCAACCAGGCGCACATTGGGGGCCACGTCAATGATGTCGGGGCCGGGGCAGCCGTTGCTGGGTAGGAATGCATCCTGCCCGCCCAATTGCTTTTCAATGTACTTTTCCAGCCGGCGCACCCGCTTCAGACCGTCACGACCGGAGTTGTCCCAGTCTTTATCGCCGGGCACGAAGTAGATGCGGCCGTTGGGTAGGTCTTTCACTAGGCCAATCAGCGCGTCGATGCGTTCGGTTTCGCCGGCCCGCATCGAGTCTTTCTTGCTGCCCAGGCCATTGTTGCTCACAACGTCGCCCAGGTGCACTACCGTGAAAGTACCCGTCGTTTGCTCCAACGTATGCCGTAGCGTTTGGAGATGACTGGTGGTAGGCAGTTTAGCCGTGGCGGTGTTGCCTAGTAGATAAACCGTATGGGTAGGGGAAGCTGAAGATTGAGCATGTAAGAGATTGGTTGACAGTAGCAAAACTGCCAACAGGGAGGATATTAGTTTTAGCATAGAACGGAGGGTGAAACCGTTCTTACGAAAAGCCAACTGAAAAGTAGATTAGAAATTCATTAGAACATAGCCCGCAATTGAGTGGCTACCCGAGCCATACCCGTACTGGCCGGCTCCGTAATAAAGTGCACATGGCGGCGGCTGGTCAAGGGCGGCTGGTGCGGGTCGATAACATATACCGGGCAGTAGCGCGGCGCATAATCGACCAGGCCCGCCGCTGGGTACACCTGCAACGATGTGCCGACCACCAAAAAGACATCGGCAGTGGCCGCTTCCGCAGCGGCTTGCTCCATCAGCGGCACGGCCTCGCCAAACCACACAATGTTGGGCCGTAGCTGGTGCCCCCGCTCGCACAGGTCGCCTAGCTCAATCCGGTCGCCCGTCATAGGGTACACCAACTCTTCGTGGCGCGTGCTACGCGACTCAAATAGCTGCCCGTGCAGGTGAATGATGTGACTGCTCCCGGCCCGCTCGTGTAAGTTGTCTACGTTCTGCGTTACCACCACCACGTCGAAATCCTTTTCCAACTCGGCCAAGGCCAAATGCCCCGCATTGGGCTGCGCCTCGCGGGCAGCGCGGCGACGCTGGTTGTAGAACTCCAGCACCAGGGTAGGGTCTTTGGCGAAACCTTCGGGCGTGGCAACGTCCTCCACACGGTGGCCTTCCCACAACCCATCGGACCCACGAAAGGTAGCCAGGCCACTCTCGGCCGAAATTCCGGCGCCCGTTAGGGCTACAATTTTCTTTTTCATCAAACAACTCACTTAGTTAAAATTGAAAAAGGCCCCAATTGCTTGGGGCCTTTTATATACGCAGAAAGAGGTAAGTTATTTGGCCTTGGCTGCCGATTTCTTGGCAGTAGCGCCCGTCGCTTTCTTCTTTGGCGCTGCTTTTTTAGCGGCAGGTTTCTTCGCTGTAGCTGCCTTCTTCGCCGGCTTGTCGGCGGTTTCGGTGGCGTCGGCCGCAGGAGTGGTTTTCTTGGCAAAGCGCCCGCCTTTGGCGGGTTTGTCGGGGGTAGCGGCGGCTAGCTCCAGGCAGCGTTCCAGCGTGAGGTCGGCGGGCTCTTCACCCTTCGGAATCTTCACGTTTTTCTTGCCTACCACGATGTACGGTCCAAAACGACCGTTGAGCACCTGTACTTCCGGGTTTTCCGAAAACTCCTTAATTAAGCGCTCCGCATCGGCCTTCCGTTTGGCCTCAATTAGGTCAATGGCCTCGTTAGCGCTGATGGATAGCGGGTCCTGAGTTTTGCCCAAGGAATAGAACTTGCTGTTGTGGCGAATATACGGACCGAAGCGGCCCACGGCTGCCGTCATGTCCTTATCCTCATACTGCCCTACTATACGTGGCAGCTTAAATAGCTCCAGCGCTTCCTCTACGGTAAGGTTTTCGATGAACTGCCCTTTACGCAAGCTGGCATATACCGGCTTTTCGTCCTCGGGCGCGCCTTCCAGCGGCTCAATCTGCACGTAGGGCCCAAAGCGGCCCAGGCGTGCCGTAATCTTCTGTCCGGTTTCGGGGTGCGTGCCCAACTCGCGATTCGAGCCCAAGGTACTGCGCTCAATATCCTGGCCACGCTCAATAGTTTCGTGGAAGGTGCCGTAAAAGTCACCAATCATCTTCTCCCACTGCTCCAGGCCGTTGGCAATCTGGTCGAACTCGTCTTCTACCTTGGCCGTGAACTGATAGTCCACAATCACCGGGAAGTGGTCAACCAGGAAGTCGTTGACAATCATGGCCGTATCCGTCGGGAACAGCTTGGCTTTGTCGGCGCCGTAGGTTTCGGTCTTCACTTCAGTTTTCACTGCGTCGCCGTCCAGCGTCAGCACGTGGAACTTGCGCTCCTTGCCCTCGCGAGAGTCTTTCTCGGCATAGCCGCGCTTCTGAATGGTAGAGATGGTAGGCGCATAGGTAGAAGGCCGACCGATGCCCATTTCCTCCAGTTTCTTCACCAGCGAAGCTTCTGTGTAGCGTGCTGGCGGCTGCGAAAACCGCTCTGTGGCCCGCAGCAGTTGCAGGGGTAGGCGCTGTCCGACCGTGATAGGGGGTAGGCCGCGCGAAAACGAAGATTCAGTGTCTGCATCTTCGTCGCCTTCGTCCTTGCTTTCGGCATAGGCTTTCAAGAAGCCTTCAAACGTAATCACCTCGCCTGTGGCCGTAAGCGTCACGCCCGGCTGGGTGCTGATGCCAATGGTAGCAACTGTGCGCTCAATCTGCGCGTCGGCCATTTGTGAAGCCATGGCGCGCTTCCGGATCAGATCATACAAGCGCTGTTCGGCCGATTCGCTACCAGCCTTAGCCAGCGAGAAATCTGTAGGGCGAATGGCTTCGTGGGCTTCCTGCGCCGAGGCCGACTTGGTTTTGAAGTGGCGCTCCAGCGCATATTCGGCGCCATATGCCCGCGTAATTTCCGTTCGTGCCCCAGCCAGCGCCTCTGCCGACAGGTTCACGGAGTCCGTCCGCATGTAGCTGATTTTGCCGGCCTCGTACAGCTTCTGAGCCACGCTCATGGTCTGGGCCACCGAGAAACCTAGCTTGCGCGAGGCCTCTTGTTGCAGGGTAGAAGTAGTGAAAGGCGGTGCAGGCGAGCGTTTACCAGGCTTTTTCTCTAGGTTTTCAATGGTATAAACCGCACCTGCGCAACGGGCTAGAAAAGCATCGGCCTCCTCACGGGTTTTGAAGCGGGTAGGCAACTCGGCTTCCAGCACGGCGCCCTGACCTGCATCGAAGCGGGCTACCACACGGTACGCCGACGACACGCTGAATTGCTGAATCTCCCGCTCCCGCTCCACCACCAGGCGCACTGCTACCGACTGCACCCGGCCGGCCGACAGGCCTGCTTTGATTTTCTTCCACAGCACGGGGCTTAACTCGAAGCCTACCAAACGGTCGAGCACGCGGCGGGCCTGCTGGGCATTTACTAGATTCAGGTCGATTTCGCGGGGCGAGTCGATGGCATTGAGAATGGCGTTCTTCGTAATCTCGCGAAATACGATACGGCGGGTTTTCGCGTTGGTGAGATTCAGCGTTTCGGCGAGGTGCCACGAAATGGCTTCGCCCTCGCGGTCGTCGTCACTGGCCAGCCAAACCGTTTCGGCTTCTTTCGACAATTTCTTCAGCTCCGAAATCAACTCGCGCTTGTCTGGCGAAACTACGTAGGTAGGCTTGAAGCCATTGGCAATATCAATAGCGTTGTTGTCTTTCGGCAAGTCGCGAACGTGTCCAAAGCTGGATTTCACAATGAAATCTTTGCCTAAGTATCCTTCAATAGTCTTTGCCTTGGCAGGAGACTCAACAATAACTAGATTTTTAATCATAGGAAGAAAGCCCGGAGGTGGGGTACTGGAGGTGGGTATCAACTAAGAAAACGGGTGGGGGCAGTAAAAGTTGATTTAGGGGCAAAGATGCTGGAATAATCCGGTGTGCCGCGTCATGTACTGTGCTACCCTTCGTCCGCATTAGGTCGGCGTATCACCGATAAATACAGTTGCGAGGGTGTAAGTAGTTCAGCCGTTGCTCATTTTGACAAAAGCCGTTCCCCAAAAAAAGCCTGTGCGCCCCAACAACGTATTTACTACCTTTGCCAGTCAGGTAAAACCGTCGTGCTCACGCAAACTGATAGGATTTATCGAATTGCTCTCAGCCCGCCCATCTCGTATTATATGGCATCAGGTAAGAATATCCAATCGACGGTCAACCCAGCTCCGTCCGCACCGGAGTCCGATCAGGCGGTAAAGCCCGTTGATGAAAAGAAGGCTGCGGGTCTGGCCCGACGCGTAGGCCAGACCCGCGGCTTGCAACGACAAGCCACCAGCGCCCAGGAAGCTGCCTACATCGACGACCAGCTCAACCGTGTGCTCTACGCCCTCGATGCCTTTAAGAAAGGCGACATATCGGTGCGGCTGACCAAGCAAAACAACGACATCTTCGCCGACATTGCCGAGGCTTACAACTCCATGGTGGAGATGATTAGCGGGGTAGGGGGCGAGGTGTCGCGCATTTCCAAAGTAGCCGGGGTAGAGGGCAACCTGAAAGCCCGCGCCTCGGCCGAGAATGCCTCTGGCTTCTGGCGCGACATGATCAACAACATCAACGGCCTAGTGGACAGCATCGCGGTGCCGGTGTTGGAAGTAGGCAAGGTGTTGAAGAATATCTCGAAAGGCAACCTGGACGAGACCTTCCAGATTCCGGTGTCGGGCGACTTCAAGTTGATGGCCGAAACCATCAACAAAACCATCGACAACCTCAACGTATTTGCCGGTGAGGTGACACGCGTGGCGCAGGAGGTAGGCACTGAAGGTCGCCTGGGCGGCCAGGCCAACGTGCCCAACGTGGGCGGCGTGTGGAAAGACCTGACGGATAACGTGAACACGATGGCTTCGAACCTGACCAGTCAGGTGCGCGATATTGCCAACGTGGCCACCGCCGTAGCCAAAGGCGATTTGAGCCAGAAAATCACCGTTGATGTGAAAGGCGAGCTGTTCCAGCTCAAGCAGAACCTGAACCAGATGGTGGACTCGCTGAACCTGTTTGCCGGCGAGGTAACCCGCGTAGCGCAGGAGGTAGGCACCGAGGGCCGCTTGGGCGGCCAAGCCAGCGTGCCCGGCGTGGCCGGCGTGTGGAAAGACCTGACGGATAACGTGAACAATATGGCTGCCAACCTGACCAGTCAGGTGCGCGATATTGCCAACGTAGCAACTGCCGTGGCTCGCGGCGACCTGAGTCAGAAGATGACGGTGAACGTGAAGGGCGAGATTCTGGAGCTGAAGGACATTCTGAACCAAATGGTGGATTCCTTGAACACGTTCGGCGACGAGGTGACGCGTGTATCACGCGAGGTAGGCACTGAAGGCAAGCTCGGCGGGCAAGCCGTGGTGCCGAATGTGAGCGGCACGTGGAAGGAGCTGACCGACAACGTGAATACGATGGCCTCCAACCTGACTAGTCAGGTTCGTGATATTGCCAACGTAGCCACCGCCGTAGCCCGCGGCGACCTGAGCCAGAAGATGACGGTGAACGTGAAGGGCGAGATTCTGGAGCTGAAAGACATTCTGGACCAGATGGTGGACTCGCTGAACGTATTTGCGGGCGAGGTAACGCGCGTATCGCGGGAGGTAGGCACCGAAGGTATCTTGGGCGGGCAAGCCGTGGTACCCAACGTAGCCGGCACGTGGAAGGAGCTGACCGACAACGTGAACACGATGGCCTCGAACCTGACGAGTCAAGTGCGCGACATTGCCAACGTGGCCACCGCTGTAGCCAAAGGTGATTTGAGTCAGAAAGTAACGGTTGATGTGAAAGGTGAGCTGCTCCAGCTCAAAGAGAACCTCAACCGCATGGTGGACTCGCTGAACATCTTTGCGGGCGAGGTAACGCGCGTAGCGCAGGAGGTAGGCACTGAAGGCCGCCTAGGCGGCCAGGCCAGTGTGCCCGGCGTGAGTGGTGTGTGGAAAGACCTGACTGACAACGTAAATACCATGGCTGCCAACCTCACTACCCAAGTACGTGGGCTGGTAAAGGTAGTAACGGCCGTATCGCAGGGCGACCTGACCCAGAGCCTAGAGCTGGATGCCAAAGGCGAAGTAGCCGATCTAGCCGATACTATTAACCGCATGGTGGCTGACCTCAACCGCTTAGCTGTGGAGGTAAGCCGCGTAGCCAAGGTAGCTGGGGTAGAAGGTAAGCTGACCGAGCGCGCCACCGTGGGTGGCGTGAGCGGTTCCTGGAAAGAACTGGTGGATACGCTCAACGACCTGCTCGAATCCATTGCCTCGCCGGTGCTGGAAGTGAGCCGCGTAGTGCGGGGCATCTCCGAGGGCGACCTAACCCAGCACGTGGAAGTACCCACCGCTGGCGACATCGAAGCCATGTCGAGTGCCCTGAACCTGGCCGTGGAAAACCTGAACGAGCTGTTGGGCGAAATCAACGACTCGGCTCAGGTAGTAGGGCAGTCTTCGGGCGAAATGGCCATGAAAGGCCAAGAGATGAGCCGCGTAACGGTGGACGTAGCCCTTGCCATGCAGCAAATGGCCGAAGGCGCGCAGAACCAAGCCCTAAAAACTGATCAGGCCTTCAAGCTGATCGAAGAGATTATGCAGGCCACCAAAGAAACCGCCGGCAAAGCCGATGTGGGGATTAAGGCCGCTATTCTGGGTGAGCAAACCTCTCAGTTGGGCTTGAAAACGGTGGCGGAAGTGGTGAAAAACATGGAAGAGATTTCCAGCGCCGCTACCCAAACCTCGCGCACCATTGAAGTCTTGAGCACCCGCTCGCAGGAAATTAGCACGTCGCTGGGCGTTATCACCGACATTGCGGCCCAAACCAACCTGCTGGCTTTGAACGCAGCCATTGAGGCCGCCCGCGCTGGCGAAGCTGGTCGTGGTTTTGCGGTGGTAGCCGAGGAAATTCGGAAACTAGCAGAAAGCTCCCGTCGCTCAGCCAACGAAATCAGCACGCTGGTAGATGATGTGAAGAAGGACACTACAACGGCCGCCGCCGCTATTTCCACTATGGAAGGACGCGTAATGAAAGGCAAGAACGCCACCTTCGAGGCTAGCGCTGCCTTTAAGAATATTGCAACCAGCAGCGGCGAAACCCTGCGCACTTCCCGCGATATTCTCACGGCCACCGAAATCCAAAAGGCCTCAATTGGCGATGTGGTGAAGTACGTGGAGGAAGTGGTAGCCATTGCCGAGCAAACGGCCTCTGGCACCCAGCAGGTAGCCAGCACAGCCAAGCAGCTCTCTACCTCCATGCAGGAGCTAACGACTTCCAGCCAGAACCTAACTGACATTGCCGATGACCTACAAGACGGACTGGCGGCCTTCCTGCTGATGGAAGAGGAGGAACCAGAGCCCGAACCCGAACCAGAGCCACAGCGACGCCTGGGTCTACGGCGGCGTGAACAAGCGAAAGCTGCCGCTGCTGCTGCGCAATCAACCAATGGCGCTACGCCGCAACGGCCTCAGGCAGCCGCTTCACGGCCGACCAAGCCCGAAGCGCCGACCGCTCGGCGTGGTACGGCTCCTGCTGCATCTGCCGAACCAACCGAGAATAGCAACGGTCAGAAAAAAACGGCCCGCGCGAAAGCTCGCACCGAGAAGCCCTCGGCTGATAGTAAGGCTACCAAGCCGGAAGCATCTGCCTCTGCCAAACCGACACGTAAGGCGCGCACAAAATAAATAACCTCCTGGGGTAGGGAGTGGGCCAGTCTGAATGCAGGCTGGCCTATACACCGCATCCGTAAGCATTTGCTGAATGGCAGACACCGATAACGCCACCAACGAAAAGAAAACCACCAAGCAGGAGCCTCTAATTCAGCTGATCGTATTTCGCCTGGGCGACGAAGACTATGGGATTCGGATTGAACAGGTGAAGGAAGTGACGCTGACGCCTGAAATAGCGCGTATGCCCAAAACGCCGGATTTCGTGAAGGGCATTGCCAACCTGCGGGGGGATATCATCACGATTATCGACCTAGAAGAGCGGTTTCAGTTGCGCTCTGCCGGAACGGAAATGCCTGCTGTTAGCTATACGATGGCGATTGAGGGTAAGGAGTATACCATCGGGATTGTGGTGCGTGAGGTGCCGCAGCCGCTGTCTATTCCTGCTTCCATCATTGAAAAAGCACCTGAATTTATTCAGGACATAAACATTCACGACAAATACATCGAAGGTATTGCCAAGGTAAATGGGCGCATTATCGTGGTATTGGATATGTTGAAGCTGCTGACGCCCGCCGAAATCATGCAGCTACCCGCAAAAAGCTAATCTTCGCCTGTTTCCCTACGTACAAGAGCCGGGGCGGCTCATTGTCCTGCTCCCTCTTCTCTAAACTCAGACTACTGCACTCTTTTCGTATGAAAAACCGCATTCTCATTGTAGACGATTCCTTCTACATGCGCACGATGCTCAAGAATATGCTCACCGACGCGGGCTACGAAGTGGTAGGCGAAGCCGCAAACGGTCAGCAAGCCCTGGAAATGGCTGCCGCTACCCGGCCCGACCTCATCACCCTCGACGTTATTCTGCCCGACAACACGGGCCTGGACGTGCTGAAAGGCATCCGCGAAGACCAACCCGACGTGAAAGTGGTGATGTGTAGCGCCGTGGGGCAGGAGGTAATCGTGAATGAAGCTCTGGAAAGCGGTGCTACGGCCTACATCGTCAAGCCTTTCTCGGAGGAGAAAGTGCTGGAAATTGTGGGCAGCGCTTTGCAAACCAGCGGTTCCAGCGAAGCCTAAGCCTGTTTTCTTTGTGCGCGGCCCATGGTGCCGTCACTTGTAGTACCCATTTCGTGTCTAGTCCTTTCACTCCTATTTCTGTCCTAATTGGCAATTTGCCACCGCTGGTGCGGGCGGAATTAGTGTGCCTATTGCGTAGCGAACCCGCTTGGCAGGTGGTGCCGGTGCAACCGGCACGGGGTAGGATAGCCGTCACGGCCCGACAATACCAGGTAGACCTAGTGATTGCCGATGAAAGTGGCATGATGGAACTAGCTGAGCTGGCACAGGTGCATCCGGTGCCAGTGGTTTTATACAGTGCTTTCTCGTTGGGGGGCGCCCGTCTCCGGCAAGCTACCCGCTGGAATGTGCACGACTATTTTGGACCTTGGGTACCGCAGGAAAGCCCGGCATTTTTCAATTGGCGGTTATCATTGTTGCAGAAACTACGGTCGGTCGTTACACATCCTGAGACATTTGTCCAAGCATTGCCGGAGGCAGGGCCTACCTCGCTACCCACTGGTATTGTGGTGCTAGGTGGTTCTACGGGTGGTTCGGCAGCCGTGGAAAGCGTAGTGCATCAACTACTCCCTTCCAACTGTGCTATTTTAGTGGCGGTGCATCTGCCGGCCCTTTTCACCCAAACACTGGTAGACCGTCTGCGCCGCGTTACGTCGCTGCCTGTAGTGAACGGCAAAGCGGGCACCATCCTGACGCCCGGTAAAATAATAGTGGTGCCCGGTGGCGGCAACACCACCATCAAAACAGCCACGGGCACGCCTTGGATTAGTTGGCAAACCAGCTTCACAGAGGTGGAGCTTAGTGCTCCCAATAACCTACCCTCTATCGATCTGTTGATGCAATCTGCTGTGCAGACGACGGGGCGACCTACACTGGGCGTTATTCTCAGTGGCCTGGGTAACGATGGGACGCAAGGTGCCCGTGCTATTCGCCAGCGCGGCGGGCAAGTGATTGTGCAGCGTGGGGCTGCCGTAGCCGCTATGCCCCAATCGGTGCTGCAAGCGGGGTATGCTGATCAGGAACTGTTACTAAAAGACATTCCTGGTTATATCAATCGCTTTGCGTTGCAGGCCCGGCCTGGCCGCCGCCTGGTTTCTTCTGTTTCTCCCGCTAGTCAGCTATGAAATCGAGAGAAGAAGAATACCGCGAAATATTTATGGTGGAGGCGCTCGAGTACTACGACGCCATGAGCCGCCATATTAGTGAATTAGAGAAAAATCCGGCAGATGCGGCGGCGCTCAACGAGTTGTTCCGCCTGATGCACAACCTGAAAGCCAACGCCCGCGCCATGGGCTACCCTGCCATCAGCGAGGTAGCGCACCGCATGGAGACCATCTTCGGCCTCATCCGCGACAAAGAGCGCACCTTTGAGGGTAACGTGGTGCCGGTGCTATTCACTGGGGTAGACACCATAGGCGAAATGATTCGGGCAGTAGGCGCCGGCAACGAACTGCCTTCCGCTGACACGCTGCTGGCGAATCTTGACCGATTGGTGAACGGTGAGGAGCCTATCCTGGAAGACCAGCCGGAAGCCGATGACGACGATGCCAACCGCAAACTGGAGTTGTCGGATCTGGTATATATCCAGATCAAGAAGCTCGACCACCTGATGAATCTCGTAGGAGAGCTGATCATTGACCGCGACCGAATTCTGACACTGAGCAAGGAAAGCGACAGCCCGGCGTTGCAAGCCACGGCTGCCCATTTATTCCGCATTTCCGATGAGTTGCAGTACAGCATCATGGACGTGCGCTTGGTGAATGTAGGCTCATTATTCAACAAGTTTCCGCGAGTGGTGCGCGATGTGGCGGCCGCCGAGAAGAAAGATATTGCGCTGGAGGTAGACGGTCAAGATATCCAGATTGACCGCAACATCCTACAAATCATTACCGATTCGCTGCTGCACTTAGTGCGCAACGCCATTGGACACGGTATTGAAGCGCCAGCTGTGCGTGAACAAGCCGGTAAGCCAGCCCAAGGCCAACTGACACTAGCTGCTCAAACGGAGCGCGACAACGTCTTGATTCAAGTATCCGACGACGGGGCCGGTATCAACGTAGACAGTGTGCGCCGCAAGGCTGTGGAACGTGGCCTGGTAAGTGCCGAAGCAGCTCAGCAGCTCGACGACGATGCCGTGCGGGCGTTTCTGTTTGAGCCGGGCTTCTCCATGGCGAAGGAAATCACCGACATTTCGGGCCGTGGGGTAGGGCTAGATGTTGTGAAGCTGGCTATCGATTCGCTCGGGGGGCAATTGCGCGTTAGTTCTACCCTAGGCAAAGGCACCACGTTCACGCTGGTGTTGCCTACCTCTATTGCGGTAAAAGGCGCCCTGCTTTTCGAGTTGGATGCACGCAGCTACGCCATTCCGCTGATGCACACCGACTCGGTGGTATCGTTGCAGCCGGAGGACTTGCACGTGGTAGGCGGCTTGCTGCTGGCCGAGGTACAGGACGAAAACGTGCCCGTGGTGGACTTGCGCCGCTTGTTGCATAATGGCGACGGCCCATTGCCGCCCGCCAACCGCCACGAGTTGCAAGGCCGGCAGGACATCATCATCGTCAATTACAATAATCGTAAGCTGGGCCTGATCATTGACCGGTTTCTGCGTCAGCAGAGCATCGTAATCAAGCCCATGAGTAAACCGCTTGATACTATTGATTTGTTCGGGGGGGTAACCCTTTTGGGAAGCGGCCAGGTTTGCTTGGTGCTGGATGTACCCGCCCTCACCCGACTTTTTTTAGCCAAGCGCCCATAAAACACGTACTTGCAGACACCGGACAATCTCAACCGTTGAGAAAGGCCGCTTAATTGATACATTCCTATGGATTTGCACATGACAGAACTAGAGCGGGACATCATCCGCGAGATTCTGAACATTGGCCTGGCTAGAGCAGCTGACTCCTTCGCGGTAATTGCGCAGGAGCGGGTGCTGCTAGAGGTGCCCAACCTGGACCTAGTGCCGGGCAGCAATATCCTAGGGCGCGTGCACGAGTACGAGGGTACGCACGTCATCATTCAGTCTGATATTAAGGGTGACTTCAACGGCACCACGCTCATGTTCTTTTCGGGGCAGCATGTGCAGCGACTTTCCAAAGTGTGCCTGCGGATGAATGTGAGCGACAGCATCAAGATAGACGCGATGCAGGAATCATTGCTACTGGAAATAAGCAACATTATTACGGGGGCTTTGGTAACGCAGCTGGCTAACATTCTAAAGTCGAATATCTACGGCGCGCCGCCCGTGGCACCCCGTGGCAATATCGCCGACTCGCTCAATAGCCTGATGAGCAACCGGCCCATGGTGCAACCATTGATTTTCTCGGTTATCACCCAGTTTTCCGACAAGGACAACTCCGTAGAATTGCCACTGATGATTTTCTTTGACCGCGAGACGTTTGCTAAAATGCTGGAAATTATCCGCACCTATAATTTCATGGGCGGGCAAGCCCCGGCGTAAGTACGCCGTTTGCGAAGTATTTTCGCGCTGGCTATTGTTTGGTTGACTACTAGTGTACTCAGCCGGACGGTAGCCGGCGTTTTGTTTTCATTCGTTTTTTTACCGCTTTTTCATGGAATATTCCGCTGATTCTTCGCTGGAACAAAAGCTGGCTAACTTCGACCCCAATGCCCTTGGTGACACGGCGGGCGGGGTGTATGGGCTACCCTTCACGGTGGAGGAAGCTCAAATGGTAATTGTGCCCGTGCCGTGGGAAGTCACTGTTTCCTACCGTGCTGGCACCGCCGAAGCCCCCGAAGCCATCCGCGACGCCTCATTGCAAGTAGACCTCTATGACCCAGACATTCCGGATGCCTGGCGCCTAGGTCTGGCGATGGAGGAAGTGGATGAGCACTGGGCTCAGGAAAGTCGTACCCTACGCGAGCAGGCCGCCAGCTACATCGGCTGGCTGGAGGCGGGCCAACCCGACGTCGATGCGACGCGTTTTGCCGGCACAGCCAACGCCATCAGCCAACGTGGCCAGGAACTGCTCACGTGGCTGAAAAACAAGACCGGCGCCCATCTCGACGCTGGCAAAGCCGTGGTCGTGCTAGGCGGTGACCATAGTACGCCGCTAGGCTACCTACACGCCCTAGCCGAGCGCCACCAGGAGTTCGGTATCCTGCAAATCGACGCGCACTGCGACCTGCGTCCCGCCTACGAGGGGTTCACGTATTCGCACGCTTCCATTATGCACAACGCCCTGCAACTGCCGCAGGTGAAGAAGCTAGTGCAGGTAGGCATCCGCGATTTGTGCCAGCAGGAGGCCGAAACCATCGACCAGTCGGGGGGACGCGTGGTGATGTTCCACAACCGTTTCCTGCGCGACGAGATGTACGCCAAGAAATCGTGGAAAAAGCAGTGCGGCAAGATTATCGCGCAGCTACCCCAGAAAGTATACATCAGTTTTGATATTGATGGACTGGATCCCAAGCTGTGCCCCGGTACCGGCACGCCCGTGCCTGGCGGACTGGAGTTTGAGGAAGCCGTATATCTGGTGCGGCAAATTGTGCGCTCGGGCCGCGAAATCATTGGCTTCGATCTGAACGAAGTAGCCCCCGGCGACACCGAATGGAATGCCATTGTAGGTGCTCGACTACTCTACAATCTGTGCAACTGGATGGCCGTATCGCAGGGCCGTTTGAAAGCGCGCAAAGCCGAATAGGTTATATAGCCGAACGCTAATGCTGTATTTGCGTATGAATGGACCAGCCTGCGGTTGCAGGCTGGTCTTTTTTTCTCTCCCTAACCCTCTCCAATCATGGGATTCATACTCAAACTACTGCTGACAGCCATTCTGACGTACTTACTGGCTGCGTTCCTACCCGGCGCGCACATCGATGGGTTCGGCTCGGCTATTTGGCTGGTTATCGTGTTGGCACTACTCAACGCGTTTGTGAAGCCAATTTTGCAACTCATTGGCCTACCCATCACCATCATCACCCTGGGCTTGTTCCTGCTGGTTATCAATGCCCTGATCATCATGCTGGCCAGCTATCTACTGAGCGGCTTTGAAATCAGCGGTTTCTTTGCAGCGCTACTGTTTAGCATAGTGCTGTCGTTGGTAACTACGGTTGTAGACAAGGTAGTTGACTAACTATCAATAAAGTCAAAGAAAAAGCCGGCTGCTCATACAGAGCAGCCGGCTTTTTCTTTGGCTTAGCGCTATATACTTACAGCCGCCGCAGCTGCGCACCCAACGCCGTCAGGCGCTTGTCGATGTGCTGGTAGCCGCGGTCAATTTGCTCCACGTTCTCAATCACGCTGCGGCCCTCAGCCGATAGCGCAGCAATGAGCAGCGCTACCCCAGCCCGGATGTCGGGCGAGGTCATGCTGATGCCGTGCAGGCGCGTGCGCTTAGCCAGCCCGATAACGGTGGCGCGGTGCGGGTCGCAGAGGATAATCTGGGCACCCATGTCGATCAGCTTGTCTACGAAGAACAGACGCGACTCAAACATTTTCTGGTGAATCAGCACCGTACCTTTGGCTTGAGTGGCTACTACCAGAATGATGCTGAGTAGATCGGGGGTGAGGCCAGGCCAGGTGTGGTCCGAGATGGTCAGGATGCTACCATCAAGGTAGGTATTGATTTCGTAGTGGTCCTGGGCCGGAATGTAAATGTCATCATCCCGAAATTCCAATTGAATGCCCAGCTTGCGGAACGTATCCGGAATCAGGCCCAACTCCGCAATCTGGCAGTTCTTAATGGTGATTTCGGAGCCCGTCATGGCCGCCAACCCGATAAACGAGCCGATTTCAATCATGTCGGGCAGCATGCGATGCTCAGTGCCGCCAAGGCTTTCCACACCTTCTATAGTGAGCAGGTTGGAGCCGATGCCGTTGATTTTGGCACCCATGCGTACCAGCATTTTGCATAGTTGCTGGAGGTAGGGCTCGCACGCGGCGTTGTAAATAGTGGTAGTGCCCTCGGCCAGCACGGCCGCCATCACGAGGTTGGCGGTACCCGTTACGGAGGCCTCATCCAGCAACATATAGGTGCCTTGTAGCTTGCCGTCGGTGCTGATGCGGTAGAAGTCGTTGCCTTCCAGTGTGAGCTTACCACCCAGTTTTTCGAGGCCCACGAAGTGCGTGTCTAGCGGACGGCGGCCAATTTTGTCGCCGCCGGGGCGTGGGAGCTGGCACTTGCCGAAACGAGCTAACATCGGCCCCAGAATCATCACCGAGCCGCGCAGCGCCCTACCCTGGGCCACAAAGGCTTCCGTATCGAGGTAGTCTAAATGCACGTCGTCGGCCTGAAATACGTAGGTGTCGACGCCAATCTTGCCCACCTTCACACCCATGTCGCGCAGCAGCTCAATGAGCTTGTTCACGTCGCGGATATCGGGAATATTGCTGATGGTGACTGGCTCGGCGGTGAGCAGCACAGCGCACAAAATCTGGAGCGCCTCATTTTTGGCGCCCTGGGGGATGATTTCGCCCTTGAGGGGCTGGCCGCCGATTACTTCAAAAGATGCCATTTTTTAGGAGCTAGTAGCTGATAGCGGTCGGCTATCGGCTTTTCAAGGCGTTGGGAGAGAAATTGAGGGGACAAAGCTAACAGCTAACTGCCATTAGCCAACAGCTAACAATAAAGCTTACTGCGGCGGCTGTTGCGGCTCCTGACGGCCTTTTTTACCGCGGCCGCGCTGTTTATCGCGTCGGTTATTATTGCCGGAACTACCGCGCCGGTCGTTGCGGTCGTTGCGGGGCTGCGGCACGATGAAAGGCGCCGGCCGGCCGTTGGTCGCAAATTCAAAGAGATTCTGCGCGTCTACCTGCGCCGGGTCGAGCGTGAGCTTACCTCCCGACAGCTCTTTCAGGTGCTTCAGGATGGTCACGTCTTTGGCGTTTTCCTTATTGTAGGAACGGTACAAAAATTTCATGGTCCGCCCGATGGTGATGGTGGCCTGTTCACGCTCCGCTGGGTCTTCCAACTCGGACGCCTGCTCAATCATCAGTTCCACGCCGCGGCCATAAGTTTTGAGCTTGGGGGCTTTGGCAGGGTAGGGGACGCGAGCAGGCTTGGCTTGGTTGAGGGTGCCCTGCATGGTTACGGGTGCGTCCACGTCCAGGTCCTCACCGGCCATAATGTAGAGGTGGTTCCAGAGCTTTTGCTGCACATCCTGCTGGTCGCGCAAGCTGGGTTGCAAGCGCAGCATCAGCTGCACCAGCTGCTGGGCGCGGCGGGTGCGCTCGTCGCGGTCTTCGATGGTGCTCAGCTGCTGCACCAGCTCGTAGGTGCTCTGGCCGTACTCGCGCACTAGCAAATTATGTTCAGTAGGGATAGTCATGAGGAAAGAAAACAACCGGAGGGTAGGAGATACACCTAGCGCACAGCGGTTGCCGTGCGCCAGTCAAGAAATGCCCTACTCCGATTTAGTGCAATTCGAGGTTAAATATACGGTAGGGAAGTATTGAGTTTTCAACTCAACATTTCCTCAATGCACTCGCAGCTTAGCGAAACTCAGGAGTAGCGTTTTTTCGCCTACCTCCTCAAACTTGATGGTTGCCTTAGTAGTACCATCCTGCTTTTCGAGCTTGGCTACGGTGCCGAAGCCGAATTTAGGATGTTCTACGCGTTGGCCTGTTTGCAGGCTGCTGGTGTCAGAGGGCTTGAAATCGGAAGGCGTTACGTATTTGGTAGCGACAGTCTTACGTGGAGCAGGTGGCACCAGATTGGAACGCCGCTCAAACACGTGCCCAAACGGCGACTCGCCCGCGCCCGGCCCGGCCGGCGTAGCGGCAAACTTGAAGTCAACAAACTGCGGGTCGATTTCATCCAGGAAGCGGCTTTTCTCGCAGCTGCGCAGGTTACCCCACTGGTAGCGCGAAGTAGCGTAGCTGAGCGTGAGCTTTTTCTCGGCTCGCGTGATGGCCACATAGAATAGGCGGCGCTCTTCTTCCAGATCGGCCCGCGAGGTAATCATCATCTGGCTAGGAAATAGGTTTTCCTCCATGCCCACGATGTACACGTTGCGAAACTCCAAACCCTTGGCTGAGTGAATCGTCATCAGCGTCACCTGTTCGCCCTCAGCCTGCGCGTCCTTGGTATCGGCATCCGTTACCAGTGCAATGTCCTGCAAAAACGCGCCCAGCGACTTTTCCTCGCGTTCGGGGTCTTCCACAAAGGCCTTGATGCCATTCAGCAATTCCTGAATGTTCTCGTAGCGCGACAGGCCTTCAATGCTTTTATCAGCATACAGTTCCTCAATCATGCCCGATTCCTTGGCAATCTGCTTGGCGGCCTCATACGCATCGTGGATGGCCGCTTTGGCGGTGTACTCCTTGATTTTTTCTCCGAAGCCCACCACTGGGTTAGACACGCGTGCGGGTAGGAACTGGTCGGCGTTGCTCACCACTTCCCACAAGGAGTGGTTGCTCTGCTCGGCCGCTTCCACCAGCTTGGCAATAGTCGTATCGCCAATGCCGCGCTTGGGGTAGTTAATCACGCGGCGCAGGGCCTGCTCGTCGTTGGGATTCACCGTGAGACGCAGGTAGGCCACCAGGTCCTTGATTTCCTTGCGCTGGTAGAAGCTCAAGCCACCCACAATCTTGTACTTGATGTTGAGCTTGCGCAGGGATTCTTCCATGGCGCGGCTCTGGGCGTTGGTGCGGTACAGGATGGCAAAGTCGTCGTAGGACAGATGCTGGTTCATCTTGTCTTCGTAGATGCTTTGCGCCACCAGCTTGCCTTCCTCATTGTCGGAAGCCGCTTTTAGCACCTCAATCAGCGTACCTTCCTCGTTGTCCGAGAAAACGTCCTTGCGCAGCTGGGCCTGGTTGTTTTTGATGACGGAGTTGGCTGCCCGTACAATGTTTTTAGTGGAGCGATAGTTCTGCTCCAACTTAAACACCTGCAACTCAGGGTAGTCTCTCTCGAAATTCAGAATGTTCTGAATGTCAGCGCCTCGGAAGGCGTAAATACTTTGCGCATCGTCGCCTACCACGCAAATATTGCGGTCCTTGGCCGATAGCTTGCGCGTGATGAGGTACTGTGAGTAGTTGGTGTCCTGATACTCGTCGACCATCACATACTTGAAGATGTTCTGGTACTTATTCAGCACGTCGGGGTGGTCTTTGAACAGGACGTTGGTCTGATATAGCAAGTCGTCGAAGTCCATGGCGCCCGCCTTGAAGCAGCGCTGCTGGTACTGTTGGTAGATCACGCCAATCTTGGGCCGCAACGCTGCCTCGTCGTCGGCCCGAATGGCTGGGTCGTTGAGGTATTGCTGCACCGAAATCAGCTTGTTTTTGGCGGCCGAAATTCGGCCCAGCACCATTCCTGGCTTGTAAAGCTTGTCATCCAGCTCCAGCTCTTTTAAAATCTGCCCTACCAGGGTCTTGGAGTCCTGGGTATCGTAGATGGTAAAGCTGCGCGGGTAGCCCATCTTGTCGGCCTCGGAGCGCAGAATACGGGCGAAAATACTGTGAAACGTGCCCATCCAGAGGTTTTTAGCCTCGGGGCCTACCACCTTCTCAATACGGGCGCGCATCTCGCGAGCCGCTTTGTTGGTGAAGGTGAGGGCTAAAATGTTAAACGAATCAACACCTTTTTCGAGCAGGTTGGCGATGCGATACGTAAGCACACGCGTTTTGCCGGAACCGGCGCCGGCTATAATCATGCACGGGCCCTCGGTCTGCATCACCGCGGCGCCCTGCGAAGGGTTCAGTAAAGAAAGATAATCTAAGGCCATGCGAAAAGCTAAGCGTTTTGGCGGGTTAGCAAAGATACGGCTTTGCGGGCGGCAGACGAAACGAAGTATCTTTGCGGTTCTTTTTCGCTTGTGTCATTGCCTTTCTACCCTATGTCTGCTGCTGGTCTTGCCAACGCTCCCACACCGGTTCCGCTGACCATTCTATGTCTTTCGGCCAGCTGGGGCGGTCTGGAAATTAACACCGTTAAGCTAGCCGGCTGGTTGCTCGAACGTGGTTGGCCCGTGGAGCTTATCGGGTTGGCCGGTTCGCCACTAGCGGCACAGGCACAGCGGCAGGGAGTGCCTATTTGCTACTTGTCCAACCCCCTGCGCGCCGTAGATGTTCCCGCTGCCTGGCGGTTGCGCACCGCGTTGCGGCGGCACGGCGCGCGCGTACTTATCGTTACGCAAAATCAGGACCTGCCTTTGGCGGTGCTCTGCAAACGGTGGCGGGCGCCGCACGTGCGGTTGGTATATCAGCAACACATGCAGCTGGGCCTCGCCAAGCGCGACTTGTTGCACACATTACGCTACCGGGCGCTGGATGCCTGGCTAACCCCGCTGCCTGGTCTGGCCCAGCAGGTAGGGGAGAAGACCCACATGGATATGCGCCGTGTGCACGTGGTGCCGTTGGGGATTGAATTGGAGCGTTTCCTGCATCCGGGTCTCACTACGCAGCAGGCGCGTGAGGAGCTTCAACTACCGGCCACGGGCCAACTGCTCGGCCTGATTGGTCGTTTCGACGAAGGGAAGGGGCAGCAATTTGTGGTGGAGGCCTTTCACCAGTTGCGGCGGCAGTTTCCAGAGCAAGAGTTGCACTTGGTGCTGGTAGGAGAGGTAACCAAAAATAATCAGCCCGCCAGCCACTACCGAGCAACAGTGCTAGATCGAATAAGGGAGTTAGAGCTGATGCCTTACGTGCACATTCGTGATTTCACAGACCAGCCCCAGGTCGCCTACCGCGCCCTCGACGTGTTTTTGGTGGCCTCTGTCAACGAAACATACGGCATGGTTACTATTGAGGCCATGGCCGCTGGCCTACCCATCGTGGCAACAGAAGCAGGCGGTACCCCCGAAATTCTGGTGAACGACGAGACAGGTATTCTCTACCCGCTTGGTGATACGCAAGCGTGGCTAACCGCAGTGGCCTGGTGCCTGCAACAACCAGCACAGGCGAAGGAAATGGGCCTGCGGGCCCAACAAACGGCCATACGTACCTACTCGCACCACCAGCAATGCGCACTAACGGAGGGTATTCTGTATCAGTTGTTGTAACCTAAAGCCGCCAACGAATGGTTATCTTTGCGTTTTGTTTTGTGTGACAACGCGCCACTCAGGAGCTGTTTGTACATTATCCTATCTCTGCGAACCTCAGCAGAAACCTACGCTATGATCATCATTCAGAATACCGTCATTTCCGACGATGTGCGCGACAACTTTTTCGTGTGCAACCTAGAAGCCTGCAAGGGTGCCTGCTGCGTAGAGGGCGACCTGGGCGCCCCCCTGGAGGAAAACGAACTGCGAATTCTGGAGCAGGAATATGAGGCCATCAAGCCCTACCTCACCGAAGCTGGCCGCGATGCCATTGAGCAACAAGGTCTCTACATCAAAGATTGGGAAGGCGATTTCAGCACTACCACTATCAACGACCGGGAGTGCGCCTACGCCCTCTACGACGAGCGCGGCATCCTGAAATGTGGTATCGAGCAGGCCTACCTGGCGGGCGCTACCACGTTCAAAAAGCCCATTAGCTGCCATCTCTACCCTATTCGTATCAGCAAGTACGAAGATTTTGAGGCGCTGAATTACGACCGGTGGGGCATTTGTAATCCGGCCTGTGCCTTTGGGGGCGAGCTAGGCGTGCGCGTGTACCAGTTTCTGAAAGAGCCGTTGATTCGGAAGTACGGTGAAGCGTGGTACAGCGAACTGGTGCAGGAGATTGAGGGTAGTGCGCAGGATTAATCCGGTAGGCGAAGTAAAGGCGAGTCTTCATCCGGTCCGGTTTCGATATCCTCATAGATAACGGCCAGCGAAACCTGGATATCGAGAGCTGACAGCGTAATCTTTTGCTGTAAATCTCTTGCAGAAGTCAGCAACCAGTTTTCATCTGCATGACGTGTGTAGTATTCCACAAGCCGGCGTCTCTGTGAAATAAGCACGTAGTGCTGAAGCGAAGGAATCTGCTGGTATTGTTGAAACTTCCAGCCTCTGTCGCGCGCCTCTGTAGAAGTTGAAAGTACTTCAATGATAAGCACTGGTTGATGCACAGTCCGTGGATCAGCATCGTTAGGGGCACAACTGACCACTACATCTGGGTAATTGTAGTGTTGATTTTCATCCACGGCTACCCGCACGTTTTCAGCAAAGACGGAGCATCCTCGTCCGCGCAATGCTCCGCGTAGAGCCACTACACAGTTCTGAATAATTAAATTATGTCTCTTTGTACCGCCTACTTTGTTTTCAGGCGTATCCAACGGAAAAATATCGCCGTGGTAGTACTCGTGCCGGATATCCGACGCCTCTTCTAATGCAAAGTATTCCTCCACCGTGTAGCGGCGCGTATAGTCAGGCTGGGTTGGCATAGGGTAGTGTATTTATACTTAGTAAAATAGCAAGATTAAACACAAAGAAGCGCCAGGGCTATCCCCAGCGCTTCTTTGTGTTGCTTGCATCGTCTTAAAATGACTTACAGCGTCGAAAAATCAAAAGACGATTCTAGGAACTTAGTGGTGAAATCACCGTCCCGGAAATTTTGATTGTCCATTAAGGCCAAGTGAAATGGGATGGTCGTTTTCACGCCTTCTACCACAAACTCAGAGAGAGCACGCTTCATCTTCACAATGCACTCCTCGCGGGTTTGGGCCGTGGTGATGAGTTTGGCAATCATCGAGTCGTAGTTGGGCGGAATAGTGTAGCCCGCGTACACGTGCGTATCTACGCGCACACCGTGGCCGCCAGGGATGTGCAGCGTCGTGATTTTGCCGGGTGACGGGCGGAAGCCATTCGTGGGGTCCTCGGCGTTGATGCGGCACTCCATGGCGTGCATCTGGGGGTAGTAATTATTACCCGTAATCGAGATGCCAGCGGCTACCTTGATTTGCTCCTTGATGAGGTCGTAGTTGATGATTTCCTCCGTCACGGGGTGCTCCACCTGAATGCGGGTGTTCATTTCCATGAAGTAGAAATCTCGGTTTTTGTCTACGAGGAACTCAATGGTCCCTACCCCCTCGTAGCCAATAGCCGAAGCTCCAGCTACGGCAGCTTTGCCCATCCGCTCGCGTAGCTCGTCGGTCATAAAGGGCGAAGGCGCTTCCTCCACTAGCTTCTGGTGGCGGCGCTGAATGGAGCAGTCGCGCTCCGAGAGGTGGCTGGTGTGTCCGTACTGGTCGCCAATTACCTGAATCTCGATGTGACGGGGCTCTTCTACGAACTTCTCCAGGTACACACCGTCATTACCGAAGGCGGCTTTGGCCTCCGTGCGGGCGTCGTTCCAAGCCTTCTCAAACTCCTCTTCCGAGTTGATGATGCGCATACCGCGGCCACCGCCGCCGGCCGTAGCTTTCAGGATAACGGGGTACTTAATTTTGGTAGCTACCTTCTTGCCCTGTTCCAGCGAGTCGAGCAGGCCCACGGAGCCCGGAATGCACGGTACGCCGGCCTTCAGCATCGTGGCTTTGGCCGAGGCCTTGTCACCCATCTGGTTGATCATCTCGGGCGAGGCCCCGATGAACTTGATGCCGTTTTCCTGGCAGATGCGCGAGAATTCCGCGTTTTCCGACAAGAAGCCGTAGCCAGGGTGAATAGCATCGGCGTTGGTAATCTCAGCGGCCGCAATCAGGCTCGGAATATTCAGGTAGGACAGCGACGAAGCAGGCGGCCCGATGCACACAGCTTCGTCGGCGAAACGCACGTGCAAGCTGTCTTTATCGGCAGTCGAGTACACGGCTACCGTCTTGATACCCATTTCCTTACAGGTGCGAATAATCCGCAGGGCAATTTCGCCCCGGTTCGCAATGAGGATTTTCTTAAACATGAGTGGGGTCTTGGGGTCTTAGGAGCTTGGGGTCTTAGTAGAAAAAGGAAAGGGTCTTGCGGACGTAGAGCTGGCAACAAACCAAGACCCTACGTCCCCAAGACCCCAAGACCCCAACAAATTACATCGGCTCAATCAGGAACAGCGGCTGGTCGTATTCAACGGGGGTAGCGTTGTCAACCATAATCTTCACCACGCGGCCTGCCTGCTCGGCTTCAATCTCGTTGAACAACTTCATGGCTTCGATGATGCAGATCACTTGGCCTTTCTCTACCAAATCGCCTACCTGCACAAATACGGGTGATTCGGGGCTGCTGCTACGGTAGAAGGTGCCAATCATCGGCGCTTTCAACGGCTGGTAGTTGCCAGCCGCGGATGCAGGTTCTGAGGCTGGAGCTGGCGGGGTCGTTGCAGTTGGAGCAGGAGCGGCGGGTAGGGCTGCTGCCGGAGCAGGGGCAGCCAGAGCTGCTGGCGCCGGAGCAGGGGCTGCGCTGCTAATCACCGGCTTGTAGCTAGGCTCGCGCTGAACCGAGATTTTAAATTCCTCGGTTTCAATGTTGACTTTGTTCAGGCCCGATTTGGCAATGAAGTCGATTAGGTCTTGTAGTTCTTTGGCTTTCATGAGCACGGTAGGTGGAGTTGCTGGCAGAATTACTTAACCCGCTCGACGTAGCTGTAGTCGCTGGTCTTGATGCGGATTTTGGTGTCGGTATCAATAAACAGCGGCACTTGAATGCGGGCGCCCGTTTCTACAGTGGCAGGCTTGAGGGTGTTGGTAGCCGTATCACCGCGCAAACCGGGCTCGGTGTACGTTACTACTAAGTCTACAGTGGTGGGCAGTTCGGCCGTGAGAGGCTGCTCGGTTTCGGCGTGGAACAGAATAGTTACTTCCTGACCTTCCTTCATCAAATCGGCAAAGGGTACCATAGCCTCGGGCAGCACTACCTGCTCAAACGAAGCATTGTCCATGAAAGTGTAGCCGTAGTCGTCCTGAAACAGGTACTGATGCGGGCGCTGCTCCACACGGGCGGTTTCCACCTTCACCCCGGCATTAAACGTGTTATCTAGCGTTTTGCCGGTTTTGATGTTGCGCATTTTAGTACGCACGAAAGCCGGTCCTTTACCGGGTTTCACGTGCTGAAATTCAGTGATGACGTGCAGGTCGCCGTTGTAGTTCAGCACGAGCCCGTTGCGGAAGTCTGCGGTAGTAGCCATTTCTTTTAATTAGGAATTAGGAATTTAAAATTAAGAATTGAAAAAATCAGGACGTGAAATTGGTCGCTATTATGGGGTGAAAACCTGTTGAAACGGTCAATCTTATACTTCCTAATTAGTAATTCTTAATTGCGCGAAGCGCTGTCGTATGCCCATTTCACATAGAGCGCGCCCCAAGTGAAGCCACCCCCGAAGGCCGCAAAAATGAGGTTGTCGCCTTTGCGGAGCTGCTGCTCGTAATCGGCCAAGCAAAGCGGGATGGTGGCGTTGGTAGTGTTGCCGTACTTTTGAATGGTAAGCATCACTTTCTCAGGGCCGATGCCCACGCGCTGAGCCGTAGCGTCGATGATGCGCTTGTTGGCTTGGTGCGGCACCAGCCAAGCGATGTCGTCGGCAGAGAGGTGGTTGCGGTCAGCTACCTGAGCGGCTACGTCGGCCATGTTTTTCACAGCAAACTTAAAGACAGCCGCGCCTTCCTGGTAGACGAAATGCTCACGGTTGGCCACCGTTTCGGCAGAGGGAGGACGGCGTGAGCCACCGGCTTTTTGGTGCAGGTGCTGCTCGCCGCGGCCGTCAGAGCACAGCTCGTGGTCGAGTAGGCCCAGGCCGTCGGTAGTAGGCTCCAGCAATACGGCGCCGGCGCCGTCGCCAAAAATGATGCAGGTAGAACGGTCCGTGTAGTCGATGATGCTCGACATCTTATCGGCTCCTACTACCACTACCTTCTTGTAAGTGCCGGTTTGGATGAACTGCGCACCCGTAGTGAGGGCATACAAAAAGCCCGAGCACGCGGCTTGCATGTCGAAGCTAAATGCTTTGGTGGTGCCAATGGCCGCCGAAATAATGTTGGCAGTGGCCGGAAAAACCAGGTCCGGCGTAGTAGTAGCGCAAATCAGTAGATCAATTTCCTCGGCGCGCGTACCGGTTTTGGCAAGCAGCTGTTCTACGGCTTTGATAGCCATCACTGACGTGCCCTGATTTTCGCCTTTCAGAATATGCCGCTCCTTGATTCCCGTTCGGCTTACGATCCACTCATCGGTAGTATCTACCAGAGTTTCAAGTTCTTGATTGGTAAGCACGTAGTCGGGTACGTAGGACCCTACTCCGGTAATGGCGGCAGTTATCTTCATCTTTGGGGGAGAGAGAAGCGCGGTAACACAAAGTCCGGCCGGAGCCGGACTAACGTCACTAAGACTTAAAGGTAGCTTTGATTTGGTCAGAAATACCGGATTCGGCCATTTGATAGCCTTGCACCAGCATGCTACAAATAGCGGTGGGTGTGCTTACACCGTGGCCGATAATCGCATTGTCGTTGATGCCTAGGATAGGGCTACCGCCAGCGGCTTCGTAGTTAAACTTTTCGAAGAACGGATCTACGATGGTATGACGCTCAACCAGAATATCATAAATCGACTCGGCCATTTTCAGCATCACGTTACCGGTATAGCCATCGCATACTACCACGTCCGCCTTGTCGTTGAACAGGTCGCGCCCTTCGATATTGCCAATGAAGTGGATATGCGGATTGACTTTCAGCAATTGATGAGCGGCTTGCAGCAGAGCAGTGCCCTTGCCTTCTTCCTCACCCAAATTCATCAGGCCTACCTTGGGGGTAGCAATGCCTAATACATATTGTGCGTAGAGCGAACCTAACTCGCCAAACTGCTCCAGCATCTCGGGTTTGCACTCGGCATTGGCGCCTACGTCCAGAAAGATGCCATAGCCACCGTGCAGCTTCGGAACAAAGTTGGCAATAGCCGGGCGCAATACACCAGGTACTGCCTTCACACTGAACATGGCACCAACTAGCATGGCACCAGTACTACCCGCCGAGCAGAATGCGTCTACCTCACCACTGTGTAGCATCCGGTAGCCTACGGCAATGCTCGAATCCTGCTTTTGCTGGTAGGCTTTTGCAGGGTGCTCGCCCATGGCAATTACCTGTGTAGCGGGGATGAAAGCCAGGCTATCGGCCGCTGCTCCATGTTGCTGGAGCAGCGGCCGTACAGCCTCCTCCTGGCCGATGAGCACAACTTGAGCTTTACCGGCTAGTTTCTGCGCGGCTAGCACGGCACCATCGACGGCAGCTTGGGGAGCGAAATCGCCCCCCATTGCGTCCAGGGCTATCTTCATGAACGGGTGTTAAGGAAGTCAAAGGTCAGGTTAATCGGCCGGGAGGGGCCAGCAGCGAGGGGCAGTGGGGGCTACTCTTCGTCTTCGGTCGGAGCCGCAGCCGATGCTACCGGAGCGTAGTCCTTGATAGCTACTTTACCGTTCAGGTACAGGTCGCCGTCTACCACGTAGGCCTTGTGACGCAGGTGCAGTTCGCCAGTGGTTTGGCAAGCCGTTACAGCTTTAGGAGTCAGTTTGTAGTGGGTACGGCGTTTGTCACGTACGGCGGAGGAGGTGCGGCGCTTAGGATGAGCCATGGTATTGAAATGTTAAATGTTGAGTGTTAAATGTTGAATGACCAAGCGCTAATTCAGGTTGCGCAATGCGTTCCAGCGGGGGTCAGTGTAGTCGTCGTCATCGTCATCTTCGCCCTCGGTGCGAGTCGTGAAGATGAGTTTGCTGTCGGCATCAGGATTTTCGTCGGGCTCGTTCTGGAAGCGCGGGTGCAGCTTCTTCATCGGAATAGCCAAACCGATATAATCAAATAGGTGCTGCGCAATGGGTAGCACTTGCGTGTCGGACGTAATTTGCAGTACGTCCTCGTCCAGCTCAGCGTAGGTGTCGCCGAAGCGCACCAAGAGCTGCCGTTGCACGTCAATCGGCTGATCGAAATCATCTAGGCTTCGGTCGCAGGTGACCTGCACGGTACCTTTGATGTGAAAGTCGAGGGTCATCAGGCGGTCCGTCTTGAGCAAGTCCAGATCCACGTGCAGGTTGCCTTCCTGAATCAATTGCTGATCAAATCGGGCGAAGAAGTCCGGCCCCAACTCAAATGCATAGTGATGCATTTTATCCGCCAGTTTGGCGATGTTGAGGTCAAATTGAGAGTCTTTTTTCACGGTCGACTGAATAGCAGGGGGCAAAAGTAGAAAGATTTCCGCGGTTTGTGAAGGTGCGGTCAGACGCGGAAAAGGGCTTAGGCAGTTTTCAGAATAAATTCCGGACTAATGCCCAGGCGTTCGTAGAGCTTTTTGGCCAGGTCCAGCGTCACGCGTCGCTTGCCACTCAAAATCTGGGACAGCCGGCCGGCCGGCACCTCCAGCAACTGAGCCAATTCCTTTTGCTTGAGCTGCAAATGCTGGCGCTTCAGCTCAATCATTTCGGCCAGCGTGACGGGTAGGCTGGGCAGATGTTGCAGTCGGGTTTCGTACTGCGCCAGTGCCGTTACCAGTGCCTGCGTTTCCTCCCCCGCATCTGCCACCGCCAGCAAGGCATCCAAACGGCGCAGCGCCTGGCGATATTGAGCTGGAGTGGAAAGCGTCATGCGACTGAAGAGCAACCGGTTTTTAAAAGCTGGTGCAAAGGTCGTGAATAAATTTCAGACGTGAAATAAAGTTTCGATTTTGGAAAGATTTTATAAAGCTCGTGTAGATGATAGTGTGTTATAAAACAACGCGTTGCGCGGAAAGTTATGTGTGCAAAAAGGTGTTTGTAAATCGAAAAAAGAACTGAATTCGTTTACTCAGTAGCATGGCTTCAGGGCTTTTAAACAACCCCAACGCCATAAGTGCCGTGACGTGGTTGGCTCGATACGGTTAAAACAGATCGTCCTTTACCGGCGCCGTGTAGGGTTGGGGTTTACTATCCGTTTGGGGTAGGCCGAAGTAGAAGTAGAGCGTACGTTTCTTCGGCGCGTCGCCGGCGCGTACGTGGTTCAGCTCGCCACTTGGGCCAAGGTTCGGGGTGTTGGTGTCGATGTTGAGGGCCAGCTTGGTGCCCAGCGGCGGAATGGCATCCAGAAACGACAAGTTGCCAACGGGTAGGGCCGCAAACGACTTCACGCCCGACAGCCCATAGAACTCGAAGCGGCGCACGTAGAGGCCAGGGTCGGGACTGGCAACCAGGAACTTGCCTTCTACGGTGTTCATTTCTAGCCACACCACATCGGCAAAATAGCCCTTAAACTCAGGGTAAATCCAAGGCGCGGCGCCGGTTTGGGTGTTGTTGTAAGGGTTTTCCCATACATTGAGGCCCACGCCTTGCAAGCGGTTTTTCCAGACGCGGCAGGGGCCTTTGCCCAGCCATTTGGCCCCTAGCACGTAATTTTCGGGGTAGGTGAAGCTCACGCCTTCAAACGGGTAGTCGCCGGCAGGTAGGGCATATTCGTAGTCGAGCTGCAACCAGCCCGAACTGTGCATCTTCCAGCGCACGGCTTTCAGGTCGCCGGTGTAACGGGCTTCCACTACCTCGCCGTCGGCCTCGGTGCGGTGCATGAGGCTAGTGAAGGCCGCCTTGCCGCTCACCATCACCGGGCCGTTGGCAAAGGACAGTTTGTCACCGTTGTTGCCCTTGATGCCCGTAATGTGGCCATTAGTTTTGTTGAAGGTTACGCTGATGTTGCTGGCCGTCAGCGTCAGGGTCGAGTCGGTTTCGGCTACCTGTACCGCGCCTTTGGCGGGGGTAGGGAGCACACCGCTGAGCAACTGCGTGTTGGAGCCGGTTTTCCAGGTCCAGCGCTGCACCAGGTTTTGCTGCGGATCGTAGGCCGAAAGCACTAGCGCGTCGTACTGCTGCCAGTTTTTGGGCAGGTCCAGCTTGAGCTGACCAGTGGCCAGCGGAGCTACGGCAGGGCTTTTAGCAGTGCCTTTCTGCTGACTGATGTAACCCGTAAACGGGTCGGTGGGCTTACGAAAATTCACCAGCTCCCACCGAAACGCGCACTGATTCAGGTTCAGGAAATGGTAGCGGTTTTCCACCGGTACTGTGCCCTTAAACTTGGCTGGCAGCTCCGTCAGGCTGATTTTAACAGGTGAATAAATGTCGCGAATAGCGTAGAAGCTGCCTTCCTTTTCGCGGTGCGGCCCCACCACGCCGTCGGGTGCATTCACCCCATTCACGTCGATGATGCCGCGCTGGTCGGTGCGCACGATGCCCTCATCCACCAACGCCCACAAAAAGCCTCCGCCCGAGCGCGGCGACTTCCAGTGTAACTCCCAGAAATCGGCCAGCGCGGTGCCACCGCCACCGTCGTCCTGGGAGTGCAAAAACTCAGTGGGCATGTAAATGAGCGAGTCCTGGAGGATTTTTTCAGTGCTGTAGTAGTTCTCATAGTGGTTGGTGTCGATGCCGTTGTGCTGGTTGCCGGGGCGGTGGTGGGCGTGGATGACGGGCCGCTTGGAGAAGTCGTAGAGCGCATAATCGTCGTCCAGCTCCTTGTTGGTGCCGCCTTCGTTGCCATTGCTCCAGAAGATAATACTAGGGCGATTGGCGTCGCGCGTCACCATTTCGCGCACCAGCGGCGCGCCGGCCTTGGTGCTGTAGGCCTTTTGCCAGCCGGCCAGCTCGTCGAGCACGTAGAGACCCAGCGAATCGCAAAGGTCTAGGAACTTCACGTCGGGCGGGTAGTGCGACATGCGCACAGCGTTCATATTCATCTGCTTGATGAGACGCACGTCGGCCAGCTGGATGGAGTCGTTGAGGGTGCGGCCGGTTTCGGGCCACCAGCTGTGGCGGTTGGTGCCTTTCAGCTTCACCTGCGTGCCATTCACGAAGATGCCCTTGCCCCGCCGTATTTCGATGGTGCGAAACCCAAACCGGTCGGTGGTCTGGTACAGCGTATTGCCGTTCGATTTCAGGCTGGTGCGCACGCGGTAGAGGGTAGGCGTTTCGGAAGTCCACTGCAAGGGCTTGCGCACGGTGGTGCGAAGCGTTACGACCGTATCGTTGGCAGCCGTGGTGGCCTGCGCCGTTCCAACGATTTTGCCCGCTGCATCCAGAATTTCGGCCTGTACCTGGGTGTTGGTTGGTACGTTGCGTAGGTAGGCCTGCATCCCGAAACGTCCGTCGGCTTGCCCATCAACCGAGGTGCGGGTGATGAACTGTTGGGGGTAGGCCTCCAGGTACACGGGCCGAAAAATGCCGCCGAACACCCAGTAGTCAGCCAGGCGCTCGGCGTTGTTTACCGATTGGTCTGCCGACATCTTGCTCACCGTCACTTCCAGCAGGTTGTCCTGACCATTGGAGCGCAACTTGTCGGTGATGTCGTATTTGAACTCGTAGAACGCGCCTTGGTGGATGGGGCCGGCCAACTGCCCGTTGATGTTGACCTCGGTATCGGTCATCGAGCCCTCAAACACAATAAATACCCGCTTCTGCTGCCAGCTGGCCGGTACCCGAAACGTGTGCTTGTACTTGCCCTGCTCATCGGCAAAGCGGAAATGCTTACCGTAGGTTTTGTAGTCGCGGCCGTAGTTATAGGCGCCAAAGCCTTGCTGCTCCCAGCACGAGGGCACCGCAATTTTAGTCTAGAAACCGCTTTTTCGGCCGCCGGTGCAGTAGAAATCCCACTGCACGGTAGGGCGGTTGTCGCGGCCCGAGAGATACTGTACCTGCTTCTGCGGAGCGCCCGACTGGGCCAGAGCTGGCTGGGCGCAAAATCCGCCGAGGATCAGCAGCAAAACGAAAAATAGCTTCACTGGAAGTAGAATAGGAATGAGAGGAAAAGCCGTGCCCGGCTTGGTAGGTAAAGTACCTACTAAGCCGGGCACAAACTATCCGGTAGTGTCCTGTATCTGGTGGCGGCTACCACACTACCACTTGGCCGGCGCGCTGGCGCACCAGGTCGCAAGCCATATATAAGGCTTCGCGGAAGGAGGTAGGGTCGGCGCGGAACTGACCGGCCAGGCCGTAGGCCGTGCCGTGGTCGGGGGAGGTGCGCACGATGGGCAGGCCCGCCGTGTAGTTCACGCCGCGCTCGAAGGCCAGCGTTTTAAACGGCACCAAGCCCTGATCGTGGTAGAGTGCCAGCGTGGCATCGAACTGATGATACTGCCCGGTGCCGAAGTAGCCATCGGCAGGGTAGGGGCCGTACACGAGGTGGCCTTCCTGCAAAAACTGCTGAATAACGGGCGTTACAATTTTGCCTTCCTCCGTGCCCAGCAGACCATTTTCGCCGGCATGCGGATTCAAGCCCAGCACGGCCACGCGTGGTTTCTCAATCCCGAAATCCTGCCGCAACGAGTTCAGCAGGATTTGCAGCTTGGTGCGCAGCAGCTCGGGCGTGACACGGGCGGCCACGTCTTTCAATGGAATATGCCCCGTGAGGGTAGCCACGCGCAGGTCGTCGCTGGCCAGCAGCATCAGGCTTTCGGGCGCTCCGAAGAAACTAGTTAGAAACTCGGTGTGGCCGGGGTAGCGAAACTCGTCGGACTGCGTATTCTCCTTGCTGATGGGCGCCGTAACGATGCCATCGAGCAGGCCGTCTTTCAGGTCGCGGCAAGCAGCCACTAACGACTCGCGGGCGGCCGTGCCGCTGGCCTGGGTAGGCTGGCCGGGCGTGAGCACGAAGTCTTCCTCCCAGCACGTCACGGCGTTGAGTTTGCCGGGGTCGATATCAGCGGCCGAGCGCACCTGCCGGAACGTGAGCGGTCCTATCTGCTCATCTACCGGAAAATCGTCGAATAGCGACGTAGCCATGCCATACACCACAGGCGTGCAATACTTCAGCAAACGCGCGTCGAGGAAGGTTTTATAAATAATTTCCGGCCCGATGCCGGCCAAATCGCCAACGGAAATGCCGATGCGGGGGAGGTGGCTCATGGAAATGGTGAAGTTGTGGGTTGTGAGTTTTCGGTTTCCGTGGGGTAGCGTCTGAAAATCGTCTGTCATCCTGAGCGGAGCGAAGGATCTTCTCACGTCTGAACGATAATAGTAGCAATGACTTGTTCAGACGTGAGAAGGTCCTTCGCTCCGCTCAGGATGACAGAGGGCTTTTTGAGGACTTATAAAACCGCTTACGCCTGCGTTTTCAGGAAATCGTAGAGCAGGCGCACGGTGGTGCCGGTGCCGCCTTTGCCACGGTAGCTGTCGGGCGCCATGAGGTAGGCGGGAGCAGCAATATCCAGGTGAATCCAGGGGTAGCCCTCGGCGAAGCGCTCCAGGAACTTGCCCGCCGAAATAGCACCCGCTTCGGCGCGGCCCAGGTTCTTGATGTCGGCAATGTCGGACTTGATGTGCTCGGCGTATTCTTCCCACAGCGGAAACTCCACCACGCGCTCGTGCACGCGGCGGCCCGACTGCTGGAGCTGCTGCATGTAATCGTCGGTGGTGCCCATGCCCACAATGCCCTCCTGCCCGATGGCGCGAGCGGCAGCCCCGGTGAGGGTCGCCATATCAATCACCAGCGCGGGGTCGTATTTCTTGGCGAAGGCCAGCGCGTCGGCTAGAATCAGGCGGCCTTCGGCATCGGTGTTCAGTACTTCCACGGTTAGGCCGCTGTACATGGTCAGTACGTCGCCGGGGGCGAAGGCAGGGCCGCCGGGGCGGTTGTCGGTGGCTGGCACCAGGCCGATGACGTGCAGCGGCACCTGGTTTTTGGCCAGGGCGTAAAGCGTGCCCACCACGGCCGCGCCGCCGGCCATGTCGCACTTCATCATGTCCATGCTGTTGGGGGTAGGCTTCAAGCTGAGGCCGCCCGTGTCGTACACCACGCCCTTGCCTACCAGCACAAACGGCTTGGCGTTGGTGGCGCCCTCGGGCTTGTACTCCATAATAGTGAAGGTAGGCGGCTCGGGCGAACCTTGGTTCACGCCCAACAAGCCGCCCATGCGCAAGGCTTCAATGCGCACCAAATCCAGAATTTCGGTCTGGAAGCCGGCTTCTTCGCCCGCCGCAGCCATGCGTTCAGCAAACTGCGTAGCGTTGAGCTTATTATACGGTGCGTTCACCAGGTCGCGGGCCAGGAACACACCCTCTACTACTGCTTGCAGCTCCTGGACCAGTTGAGTCGTGAAGGCTGAACCGGTGAGGTACACCTGCGCCAGGGTAGGGGCTTGCTGCGACTTCTCATCGGTCTTATAGCCTGCAAACTGGTAGGCACTCAGGGCGATGCCCTCGGCCAGGGGTAGGGCGCCGGCCGAGTCGGAGGTGAGGTCCTGCACGTAGAGTGCGGCTACTTTGTCGGTTTTCAGGCGGGCGTACATCTGGTGGCCGCTTTTGCGCAGGGCCTCGGCCGCGAGGGCAGGGGTAGCCTTATCGGCGGCCACCACGAAGTAATGCTGGTGCGTGAAGTGGTTGAGGCTGATGAGCTTGCTGTCCGCAGCGAGCTGGTCGTTGACGTACTGTCGAGCCACATCGGGCAGGTCGGTAGCGGCAGCATCGGGCAGTGTGGTGGTGCCGGCGGGTAGGATGAAAACGGTGTCGGCAGCAGCGGGCGCGGTGGCCGCGTAGGTGAGTTGGAGAGACATAAAGACAGTAGGAGAAGTACTGAAAGTCGAAAGCGAGAACAACAGAGCCGCTCAAAACGGCGGTTTCGGGCGTATCTTTGGCAATTCGCAAGGTAGGCACTTTGCCCGGCCTTTTCCCTAAACGCCTCGCCCGTGGATTCTGTTAGAGCCAAAAAACACTTAGGTCAACACTTTTTGGCCGACCCCAACATTGCCCGGCGCATCGTGGAGGCGCTGCGCCTACCCAACGGTGTGCGCGAGGTGCTCGAAATTGGTCCCGGCATGGGCGTACTTACCGGCACGCTCCTGCAAAACCCGGCTTACCGCACGTCGGTGGTGGAAATCGACCGCGAATCAGTAGCCTACTTGCAGCAGCACTTTCCGGCGCTGGAAGACCGCATCATCTCCGCCGACTTCCTACGCCAGAATCTTGACGAGCTGTTCCCCGGCGAGCCGCTGAGCATCATCGGCAACTTTCCCTACAACATCAGCAGCCAGATTTTCTTCCAGGTGCTGGCCCACCGCCAGCAGGTGCGCGAGGTGGTAGGGATGATACAGAAGGAAGTGGCCGACCGCCTGGCCGAAGGACCCGGATCCAAAACCTATGGTATCCTGAGCGTGCTGTTGCAGGCATTCTATGAAGTTGAATACCTGTTCACGGTGCCGCCGCACGTGTTCAACCCGCCGCCCAAAGTGCAGTCGGCCGTTATTCGCCTCACCCGCAACGCCACCGAGCACCTGGGCTGCGACGAAAAACTGTTTTTTCAGGTAGTGAAGCAAGCCTTTCAAACTCGGCGCAAAACGCTGCGCAATGCTCTTAAGCCTTTCGGTATGCCCGCCGAGGCTACTACGGATGCCGTGTTCGACAAGCGCGCCGAGCAACTAGGGGTAGGGGAGTTTGTCGAACTGACGAAGTGGGTGGAACAGCATAAGCAATAGACCCTACCTCGCCTGTCATCCTGAGCATGTGGCGCATCAAGCCACATGCTCAGGATGACAAAGCTTACAAACGGCGCTACTCTCTCAAAGCGGATCCTATCTTTTAATCCTTACTCTTCATTCTTAACTTGAAAACCTGTCTCTGCATCGACGAAATGCACCCCAGCCTACCCGACATGCTGGCAGAAATTGGGGTGCAGCTTCACTACCGGCCCGACCTTACCGCCGCCGAAGTGCCTGCCGCCCTGGCTGCGCATCCTTATGATGGCCTGATGGTGCGCTCCAAGCTGCGCATCACCGCCGCGCTGCTGGCGCACGGCCCGGCGCTGCGCTGGGTAGCCCGCGCCGGCGCTGGTGTCGATAATATTGATGAAGAGGCTTTGGCCGCGGCCAACGTGACCTTGCTGAATGCCCCCGAGGGCAACCAGGACGCCGTGGGCGAGTTTGCCGTAGGCTTGCTGCTGAGCGTGTTGCGCAACATTGGCCGGGCCGACCGCGAGGTGCGCGCCGGGCAGTGGCGGCGCGAGGCCAACCGCGGCGAGGAGGTAGGCGGCAAAGTAATCGGACTGATAGGCTATGGCCACATGGGCAAGGCGTTTGCCCGTCGTCTTGGGGGCTTCGGCTGCACCGTGTTGGCATACGACCACGACCCCAACTGCGCCCCCGACCAGTTTGCTACCCTTGTTTCGTTGGCTGAACTGCAACAGCGGGCCGAGGTGCTGAGTTTGCACATTCCCTATTCGGCGGCCAATCATCATGTAGTGAATGAGGAAATGCTGACGGGATTCCGCAACGCCATCTGGCTGCTGAACACGGCGCGCGGCGAGGTGCTGGACCACGCCGCCTTGGTGCGCCAACTGGCTACTGGCCAGGTGCGCGGTGCCGGCCTCGATGTGCTTGAAAATGAAAAGCTAGCGACCCTCACGCCTACCCAGCGCGCTACCCTTGATGCGCTCGAAGCCGACCCCAACGTGCTATTTACGCCGCACATCGGCGGCTGGACGCACCAATCCTACCACCGCATTAATGAGGTTTTAGCTCGCAAAATCCACGATTTCCTGCGCCGGCACGCAGGGTAGACGCATTGCCTCGCTGCTACCAGATCGAGCCGGTGCCCGTGCTTGGTTTGTGGCGAATGTGTATATTTGCAGGAAACCTGTTTCGGAGAACGGTCGGCGCTGCTGACCGTTCTCCTTGTTTTTTAGCTAATCCACCAACCCGACATGGCTACTGTTAATTATTATACCCCCGAAGGCTTGCAGAAACTCAAAGACGAGTTGCAGGACCTGAAAATTCGTGGTCGGGCTAAAGCTGCCGACGACCTGCGCGAAGCCCGCGACAAGGGTGACCTGAGTGAAAACGCCGAATATGATGCCGCTAAAGAAGCACAGGGTTTGCTGGAGCTGAAGATTGCGAAGCTGGAAGAAATTGTGGGCAACGCCCGCCTGCTCGACGAGAGCAACCTCGACACCAGCAAAGTGCTCATCATGAGCAAAGTGAAGCTGAAAAACCTGAAAAACGGCATGGTGCTAGACTATACGCTGGTAGCCGAGGAAGAAGCCAACTTGGCGGCCGGTAAAATCTCCGTGAAGTCACCCATCGGCAAAGGCCTGCTGGGCAAGTCGGCCGGCGATACGGCCGAGATTACCGTGCCCGCTGGCAAGCTGCAATTCGAGATTCTGGAAATTTCGCGGTAGGGATGCGTTGTACGCGCCCGGTCTGGGGTAGCGCATCATCATAGCATGGGAGAAGGGGAGGTCAGACGTTGGCTTTCCCTTTTCGTATTTATATACTCACTCATCGTTCTACCTAACCACGGACGCCTACAAGGTGCCCCTACCACATGCCTTCTATTTTCTCCCGTATCGTAGCCGGCGAGCTACCGGCTTACAAAGTAGCTGAAGACGACGCGCACCTGGCTTTTCTCGACATCACGCCCCTGGTGGAAGGCCACACGCTGGTGATTCCGAAAAAGGAAACCGACTACATTTTCGACTTGCCCCCGCAGGAGCTGGCGGCGCTCAACCTGTTTGCCCAGCGCGTGGCGAAAGGCGTGCGGGCCGCCGTGCCGTGCAAGCGCATCGGGGTAGCCGTGATTGGCCTGGAAGTGCCACACGCGCACATCCACCTGATCCCGATGAACCACGTGGCGGACATGAACTTCGCCAACCCTAAAATTAAAGTACCCGAGGAGCGCATGCAGGAGTTGGCGGCGGCCATTGCCGCCCAAGTGCCTGCCACCGATACCGATGGGGTAGGGTCAGCGGACACCCCGCCTTTGGAAAGCAAGGCCGAGCGCGAAACTGTGGGCAGCAACGTTGCTGCGGCGGCTCCTGCTTCCGATAACGATGGCCCCTTCGCGCAGTTGCGCCAACTCACACAGGGCCTACGCTACGTAGCCGAAACCGAAGCGCCCTTGGAAGCCGTGCGTTACCCCGCGCCCCAGGCCGAGCTGACTCCGGAAACCGTGCGCGAACTGGTAGGCGCACCATCTGAAGAGCCTGTGCAGACGCAAGAGCTAACGGTATTTCTGCGCCAGCAAACGGCCGATAATGGTCCCCAAGGCTCCGTTGAGGCCGCCAACCGTTTCAAAGCGTTGCAGATGTTCTTGAAACAGGAGCTGGACGATACGCAGGTATACCGCATCGGCGAGGGCCCTCAGATACCGGTGTATGTGTTGGGCAAGACAGCCAATGGACAACTGATGGGCTTTAAAACGCAACTCAGCGAAACCTAAAAGCACAAGCCCGCGCCGGCACCCGGCGCGGGCTTGTGCTTTTTATGGTTGTGCTGTTATAGAGATAAATACAAATGATTAATCAACAGATACGCGCTGTGAATCTGCTACTTACCGTACATTCGCTTCTCCGTTTTCAATAGCTTATGACTCCAAAATCGCACGCTATATCCGACGACGCAGCCCTGGTACAGGCGCTGAGCGACGGTGATGCGCGGGCTTTCGCGGAGATTTACGAGCGGTATTGGTGGCAGCTGTTTAGCACCGCGCAACGCAAGTTGGGCTCGCGCGAGGCCGCCGAAGAGCTGGTGCAGGACCTGTTTGCGGCGCTCTGGCAAAAGCGCGCCAGTAGCCAGATTGAAAAGCTACCCCACTACCTGAATAAAGCCCTGCAATACCGGATTATCGACTACCTGCGGGTGCGCACCACCCACGCGGGCTACCTGAGCTACCGGCAGGCACAGCCGCTAGCGTTGGACCGAAGCACTGAGGAGGTAGTGGCGGCCGATGACCTGTCGGTGGCCCTGGCAGAAAGCATCACCCAGTTGCCTGAATCGACGCGGGAAGTATTTCGGCTGAGCCGTCTGGAGCACCAGAGCGTAGCGGAAATTGCCGATCAATTGCACTTATCGCCCAAAACGGTGGAGTATCATCTCACGCGCGCCCTGAAGCTATTGCGTGTACGGTTGAAAGATTTTTTGACGTTGCTGCCTTTTTTCTGGTTGATAAAGTAAAAATTTTTATTGAATATTTTATATTGATAGTCAATTAGTTAATGGGTGATTAGTGGCCTAGTGCGTGTCTGAGTAGCAGGTTTTTTTATGACTGCACTAGGGTAAAAGCGCGGTTGTTCGACTATACGAGCAAACCAAGGCTTCTCTTATGCCAGACGCGTACTTTCAAAACTTATTGCAGCGGTACCAGCGTGGCGAATGCACGCCCGCAGAGCAGCGCGAAGTAGAGCATTGGTACGCTACCCTGGAACAACACGTACCCACTAGCACCCCCCTGACCGTGCAGGAGCGGGAAGCATTGCAAAGCGCACTGTGGGCACGCATTGCCCAACAAACCTGCTTGGAAACGCCGGTTATCCCGCTAACTGCTGCCCCCAAACCGTGGTACGTGCGCGCACCTACCCGCTGGGCCGCCGCAGCGGCTTTGGCCCTAGGGCTTGGCCTAGCGGCACTACAGCAGCTACCAAGCTCCTGGATAGAGCCCGCCGTGCCGGGAGTGGCCACCGCTCAAATGGAATGGACCATACGCACCGAGCCCGGCCGGCTCACCCTACCCGATGGCAGCACGGTGGTGCTGGCACCCCATAGCCGTTTGCGCTACCCACGCCGTTTTGTGGCAGCTCGCCGGCAGGTATTTCTATCAGGTGAAGCTACGTTTGATGTGTTTCACAATCCGCAGCAGCCGTTTGAGGTGTATACCGAGCAAATGCTGACCACGGTGCTGGGTACGAGTTTCACGGTGCAAGCCTACGCTGGCCAACCCAACACGCGGGTGCAGGTCTTGCGCGGCAAAGTACGTGTGCAGCCCCGCAAGCTGGCGGCAGCCACCGTGGCGGCGGTACCCGCCGCTGTGGAATTGCTCCCCAACCAGCAGGTAGTGTATTCGCCCGCTGCACACGAGTTGCATAAGGATCTGGTAGCCCAGCCTGCCTTGCTCACCCCGCCCTCTACCTTTTCCTTCGACGACCAGCCCGTGGCCGACGTGATTGCCACCTTGGAGCACGCCTACGGGGTAGAAATTCTCTACGACAAGGCAGCCTTAGCAAACTGCACAGTAAGCGTTGTACTGCAAAAAGATCAGTTATTCAGTAACTTAAGTTTGCTGTGTAAGACCCTGGGCGCTACCTACAAGTCAGTAGACACGCACGTGCAGCTGTATAGCCAGGGCTGCAAATCCTAATACGGTTCCAACTCCTTTCATCACCCTCCTCTTTTTGGGCTTTCCGCAAACGATTGCGACTGTGTTTAACTCTTTTTACTGCTTCGCTTAATTCCCAAACCTTCTCACCAACCCTAACAAGCTGTATGAGTCCTCTTCTACAAATCCCACCGCTGGGCAAACGCTTCAAAAGCGTGCTGCTATTGCAACTGTTTGGCCTGATGCTTTGCACCAGCATTGCCTGGGGCCGGCCAGCGCTAGCCCAGGAAATCCTGAACCAACCCGTAACGGTGCAGGCCAACAACGAAACCGTAAAAGATCTGCTCGGGCAGCTGGAAGCGCAGACCAACACGCACTTCATGTACAGCCCGCAGGTGATTAAGGCAACCCGGCGGGTGTCGGTAAAAGCTGTAAATCAGCCGCTGGTAGAGGTACTACGCACGATTTTGTCGCCGGTGGCGGTGAAGTACGAAGTGGTGGACAACGGTATTGTATTGCAGCCCGCCCAAGCCGACATCACCATAACCGGCCGCGTACTGGACGAAAAGGGGGGTGGCCTACCCGGCGTGAACGTGGTAGTGAAAGGCACCGCTAACGGCACCCAGACTGATGCGGAGGGCAACTACTCCCTCACGGTACCTGATAATGCTACCCTCACGTTTTCTTTCATTGGCTACAACACCCAAGAAGTGCCCGTAGACGGCCGCACGGCCATCAACATCACGATGGGCGCCGATACGAAAACCTTGAACGAGGTAGTAGTAGTAGGCTACGGCACGCAGCGCAAAGCCGACGTAACGGGTGCTATTGGCTCGGTGAAAGCAGAAGAAATTGCCAACCGCCCGGTAGCCAACGCCGAGCAGGCCCTGCAAGGCAAGATTGCCGGCGTAAACATCACTTCCACCTCAGGGGCTCCTGGCGCTGCACCTAACATTCGGATCCGGGGTGTGACGTCGGTGCGCACGGCCGGCGACGACAACAACGCCGCCAACCAGCCGCTGTTTGTGGTAGATGGTATGTTCACCAACAACATCCAGTTTCTGAGCCCCTACGATATTGCGTCGATTGAAGTATTGAAGGACGCCTCTTCGCTGGCTATTTATGGTGTGCGTGGCGCCAACGGCGTGATTATCGTGACTACCAAAAAAGGCAAGTCGGGTAAGGCGCGCATTTCGCTGAACGCCTACGCGGGCTACCAGGAAATTGCCAGGCGCGTGGATATGGCCAACGCCAGCGAATATCAGACGCTGCTGAACGAAGCCATTCTGAACACTACCCCCAACGCTACCAACCTCTTCCGCGGCCCCGGCTACGACTATGGTAACGGTGTGAACTGGTTTGATCAGGTTCTGCGCAAGGGCGTTATTCAGGATTACCAACTGAGCGCTTCGGGCGGCTCGGAGAAGTCGACGTACAGCATCAGCGGGGGCTACAACAAGCAGCAGGGCATCGTGAAAGGCCAGGATTTTGAGCGCATCAACTTCCGCGTCAACAATGAGTACAAGCTCACCGACCGCGTGCGGGTAGGCGCCAACGTGGCCATCAGCCGCATTCAGGAGAACATCACGCCTGGCTCGGTGTTCGGCAACGCCTATAACGCCGACCCCGCCCAGCAGGTGTTCAACCCCACCACTGGCAACTACAGCTACTCGCTGAACCAGAACGTGGCCAACCCGGTAGCGCAGTTGGCTTATAACAATGAGCGCAACAAAGGCGGCCGCCTGATTGGCAACGTGTTCGGCGAAGCCAACCTGCTGAAAAACCTGACTTTCCGCACCAGCTTCGGTACCGATCTGGGCTACACCGAAAACCGCGTGTATGCCCCTGTCTACTTCGTGTCGCAGAACCAGCGCAACGACCGTAGCCGCCTGGGCCGCCGGACCAACACCAACTCTACCTGGCTGTGGGAAAACACGCTGACCTATGATACGCAGTTTGGCGATGACCACCGCCTGACCTTGCTGGCTGGCTACACCATGCAGCGCGACCAAAACGAAAGTCTCTTCGGCCAGCGCAACGACGTGCCCGGCTACGACGACGACCTGTGGTACCTGAACGTGGGCAACGCCCAGGGCAACATCGCCAACAACTCGGCCAGCGAGTACGCGTTTCAGTCGGGCCTGGCCCGCGCCAACTACGCGTTTAAGGACCGCTACCTGCTGACGGCTACCTTCCGTGCCGACGGATCCTCGCGCTTCTCGCAGGGCGACCGGTGGGGCTACTTCCCCGCTATTGGCGCCGGCTGGCGTTTGTCGGAGGAAGACTTCATCAAGGACCTCGGCGTATTTGACAACCTGAAACTGCGCGCCAGCTACGGGGTAGTGGGCAACGTGAACGTGCCCAGCTACCAGTACTACGCCCGCATCAACAACAACCTGAACGCCATCTTCGGCCCCGGCGAGTCGCTGAACATTGGCAAAACCGAAACCAACCCCACCGTGTCGCAGATTCGCTGGGAGAAGATCAACCAGCTGGACATTGGTTTTGAAACCGCTTTCCTCAACAACCGCCTGACCTTCGAGGCTGACTACTTCGACCGTCGCACCAACGACTTGGTGACGCAGGTGCCGGTAGCCGTAGGGGCGCTGTACCGCAACATTGGTACCGTCGACAACAAAGGCTTCGAGTTTACGCTGGGCTGGCGTGGCGATGTGAAGGAAGAATTCACTTACGGCGTGAACGCCAACCTCTCTACCCTGCGCAACAACATTGTGTCGTTGGGCAACGGCGGCCAGCCCATCATTGGGGGTAGCCTGGGCAACGGCAACGTGGTAACGCGCAGTGGCGTGAACACCTCTATCGGTGAGTTTTACGGCTTCGATGTAATAGGTATTTTCCAGACCGCCGACGAGGTAGCAGCCGCGCCCAACCAACCCGGCGGCAAAGCTCCCGGTGAGCTGCGCTTCCGCGACGTAAACAACGACGGCGTGATTGACCAAAACGACCGCGTAAGCCTGGGCTCGCCCATTCCGAACCTGACCTACGCCCTGAACACCAACGCCGCCTACAAAGGCTTCGATATTGCTGTGGACCTGCAAGGTGTATCGGGCAACAAAATCTACAACGGTAAGAAGGCCGTGCGCTTCACCAACGAAAACTTCGAGGCCTCGCGCCTGGATCGTTGGACGCCCACCAACCCCTCTACCACCGAGCCGCGTGTGTCGAACGTCATTCCGCAGGTTTCCAGCTACTTCCTTGAGTCGGGTGCGTTCCTGCGCTTCCGTACCATTCAACTGGGCTACACCATCCCGCGCGCTCTTACTGAGTCGTTTGGGGTAGGCAGCATCCGCTTCTACGTTAACGCGCTCAACCCCTTCACCTTCACCAACTACTCGGGCTTCTCGCCAGAGGTAGGCGGCAACGATGCCGGCCGCGGCATCGAGCTGAACGTGGTGCCCGTGACGCGCTCTTACAACGCCGGGGTAAACATTTCTCTGTAATTCAGAACCTGATAAGCACATCGCATCATGAAAGCGAAACACTATATCATTGCCCTGGCCAGCCTCTCGTTGAGCATGGCCGTTAGCAGCTGCCAGGATTTTCTGGACACCCAGCCTTTGGGCGAGGAGTTGAGCGAAAACTTCTTTGCTACCTCCGATGGCGCCGTGCAGGCCACCAACGCTGTTTACAATCAGCTGCGCGACTTCTCGGTACATACCTTTTCCTTTATCGGAATTGCCAACGTGGCTTCCGATGATGCCGACAAGGGCAGTACCCCCGGCGACGCGCCCGCCATGGGCGAGCTGGATAACTTCACGGCCACGGCCGCCAACGGTCTGCTCGATGGTTTCTGGCAGGGCCACTACCTGGGCATTGCCCGCGCCAACCAAGTAATTCTGCGCGTGCCCGACATTCAGATGGACGACGCTCTAAAGGCTCGCCTGATTGCAGAAGCCCGCTTCCTGCGTGGTTATTTCTACTTTAATCTGGTGCGTACCTACGGTGGCGTACCTATCATCGACGAGCTGCCACCCCGCGACGGTAGCAATTCATCTAAGCCCCGCGCCACCCGCGAGCAGACGTATGACTTCATCATTGCCGACCTGAACGCGGCTATTGAAGCCCTACCCGTACGCTCTGCTTACCCCGCCGCCGACCTAGGCCGCATCACAAAGGGAGCTGCCCAAGGTATGCTCGCCAAGGTGTATATGTACCAGGGAAACTGGGGCCAGGTGCTTTCCCTTACCGACGCTGTAATTGCCTCAGGCGAGTACAGTCTCTACAACAACTACGCGTTGCTGTTTAATCTGGAAGGTGAGAACTCCAGCGAGTCCATCTTTGAGGTGCAGTGCGCTACCCTGCCGCAAGGCGGTGGCGGCTCGCAGTACGCCGAGGTACAGAGCCCGCGCGCACCCATCCCGACGGGTGGCTGGGGCTTCAACGTGCCCTCCGAAAACCTGAATAACGCCTACGAAGACGGCGACCCACGCCGTCAGGCTACCATCATCTACGCCGGCGAAAACCTGGGCGACGGTATCACCATTCCGACGGTGATTGATAACCCGCGCTACAACCAGAAGGCCTACGTGCGCGCCACCGACCCCCGCTCGCCCAACGGCCTCGGCGACTCAGGCAAGAACATTCGCATTCTGCGCTACGCTGATGTGCTGCTGATGAACGCCGAAGCTGCCAACCAACAGGGCAACACGGCCAAGGCCCTCACCGACCTGAACCTAGTGCGCAAGCGCGCCCGCGGCACCAGCACCACCGTGCTACCCGACGTAACGATTACCGAACCAACTGCCCTGCGCCAGGCCATTTGGCGCGAGCGGCGCGTGGAGCTGGCCATGGAGCACGACCGATTCTGGGACCTGGTGCGCCAGGGCCGCGCTGGCACCGTGCTGCGGGCCGTAGGCAAAAACTTCGTGGATGGTAAAAATGAGGTGTTCCCGATTCCACAAAACCGCATCGACATCAGCGGCGGGTTGATTACCCAAAACCCAGGCTACTAATCTGTCGGTTTAAGTAGATAAAAAACAGAACGTCGTGCTGAGCTTGTCGAAGCATCTCTACCGCTTCGTTGAATACTACCTAACGAAGCGGTAGAGATGCTTCGACAAGCTCAGCACGACGTTCTGTTTACTTTTAAATCCGCGCTTTTCCTACCCTACACCTTCTATTATGAACACTTCCTTTGCCTACCTACTGGCGGCTGGTGTGGCAGGCGCTAGTCTGCTACCCTTGGCTAGCCACGCTCAAACGACTGCCCCGGCCGCCAAACTCACCTACACCGCCCCGCGCCAGAAAAACCTCTCCGACGAGCAATTGCTGGACGAGGTGCAACGCCAGACGTTCAAGTACTTCTGGGACTTCGGCCACCCCATATCGGGCATGGCCCGGGAACGCAGCAACGTGAGCTTCGACTACGGCGACGAAGTGGTGACGACCGGCGGCACGGGCTTCGGTATCATGGCCATTATCGTGGCCGCCGAGCGCAAGTGGATTACGCGGGAACAGGCGGCCGAACGGGTAGGAAAGATCGTCAATTTTCTGTGGAAGGCCGATATGTTTCACGGCGCGTTTCCGCACTGGCTGAACGGTGAGACGGGCAAAACCATCCGCTTCAGCCCCAAAGACGACGGCGGCGACCTGGTAGAAACCTCTTTCCTGTTCGAAGGGCTGATCTGTGCCCGCCAGTATTTCACGAAGGACACGCCTACCGAAAGCAACCTGCGCAACAAGATTCTGTGGATGTGGGAAGGAGTGGAGTGGAACTGGTACACCCAAAACCAGAATGTGCTCTACTGGCACTGGAGCCCCAACAACGATTGGAGCATGAACCACCAGATTCATGGCTGGAACGAGTGCTTCGTGACCTACGTGCTGGCGGCGGCCTCCCCGCGCTACAGCATCGACAAGAAGGTGTATGATGAAGGCTGGGCCACCGGCAACGCCTTCAAAAACGGCAAGAAATATCTAGGTACTACCCTGCCGCTGGGCTTCGACTACGGCGGACCACTGTTCTTCTCGCACTACTCCTTCCTGGGCATCGACCCGCGCGGCCTTAAAGACCAGTACGCCGACTACTGGCAGCAAAACCAGGCGCACACGCGCATCAACTACGACTATTGCGTGCAGAACCCCAAGAAGTACAAAGGCTACGGCAAAGACACCTGGGGCCTCACGGCGTCGGATAGCTACAAAGGCTATGCTGCGCACTCGCCTACGGAGGATTTGGGCGTGATTTCGCCCACCGCCGCGCTGTCGGCCATGCCCTACGCGCCTAAGGAGTCGATGCGGGCGTTGAAGCACTTCTACAACGACCTAGGCGACAAAATCTGGGGCGAATATGGCTTTGTGGACGCTTTTAGCGAGGAACACAACTGGCAGGCCAAGTCCTACCTTGCCATCGACCAAGGCCCTATTGTGGGCATGATTGAGAACCACCGCACCGGCTTGCTCTGGAAACTCTTCATGAGCAGCCCCGACGTGCAGAAAGGTTTGAAAAAGCTAGGCCTCGAAAGCCCGCAATTGAAGAAATAGCAACGATTTACCTCAGCCCCCAGCCCCCTCTCCTCGAGGAGCCAGTACCGGAGCTATTAGCTAAGAACCAACCGCTAGCAGCTAATAGCTATTAGCTCCGGTACTGGCTCTCCGAGGAGATAGGGCTGAGGTCCACGTTACCTGATTACTTACACGTATGCAAAATTCCCTCTTTCGCTACCTGCTCATCTACCTGCTGACGTTCACTTGTATCACAACCGCGCAAGCTCAACAAGAATCCGGTTTCCAGCCTCGCACCTACGCCGCCAAAGACGGCCACTCGCTGCCCTACCGCATTCTGTATCCCGAAAACTACGACCCCGCCAAAAAGTATCCCTTAATACTAGTGATGCACGGGGCCGGGGAACGGGGTTCTGACAACCAAAAGCAACTCACGCACGGCAGCAAGCTGTTTCTGACTCCCGAGAATCGGCAGCGCTTCCCGGCTATTGTGGTGTTTCCGCAGTGCCCCGAAAACAGCTACTGGGCCGCTACCCAGATTGACCGCACGAAACACCCACTCGATATCCAGTTCCGCTACGCCGACGGCCCCAACTGGCCCCTGCGCGCCGCCCTCGATTTGGTGCAGCAGCTGCGCCGCCAGGAGCACGTCGATAAAAAGCGGGTGTACATCATGGGCTTGTCGATGGGAGGAATGGGCACGTTTGAGGCTCTGTACCGCGAGCCGAAGCTGTTTGCGGCGGCCACTCCCATCTGCGGCGGCGGTGAGCCTTCTTCGGTGAAACGCTATGCCAAGCGCCTACCGCTGTGGGTTTTCCATGGCAGCGCCGACGACGTGGTGGCGCCCAAATACTCCCGCGAGATGGTAGCGGCCCTGCAACAGGCCGGCGCTCAGGTGAAATACACCGAGTATCCCGGCGTAAACCACAACAGTTGGGACAGCGCCTTTGCCGAACCGGAACTACTGCCGTGGCTGTTCAGCCAACACAAGTAGGGTAGGGGCCACGGCGGTTTCTGCTTGCTTGAGAGTAAGACGGAGATAGTCATAGCAGTTACCTTCCCGAACTGATTCATCAAACTCAAATTTCCCACATATAACACCCATGAATAAAATTTCCCGCGCTGCCCTGCTGCTCACGCTGGGCCTCACCTTCACGGCGCCGCTGCACGCCCAGCAGCAACAGCCAGCGCCTACCCCCCAAGTGATGCAGGACGACCCCAAGATGAAGGCGTTCATCGATAATCTGATGCAGAAAATGACGCTGGAAGAGAAGATCGGCCAGCTGAATCTGGTGTCGGTGGGGTTTGATGTGACGGGGCCGGTGGTGAGCCAAAACGTGAACGAGAATATCTCGAAGGGCAATGTGGGCGGCGTATTTAATACCTACACGCCCATTGCGGCCCGCAAGCTGCAAGAGTTGGCCTTGAAGCAAACTCGCCTGAAAATTCCGCTGATCTTCGGGTACGACGTGATTCACGGGCACCGCACCATCTTCCCAATTCCGCTGGGGCTGGCTGCCAGCTGGGATGTGCAAGCTGTGGAGCGTAGCGCCCGCATTGCCGCCGAAGAAGCTTCCGCCGACGGCCTACATTGGGTATACTCGCCAATGGTCGACATTGCCCGCGACCCGCGCTGGGGCCGTGTGGCCGAGGGCGCTGGCGAAGACGCCTACCTTGGCTCGCGCATGGCCGAAGCCATGGTGCGCGGCTACCAGGGCACCGACCTCACCAAGGAAAACGCCGTGATGGCCTGCCTCAAGCACTTCGCCCTCTATGGCGCCGCCGAAGCTGGCCGCGACTACAACACCACCGACATGAGCAAGGTGCGCATGTACAACGAGTACCTGCCGCCCTACAAAGCTGCCGTCGATGCCGGGGTGGGGTCCGTGATGTCGTCGTTCAACGACGTGAACGGGATACCCGCTACCGCCAACCGCTGGCTGCTCACGGACCTGCTGCGCCAGCAGTGGGGCTTCAAAGGCTTCGTGGCCACCGACTACACGGCCATCAATGAGCTAGTTGCCCACGGCATGGGCGACGAGAAAGAGGTGGCTGCCCTTTCGCTGAAAGCCGGTGCCGATATGGACATGGTAGGGGAACTGTTCCTAAAGCACTTGGGCGAAGACCTGAAAAATGGCCTCGTGAAGCAAGCCGATATCGACCTGGCGTGCCGCCGCGTGCTGGAAGGCAAGTACCGCCTCGGCTTGTTCAAAGACCCCTACCACGGCGTGTCGGAGAAGCGGGCCAAGAAGGTCATCATGAACAAAGAGTTCATCGCCGATGCCCGCGATATTGCCCGCAAAAGCATGGTGCTGCTGAAGAACGACAACCAAACCCTACCCCTCAAGAAGTCGGGGACCATTGCCCTTGTTGGCCCGTTGGCTCAGAGCCAGCGCGACATGATTGGCAACTGGAGCGGCGCCGGCGACTGGAAACAAGCCGTGTCGTTGGAGCAGGGTATTAAGAATGTGGCCGGCAGTGCGGTGAAAATCGTGTACGCCAAAGGTGCCAACATTGCCGACGACCAGCAGATGCTCGACCGCCTCAACCACCACGGCGGCGACCTGGAGCTAGACAAACGCTCGTCGGAGGAGATGATTAAGGAAGCCGTGCAGGTAGCCCAGCAGGCCGATGTGATTGTGGCCGCCGTGGGCGAAAGCCAGGGCATGACCGGCGAAGCCGCCAGCCGCGCCGATATTGGCCTGCCCGGTCAGCAGCTTGCTCTACTAAAAGCGCTGAAAGCCACTGGCAAGCCGCTGGTGCTGGTGCTCATGAATGGCCGGCCGCTCACGCTGACCTGGGAAGATGAAAACGCTTCGGCCATTCTGGAAACGTGGTTTGCAGGTACCCAAGCCGGTAACGCCATAGCCGATGTGCTGTTCGGCAACTACAACCCCTCGGGCAAAATCACGATGACCTTTCCGCGCTCCGTAGGCCAGATTCCGCTGTACTACAACCACAAGAGCACCGGCCGCCCCTATGGCGGCGTGCAGCTCGACAAGTACAAGTCGCGCTACCTGGACGAGGTGAACGAGCCGCTCTACCCCTTCGGTTTCGGGCTGAGCTACACTAAGTTCGAGTACGGCAAACCCGAGTTGAGTGCTGCCACGCTAGGCATGAACCAGCCGCTGGAAGTGAAGGTAACGGTGCGCAACACCGGCAACTACGACGGTGAGGAAGTGGCCCAGCTCTACATCCGCGATATGGTAGGCAGCCTCTCGCGCCCCGTAAAAGAGTTGAAAGGCTTCCAGAAAGTGATGCTGAAAAAGGGCGAAAGCAAAACCCTCACCTTCCGCCTCTCGCCCGACGCCCTGAAGTTCTACAACAACGACCTGAACTTCGTAGCCGAACCCGGCGACTTCCAGGTGATGGTAGGCGGCAACTCCCGCGACGTGCAGATGGCCAGCTTCAAGCTGCAATAATAGCCTGGAGCTGCGTGCCAAGGTAGAGACGCAACTACCCCCAAAGGCCTATACAACAAGCGCGCGATAAGTACTTGTCGCGCGCTTGTTGTATAGGCCTAGTCGTTGACGCGGGTAGCGGGCAGCACCACCGTGAAGGTGGTGCCCACGCCGGGCGTGCTGCTGGCATCTAGCATGCCGCCTTGCTGCTGCACCAAGGAGCGAACCATGTAGAGGCCCAGGCCAGCGCCCTCGCCCTCGGCCGTGAGGCGAGTGAAGGGGCTGAACAGCCGCTCTTTATCCCGTGTGAGGTCGATGCCGATGCCGTTATCGGTTATGGTCAGTACCACGGTATTGTCGCGGCTGCGGCTGCTCAGGTGCACCACCGGCGGCCGATCGGGGGCGCGGTACTTGAGGGCGTTGTGCAGCAGATTCTTGAGGATGCTTTCCAGATAAGCCGGGGGGCATACCACCACCGGCGCCCGGCTGAAATCGGCCGTAATGACTCCATCCTGGGCCTGTATGTAACCGACCAGGTCGGTGTAGACGCGGCTGAAAATCGTTTGCAGCTCTACCTTCTCGGCGGGCGGAGCCACCGTGTGCTGGCTGCGCAGGATTTCCAGCAACCCCGATACGGTGCTCGTGAGCCGGTGCACCTCCTTGCTCAGCAGCGACATCACGTGTTCCTGCGCCGTGCCGGCGGGCTCCTCGTGGTACACTTCCAGCAGGCTATGCAAATTATTGACTGGTCCTTTCAGGTCGTGAGCGGCAATGTGCACGAAGGTGTCCAGGGAGTTATTGGCCTCTTGCAGCGCCTGGTTAAGGCGGTAGGCCTCGTAGGTGGCTGCGGCGTGGTTGAGAGCCCGCCCGGCGTAATCGGCTACCAGGGAGAAAAAGCCTTGATAATCGGCATTGAGGGGGCGCCGGGCGCTCAGGCCCACCACAAGGATTTTGTCTACTATCTGGTCGGCCTCATGTAGCCGCAGGGGTAGCATAAGGGCCTGTCTTGGGTCCACGGCCCATTCGCCCTCCGGCCAACTTCCGAAGCGGGCAGCCAAATCAGCAACCAGTACCGGCTGGCGGGAATACAGCGCTTCGGCCATCGGCCAGTACCGATCGGAGGAGAGAGGGATAGTGCTGGGAGCCGTGGGCTCGCCGGCGGGTAGGCCAAACCACCCCGTTAGGTGGGCCAGCTGAGCCGGTTGATCGATGCTATACAGCAACGCAAACGGAATATCCTGCGAGTCGGTAGCTAGGGAAGCTACTAAGTGCTGAGCGGCTTCTACGGGTTTGGTGGCCAGGGCAGCGTGAGCCATCAGGGAGCTGAACATGGCCAACCGCCGCTGGTTCAGCACCGTGGTAGTGGTTTCTATGGCCGTCACGAAGATGCCGGCCACTTGCCCGCTTTCATTACGAATGGGGCTGTGGCTGAAAGTGAAGTACGTTTCTTCGACGAATCCCTGCCGGTTGGGTAGTACCAGCTGGTTTTCAAAATGCGTGGTATTGCCGGCCCACACCTGATCGAAGATAGGCGTCAGAAAAGGCCACATTTCGCTCCACCAAGCCTGCGCCGGCTGGCCCAGCGCGCCAGGGTGCTTGCCCTGTAGGATGCTGGCGTAGCCATCATTGTAGAAATGAATCAACTCCGGTCCCCAGTGCACCATCATCGGAAAGCGAGAGCCGAGCATAATCTGCACGGCGCTAATCAGGCTTTGCGGCCAGTCAGCCACTGGCCCCAGCTTGGTTTGGGACCAATCGAGTGTTCTGATTCGCTCGCCCATTTCCCCGCCTCCCGTAAATAGGATATCTGCACTCATAATGACTGTAAAGTTGCGTGTAGTACAGCGGTTGCCAAATTGGTAACAGTATACGAAGCAAAAGTAGGCAGCCAACACGAAGCAACCCGCACGTTTTACGTTACATAGTGTTGAGTTGGCGCAGAAGGCGGAATATTTACCGTGTAGAACCCGTATCTACCCCCACTTGCAGGCGCGTTTGGGCAGCCACCGGCAGGGCGCTCAGCAGATCCAGCCCCGTGGCGGCTTCCAGGGCGTCTACGCTCACGCGGTACTGGCCCCAGTTGGGGCTCACACTGTTGTCGTTAGGGGTGTCGATGGCGATGATGCGGGCCTGCCCGGCCGCGATACGGCGCAGATCGTCAGTGCCTTCGGGTAGCACCACCAGCACCTTCCACACGCGCTTGGGTACCGTCACGTGGCCCTGGTCGATGGTGGTGGCGGCGCCGTTGGCGCCTACCCCGCCCCGGCCGTAGCTGCCCATCACGATGTAGATTTCCTTGCCCTGCCTCACCAGGCTGCGCCCATATTCTTCCAGTGCCGACCACGTGCGCTGGTTGTTGTTGGGCGCCTGCGGAATCATGTTGGTCATCAGGAAAGTAGCCGAGTTGTCGTCCAGCGTGTAAGTGCGGTCGGCGGAGGGGCAGTTGTGGCCCTTGTCGAAGCCCGAGCCAGAGTAGCTTTTCGGTGTCACCTGGTAGAACTGCCGGGGTAGGGCCGGGTCGGGGCGGAAGTCGTCCTGGCGCGGGGCCGAGCCCATTTCAGCCTTGCTCAGGTGCCAGCTCACCCAGGTAGGCGTGCCGCGCTGGGCGTTGTAGCTTAGCGTGTACTGCGGCTTCACCAGCAGGTAATTATTCGGCGTGCTCAGGCTGGCCGTAGCCCCGCTGGGGTTGCCAAGGAGCAAATTAGGGTCTTGGGTGGGGGCTGAAGGGCTGGGCGACTGGGGGGTAGGGGTAGGTGAGGGGGTAGGTGAAGTGGGAGCGGGCGTAGAGGCAGAGCTGCCGTTGCGCAGCAGTTCAATGTCGTCAATATTCAGGCGGCCCTTGCCTGTGTCTGCCTTCCTGATTTCCAGACGAACCGGTCCTGCTTGCGGTACTGTGAAAGTAGTTGTCAGCAAGCCCGCGCCAGCGGTGCGTACTGGCTGGCCTACCCGTGCGTAGCGCCGGCCGCCGTCCTGGCTCAGCCATAGCTCCCAGGTGCTGGCGGGGTCGGTGCCGTAGCTGGCGCTGCTGATGCGGATGGTGCGCACGCCTGTAGGCGCGTCGAAATTCATGCCCAGCCGGCCGCCTTCGCGCAGGCGCGCAGCGCGTTGGCCGTCCTTATGGTCCTGGTCCGACGTGCCAATGAGGGCCTCCGCAAAGCGCCAGGAGCCGGAGGGTAGGGCCTCATCGGCGGTAGCGTAGGCGCCTTTGCTACCCGTCTCAAAGGTTTCGGTGAGGGGCGGGGCTGCCTGGGCAGTTGCGGTTTGGGCGGGGGTAGGGAGCACCACGGCCGCCGTGCGCGTTTCAGCAGATTGCTGGGAGCAGGCAAGTAGCGCTACAGGGAGAAGCAGGAGAAGTCGGGCCATAGCACGAAAGTACTAGGCTAGTTGGAGACTACCTCAGCAGTGCATCGTACTACACCTGTCAAATATGGTCTTTCCTTTCTTTAGCTGGTGTGCTGGCCTTAGAAACAGACAAGCAGGACTGCGACAATAGGCTTTAGATAGCCAGCAGACTACTTTTTGCGTCAATATGGCATCCTTGTCAGTAGCCAGGCAACTTAGTAGGGAGTTGAACAGTATGGCGTATATACCTAGCTGTTATCCTACTTTTGCCACGATTGGTACAAATTTCGCCTAGCGTAGGATAGCAGTGTGCTTCCATCTAACGAAGCCGGTGCTATTGTTCTGTTTTCCTACCCTCTCTCCCTGTTTGCCATGTCACTCGTCTCTTTCTTTGCTCGCCATGCCCGCCTCGGTGCGCTGGGCTTACTGCTGCCCCTGGCAGGTTCCACGGCCTTTCGCTCGCCCCAACAAACCAAACAAGCCAAACAACCCGATCCGCAGGTGATTGCGCAGTTCGGTCTGCTCAATAATCCAGCCTTGCAGAAGTTTATTGATGTGAAAGGGCAGCAGATGGCCGCCGTATCCAACCGCGCCGATTACGGCTACAACTTCACCATCGTCGATTCGCCTGTTATCAACGCCTTTGCCGCGCCCGATGGCAACGTGTACTTCACCCGCGGCATTATGGCGCACTTCAACAACGAGGCGCAGTTTGCCGGGGTGCTGGGCCACGAGATTGGGCACATCACGGCCAAGCACGGGCAGAAGCAGCAAACGCGCTCTACCCTGGCCACAGGGGCACTGCTACTGGGGTCCATCTTTTCGAGCCGCATAGCGCAGCTTGCCCAGCCGTTGTCGCAGGGGGTAGGGCTGCTGTTCCTGAAGTATGGCCGCGACGATGAGCGCGAGGCCGATAAGCTGGGTGTGGCCTACAGCACCAAAATCGGCTACGACGCCAGCAACATGGCCGATTTCTTTCAGACTCTGCAACGCGAGCAGGCCGCCAGCGGGGCCGATGCCGTACCGGATTTCCTGTCGTCGCACCCCAACTCTGCCGACCGCTACACCACCGTGAAGCAACTGGCAGCCAATGCCAAACGGCAAACCGGCGGCCGCGCCCTCACCGTCAACCGCAACTCCTACCTGCGCTTGATTGAAGGGCTGCCTTATGGCGAAGACCCGCGCCAGGGCTTCGTGGAAGGCGGCGTGTTCTACCACCCCGATCTGAAGTTCCGCTTCCCGATTCCTAGTGGCTGGAAGTCGGAGAACTCGCCTTCGCAGTTCCAGATGGCCGAGCCCAACGGCAAAGCTGTACAAATCCTGACCACGGCTGGCAACGGCACCCTTGAGGCCGCCGCCCAAAGCCTAGCCGAGCAGCTGAAGTTGCAGTCGCCGCAGGCTTCGCGCACCACCATCAACGGCTTTCCGGCGGTGGCTATCCAAGGGAGCCAGGTAGGGCAAGACCAGCAAACCGGCCGGCAGAGCATCACGGCCAGCACGCTTTCCTACGTGATTCAGGATGGCAAAATATTGTATGCCTTCATTGGTTTGTGCGCGCCCAACACGCTCGATACCTACGGCCCCAGCTTTCAGCGCACCGCCCAGGGTTTTGCCCGCCTCACCGAGGCCAGTAAGCTGAACCGTCAGTCGGAGAAAATCCGCATCAAGACCGCCAAAGCCGGCCAGACGCTCGCGCAGGCTTTCGCGGCCAATGGTATTCCCAGCAAACGCTACGAGGAACTAGCCATTCTGAACGGCATGAAAACCACGGATAAGCTCAGCGCGGGCACGCTCTATAAGGTGGTAGGCAAGTAGGACCGAACCCTGCCTGTCCCAAGTGGCCCCCGGCACGCCGAAATGGTAGTTTCAGTGTGCCGGGGGCTTTATATATCCGTAGAAAAGGCATGACGACCAATTTTGCCTGATGCGGTTCTTTCTTTACCTCTTCTTTCATGCATTTTTTTAAACGGATTGCCGGCTACCTGTTGGCCGTGGTGGGTACGTTGGCCCTGGTAGTTACCCTGCTTTCGCTATTCAACGCATCGGTGTGGTGGCTACAGGTGCTCGATTTTTTTCGGTTTCAGACCTTGATTCTGCACGCGCTGGTGTTGCTGGGACTGGTGCTGCTGGGCTGGCAACGCCACCGCACAGCGCGCCTGCTGCTGCTAGTAGGCACGGGGGTAGGGCTGGCGTTGCAGGCGCATTTGCTACTGCCGTATTCCCCGCTGGCTACCCAGCCTGTGCCCGATGCCACGCCCGCCCAGGCCAGCAATCCGGCGGGCCGCCTGCGCCTGCTTGAAATCAACGTGTACATGAGAAACCGCAAGGCCGCGCCGCTGCTCCAGTTGGTGCGCGACGTGCAGCCCGACGTGCTGCTGGCTGTAGAAACCGACACGTGGTGGGTGCAAGCCCTGCGCCCCCTGCAACCGCAGTACCCCTACCGCTTAGAGCTGCCCCGCGACAATACCTACGGCCTGGTGCTGTACTCGCGCCTGCCGCTGGTAGACCCACAGGAGCACATTCTGCAACAGAAAAACGTGCCCTCCATCCGTACCGGCCTGCGCCTGCCCAACGGCCGCGTGGTTACGTTCTACGGTGTGCATCCTACCCCGCCCTTCCCCGACAACTACCCCAACAGTGTAGGCATGAAGGACGTAGCCCTACGCAAAGTAGGCCGCATGGTGAAGCAGGAAACCCGCCCCGCCCTCGTGTGCGGCGACTTCAACGACGTGTCCTGGTCGCACACCACGCGCATGTTTGAGGCCGATGGCGAGCTGTATAACGTGAGCCTGGGGCGCGGTCTGTTCAACACCTTCGATGCCCACTGGTTTCCCATTCGCTGGCCCCTCGACCATCTATTTGTCACCAAACAATTTCGGCTAGTAGAGCTGAAACGCCTGCCCAGCGTCGACTCCGACCATTTTCCCCTGTATGCGGAATTGGTGCTGGTAGACTAAACTTAGAAGCCCACCACTATCCCCCGCCGCAACGGGTAAAGGTGTTGCTACCCAGTGCTGTCTACGCCCACGCCCGTCGCAAAAAGCGCAGCCAGTTGCCGTGCAGCACATTTTCGATGTCCTGATCGGAGTAGCCGCGCTTGGCTAGCAAGTTGGGTAGGCGTTGCAGATCGGCAATGGTTTCGAGGTCGTAGGGGCACTGCTCGCGGCCGAAAGCGCCGTCTAGGTCGGAGCCGATGCCCACGTGCAGGGTGTTGCCGGCCAGTTGGCAGATGTGGTCCAGGTGGTCGACTACCACCGCCAGGTTGCAGCCCATACCTACCGGCGTCGACTCGCCCCGTACCCAGCCGGGCACCATCATCCAAGCGTCTAGGGCGCCGCCAATCACGGCCCCGCGGGCTATTAGGGCCTTAAGTTGCTCGTCGCTATACTGGCGGTTGTGGTTGACCAGGGCGCGGCAGTTGTTGTGGCTGGCCCACACCGGCCCGTTGAAGTGGTCGAGAGCTTCCCAGAAACTGTCGTCGCACAGGTGCGTGGCATCCAGAATAATGTTGAGGCGCTCCATCTCGCGCAGCAAGGCGTGGCCGTTTGGTCCCATGTGGCCGGTGGCGTCGGTGCCCTGGGCGTAGCGGCCGGGGCCGTAGTGGGCCGGCCCCACAGCCCGCAAGCCAGAGCGGTGAGCCTGTTCCAGATAGTCCACCGTTATCAGCGAGTCGGCGCCTTCCAGGCTCAAGATGTAGCCGATGGGCTTGGTTTCGGCGGGCATACTATCGTCTGCCCACAGGGTTAGGTGTTGCTCCAGGGTAGGGAGGTCGTGCACCTGCACCATTTCGCCGGCGGCTTCCATGGCTTGGTACCACGCCAGCTGGCCTTGGGTTTGGGCCCAAGCCTGGGCCGGCGAGTGCCAACCGGGCAGCGGGTTGTCGGGCGCCACGAAGCGGGCAATTTGGGTGGCTACCACCAGCCCAATGTGTCCCCGGCGCAGCTCGGGCAGGCTCACCACGGCGTTGCCCCGGTCGGGCTTGTCGGTGAGGCCGGCTTCGCGGGCGTTGAGGGCGGGCACGGGCTGGGTCAGGTCCCGATTCCATTCCAGCGCGTTCATGCTCAAATCCAGGTGCGCGTCGACTATCAGCATAAGCTATACGGTAAGAGTCCGGCCGCGCGCGACGGTTTGCCACGTCGCAACCGGTTGGTGATGTTGAATGACGACGGCCTGCTCGTAGAGCGCCACCGTGGGGCAAATGTGGTGGGGCAGGCCGTAGAGCAGGTCGCCTACCCGGTATGGATGTCCGGGGCCGGCTTCCAGCACGAGGTGTTCTTCGCTGTGCCCGATAGGCCGTAATTCGGGGGCGTTTAGGAAGGTCACACGTTTGTCCAACGTGTTTTCCGAGGCAATGGCCTTGTGCCCCAAATCCACGCACAGAGTGGTAGGGGTAGGCAACGACACCACTCGCGTAAGCACCAGGGCCGCCGGCTCAAACGGTTGCTCCACAAACGCCTGGCCGTAGCCACCGTCCCAGTAAATGAACGTGCCAGGGCTGCACTCCACCACCAGCCGCGCCGCGTGGATGGGGTAGGTAGGCGTGCCGCCCGCCACCACAATGGGATGAAATCCAGAAGACTGCAATTGCTTTATCAACTCCTCCACCGGCGCAAACGCCGCGTGACAGCGCGCCGTGCGCTCAGCCAGATCCGGTTCGTGAATGTGGCCGTCGTAAGCGTGCAGCCCGGCCACGTGGAGGTGGGGTAGGGCGGCGCACTGCTGGTACAGCGCAAACGCCGCAGCCGGCGCAATGCCTGAGCGGTTCATGCCCACGTTCAAATCCAGAAAAACTGTAACGGTTACGCCACTGGCGGCGGCCAGCTCATCGAGGTAGCGCGCGGTTTCGTACTGATCTACCAAACAGGAAAACCGGGTGTGCGGGTAGCGTTGTACCAGGTGAAGAAAGCGCTGGGCTTTAGGCCCCACGGGCTGGTAGGCCAGCAGCACATCGGGGGCGTGGCAGCCGGCCAGCATCTCGGCTTCGGCAATAGTGGCGCACTTGAATTTGTGGATGCCGGCGGACATCATCAGCCGTGTGGCTTCCGCACTCTTATGCGTTTTTATGTGCGGCCGCAGCCGGGCTACGTCGTCAATACTCGCCGTGAGCTGGGCCAGATTGCGTTGTACCCTATCCAGGTACACCACTAGGGTAGGCGTATCCAGCTGGTCGGGGTTGTTGAGGCGGAACCAATCTTCTGGCATAATAGGGAGAGGTAGGGGAAGCAAGTTGGGTGGGGTAAGATGATTACGCCAGCTCAAACAGCGCTTCAATCTCCACCGGAATGTTATCCGGAAGCGAGCCGAAACCCACGGCGCTGCGCACACCTACGCCGTTTTCGGGTCCCCACACCTGCGCAAACAACTCGCTGCACCCGTTGATGATGTAGGGATGTCGCTCGAAATCGGAGGTGCAATTCACCATGCCCAGCACCTTGATCACGCGCTTCACCTTATCCAGGCTGCCCAGGTGGGTAGCGATGGTGGAGAGAATGGTGAGCCCTACCTGCCGGGCAGCCAGCTTGCCCTGCTCCATATCCAGGGCGTCGCCGATGCGGCCGATAATTAGGCTCTTATCATCCTGCACCGGGCCGTGGCCGGATACGTAGAGGTACTTGCCGTCGATGAGGTAGGGCTTGTACACACCCAGGGGGGTAGGGGCGGGTGGCAGGTTCAGGCCCGTGGCGGCAAAGTTTTCGGAAGGAGTGGACATGGTAGAAGAATTGAGTTTTACGTGTTGAATTTTGAGTGGCATTTAAGTGGAATGGCTGACGGTAGTTTGAGTCAACCTGAACGGTGTAGAGACGCATATTTGCGTCTTATCGTCCGCGCCGCATGGCCGATGTCGTTCAACGACGAGACGCAAGTATGCGTCTCTACACCGTTCACTAGTTATATAAGATAACCAACAGACGTAGTTGTCGCTACACCAGCGCATCCAGCACCAGCACACCTACCAGGCCCAGGCCGCCCACCAGGGCTTCCATCACGGACCAGGAGCGAAGCGTGTCTTTCACGCTCACGTTGAAATATTCCTTGAATAGCCAGAAGCCCGAGTCGTTGACATGCGAGAACATCAGGCTGCCCGCGCCCACGGCCAGCACCATCAGGTTGGGGTTGGTGTGCGTCTGCACCAGCAAAGGGGCGATGAGGCCGGCGGTAGTGAGGCCCGCCACGGTGGCCGAGCCCACACAGGCCCGAATGATGGCCGCCATCAGCCAGCCCAGTACCAGCGGGGGTAGGGCCACGTGCTGGAGCTGCTCGGCAATGGCCAGGCTAGCGCCGCTGTCGGTGAGTACCTGCTTGAGCGCCCCCGAGGCTCCAATGATGAGCAGAATCATGCTGATATCCTTCACGGCGTCGCCGTAAATGCCCATAATCTGCGGCATGCTACGGCCCTGTTTCAGCCCCAGTGAGTAGGTGGCGTAGGCCACGGCCAGCAGCATCACCACCGACGGCTGCCCCAGCAGGGCCATCAGGCGCTGGAAGGGTAGGCCCGTCAGAAAAGGATAAACGGCGGCCAGCATCAGCAGCAGTACCGGCAGCAACGCCGTGAAAAAGCTGTTGGCCGTACCGGGTGGGTTGGCGGCGGGCGTGGTAGCGGCAAACGCCTGCAAGGGCTGGGCTACAATGCTCTTGAGCGTGCGGGCAAACAGCGGCCCAGCAATGATGATAGTAGGGATGGCCACAGCCAGGCCGTAGACCAGCGTCAGGCCCATATTCGCCTCAAACTGCACCACCAAGGCCGTAGGCGAGGGGTGGGGGGGTAGGAAACCGTGCGTGACCGACAGGGCCGCCAACATAGGTAGCCCGATGTAGATAGTAGGTAGTTTGTACTGATACGCCACCGAAAAAATGAGCGGTACCAGCAGCACAAACCCAATGCCGTAGAACAGCGGAATGCCAATCACGAAGCCGGCCACCACCATAGCCCACTGAATGTAGCGCGGCCCGAAGGCGCGCATCAGGGCGGCGGCCAGCTTTTCGGCGGCTCCGCTTTCAGCCAGCAGCTTGCCCAGCATGGCCCCGAAACACAGGATAATCACCAACGACCCCAGCGTATCGCCAATACCTTTCTCAATGGACTTCGGAATATCGGTCAGCGGCATGCCCAGCACCACCCCGGCGACTACGGAAATTAGCAGAAAGGCCGAAAACGCGTTGATTTTACCAACTGCTATCAGCAAGACGAGGCCTACAATGCAGAGCAGAACAAGAGCGAGGGTCATGAGATTTTAGTTTACGTACAGCTCATCTACCAGCAGCCAGGCCTTGCCGCCCGCCCCGTACTCCCCGGCCGGAATAGTGCCCTGGTTGAGGGCCGTAACTCGGACGTAACGCCCCGCCACCGGGGCAATGGTGGCGCGCACCGGGTTGATGCCGTTTGCGGGAAACTGCGTGTGCCGGTACACCTCGCGGTAGTGCACGCCATCGGTGGAAACGGCGAAGACCAGGGCGGTGGGCGGCCACATTTTTTGCCAGTGATAGTTGAGCACGTGGGTGCCCAAGGTACGAATCTGCTGCACATCGCCCAGATCGAGCGTGGCTACTAGGTCGGTGCCGCTGAAGCCGTACCACTGCCCTTCGTTGTAGCGGGGGCTGCCCGCCACCCCATTCACCAGTCCCCATAGCGGGCGGCCCTGGTGGTAGCTGCCCGCCACCGGGTAGGCCAGCACGACGGGCTTGCCGGTGGACAGGCCCAGGGTGAACTCCCGTCGGTAGAGGGGCTGTACTTGGGTAGCTCCCTCAAACACAGCGGCCTGCACCACGCAGCTCCGGTCGATGGACAGCGGCACTTGGTACACCGGGCTTTGCGGGGTAGGCGCGCTGCCATCGGTGGTGAAGTGAATAACGCCGTTGGGTGCGGTGGCGCGCAGTTGCAGCATGGGTAGGCCTGCGGGACTAGCCCACAGCGAATCGGTCAGCCAGTCGTAGGTGCGGGAAGGCACCACGCCTTGTGCGCGCAGCACGGCGTCGTGGGTGCGCACGCGTTGCAGAAAGGCAGGGTAGTTGCGCCCGCCTGGCGGCGACCACGCTATTTCGGCCAGAGCCAATAGGCGCGGAAACACCATGTACTCCAGCTTGCCGGCCGTAGGCATGTACTCGGTCCAGACGTTGGCTTGCACGCCCCGCACGTGGCGGGCCTGGGCGGGCGTGAGTTCGGCGGGCACCGGCTCGTAGCGGTAGAGCTGCTGCAAGGGCGTGTAGCCGCCGGCCGCCAGCGAGTCGGTGGGGTAGAGGGTTTGGAAATAGTCGAAGTAGACCTGTTTTTCGGGCGTCATCACTACGTCGTGGCCCAGGCGCGCCGCCTCAATGCCGCCCTGTTCGCCGGTCCAGCTCATCACCGTGGCCGCGGGGGGTAGGCCGCCCTCCAGGATTTCGTCCCAGCCCAGTAGCCGCTTATGCAGCGTAGCCAAGTGCTTGCTGATGCGCCGCACGAAGTAGCTCTGCAACTCCCGCTCGTCGCGCAGGTGCTCCTCTTGGATGCGGCGCTGACACTTGGGGCAAACTTTCCAGCGGGTTTTGGGACATTCGTCGCCGCCAATGTGCAGGTACTGACCTGGAAACAGCGCCGCTACTTCATCCAGCACATCAGTCAGAAAGGTGAACGTGTCCTCATTGCCGGCGCAGTATACATCCTCAAACACGCCCCAAAAAGTAGCTGTGTGGTAGGGGCCACCCGTGCAGCCCAACTCTGGGTAGGCCGCCAGTGCCGCCGAGGCGTGGCCCGGCATTTCAATTTCGGGGATGATGGTGATGTGGCGCTGGGCGGCGTAGCGCACCAGTTCCCGCACCTCCTCCTGGGAGTAGTAGCCGCCGTAGCGCTGCCCATCGAAGCGGTGGGGTAGGTCGCGCTTGTGCCCAATCAGGGTTTCGTCGCGGTAGGCAGCCACGGTTTGCAGGCGCGGGTATTTTTTAATTTCGATGCGCCAGCCCTGGTCATCGGTCAGGTGCCAATGAAAGGTGTTGATTTTGTAGAACGCCAGTACATCGAGCCACTTTTTAATAGTGTCTACCGGAAACATATGCCGGCTCACATCCAGGTGCATGCCGCGGTAGGGAAAGCGCGGGTAGTCGGTGATGGTGCAGCCGGGCAGCGATACGCGGTCAGCCTTACCGGACGGCACCAGCTGGCTTAGCGTCTGCAAGCCGTAGAACACGCCCGCCTCGTCGTGGCCGGTCACTGTCACGCGGCGTTGGTCGATGGTGAGCGTGTACCCTTCGGACTGCGGCACGGCCGTGCTGTCCAATTGCAGCACTAGCACATCGGTACGCCGCTTCGTGGGCTTTAGCTCTAAGACCATCCCGCTGACTTGGCGCACGTATTGCCGAAAGCGGGTAGCCGGCCCGGCCGATAGGCCAGGGCCTACCCGCAACGCTGTGTGCCGGCTAAGGGTGAACACCTGCCCGGTGGTAGTGGCCTGCACCGGCTGCGGAAGCAGGGGCAATTCCGTGGTCTGCGCCTGGCTTGTGGGTAGCAGCCCTACCCACCCTAGCACCACCAGCAGTGGCAACATCCAGAGGCGGTAGGAAAAGGAAAGCAAGTGCAGCAAAATGGGGCGTTTAGGAAATACAGATAGGGGAGAGACACCCAAAGAGAGTCACCGTTGCGCTTAAGGCCAGAATGTACCGCGCAGCGCTGCTTCGCAACCAGGCGCAAGAAGTGTAAAGGGGCAGCCGGGTTGCGAAGCAGCGCTGCGCGGTACATGCTACTAGTTCACCAGCTTAGTGTCGCCCTCCACGGCTACCCCGGTCTGCTCGGCCACAGCTTTGTACTCAATAGCGCCTTTGGTGGATTTTAGGGTGCCGGTGAAGCGGCCGTCGGGTCCTACTTTCACCCAGTCAGAATATTTCCATGGGTCGGCGTAGAGGGTTTCCACGCGGCCACGGTAGGCGCGATAGGCAAAACGGGCGCGCGTCACCTGCTTGCCTTTGTAGTTGTAGAGACGGCCACTCAGGGCAGTGCCGGCAGTGCCGGGTTTGGCGGCGCCGGTTTCCACGGTCACGGCCTCGGCCATGGCGGGCGCTACGTGGTCGAGTTTGATGACTACGGCGTTAGGCCAGCGGTGGTCGTCGTAGATGCGCTGGGCCTTCACCACCGATACCTCCAGGCCGTTGGTGGTCTGCTTGTAGCGGGTGCCCACGTCGAGGTTCGGCTTGTACTCCATAATCTGGCTGTTCTGGCCCAGCACGCTTACCACGGTATTGGGTTGCGCCTTCACCGAATGCAGCGTAAGGGTGCGCCGCTCGCCTTCCTTCCAGTCGGCCACGTCCGTTACGATGGCATACAGGGCGTCGCCCTTGGCCGTGAACAGCACGTTGTTTTCCTTGTTCACCACCCAGGCCCGGGTGCTGTCGATGGCCTCGTGATTGAGGAAGTACCAAGCGGCCATTTCGCGCAGGCGGTCTTCCTGCTCCTGGGGTAGGGCGCCGTTGGGTTTTGGCCCCACGTTTAGCAGTAGGGAGCCGCCCTTGGAACGGGCTTCCACCAATAAGTCAATCAACTGCGTGCCCGACTTATACCGCTCATTGGTAGGCTGATACTGCCACGCCGTGCCAATGGTAATAGGCGATAGCCAGGGCTGCGTAATCGGTGTGCCGGGTAGGGTTTGCTCCGGCGTTTTGATGGCCCCGCGCGTGATGAGCAGGTTGGGCTGCAAGCGCCAGCAGGTTTCCTTCACCACTTCCTTGGGCTCGCCGTCGATAAAGAACACGTCGATTTTGCCGTAGTTGGTCATCAACTCCTCGCACTGCCGACGGTTGTAGTCTTCGTATTTCTTGGTGAGGGCCGCATCCATCTTCACGTTGTCGCGGGTGATAGGCAAGTGGTTGGCGTGCAGGAAGTAGAAATCCTCTGGCGAAAAGTAGAAGCCCACGTCCAGCCCCGCGGCGCGGGTGGCCGTCACAAACTCCTTCAGCAGGTCCTTCTTATAAGGCGTTTTGGTAATATTGAAATCCGTGGTTTTGGTGTCCCACATGCAAAAGCCGGCGTGGTGCTTCGTGGTGAATACAATGTACTTCATGCCCGCCAGCTTGGCCAGCACCGCTATCTGGTAGGGATCGAACTGGCTGGGGTTGAAGGTCTTGGGTAACTCATTAAAGAACCGGTCAGCGTACTCATCCGAAGCGCCTACCAGCGAGTGGCTGATAACTACACCCAGCTGCGCATCCACGCTGAAGTGGATGAACAAACCAGCGGCGGTATTCTTCAGCCACTGCTCGCGCTCAGGCTTATTAAGGTTGTAACTGCTTTTCTCGTCGTCGTTCACCACGTCGTTCTGGGCCAGCGCGGCGTGGCCGCCGAGGAGTAGGAGTAAACAGATACTTAGTATTCTATTCATGCTGAAAGCGTAAGGTTCTATTGATCGGCTTGATGGTTACCCCACCCCCCGGCCCCCTCCCCTCCGGGAGAGGGGGAGCCAGACGGTTTAGCCGTTAGCCTCGTTCAACAGAAGCTATCAGCCATCAGCTATCAGCTAGTCGCTAACAGACCAATCGTCAGGCTCCCCCTCTCCCGGAGGGGAGGGGGCCGGGGGGTGGGGTGAACCGTCTACTTATCCCAATACACCCGCGTGAGCAACGTATTAGGGCCCTGGCGGGCAATGGCCGCGTTGTAGGCCGCCGTATTCAGGTTTTGCTCAGACACTGGGTACAGGAACCGACGCGGAAACTGGCCGCCGGTAGCATTGCCGGGGTAGTTGTTGGGCGTGAGGGCGGGGTAGCCCGTGCGCCGATAGCTGGCAAAGGCCTCCTGCGCATCCGGGAAAATGCTCACCCAAAACTGCGTGTAAATCTGCTGCATCTGCTCCTCAAAGCTGCCCGCCATGAGCTGGTTGTTGTTCACATACGCCGTAATCCGTTGGGCTGAAAGGGCGCCGTCGGTGGGGCTGATGATGGCCCACTGCCGCAGGGCCGCCCGCACGCCGTTGCTGTACAGGGTAGGGGCTGCCCCGCTCGACCATCCCCGCAGGGCGGCTTCGGTTTGTAGGAAATACGACTCAGCCGCCGTGAAAACCAGGCGGGGCGAGTTTAGGAGCAAGACCGTTTTGGGATTCGGTTCGCTCAGTTGGGCAAAGTTGGCGGGTTTGGCGCTCAGGTTGGCCGGCATGCCCTGCTGCTTGGCAAAGGCCGTGTCGGTCTGGTTGGGCGTGCCCCCGGTATACACCACCGAAATGATGCCCAGGCGCGGGTCGCGGGTTTGCTTGAGGTAGTCGATAAACACCTTCTGGTACTTGCCGCCCTCCTGGTTGCTGCTGCCGTTGGCGGCAATGTAGTCGTTGATGAGCAAGTTGTACGCCAGCGGGTTCTGGTTGATAATCTGTCCACTAGCCAGGTAGTTGACCTTCGCAATGTCGGCGTCTTCGGTAATCACGCCGCCAGCCAGAGCCTTGGTAGCCCAGGTTTGAGCGGCGGCCACATCTACTTTGGTCAGGCGCATGCCCAGGCGCAGCATTAGGGAGTAGGCAAACTTTTTCCACTGGGCTGTATTGCCATTGTAAAGCAGGTCGGCGGCGCCGAAGGTCGGCTTGGCGGGGTCCAGGCTCGTGGCGGCTTCGTCCAGTTCCTTCAGCATATCGGCGTATATGTCCTTCTGCGGGTCGTAGGCAGGAGTATACTGCGCATCGGTGTAGCCCTGGTTGGCCTGGAAGTAAGGCACATCGCCATACACATCAGTGAGGCGGCTGTAGCAGTACACCCGCCAGATGCGCGCCGCGGCCAGCATGTTTACCTTGGCGGGGTCGTCCTTCACAGCGTTGATGACCAGGTTTATTTCGTTCAGCGCATTGGGGTAGGCGGTGCTAAAGGCCGCCGACGACGAGTTTACTTGGCTGGCAATGTACTTGGAGCCAAACCCGGCCACGTCGTTGAAGCTGGTGGTGTACTGCATGGTGCCCAGCAGCAGGTACAGCATGTTGGCTACCCCGTCGTACTGCGCCTTGGTGAAGACGTACTCCGGGGTGATGGTACCCACAGCATTGGGGTTGGTGTTGATTTCCTCGAAATCCTTGGTACACGCGGTCAGCGTCAGCACACCAACCCCGACCAGTAGAACACACTTAAGGAAAAATCTATGCATCGTTGTGGGGGCTGAGAGTTAGAATTTCACGGACAGGTTCAGGCCGTACGAGCGGGTGCGGGGTAGGCCAATGGACTCCAAACCCTGGTAGTTGCTGTTGCTGAAGCTCTGCTCCGGGTCGAAGTTGGTGTGCTTCATCAGAATCAGCAGGTTGCGCGCCACGAAAGCAATAGTGGCCGATTGCAGCTTGAAGCTGCTGATCTGAAACGCCGGCAGGTTGTAGGCCAGAATCACCTGGCGCAGCTTGATAAAGCCGCCATCGTGCAGGAATAGCTCCGAGTAGTTCTTGTAGTTGTCGTAGTAGGCGCGCAGGCCGCTCACCGGCACCAGGCGGGAATAGGCGTCGCCGGTGCTCGTTACGCCGGTCAGCTGCAACCCATTTTCGCGGCCCGGTAGCGTCGATTTCAGCAGACCCAAGCGGGTTTCATACACCTCACTGATAGAGAAGACTTTGTTACCAAACTTGCCATCGAGCAACACGTTCAGCGACAAGCGCTTGTAGCGAAAATCGTTGCTGAAGCCCATGGTCAGCGGGGCCACGCTCTTGCCCAGCGGTTGCAGGGCGGTAGCCACCGGGTAGCCGCTGGCCGCGTCGAACACGGTGTTGCCGTTTTCGTCCTTCTGAATGCGGGTGCCTACAATCTCGAAGGCCGATTGCCCTACCGTGTTATTGATGTAGGCCCAGTTACCCACCGTCGAGGCCAGGTTGATGGAGTTGATGCCCTCCACCAGCTGCAATACCTTGTTGTCGTTGTAGGCCAGGTTGTAGCTGGTGTTCCACGAAAAATTAGCCGTCCGAATAGGTGTACCGCTCACCAGGGCTTCAATGCCGCGGTTGCGCACTTTGCCCGCATTCAGATACACGCTGTTGTAGCCCGAGGTAGGACTGATCGTGGTATTTACGATATCGTTGTCCGTCAGGCGGTTGTAATACGTCAGGTCGAGGCTGAGGCGGTTGTCCAGCAGCTGGGCTTCCAAACCGCCCTCCGTGGTAGTCGACAGCACCGGGCCCAGGTTGGCGTTGGTGATGCCCGCCAGGCCGGAGCCGGGCACGTTGCTACTCACGTTTTGCAACGGCCTACCCGAGCTGGGCACGTTGCTGTACGTCAGGTTCACGGCGTAGGGCTCGGGCGCGCCCTGCCCCACCTGGGCGTAGGCGCCGCGCAGCTTCACCAGGTTCACGGCGCGCGGCATGTCCACCACATCCGACACGATAAAGCTGCCGTTGATGCTGGGGTAGAACTTGCTGTTGTTGCTGGGGCTGAGCGTAGAATACCAGTCGTTGCGGCCAGTCACGGTCAGGAAAAACAAGCTTTTGTAGTTGAAATCGGCAGAGCCAAACACCGAGTTCACATCCTGGCGCTGAGCCAGGGCGAGTGTGGTACCCGAAGCCAGGTTGTTGTAGCTGTAGAAAAACGGAATGGTGAAGCCCGTGCCCGCCTGGTCCAGCTCGTTAAGCGACGAGCGCCGCTTGTTGGCCCCAGCCAGAAACGACAGCCCTACCTCCTTAATCTGCTTGTTATAGGTAAGGGTAGCCAATGCGTTGGTTTCGCTCACATCCGATTTGATGCCCGCGTATTGCCCCGTAAGCGCATAAAGTGTGCCCGTGGGCGTGATGTTGCGGTAGTTGTAATCGTAGTGGTCCTGGCTCACGGTGCCCTTCAGCACCAGGTTTTTCGCCAGCTCGTAGCTCAGCGAGGCCTGCCCGATAAAGCGGTTTTTGCGGTCGTCCTGCTGGAATTTGTTGACTACGAAATAGCCGTTGGTGGCCACGCTGGCGTCGTTCCACACGGTTTCGTAGCCATTCGCATCATAGCCTGGCTTCAGCCAGCGCACGTCGGCACTATTGGCAATCATGTAGGGCGACCAGTTGGGGTTCGCCAGGGCGTCGCCGGCACTAGGGCGTTTGTTCGCCGTTTCGATGTTATACTGGGCTAAGGCCTCGTAGCTCAGCCGCGGGCTCAACTTGCCGCTCAGGTTCAAATTGCCGGTTTTGCGGTTGTAGGTGCTGCCTGGCAGCAAGCCCTCGCTGTCCAGATTCGACAGCGAAAAGCGGTAGGCAATACCCTCATTACCACCTGATAAGGCCAGCGTGTTGGTAAAGGTGCGCCCCAGCTGGTAGAAATGCTTGAGGTTATCCTTCTGCGCCACGTAGGGGTGGGTCTGGCCGTCCACGCCCACGTAGTCAGTGGAGCCATCGAGCCGCGCGCCCCACGACCGGCGCCCCGTCGATTGGGCGGCGGCCAGGGTAGTCGGCTTCACGCCCCCGTCGCCCTGCCCATACTCGTACTGAAACTCAGGAATAACGGAAATGGATTCGATGGTAGAGGTCGAATTGAATTCCACCCCGATACCCTTCTGCGCCCTACCTTTTTTAGTGGTGATCAGGATAACGCCGTTGCCGCCGCGCGAGCCGTATAGGGCCGCCGCGGTACCGCCCTTCAGCACCGTAATCGACTCAATATCATCGGGGTTGATGCTGGCAATACCGTCGCCGCGGTCCACGTTGGTGCCCCCGCCGTTGGCGGTAGGCGCCTGCCCCGGCACCGAGTTGTCCATGGGCATACCGTTCAGCACGTACAGCGGCTGGTTGTTGGCAGACCCAGACAACGAACCGTTGCCGCGAATAATCACGCGGCTGGAGCCGCCCGGCCCCGTGGAAAGTCCCGCCACGTTCACGCCCGCTACCTTGCCGGTCAGGGCGTTGGCCACGTTGTTTTCGCGGGCTTGCACCAGGTCTTCACCCTTCACTTCGGCCACAGCGTAGCCCAAATCGCGCTTTTGCTTGGCAATGCCCAGTGCCGTCACCACCACTTCGTCCAGGGTCTGGTCGCTCTTGGCGAGCTTGATGGTGAGGGGAGCCGCGCGATTTGTCACCGTCACTTCCATTTTGGCGTACCCAATAAAGGACGCCACCAGCACCACGGGTTGGCCCTGGGAGGCAGGAGGGAGCTTCAGCTCAAAGTTGCCTTCGGCATCGGTACCGGTGCCAATTTGCGTGCCTTTCACCACCACCGTGGCGCCCGGCACACCCGAGCCATCCTCCAGCACCACCTTGCCTTTTACTACCTCGTCGGCGAGTTGGGTGTTGGTTGAGGAGTAGATAACATACTGCTTGGCACCAATGCGCTTGAACTGCAAATGCGCCGCAACCAGTAGCTGGGCGAGGCTATTTTCTGCGGTTTGTTTTGAACTGCCAAGGTCCGCAACATCCGCTGCCACTACATATTTATCATCCAGTAGGCCCTGTTGGAAAGCCACCTGAATCTGATAGCGGGACTTCAGCTCGTCGATAGCCTCCCGCAACGGCTTTTTTGCGGTTTCGGCGGGGTATTGCGCCTGCTGATCATAGGACGATTTTTGAGGTCTTGTGTGTGCCGCAAACGCCACTTGCGCGTGGGTAGGAACACTCTTCAATAAAACGACCAGCAATGGAACGCACCACTTACCGGAACCCGTAGAGTCAAGTTTTCTCATGCAGTTAAATTGAAAGAGTTAGTGAACAATTATTTGTTTTCCATTTTGGTAGATGTTCACGTGTAAGGAGGTTGAAATAATTTCTAATAAGGGCGCTACCCCTGTAACCTGTATTTCTCCTTCGATTTTTAACTGCTTAATGGCGTTATCTGCGTATTTAATTTGGTAGCCATAAGAATCCTCTAACGTCTGTAAAATATCTACTAACCTAGCATTGGTAAAAACAAATTGACGTTTCGACCATGTAGTTAGTTTTTCGGGATGAGCTAACTTTTGTTTAGCCGTAATGGTGTGGGCAGCATATTCTACATAGTCGCCTGGTGCTAAAACCAGCGAGGTAGGTGCAGTTGCTGCTGTATCGGTTAATTTAATTTTACCCGATACTAATCCCACATCAACTTTTTTGCGACGGTTGTGCACATTGAATGTAGTTCCTAGTACCTCAATGGATAAATCGTAGCAATGCACTACAAAACGTTCGGTGGGCTTAATGTGCGCAGGGTCCGTATTGAGGTGTACTACTCGAAAAAAGCCTTCTCCTTGCAGCCATACTTCGCGGCTGTTTTTCCCCCAGCCCCGCTGGTAAGTCAGCACCGAGTTGCCGTTTAGTAGTACGCTCGTGCCGTCGGGCAGCACCACGGTTTTCAGCTCGCCAAACGCCGTTTGAAAACGCTGTTCCTGGTTGTACCAAAGCGCAAAAGAGCCCAAGCCCACGGGTAGGGCCACGGCCGCGGCGCGCAGCACCCTCGCCAAGCGACGTCTGGGCAGGGGTAGGGGAAGCTGCCGGGTAGGGCGGGCTACTGGTCCTATCTCTGCCGCAATGCGCTGCCAGACAGCTGCTTGCCGTGCCTGGTTGGAAAATGTGTCCTGCGTCCGGTAAGCGCGAATAACGCTGGTTGCCTCCGTCATGGCCACCTGTACAGCTGGGTAGCGCTCTGCTACCTGCTGCCAGAAGTAGGTAGACTCGGCTGTGGGACGAAGCACCGCAGCAACGAAGTCATCGTCTGCCAACAGGTCGGTTGTGGTGAAGGAAGCGTATTTGGCAAAATCCATAGAAGCGCACGAACTGTACACTTCCTATAGACTTGGGGGGTACTGAATTATCCCTCCCCCAAAAGAAAAAATAAAAAAACATAACGATGGCGTAACGACAATAGAATTTATTTGCCAAACAAATTGAATATCAACGCATTATATGTTGTAAGGAAGCGCTAGATTACCAGCCGCGTGAAAGCACTCAAACTGTGGCGTTACTTGTTCAAGGCCACTTCCATGCTATGCAACGCTTTGTAAAGGAGTTTGTAGGCTGAGGATACCGTTATACCCATGATATCGGCAATTTCTTGATAATCAAAATCTTCATAAAAACGAAGAAAAATAATTTCTTGCTGCCGGGGCGGAAGCTTAGTAAGAAAAAAATTAACCTTAGTTCGTAGCTCTTTTTCTTCTTCTCCTACTATTATGTATTGATCGAAAGAAATTTCAAACGGTATTGAACTGTCATCGGAAAGCTCAACAAAGCGGGATTGATTTTGCGCTTTTCGAAGTAAGATATTACGTAAGGATTTGTATAAATAGTTTTTGACTGATACAGGAGTGCTTAGGTTTTGTCTATTGGTCCATAAACTAATAAATAAATCTTGTATAGCATCCTCAATTAGAGTAACATTCTTAGTGAATTTATAGCCATAGTTATTTAATAGAGTAAAATGTTGATCATACAAAGCAGTGTAAGCGCTCCAGTCACCTTGCTTGAAAAGATTCCATAACACCAATACTTCTTCAGTTGAAGGCATGAGAAATTAGTAGAATCAGAAATAAAGTTTGCGCGATGAATGGAGCCGTATGATACAGTAGAGCCTACTATGCCAACTCATAAATACTATTTAATTCAGTAACTCTTTAATACTGATTAACTTTTTTTAATAAAAAACAAATCGTAATAGGATTTTATATATTTTTATATAATATTTTTTATAAAATTCGTAATGAACGTGGAACGCTATGGTTGTGGTGCTGTGAGACATTTCTTTTTAAAGCGAAAGTCCTGAACGGTACAGCTAACGGTGACACAGAAACTACCAAGTGGCAGCGTAGCGTCGTGCAATGGCCATGTGTAGTACCGATGCATCTACCGTATCTTTGAAGCTTCTCCCGGCGCGCCATCACCCTCTTCGCGCCGGGTCAAAGAAGTATGAGCTTATTCGATTCGGCGGCGAAACCTGTGCGGGCGGCCGTGGTGCACGTGTTTGCCACCGGCCCCTACCAGCCCGGCAACGGGCACGGGCTGCTGCACGTGGGCCTGCTGCCGCTGGTGCCCGATGCCCAGGTGCAAGCGTGGTTGTTGAACCCCGAGCGGGAGCATTCGGCGGCCGTGTTTCAGGCCTGCCGCATCAGCAACGAAAAGGCTGCCGAAGCGCCTACCTGGCTGGAAAGCAAAGCGGAGGTGCAAGCCGCTTTCGCACAGTTCGATGCCCTGCTGATCTTGGACCGCGCTGGGCAACCCTCACCCGAGCGCCTGTGGCTGGAACAAGTGGTGCTGGCCGACATGCCGAAAGCGCCCATCTGCGTGGCTCTGGACGAATTGCTGGCGTTTTTCCTACCTCACGAGGTGCTCGATGACGCCGATGACCTCAAGGAAAAGCTTCTCGCCGACAAAGCCTGGCGCGAGCGGCTTGGCTACGAAAAAAGCCTACCTCAATTGCCCTTCGTGCTGCACGCCATGCGCCGAAGCGTGCGTTGGGTACTGGCTAGTCTATTGCGTGTGCAGGGCGCCGGCAGCGGCTCCTGGCTGCCCGCTTACGCCTTGCTGCACAGCATTGTAGTTGATGCCACGCGCCGGCCGGTGGCCCTGCGCGGCTTCCGGCTGCTGCGCGCCCTAGCCCAGCAACCCGACTGCTGCGACGATACTCTAGCTCCCACCGAAACCACCCGCGAAGCCACCCAGCGCCGGTTGCCGAAGCCCGCGCCCTTCCCCGAGCGCCCCCAGGCCCAGCAGGCGCAACAGCTGCTACTAGAGTGGCTAGCCCGTTGGCGCGACCAGCCCGACGATGCCACTACGCCCGGCCTGGGCATCAACCAAGTGCTTAAGGAGGAACACGTAATCGAAGCCTTTGCCGATCTGCGCAAGCAGGTAGGCGCCGACGAGCTGAAAGTACGTGAGCCCCAGCTGCGCTACGCCCGCTTCGTGGCGCGGGCCATTGCAGGCGAAGAAGGGCCGTATGCCCTGGAAGCCGGCACCGGCACCGGCAAAACCTTTGGCTACCTGGTGCCCGCGTTGGAATACCTGCGCATCGCGCCGGGCGCGGCTGTGATTGTAGCTACCTCCACCAAAAACCTCCAGGAGCAGATGCAGCACGGCGAGCTGCCCGCTCTGCTGCGCCAGCCCGATGGCAAACGCGTGCCCCGCTACGCCGCCATTCGCACCGCCATGCTGAAGGGCAAAAATTGCTACCTCTGCGCCGAGGCGTTGGGTAGGAACTTCGAGGCCAGCTTCGAGCGCACCGCCGACTGGGCCGAGCGGCTGGCGTGGCTGTACCTGGCCTTGCGTCTGCGCGACACCCACGGCGAGGTAGAAAACATTGCGCCCCAGGTAGCCGACCGCCTCGGCGGGGCGTTGTTCGGGCTGTTGCGCCGCGTGACGGCCGACCGCGCCTGCCGCCACGGCAAGCTGCCCGACCGCACCGCCTGCGTGTACCCCGCCCACCGCAAGCGCGCCGAGGAGGCCAACCTCATCATTGTGAACCACCACAAGCTGGCGCTTCTACCCCCGCAGTTGCTGGAACGCGCCAAGGTGTGCATTGTGGACGAAGCCGACCGTTTCCCCGACAACTTCCGCTCGGCGCTGGCCCGCACCTTCAATGCCCGTGAGTTGGTGGAGGAAATCGTGGAGCCGCTGCTGGGTGGCCCCAGCGCCGTGCCGCGCCGGCTGGAAGAAGCTGCTCCAACGGAAAAAGAGCGCACGCGCCGTCCGCCCGAAGGCCTGCTGCGCGAGCTGGATGCCCGTTTCAGCGACGAAGAGTACGCCCTTTGGAGCAAAATTCCACTCGACGAGCGCCCCGGCGCCATTGATGCTGAGCAGCGCGCCTACGAAGCCTGGGACGAAGCCCGTCTGCATGACCTCGTGAACCACGCCGCCCTGCTGCACCAGGTAGCCGAGGCCATGCACGACACGCCCGCCGCTGCCGATGCCCTCCATACGGCCCACTTGGCCTCAGCGGCCGCCGCTGCTGCTGCTGATCCGTTGCGCCGCCGGCGGGCGTTGCGCACGGTGCGGCAGGCCGTAGAAGCCGTACGTGAGCCGTTGCTAGTGAGTCGGAATGCGTTGCAGGAGATAGGGCAGCACTTTTTGCCAGCCGGACGAGAAGCGGTACGGCTGCCGTTTCCGTTAGGCGAAACGCACTGGCAGGACGAGGTATGGGTGCGCCCAGCCTACGGGGGTAGAGGCGGGCGCATGGCCCTGGCCGAGCCGCTGCAAGCTGCGCTTCGGCCGCTGCTGGCTCCCCTCACGGCTGCCGCCCGCGAGCTGGGCCTCATTGCCCGGCAGCTCGGCACGGCCCTCAACCTGTGCAATGCCGTGGACATGGACGAGGAAGAATCCGACTCGCCGCCCGACCACGACGAGCGCCTGCGCCTGCGCACCGTGCGCCTGGTCGATACGGCACTGGGTCAGGTGGAAGTACTCACGCGCCTGCTAGGGGAGTTTCCGTGTCGGGGCTTCGTGCCGGTGCTGGAGCGCACCCGCGACCACGACGAGCTGGGCTGGAACCTCATCCGCAAGCCCTACGACCTCTGGCCCTACCTCACCACCCACGACCCTACCTCCCTGGCCGTGTTGGAGCAGTTGGAAGATGAGCCCGCCGCCACCTTTGCCGAGCGCCAGGCCGTGGCCCGGCAAGCCGCTGGCCGCTTGGCCAACGAGCCCGCCACGCCGCTGTTCGACTTGTTCCGAACAGTCATCTTCACCTCGGCCACGCTGTATGTGGAGAATAAGCTCGACTACTTCCGCCGACAGCTAGACCAGCGGGTGCCGTTTGTGGCCGAGGAGCGCATTGCGTCGGTATTCGATTTCAAGGATGAGGAACGCGAGCCGGTGCTGGGCAGCATTCCGGCCTACCTGCCGCCGTTTCGGGCGGGGCTGACACCGGCGGCGCTGGAAAACTGGCGCGTGGCGCAACTGCGCACGTTGCTGCCGCTGCTGGTGGCGCTGGAAGGCCGCACGCTGGTGCTGTTCACCTCCGTGGAAGACCTGCGCTTTGCCGCTGACTGGCTGGCTGGACCGCTGGCTGCGCACGATATCGAGCTGATTTGTCAGCGTGGGGCCAGCCAGTGGGAAATCCGGCGGTTTCGGCGGGTGGCGCAGTCGGTGCTGCTGGGGGTAGACCGCATGTGGACGGGTGTGGACTTCGCCGGGCCTACCCTCTCGCAGGTGATTGTGTGGCGCCTGCCGTTCCCCTCGCTCGGCGACGTACTTATCAGCCACCGCAAGCGCTACGAGGCCGACGACGTGTTCTGGAATCAGTTCTACCGTCCCGCTGCCCGCCTGAAGCTGCGCCAGGGTTTCGGCCGCCTCGTGCGCCGCGAGAAGGACCGGGGTGCCTTCGTCATCCTCGACGCCCGCGTGGCCGCTACTTTCTACGCCGACGTGCTGGAGGAACTGGAAATCCCCCTCACCCCCGACCCACATGCCCACGCCCTACTCACGCGCACCACCGGCCCGTTGCTGCACCTGCTCAAGCTCGGCACTGAGTTCCAACGCCGCGGCCTGAGCCTGGAGAAGCTGTTGGGGTTGCTGGGAGGGTAGGGGAAGGGAAAGGTTGGGGTAGGGGCGGCTTGCAGCCGCCCGTCGCAAGTACAAGGTAGGAATAGAAAAATACCTGTCATCCTGAGCGGAGCGAAGGACCTTATGCCCGCAGAACGACACGCATACGCCCGTTCTGCGGGCATAAGGTCCTTCGCTCCGCTCAGGATGACAAACGACTCATATAAACTATTATCTCTCACCTTCCTACCTTGTCTCCCCATTCAACCACCCCCTATGCCACACTTTTTCTCCTCAAAACTTATCCTGCCTACCCTGCTGGCTGCCACGTCCTTGCTAGCTAGCTGTGGAGGCGATTCGGAAAGCCGTAAAATAGCGGAGGCCGAAGCCAAGCCCGATGCTGCCTTCGGGCGATACAAAACGCAATTCATTGATTCGCTGTGGTATTACAATCCAGAGTGGGCTTCCGGCGCCGGCTACCACCGCTACGATTCGCTGCTGACCATTCCCTCGGCGGGGCGGCGGCAGGTAGAGGCCGCCTTTGTGGCGCGTCGCCTGAAAGAGATGCAAACGTGGCAGCTCAACGAGCTATCAACCGACAACCAGATTGATTACCAGCTGATGCAGAACTACCTGCACGGCGCCCGCTGGTACAACGACACCCTGCAAGCCTGGCAGTGGGACCCCTCGAACTACAACGTTAGCGGGGGGGTAGCCGAAATCTTGAACGGCCGCTACCAGCCCCTGGACCGCCGCCTGCGCAATATCTCCCTGAAAATTAACCGCACCACGGACTATTACGAAGCGGCCAAAGCCAATATTAGTCGGCCTACAAAAGAGCACACCGAGCTGGCCATTCTGCAAACGCAGGGCGGGATGGACGTATTTGGGAAAGCACTGGCCGACTCAGTGGCTCGCTCGGGGCTGTCGGAACAGGAAAAGCAGCAGCTCACCACGCGTATCGGCGTGACGCGGCTGGCCATGCAGGAGTACGTGCGCTTTCTGAAGGAAGAAGTGCTGCCGAAAAAGAACTTCCGCAGCTTCCGGTTAGGCAAAGCGCTGTTTGATAAGAAGTTCGCTTACGATATTCAGTCGAGCTACACCGCTGAGCAGGTGTATCAGAAGGCGTTGGCGCACAAGCAGGAGCTGCTGCGCGATATGCAAGTACGCGCTACCCATCTCTGGCCCAAATATTTCCCCAATCAGCCCCAGCCCGCCGACACGCTGGCCCTGATTCAGCAAGTCATCAGCAAGCTATCCGCCAAGCACGTGGCGAAAAATGGTTTCGTGGACGCGGTGAAAGCGCAGATTCCTACCCTCACCAAGTTCGTCGACGATAAGAAGCTACTGACTCAGGACCCCAGCAAGCCGCTGGTAGTGCGCGAAACGCCCAAATATATGCGCGGCGGTGGCGCGGGTGCCAGCGTATCAGCCCCCGGCCCCTACGATAAGGGAGCCGACACCTACTACAACGTGGAGCCCCTGGACAACCTCACCGACGCTCAGGCCGAGAGCTACCTGCGCGAGTACAACGACTACACCCTGCAAATCCTGAACATCCACGAGGCTATTCCGGGCCACTACACGCAACTGGTGTATGCTAACCGCGCGCCCTCGCTCATCAAGAGCATCTTCGGCAACGGCGCCATGATTGAGGGCTGGGCCGTGTACTCGGAGCGCATGATGCTGGAAAATGGCTACGCTGGCGGCTCCGACGAAATCTGGCTGATGTGGGACAAATGGAACATGCGCGTGACCCTGAATGCCATCCTCGACCACGAAGTGCACGCCGGCAACATCACCGAGGCGCAAGCCGTGGCCATGCTGCGCCGCGACGGTTTCCAAGAAGAAACGGAGGCCCGCAACAAGTGGCGCCGCGCTACCCTGAGCCAGGTGCAGCTCAGCAGCTACTTCAGCGGCTACACCGATATCTATGGTCTGCGCGAAGAAGTGAAAAAGCGCGAGGGTAACGATTTCAGCGTGAAGAAGTTCAACGAACAATTCCTGAGCTACGGCAACGCCCCGGTGAAATACATCCGGCAGCTAATGCTGAGAAAGGCTGAGTAGCGTAGAGGAAGCTTCTTGATAGCCCACATGGAAAAGCCAGACGACGGTGTTTAAGCAACTCCGTCGTCTGGCTTTTCCATGTAGACTATCTACTTCCTATGGTAGCGTGTGCCCACGCAATATGTCAATATGGGAATTTATGGGTTCATTTTTGTGTCTGCGCAGGACAGACACCCACTCAACCCTCTATCTTTGCCGCCCGAAATATGCTGTCCATGAAAATAATCGATACGAACGACGAAGGCCTACGCACGCTGATTCATGACTACCCCAAGGTGATTGCCAAGTTCACTTCAGCAAATTGCGCTGTCTGCGAACTGCTGGCGCCGCCGTTCGAGAAGTTTGCTGCCGAACCAGCCTACCAGGGCATTGCCTTCCTACGACTCGATTCGGACCAGAACCCCGTAGCGAAGAAGATGATGGATGAGCGTGTTGCTCCGTTTTTTGTCATTTATTACAAAGGCCGTATGCTGGAGTGCGATACGCTGAAAACGGAAGAGGAAGTGAAGGCGTATCTTGTTCAGCTACTGAATTATACGCCTACGCCAGTCGTGTAAGGATTATGTTATTTGCGCGTTAAACACGCCCGCAACTCTACACTTGTGTAGTTTTGCGGGCGTGTTTTTTCTGCTTTCCAAGATTCTGTTCTACGCCATTATGCCAGCCGTGTGGCTGCTGGCGTTGCTACTGGGTGCTGTAGTTGTGCGCCGTCCCAGGTGGTCGCGCCGGTTGTTAGTGGCTTGCGCCGTGCTGTTTGTGGTGCTCACCAACGGCGCCCTCCTCAACGAAGCGCTGCTGGCCTGGGAGCTGCCGCCGGTGCGGCCCACGCAGTTGCCAACTCGGTCAGATGCCGGTGTGCTGCTCACGGGTATCACCAAGGGCAGCAAGTCGCCCCACGACCGGGTATACCTCAGCACCGGTGCCGACCGCCTCACCAATGCCCTGTGGCTGTACCGAGCCGGCCGCATCGGGCGCATCATCGTGTCGGGAGGCTCGGGTGAGGTAGGGGGTAGCAAAATCGGACGCTCCGAGGCTGCCCAACTGGCTACGCTGCTGCGCCTCTCGGGTGTGCCGCCGCAGGACATTCTATTGGAGGAACGCAGCCGCAACACCCGCGAAAATGCGCTGTACACCCGGCAGCTACTCACTCAGCACCCGGAAATCAAATCGTTGGTGCTGGTGACTTCCGCCTTTCACCAGCGCCGAGCACTGGGCTGCTTCCGGCAGGTAGGGCTGCACCCCATACCTTTCCCAGCGGGCTACTACTCCGCTAACCGTCAGGCAACCCCCGCTTACTGGCTGCTACCCGATGCAGGCGCCCTAGCGAACTGGAGTATACTGCTCCACGAATTGGTTGGGTATGTGGTGTATAAGGTGCTGGGGTATTGTTGAAATGGTAAGTAGAAAAAATGTCTGTCATCCTGAGCAGAGCGAAGGACCTTCTGCCACTTGAACGAGTCGTTGTTACGCCTGTCGCTCAGGCGTGAGAAGGTCCTTCGCAAGCTCAGGATGACAGATGCCTTTATATCAACTTACTCCGTTTTCTTCTCTTCCGGCTTCTCCTCCGCCGCAATCCACAAGCTCTTCTGATTAACAAACTCGCGAATACCCAGGTAGGAAAGCTCCCGCCCATAGCCCGACTGCTTCACGCCCCCAAACGGCATTTCGGGTGACGACTTCACGATGGCGTTGACGAATACTGCGCCGGCTTCTATGCGGCGGGCCAGGGCCTCGCCGCGCGCCACGTCGCGGGTCCAGATGGAGCCGCCCAGGCCGTAGGGCGAGTCGTTGGCGAGGCGAACGGCATCATCGGCGTCGCGGGCTTCCAGCACCAGCGCCACGGGGCCAAAGAACTCCTCGTGGTAGGCCGGCTGGCCGGGCTGTACGTTGGTCAGGATCATGGGCCGGAACAGGGTAGCGCCGGGCGCGTCCTGGCCGCCGTCCAGCACAACGTGGGCTCCTTTGGCTACCGAGTCCTGCACTTGCTGGGTCAGCGTATCGGCCAGATCGGGGCGGGCGAGGGGGCCGTACTGGGTGGCTTCGTCGAGCGGATCGCCGGTTTGGAAGGCCGCCATGTGCTCTTTCAGCTTCTGAGTGAACTCGGCCACTACCGATTGCTCCACAATGAAGCGTTTGGCTGCAATGCAACTCTGCCCCGCGTTGATCATGCGGGCCTGGGCGGCATTTTTGGCTGCCACGTCCAAATCAGCATCGGCCAGTACAATAAACGCATCGGAGCCACCTAGTTCCAGCACGCTTTTCTTGAGGTATTTGCCGGCTAGTGCTGCTACGCTGGAGCCGGCGCGGGTGCTGCCCGTGAGTGTCACGGCCCGCACCCGGTCGTCGGCCAACAGCGGTTCTACTTGGTCTGTGTCGATAAGCAGCGTGCGGAAGGTAGCGAGCGGGAAACCGGCATCGTGGAAAATCTTTTCCAGCGCCAGGGCACACTGCGGCACGTTAGGCGCGTGCTTAAGCAGGCCCACGTTGCCAGCCATCAGCGCCGGCGCGGCAAAGCGGATAACTTGCCACAGCGGAAAATTCCAGGGCATGATGGCTAGCACCACGCCCAACGGCTCGTGGGCAATTAGGCTGCGTTGGGCTTCCGTCTGGATTTCTTCATCAGCCAGAAAGGCCTCAGCGTGCTCGGCGTAGTAGTCACAGGTGGTGGCACATTTTTGCGCCTCGGCGCGGCCATCGGCAATGGGCTTGCCCATTTCGATACTCATCAGGCGGGCCAGCTCCTGCGCCCGTTCCCGCAGCAGAGCGGCGGCGCGGCGCATCCGTTCGGCACGGTGAGCAAAGGAGGTAGTGCGCCACGTAGCAGCAGCTTCGTGCGCCTGCCGCAGAATTTCTTCGGTGTCGGACCAGGCAAAGGGCGCAAATTCTTGCAGCACCTGCCCGGTGTAGGGATTGATAGAGGAGATAGCCATCATGGAAAAACAAGCGTCGAAAGGATATAGTTACGCGTGCCCTACTGCTTGCGGCTACCCCACCCGAAAACTTGTAACACAACCATAGCTATACTGCACGTAGAAGGCTGGGTAGGGCAGGGGCCACACCGGGGAAAGCAAGTCGCACTACGCGAATAAAACTTTATACCGTATTTTGCCACCCTATCGGGCCCTCCCCACCGCTGCTTCACTCGCCCATTTATTGTACTAATCTGTGTCAGCTACTACCCTAGAGTCATCGACCTCCTACCCGGAGGAACTGCTCGTACAGCGCTTGCGTGACCGCGACGAGTCAGCCATGACCTTGTTTTATGACAAATATTCGGCAGCGCTGTACGGGGTCATCCTGCGCATCGTAAAGAAGGAAGAAATAGCCGAAGACGTGTTGCAAGAAGGTCTGGTCAAAATCTGGCATTCCTTTCAGTTCTACGATTCGTCCAAAGGGCGGCTTTTTACGTGGGTACTGAATATTTGCCGCAATTTAGCCATTGATAAAATCCGCTCTCGACAGTACCGCGTAGGTACTCGCATGACACCATTGGAGGATAGTGGTGCCATGCGTCAGGCGGCCTCCTCCGGGTTTCAGCCTGAGCATATTGGATTGCAGGAAATCACAAATCAGCTCAACCCTGAACAGAAACAAGTGATTGACCTGTTATACTTTGGCGGTTTTACTCAAAGCGAAGTGGCAGAAGAACTCGACTTGCCGTTGGGCACCGTAAAAACTCGGGCCCGGGCAGCAATTAAGGTATTATCAAAATTGATTCGATAGCCGTGGACATTCAGGAATACATCGAATCAGGCATTCTGGAGCAGTACGCCCTCGGCGAGCTACCAGCAGTAGAACAGGCAGAGGTAGAACGCCTGGCTGCTATGCACCCCGCTATCCGGCAGGAGCTGGACAGCGTAATAGAAGCCCTTAGCGGCTATGCGGCACAGTATGCCCAAACACCTCCTGCCGACATGCGCAACCGGGTGTTGGCCGGCTGGAAAGCTGCCATCGACGCCGATGCAGTTGCTCCGGTGCCCGTGGCCGCACCCGAGCCGGTGGTGCGCTCCATCAGCTTGGCGCCGGTAGAAGAAGCGGCACCAGCTGCGCCTCGCTTCAACTGGCTGATGGCCGCTTCCATTGCGTTTTTGCTGCTGAGCGTGGGCATCAACTTCTTGCTCTACTCGAAATGGCAGAACGCCGAAACCAGCTTGGCCGCCGTGGAAAGCGACCGGTCGCTGCTGGCGGCCTCGCACATGGCGGTGGAGAAACGATTGGGCGATCAAACCAATGAGTTGTCGGTGTTGCGCAGCGACGAGTTTCGGACGGTAGCGCTGAACGGCACGCCCGCTGCGCCCAAGGCCCGCGCTAAGGTGCTCTATAATCCCAACACTCGCACCGTGTATGTGGATGTGCGCAGCCTACCCGAACCGCCCGCAGGCAAGCAGTACCAACTGTGGGCCCTCGATAACGGCAAGCCCGTAGACGCGGGTGTGCTGGACTACGCCACCGCTTCCGGCGAAAGCCTGCAACACATGAAAGATATTGCCAGCGCCCAAGCCTTTGCCATGACGGTAGAGGACGCCGGCGGCAGTCCTACCCCCACACTATCGACGATGACGGTGGTAGGCAATATCTAATAACAACGGGCAACAATTTCATTAGAAGCCGTTGCCTGTCACTCACCTCACGAGCGCTTCGTAGCTGAACTATTGGCTATGAAGCGCTTTTTTGCGTATATAGGCTAGATTTTATCTATTTCGCCTTTTAATTCGTGCACGGGACCATCTTTTCGCTGCTGAAACGCTACGTGCAAACGCAGTACGACCATAGCACCTGGGTGCGCCTGGTGGAGCACTCTGGGCTTACGGAGGTGGACTTCGACCACCGCAACGTGTACCCCGACAAGCACATGTATGCCCTGGTAAGGCAGGCAGCTGAAATGACTGGCCTTTCGGCCGATGAGTTGCACGAGAAATTTGGGGAGTACTTGGTGCCGGACTTGCTGTATATGTACCAGAAGTACATCCGGCCGGAGTGGCGGACGCTGGATATGCTGGAGCACACCGAAACGGCCATGCACACACGGGTGAGGTCCGCGCACGAAGGCTATAGGCCGCCTGTGCTGGACGTGCGCCGCGTGGCCCCCGACGAAGTATTTATTGAGTATGTGTCGCCGCGGCGTATGGGGGGGCTGGCGCTAGGCATTGTGCGCGGCTTGGCGCGCTACTTCGATGAGGAAGACCGTATTATAGTAGAGCCGCTTACCAGCGAAAATGGCGAGCGGGTACAAATGCGAGTGCGCTTGCTCGCCTAGTGGCGCCTACCTGCGAGCGAGCGAAGTATATAGTAGTAATAAACACACGCGCCTGTAGAGGCAGCAGCAGGATCTGGCGCACATAGCTTATGAGTAGAACAATGCACTGGAAGGCGATAATGACTTGCATTGGCACCATGCTACTGCTGGTTGGCTGCTCCTCAGGACCCACCGACCCCGGCGAGCAGCGAGGAGAGTCGGTGCCAGCTTTGCGGCGGCAACACTTCGATGCGTATTTTGATAATGACTGGGCCATGCGCCCGCTGTGGGAAGACGGCCTAGCAGAAATTGCGCGCTACGACGCCCAGCAGGTTATCAACGGCGAGGCGCTATCCTACGAGTTGACCCAGGTAACGCAGCTGGAGGAGTTCAACCAGCAGTTTGATGTGCGCACGGACAGTCTCCGGCGCAACGATGTTTTTCCGGTGATGCACATCAGCCAGTTCGGCTCGCTGCCGACGGCTATGCCGCCTTTTCATTTTCTAACCACGCTGTTTTTCCGGCGCGACCGGCCCACGGTGCTACATAAGCTTACTACTACCCTGCAAGAGCCCGCCGGCAACACGTTTAAGGCGTTTGTGGATGATGACTTGCAGTACGTAGAAACCTACAACTCCTACCACGATGGCCAGGGTGCCGGTCGGCGCCTGCTGCGCCACGAGGTGCTTTTTGAGGATGCGTTGAGCTATTGCTTACGCAGCCTCAGGTTTGCAGATCTACCCTCGTTTGATGTAACCATTGCCGGGCAGCAGCAAACCAGCAGCGCCGCGCCGCCGCTACTCTACCAGGCCCACGTAACGGTAGCCGATCAGGCTGCCACCGATACGCTGGCGGCCAGCTGGCGCGTAACCATCAATCTTAATAAGGAGAAACAAAACGTGTATTGGTTTGCCCACGATTACCCGCATTTGCTGTTGCGCCAGATTACATGGAACGGCCGCTTGCGTCGGCTAAAGTCCGTAACCCGGGCACCTTATGGCATGCAGTAGGGTAGGGCACTTAAACAAGCAGCTAGGCTGCCGGGTTAGACTTATTTACGCTTGTTTTCCGTTGAGAAGGTTGCATCACCAACGATGCAGCTATTACAGGGAGAGTACACGGAAAAAATTAAATAAGAAATAACGTACTAACGTTGCTTGCATTTGCATTTATGCCGGTAATTTGCTGATTAAGCCAGTAAGCGGCCAATAACGGGTGTCCTCGGATGGATACTTGCATCGTTAGCCCTGGCTTCTTTTCTGAACAATGAGCGGAAAATGGTATGCGGGTATTCTCCGTATGCTTACCTTACCGTATACGCATAACGCCGTGGCACAAAAACTCAACAAACGCGCTTCCATCACGGACCTTGCAAAGATCCTGAACCTGTCGCCTTCTACTATTTCACGGGCACTCAATGGCCACGCCGACATCAGCGAGGCTACCAAGCAGCGCGTGTGGGAAGTAGCCAAAGAGCTGAATTACCAGCCCAACCACCTGGCTGCCGCCCTGCGCCGGGGCCGTAGCAATATGCTGGGTGTGATTGTGCCTCACATCAACGGGCACTTTTTCCCGTCGATCATGCACGGCATCGAAACCGTAGCCAGCAAGGCAGGCTTCAACGTGATGATCTGCCAGTCGAACGAGGACGTGCAGCGCGAAAAGAACAACATCGACGCCCTGCTGAACGCGCAGGTAGAAGGCATTCTGGTGTCGCTGGCCCGCACCACGCACGATTTTCAGCACTTCGAGAAAGTACGGCAGCAGAATATTCCGCTGGTGTTTTTTGACCGGATGCCGGAGGTGTCCAGCGTGAGCGGCGTGGTGCTCGACGACCACCAGGGGGCCTACATGGCCGTGCGCCACTTGCTGGAGCAGGGTTGCCGCCGCATTGCCCACTTTGCCGGGCCGCAGCACCTGAATATTTACAGCAACCGCCATAAGGGCTACCTCAACGCCCTGCAAGCATTTGGCTTACCCCACGACGAGCAGCTGATGCACTTCCTACCCAAGCTCCAGCAGAACGCCGGCGAGCAGGCCATGCGTGAGCTGCTGCAGCTCGCCGAGCCACCTGATGCTATTTTCGGGTCCGGCGACATTCCTGTGGCGGGGGCGCTGGAGGTGCTGCATGCCCAGGGCATTCGGGTGCCGCAGGATATTGCCCTGGCGGGCTTCAGCAACGAGCCGTTCACTACCCTCACCACACCAAAGCTCACCTCGGTGGACCAGCGGGGCGAGCAGATGGGGCACTCGGCGGTGCAGCTGTTTCTGCAAATGCTCAAGCGCAGCGACAATTTTGCGCCCCACCGTGTCGTGCTCAAGCCTCAGCTGCACATCCGCGAGTCGTCGATGCGCTAACATATGGCAAGCAACGGCTATGAGTGTCTATAACGACTTATTTGCGCGTGCCCAAGAGGAGCAGCGAATGGTAGGTATCCGCAGCAACGCGGGTGAACCGGGGCGTTTTGCCGTTGGGTTTGTGCAGAGCTACAGTGAAGATGTGCTTCTGCTGCGCGTCATCAATCGCGATGGTATGCAAACAGGCATGCAGTCATTCAATCTGAGCGATGTATTTCAAGTTGATTTCAACGACCAATACATTCGCAATGTGGAGTTTAAAGCCAATAATCTGGATCGAGTGTACGCTAGCGTGAAAACACCCTCTTTCCTTACGGTAAGTGAATTAAGCACGCCCTACCTATTGGAAATGGCGCGCGAGCACGAGCAATTGGTGTATTTAAGCACATACCTTTCCACTAGTTTTTATGGTTACGTGCGGCAACTAACGGAGCGCGAAGCGCTACTGGAATGCTACACCGAATTCGGAGTGGCCGATGGCTTGGCGGCAATTCGGGTGGAGGATGTCCGCAACGTAGTATGGAGTGATGAGGACACCCGCGTAATAGAATTGCACCTGAAGCTTCAATCCAACGAGTAAGCCAGAAAAGTAAACCCTAATGGAATAGGGTTGTTGGGAAGGTATCATCAACAACCTTTTGTATGCGTTTTACGGTTTTTCTGTTCGTGTTGGCTTGGTGGTTGGGAACGGCTGGCATTGGGTACGCCCAATCGGGCGTAGGGCTGACGCCACTCAACGCCACGCTCGATGGCTACGACTATCCCTACCCCGTGCACCACCTGCCGTTGCGCCTAGAGGGCCAGCACCTGCAAATGGCCTATATGGACGTGGCACCAACCGCCAAAGCCAACGGGCGCACGGTGGTGTTGCTGCACGGTAAAAACTTTTTCGGCGCCTACTGGCGCGGCACGGTACAAACGCTCACGCAAGCCGGCTTCCGGGTAGTAGTGCCTGACCAGATTGGTTTTGGCAAGTCGGATAAGCCGGATATCCACTACTCGTTTCACCAATTGGCGCGCAACACCAAGCACCTGCTCGATACGCTGGGCATCCGGCGGGCCGTGGTGGTAGGGCACAGCATGGGTGGCATGGTGGCCACGCGCTTCTCCCTGATCTACCCCGAAACCACCGAGAAACTGGTGCTCGAAAACCCCATTGGGCTGGAGGACTACCGGCTGGCGGTACCTTTCCGAAGCATCGACGAAGCCACGGCGCAGGAGTTACGCACTACCGCACAAAGCATGCGTGCTTACCATAAGAGCTACTACCCCAATGGCTACCCTGACGCCCACGACGAGTGGCTGGCTCCGCTCATTGCGCAACTCGCCCACCCCGATTACGCCAAAGTGGCCCTAGCCAGCGCCCTCACGTACGCCATGATCTATCAACAGCCTGTGTGCTACGAGTTTGCGCGGGTGCAGGTGCCTACCCTGCTCATTATTGGGCAAGACGACCGCACGGTAGTGGGTAAAGGTCTCGTGCGTGACCCTAGCGTATTGGCAACGTTGGGGCAGTACCCGGCGCTTGGCCGCCGCACTGCCAACCAGATAAAAGGAAGCAAACTAGTGCCGCTAGCCGGAGTAGGGCACATTCCGCATGTGCAGGTGCCAGATCAGTTTTACAAAGCGCTATTGGCTTTCCTATAGAAAATAGGTAGTTGAGAACGTAGTATATAATAAGGAGGAGCCCGAAAGGCTTCTCTTTTTATGTTACGAGTGTTTTTTTGGGAATTACAGTATATAAACAAGAATATACTTCGTGTATTAGTATAGTGTTATCATGTAAAAGTACAGTTTAAATATATCTAAAAAGGCAAATTGTGCTTATGATATTGGTTCAATATGGATGAAGTGCAAAAACAGCATTAATATTGCTAAGCCAAGCTTGTTGTATCGCATAGATAAGAGATTACAGCTAACTACTAGCGATACTATCAAGATGATGTCACCGCTTCTTGGATAAAATGAAATGGCTGCTGGCTGTGTAGATAGCAAAAAGCCTATGTTACTATTGGTTGCCACGCCCGCCCCAACCATTCGTGTATGAGCAAAAAGTTTTACTCCTTCCTATTACTTCTGCTACTACCCTTACTGCTGCACGCGCAGCAACAGCCAGACACGACCAGTCGACAAGAGGCACCCATCCGCAACATTGATATAGAGAACGTAGACGTGTTGCCTAGCGCGGTGGAAATCGACGGCTGGCTGCTGCTGGACAAGGACATTCAGACGGAGCTGGATGGGGCCATGCACAACCTTTACAACTTCAAGTACGACAAAGCCGAGAAGCAATTCCGTTCGTTACGGCGGCGCTACCCCCAGCACCCCATGCCCTACTTCCTGATGGGCCTGACTACCTGGTGGAAGATTATGCCCAACATTGCGCAAACCAAGCAGTATGATAACCTGCTGTTTGCCTACATGGATACCGCCATTACTTACGCTACTCGCCTTTACGAAGCCGATAACAAAAACTACGAAGCCTGCTTTTTTCTGGCTGCCGCCTACGGGTTTGATGCCCGCCTGAACGGCGAGCGGCACAACTGGCGCCGCGTGACCGTAAGTAGCAAACGCGCCCTCGACTACCTCGAAATTAGCAAGCAGGCCAACGACCTGAGCCCCGAGTTTCTGTGCGGTCAGGCTTTGATCAACTACTACTCGGTGTGGTTGTCAGAAACCTACAAGCTGTTGCGGCCCGTGCTGCTGTTTTTCCCGAAAGGCAACCAACAATTAGGTGTTGAGCAATTGCGCATAGTGGCCAACAATGGCTTCTATGCCGCGCCGGAGGCCAAGTACTTTCTGATGAAAGTGCTGTCTGAGCAAAAAAACTCGGCCCGCGAAGCCTTGGCCGTAGCCCAGCAACTCCACCAAACCTACCCCGACAATGCCTACTTCGAGCGCCTATACGCCATGCTGTGCTTCAACGAAGGCGAATTTTGGGAGTGCGAGAAGATCAGCAAGGACATTCTGGACAAGCTAAACCGGGGCCTACCCGGCTACGAAGGCACTAGTGGCCGATACGCGACCTACTTCATGGGGTGGATTATGCAGAACAAAGTGCGCAACCTGGCCAAAGCCAAGGAATACTACCAGCGCTGCATCGTATTTGCCGAAAGCACTAGCGAAACGCAGAGCGGCTTCTATCTCTACGCCAACCTGAACCTAGCACACCTGGCAAACGGCGAAAAAGACGTGCGCCGCGCCAAGCAGTACTACGCCGTAGTAGCAGAGCGCGCCGAGCGCAAATCGGACATGTGCCGTGAAGCCCAAATCTACCTGAAGAACAACTAGAAATAGCGGGGTAGTGCGTTAGAGCAAACTGTCATTCTGAACAGCGCGAAGGCCCTTTTCACGGCTGAACGACAACCGTAACAACGATTGGTTCAGCCGTGAAAAGGGCCTGCGTGCTGTTCAGAATTATACTCATTCACAATCTCACTTTTCACAACTTCACTTTTCACAACTTCACTTTTCTTAACTTCACTTTTCTTAGTGGTGATGATGGTGGCCCGCATCAGGCTTGCCGAAGAGGTTGCGTAGCGTACCTATCACATATAAAGCAGCCCAACACACGTAGAGCCAATTGAAGCCCTGCACCGTGTGGTGAAACACAAAATGCAACAACAGGTGCGCCCCACCGCTCATGATGAGACCTGTGAGGGCAATGAACTGATAGCTGTTGAGGGCGCTAGGATGGTAAAGCTTAGAAAAATCCACGGGTAGGAGGGAGCTAAGGGTAAGCAGAAGGACGCTACCGGCTGAAAGAGGAGCAAAGGTCCGAAAACATTCTGAGTACGCAGGTTTGGTCGTAGTGGTCAAGTTACACATGGCTGCAAAACTCAGATTAGCGTAGCTAATTACAACTAAAAACCGCATGTCGTAAACATGCGTCATATTATGTCGTATATTTACGACATAAAGTTACTGTTGTCATCCATTTATCCATGACTTACGCTAAAACCGAGGCTTTCACCGCCGAGCAGCAGCAGTTAGCCCGCGTGGCCAAAGCCCTGGCCCATCCGGCCAGAGTAGCTATTATCCAGTTGCTGGCCAGCAAGCAAACCTGCATCTCCGGCGATATTGCTGCTGAGTTGCCGCTCTCGCGCACCACAGTGTCGCAGCACCTACAGGAGCTGAAAGCGCTGGAGTTAATAAAAGGAGAAATTGACGGCCTCACGGTCTGCTATTGCCTCAACACCGAACTGTTACAACGGGTGCAGCAGCAGTTTGTCAGCTTTTTCATAGAGGCAACGAGTGGCGCGGCCTGCGGCCCCGACGATGCCTGCGCCTGCTAATCTTTTTATTCACCTTACTTACTGACGATGAAAATCTCCGAAATGAAGCAGTCATTGGCTGGGCTCGACGCTGTTCATTTTCGCCTACCCTCGGGCGAGTATTTACCCCCGCATTTCCATGTGACGGAAGTGGGGTTGGTGAGCAAGTATTTCATTGACTGCGGCGGCGTGGAGCGCCAGGAAACGGTTGCCAACTTCCAGCTCTGGGAAGCCGGCGACTACGACCATCGCCTGGCTCCGCAGAAATTTCTACACATTCTCGCGCTGTCGGAGAAAATTCTGGGCCAAGAGGATTTAGATATCGAGGTTGAGTATCAGCAGGCTACCATTGGCAAGTTTGGCCTCGCGTTCGACGGCCAGGATTTTGTGCTCCTACCCAAGCAAACGGCCTGCCTGGCGCAGGATGCCTGTGGTATTCCAAACAAAGAGGTTGCCCTACCCCAACTGCACGTGATGGCCTGCACGCCCGGCAGCGGATGCTGCTAACCCTTTTCAACGGCGCTACCTGGAAGGGCGGCGCCGTTTTGCAGGTCTGTTTTCCTCTTTCCTGACTTCATCTTTCTGTTTCTGATGACGATTGCCTTTTTTTCCGACGTGCACGGTAACCTGCCGGCCCTGGAAGCAATGTTGGCCGACATGGAGCAGCGCCGCCCCGATATGATCTTCTGCCTCGGCGACCTGGTGGGCTACGCGCCCTGGCCCAATGAGGTAGTGAACGAGGTGCGCCGTCGGGGTATTCCTACCCTGGCCGGCAACTACGACCAAGGCATTGGCTTGGCCAGTAGCAACTGCGGCTGTGCCTACAAAACCGACACCGACAAGGACCTGGGGGCGCAGAGTATTGCCTACACCAACCACGTAGTAGGTGACGACGAGCGGCGCTACCTGCGCTTGCTGCCCAAGCACATGCGTCTCGACTTCGAAGACGAGCCGTGTACGCTGAATTTACTGATGGTGCACGGCTCCCCGCGCAAAATCAACGAATACCTATTTGAAGACCGGCCCGAAGTCAGCTTTCTGCGGGTGCTGACCGATGCTCACGCCGACATTCTACTCTTTGGGCACACGCACAAGCCCTACCACCGCACCTTTGCCTACGAGGTAGAAGGCGAAACCCGATACCGGCATGCGCTCAACATCGGCTCGGTGGGCAAGCCCAAAGACGGCGACCCCCGCGCCGCCTACCAGCTGTTGCACCTCGACGAGAACACCCAACTAACCAGCCCGGACGGCGTGCGTTCCGAGCTGATTCGTGTGGCGTATGATGTAGAGAGAGCGGCAAAAGCCGTGGAAGATTCGCCGCTACCCAATGCGTATGCCGATATGCTGCGCAAGGCGTATTAAGCCATTCTGCCATGCAGATTCAACCAATGACCGCCGCGCACTACCCCGCCGTGCGTACTATCTACGAGGAGGGTATAGCCACTGGCAACGCCACCTTTGAAACCCAGGCACCCACATGGGAGGCCTGGGACCGAGCGCACCTGGTTCACAGCCGCTTGGTCGCTATTGATGGTGGCGCGGTGCTGGGCTGGGCGGCCCTTTCGCCCGTATCGAGCCGCTGTGTGTACGGTGGGGTTGCCGAAATCAGCCTGTACATCGCCGCTGAAGCCCGCCGGCAAGGCGTGGGTCGGCAGTTACTGCAAAGCCTCATTCTCGACTCGGAAGCGCATGGTATCTGGACGTTACAAGCCGGCACCTTTGCTGAGAATACAGCTAGTATTAGCCTGCACATGCAGGCTGGTTTTCGCGTCGTTGGCTACCGCGAGCGGATTGGCCAGCAGCACGGTGTATGGCGCAACACCGTGCTGCTGGAGCGGCGCAGCCCGTACATCGGCCTGACGTAATGTATTCCCTACCTCCCTATGAACACGCTCCCTCAACCCCTTCCGGCAACTCCTGTCGTGCTGGCAGAAAAGAAACTTTCGGGTCTTGACCGGGGCCTTACGCTCTGGATATTCCTGGCGATGGCGCTGGGCGTTGCGCTGGGTTATTTCGTGCCCGGCATCAACGAAGCCGTGAACTACTTCTCCGTAGGCACAGTGAACGTACCGCTGGCCTTAGGCCTGATTTTGATGATGTACCCACCACTAGCCAAGGTGAAGTACGAGCAGCTGCCGAAAGTCTTCAAAAATACGCGCATTATTGCCTTATCCTTGTTTCTGAACTGGATTCTGGGGCCGGTGCTTATGTTCTTTCTGGCCGTGTGTCTGCTGCCTGATAAGCCCGAGTACATGATGGGCCTGATTCTGATTGGCATTGCCCGTTGCATTGCTATGGTGTTGGTATGGAACGATTTGGCCGACGGTAGCCGCGAGTACGCGGCCGGGTTGGTGGCGCTCAACTCTATTTTTCAGGTGCTGTTCTACTCGGTGTTGGCTTGGCTGTTTATTACCGTGCTGCCGCCCTACTTCGGCCTGAAAGGCTACGCCGTGAACATCGGCATTGGCGACATTGCCCAGAGCGTGCTCATCTACCTGGGTATTCCGTTTGCGGCTGGCTTTCTTTCGCGCCTGGTGCTACGGCGGCTGAAGGGAGACACATGGTACGAGCAGACCTTCCTCCCAGCTATTAGCCCCATTACGCTGGTAGCCCTGCTGCTCACGATTGTCGTGATGTTCAGTTTGAAAGGAGAAGCTATAGTGCGTATTCCGTTCGATGTGCTACGCATCGCCTTGCCACTGGCCTTATATTTCGGAATCATGTTTGTGCTCAGCTTTGCGGCAGGCAAGTACCTGGGAGCCGATTATGCCGAAAATGCCAGCATTGCCTTCACCGCCACCGGCAACAACTTCGAGCTGGCTATTGCGGTAGCCATTGGCGTGTTTGGGTTGAACTCGGGCCAGGCCTTTGCGGGCGTTATTGGTCCGCTGATTGAGGTGCCGGCCCTGATTGCTTTAGTCAACCTGGCTTTCTGGTTTCGTCGTCGCTGGTATGGGGGGCAAGCAGTAACCCCAGCCGCATAGTCTCCGGTAGTCAGATGATGGGTGCGGACGGAGTAAGGCTCCCGTACCAATCTGGTAGTCATCTACTACGTGCAACGCCATGCTGTTTGCGCTCAGGTATCTGTACGAGCCCGGCCTCAAACCATATACTGGCTCTGGACATTCCCAACCATGCCTGCCAGACTGCGTATTGCTAAGGAGTATTTTCCCACGCAATTCATCCCCAGCATATGGCCACAGATAAAGACGGTAGCATCACCGACCAGGAAAACATTATTCCGAAAAACGAGCAGCTCGAAAACGAAAAGGATTTTGACGAAAGCCAGAGCAATGGCAAAGAGATGAGCGACCCTTCGGCGGCACGCTATACCGGGGCCAACGGCTACAAACAGCGCAGCAACCAGAAAGATCAGCTTGAAAACCTGCACATCGGCGGCGACGAAACCCATCCCCAGGGTGGCAACGAGCACCATGCTGAGGGCGAAAATGCCCAAGGGCCGGGTTTCACCAAAGAAGGTAGCTACGAAATGGGCAACAGCATCCGCACCCAGGACCAGGATTTTGGCGAAGATGCCCCAAGCGGCCCCTCGCGCCCGGCGCACGACTAGCGTTTTCGTTTCTCACGATTACACTGTCTAATAAGAATCCCGTACGACAACGTGCGGGATTCTTGCATTTGCAAGACAGATGGGCTATTCTGATAATATGGTATTGCCAAGGTAGTAATTATGGTTCGTGTCATGCTGTATGTGTGCTCATTATAAGTAAAACGCTCTTTTCACTCGTAAGTAGCAAAGGGAGTATAATAGCATAACGCAACCCATTATGAAACTATATATGCGAACATTCCTTAAATACGCCTGATTCAGTGAAAATTCATTGGTTCATTATTAGAGTAATTTTAGTCAATTTTGGAATAAAAAATTTTAAAGTGATATGGATTTCTGATAATAGTACAATATATTTGTATGCCTGATCGGAAGAAGGATACGGTTCAATGAGTTGAACTTTAGCCATGACACAACCGGGGCGATATTGTTACTACGAACATTATCAAGCCAGCACAAATGAAGTCACTGCTTACCACGCTCGTTCTTGTTGTGCTGCTACTCGCAGTACGCATAGGTAGCTATGCTCAAGGATATGCAGATGACGCTTTGCTGGCTAGCAATACCGTTGCAACGACTGTAGGGGAGGTAGCAGAAGATGAAAAAGAGGCAGAGGCGCCCCGTGTAACGACAACAACGGCTAGCGCCCGAGTGCCCATGATGACGATTCAAGGGCGCGTGATAGACGTGGACAAGGATCCATTGGTAGGAGCTACCATTATGGTGGAAGGCACCCAGATCATCGGTATCACGGATGCCGACGGTTGCTACAAACTCACCATTCCTGCGGGCCGCTATACGCTCCGCTGCGGCTCAGCGGGCTACTACGATGATGAGGTGTCTGCCCGTCCAACGGCCACCAACCAGACAGTAGTGCTGAAATACCGGCCGGATGCTTTCAAACGCATCAAGCGTTAAGTGAAATGATTTTCCACAAAAAAACGCCCCGTTACTGGTAACGGGGCGTTTTTTTGTGGGAAGAAAATAGCGGTTAGTCCACAACTTAGATTACTTACTGCTCTTCGTTGGGTAGTTGTTTGTTGAACTGCCGGCCCAGCAAAAAGTAAACTGGCACACCCAGCGCCAGCAGGAGTAACCCGCGTTGAGAAAATGCAGCTGTAGCGTCGCTGAACAGCAGAATGAGGCAGAAGGCTGAGGCTACCACAATGTAGAACAGCGGCACCAGCGGGTAGCCAAAGGCCCGGTAGGGACGCGGCGCGGTAGGGCGGGTGCGGCGAAGCACAAAGATGCCGATGATGGTAATGACGTAGAACAGAATTACTGAGAACATCACATAGTTGAGCAGTTCGCCATACGAACCCGTAAGGCAAAGCAGGCAAGCCCAGGCGCATTGGGTCCAGAGGGCTACGCCGGGCACGCCGGCGCGGTTCAGGCGGGCCAGGGGCGGGAAGAACAGGCCATCCTTTGCCATAGCATAGTAGGCGCGAGCACCGCTGAGGATGATGCCGTTGTTGGCCCCGAAGGTGCTGATCATGATGAGTACGGCCATCACGTAAGCGCCGGTGCGGCCCAACATGCTCTCGGCCACGGCGGTGGCTACCCGGTCGTTGGCGGCGTACATAATGCCGCGCCCTACCACATCGGTAGCAGCGGCGGTAGGGCTGCCGGGGATGGGCAGCACCAGCAGATACACCACGTTGATGAGCAGATAGAGCGCCGTGACAATGGCCGTGCCGATGGCCATGCTGAGGACAATGGTGCGCTCGGGCCGTACGATTTCATCGCCCGAAAACCCAATGTTGTTCCAGCAGTCGGAGCTGAACAGAGAGCCGGTCATGGCCAGGCCGATGGCGCCTACCAGACCCCAGGTGTCCAAGGGGGTAGCGTTGCCCAGATCGTCGAAGCTGGCGGCCTGCCACATATCGGTGAAGTTGATTTGCACAGCCTCGTGGTTGACACCCAGAATCAGACCGAACAAGATGAGCAGGGCTAGCGCTACTAGCTTGGTGCTGCCGAATACGTTGGAAATCAGCTTGCCACTGCGCACGCCGTTGGCGTTGATCCAGGTGAGGCCCACAATCATCAGAATAGCCAGCAGCTGCACGGTGGTGAAGGCCAGCGGGCCGACGTTGAACAGTACGTGCTCCTCGCTGAACCACGGCACCAGCACGCCCGTGAAGCGCGCAAACGCCACTGCCACGGCCGCAATAACGCCGGTCTGGATGACGGTAAACAGCGACCAGCCGTAGAGAAACGCCACCAGCTTGTTGTAGGCCTCGCGCAGGTACACGTACTGCCCGCCTACCTTCGGGAACATAGCCGACAGCTCACCGTAGCTCACGGCGCCCGCCAGCGTGATGAGGCCCGTGATGACCCACACCACCAGCAGCCAACCCGCCGAGCCTACCTGCCGGGCAATGCTGGTGGAAACGATGAAGATACCGGAGCCAATCATGCCGCCGGTCACGATCATGACGGCATCAAACAGCGTAATGGCCCGCTGAAAGTGGCCTTGTTTTTCAGACATAGATAGAGAGTAGGAGTGTATTCAGGGGCGGAAGATAATTAGATTCTGTTGGGTAGCCAGCTAGCCAAACGGGGAACCTGCCGGCACAACTTTGTCGTGCCCAATCACGAATAGCTACTTTTGCGGTTGCATGTCGCATAAGCTACTCGTCTTTCTGATTGGGCTGCTCCTGGTTTCGGCCCTGGGCTCCTATGTGTATTATCGCCATACTGTGGCGGCCGTGCCCGTAGACCCCTGGACGCTGGTGCCCGACGATGCGGCGCTGGTGCTTACCACCGACGACCACCCCACGCTGGTGCGCCACTTGCAGGAAAGTCAGCTTTGGGACAACCTCACGGCCGTGCGCTACTTCCAGCAAGTAGAAGACAACCTAACGCTAGCCGATAGCCTGGTAGGGGGGCGCAACGTAGTGCTGCGTTTCCTGGGCCACAAGCGGGTGTTCACCTCTGTGCACGTCACGGCGCCGGGCACGTTCGATGTGCTGTTTCAGGTGCCCGTTGCCACTGTGCGCGAGTACCGGCAAGTGCGGGCTCTGGAAGACGCCCTGCGCCGCGATGCGCGCTACCAAGTCAGCACGCGCACGTTTCACGACAACCAGCTCGTGACCATTCAGCAGCGTGGCAACGGCACCAGTCTCACCTACTTCAACTACCGCAACCAATTGCTCATTAGCGCCAACCCGACGTTGGTAGAAGCCGTGGTGCTGCGCCTGGAACACCCCGATGCCCCCACAGTAGCCGCCGATTTTCAGAACACCGACTACCTGAACATGCCCAATACCGATGCTACCCTGCTGGTGAACTACCGGCGGCTGCCGCAGCTCCTGGGTGTGTTTTTCAGGTCGGAGCTGGAAGGCGACCTGACGGCTTTCACCAGCCTGAGCCGCAACGGCATGCTGGGTATTCGATTGGCGGGCAATAAGGTGATATTGAGTGGATTCAGTAATCCCGAAATTGCCCGCGGCTCGTTGCACCAGCGCCTGCGCGGGCAGCCGACGCAACGCCTGCAAATGGCCGAGGTGCTTTCGCTGCGCACGGCGCTGCTGGTGCACATGGGGGTAGGGCCGGCCAGCGTACTGCGCGACCCTCATCCCCTTGATACCGACTCGTTGAGCCAGCTTACGCAGCCGTTGCTCGATAGCCTGGCCGGGCAGTTCTCGCGCGAAGTGGCCCTGTGCTATTTGGCGGCTCCGTCGGCGCGGGCGGTGCCGGGCAAGCTGGCGCTGGCGTACTGTGCTACCCCCGACCGCGCTGGTATCCTATTGGGGCAGTTGCGCCGGGCTACGGGAACTACGCCGTCGTTTGAGCGGGTAGGGCCGTATCAGATGTACCAAACCGGCGTGCCCGAGCTGCCGGCCCGGTTGTTGGGGCCGCAGTTCTCCAATTTTGGGCAGCCCGTGATGACGCAGGTAGGCAACTACGTGGCCTTCGGAACCGATGCGGCTACCCTGCGCACCTGGCTGACGGACATAGCCGCCCGGGAAGTGTGGAGCCGCTCGCCGGTGCAAGTAGCTTTTTTGCAGGAAACCGCTTCAATGACTCGCCTGAGCGTACTGCTGGACATGCGCAACGCCTGGAACTTGCTACTGCGTGCCGCCGTGGAAGACCGTCGGGCAGGCCTACTGCGCAACGAGAACCTGTTCAAGCGCTTTCCGCAGATTGCTTTTCAGTGGGTGCCTGCCACCAATGAAAACGATACGACTGCGCAGTACTTCACGCAGTTTTTGCTACGCCATCCGGCTATTGGGCCAGCGGTGTCGCAGGCACAGGGCGCCAACGGCAACGACGCTGTGCTTACCTTTAAGACAGCCCTTACCTCGGGGCCGGCGCTGGTGGCCGTGCCGGGCACTCGCAATGCTGGTGTGCTGGTGCAGGACGCGGCCCAAGTGCTGCACTACGTAACGCCCGAAAATGTGGTGGCGTGGTCTGATTCGCTGCCGGGGCCGCTGGTGCAGCCTATTCAGCGGCTGCGGCGCGACGGTAGCAATCAGCACCTGCTGCTAACGCCTACCCAGTTGCATCTGCTGAACGAGCGTGGGACAGAAGCGCCACATTTCCCCTTCAATCTTCCTGATACCGTGCAGGCTACGGGGCTGGTGGCCTCGCCTCCCGTAGGCAATACCGCCACGCGCCTGCTGGTGCTGGGGGGCGGCAACAATCTGTTTTTGTATGATACCAACGGGCAGCCCTACGCTGGCTGGCAGCCCAAACGCGTAGAGTTCAGTCTGGCCGGCGAGCCGCAGTACCTAAGCATAAACGGCCGCGACATCATTGTGGTGCCGTTGGAAAATGGATATGTCTACGCCTACGATGCGCAGGGCGGGCTCTACCCTGGTTTCCCCATCAGCATGGGAGCACGGCTGCAAAGCGGTGTGTTTGTGGAGCAGGGCGCCACGCTACGCCGCACCCGTCTGACGATGGTAACCCAGCACGGCGAGCGGGTGACGTTTGCGCTCAGCGGCGAGATTGTGAGCCGGAGCCGGGTGGCTACCTGGAGCCGTACTTCCATTTTCCGCCTGATTCCTGATCAGAACAATGCCACGTATGTGGTGGTACGGGAAGACGACCGCGGCCAGTTGGCAGTATTTAGCCCAGCGGGCCGGCAGTTGCTCAGTCGCCGCTTCCTGACGTCGGGTATTAAGCCGGTGCAGTATTTCAACTTCAGCCAGAAACTTCAGGTGGTAGCCCTCTCTGAGCCCGGTCCCGGCAACGTGTATCTCTACGACACAGAAGGCCGCCTCATCAGCGGCCGCCCCTTCCCCAGCACTGCCCCCACCATCTCCCTCAATTACGATGCTACCCGCCGCGCCTACCAGCTCTACCGCGTATCCGGTTCTGAGTTGCACCGCACACTGGTACCGTGGTAGATATGAACTAGTGAGGATAATAAAAAGCGTCTGTCATCCTGAGCTTGCGAAGGACCTTCTCACAGTAGAACGACTATCGTACCAACGACTCGTTCAGCTGTCAGAAGGTCCTTCGCAAGCTCAGGATGACAGACGCTCTTTTACTTCACATTTACCACCTCACCACCTCACCACTTCACTACTTATCCGACAACCAGCCTTTGCGCCAGAAATACACCAGCTGCCCAACAACAATCACCACCAGCACCACAATCAGCACGGGGTAGCCGATGGGGCTGTAGAGCTCGGGCATGTTGAGGTAGTTGATGCGGCCGTCGGGGCCTTCGCGCTGGAAGTTCATGCCGTAGAGCCCTACCACAAAGCTCAGAGGAATGAAGATGCTGCTGATGATGGTGAGCACCTTCATCACCTCGTTCATGCGGTTGCTCTGGTTCGACATGTACAAGTCCACTAAGCTGCTCACCGATTCGCGGTAGCTCTCGGCCAGGTCCATGGCCTGGATGGCGTGGTCGTAGCAGTCGCGGAAGAAGACCTTTATTTCCTCGGGCACCACCTCGTCAGGCATCCGCAGGACTTCAGCAATTTTCTCGCGCTCGGGGTACACCAGGCGGCGGAAACGCACAATATCCTTCTTCACCTGCAAAATGCGGCTGAGCAAACGGCGGCTGGGCCGGTCGGCCAGAATGCGGTCTTCCAGCGTTTCGATGTAGTCGCCGATGGCGGCCATAGTAGGGTAGTAGTGGTCGAGCACTACGTCGGTGAGGGCGTAGGCCAGGTACTGCGGGGGGCGCCGCCGGATGCTGCTGAAGCCCGAGCGCAGGCGTTGCCGCACGCTGTCGAGGCAGTCCTCGTAGTCGTCCTGAAACGTGAGCACGTAGTTGTCGCCAGTGAAGATGGACAGCTGGTCGTCGTCGATGTCGCGGGAGGCGGTAAACTCCGTCATGCGCGACACCAGAAACAGCCGATTCTCGTCGAACAGCTCCACTTTGGCCCGTTGGTAGTCGCCCAGCACGTCTTCCATTTGCAGCGGGTGAATATTGAAATCGACCATCAACTGCTCCATCATAGGCAGGCTATTGTAGCCGCGTATATCAATCCAGTGGCGCTGCTCGGGGTGGGCGCGGAAATAGCGCATCAGCTCGTCGTACGTATCATACTCCTCCTCCAACATGTGCTGCTCGTCGTAGGAATACAAAAACAGGCGCGGGCGCAGGGCGCGGGGCGAAATCACCAGGGTGCCTGGCCGTTGCCCTACTACCTGGTCACGGGCCTCGCGCGTGGCGTCGCGGTCCGAAATGCCACTGTTGTGCGCAAGGTCCTGGTCGTGGTCGTCGTCTGGATGGGGTAGGGTGGAAGGGGCAGCAACGGGAGGGGCCGTGGTGGAATCCATAAAAAGCAAAAAAGGAAAACGTACGGGTAAACTACGTAGGTAGGTTGGTTGGTAAAAGGTAAACTGTTGGCAAGATGCTACCTGTGGCGCTACCAGCGAACAGGCTGTCCACTTGCGGACAGTTTTTAAACAGTTGATAAAACTGCGTTAAGATGTAAATAATTGTATAATAGATATTTATAAGTTTGGCTTGGCGCTTGGCTATCAGTACGGGAAACACCCTTTATCCCGTACAAAAATGGACAGAGCTATATCATCTGCTACGCAGCGGCAGCGTCACTGGCGGCTCGGCCTGTGGCTGGTGGCCGCGGTGGTGGCCGTGGGCGCGGCCCTGGTAGCCTTTCGCACGGTGCTGCAACCCAGCATTCGCCGCCCCGAAATCCTGACGGCCACCGTGGATACCGGTCCCGTGGAGGCGTCGTTAACGGCCGCGGGCCTACTCATTCCCGCCCACGAAGCTGTGCTCACCAGCCCTATCGCCAGCACCGTGCGGCGTGTGGTGCGGCAGGTAGGGCAACCCGTGCAGCCCGGCCAGCCCATTCTGGAGCTAGACAAGGAGTTGACCGCCACGGAGCTGGCCAAGCTGGAAGATGCCCAGCAACAAAACCGCAACAAGCACGACCAACTACGCCTGACGCTGGAACGCGCCCTCAACGACTTACAGTCGCAGGAACAGGTGCAGCGCGTGAAGGTAGGCAGCCTGCAATCGGCCCTGCGCGACGAACAGTACTTACTGAAAATAGGAGGTGGCACTGCCGAAAGCGTGCGCCAGGCTGAGCTGAACCTAAAGGTAGCCCAGCTGGAACTGCGCCGCTTGCAGGAGCAGATTGGCAACCAGCGCCGCGCCAACGCCGCCGATGTGCGCGAGCTGGGCTACACCATGCAGATGCAGCAGCGCAGCATTGCGGAGTTGGCCAGCAAGCTCACCCAGGCCGATATCAGCAGCCCCCGGCCCGGCGTGCTCACCTGGGTGAACGAAGACCTAGGTAGCACCGTGCGCCAGGGCGACGTGCTGGCCCGCGTGGCCGACCTGAGCAGCTTTCGGGTGCGCGCCACCATTGCCGACACCTACGCCGGCCAGCTGAGCCCCGGCGGCGCCGTAGTGGTGCGCCTCAACAACGACACCGATCTGCGCGGCACCATCGGCACCATCAGCCCCGCCGCCGACAAAGGGGTAGTCACCTTCTACGCCCAACTGGCCCAGGACCACCACCCCGACCTGCGCCCCAACCTACGCGCCGACGTGTTTGTGGTGACCAAAGCGCATCCAAAGGCCGTGCGTGTGAAAAACGGCCCCTTCTACCAAGGCGGCCGCGAGCAGCCGGTGTTTGTGGTAAAAGACGGCTGGGCCGAGCGCCGCACCGTGCGCTTCGGCGACAGCAACTTCGACTACGTGGAGGTAATAAGCGGCCTGCGCCCCGGCGAGCAAATCGTGCTCAGCGACATGAAGGAACACCAAGACACGCCGCGCCTGCGGATAACGGAATAGGGAAATGAGAAAGATAGCCTCACCCCCCAGCCTGCTGGTATTGTTTCTCCTGCTCCTCGGCTCCCTACCCTTGCGCGCTCAAACCCTCACGCTGCCTGGTGTCATCGGCGCGGCGCTGAAGGAGTCGGCGGTGGCGGGGCAGGCCGCTACCACCCGCGAAACCAGCTATTGGCAGTACCGCACGTATCAGTCGAACTACCGGCCGCAGCTGGCGTTGCAGGGCACCGTGCCCAACTTCAGCCGCGTGATTACGCCCGTAGTGCAGCCCGACGGCACCATTGAATTTCAGGCCGTGCGCCAGAATTACTCTACCCTGGGTCTTACCTTAAGTCAGGCCATTGGTGTCACGGGCGGCTCGGTGTATGTGACTTCCGAGGCCCAGCGCTTCGACGATTTCAACCGCAACACCCGCCTCTACAACAACCAGCCCTTCAGCCTGGGCCTCACGCAGCCGCTGGGACGTTACAACGCCCTGCGTTGGGCGCGCCGCATTGAGCCGCTGCGTTACCAAGAGGCCAGTCGGCAGTTTGTGGAGGAACGTGAAACCATTGCTCAGCGCATCACGGAACTGTATTTTGACGTGCTGCTGCAACAAGTGAATGCCCGCGTAGCCACCCAAAACGCCCAGGCCAATGCTGAGCTGCTGCGCCTGGGTAGGGAACGGCAACAGCTCGGCCGCCTGTCGCAAAACGACTTGCTGCTGCTGGAATTGAACCTGCTCCGCTCGCGCCAGGCGCTGGTGCAAGCCCGCCTTGATGCTCAGCAAGCCGCCATCGGTCTGCAAAGCTACACCGGCCTGCGCGCCGATACTCTCCTGCTCGCGGTGCCCGTCGTAGCACCGCGTCCGGTGGTGGCTCCTGCCCAGGCGCTAGCCTACGCCCGCCAATACCGCGCCGCGCCCCTGGCCTTCCGGCGGCGCTTACTGGAGGCCGAAAGCGAGGTAGCCCAGGCGCGGGGAACCACGGGGTTTGTGGCTACTCTACAGGCGAATGTGGGTTATACCAATAGCGCGCAGGACTTCTGGCGCACTTACCATCAGCCGCAGCAACAGCAGCAAATCAGTCTGGGCTTTGCGCTACCGGTGGTGGACTGGGGTAGGCAAAAATCGGTGCGGAAGACGGCCGAGCTGAGCCGCCAGCAGGTAGCCCTCACGGTAGCCCAGGAGGAGCTAACCTTCGAGCAGAGCATCACCACGCAGGCCGCGCAACTAGGTGGCTTGCACGAGCAGCTAACCCTGGCCGCCCAGGCCGACACCCTGGCCCAGCAGCGCTACGATATTGCCCAGGCTACCTACAAGGTTGGCCGCATCAGCCTCACCGACCTCAACATTGCCCTTGCGGAAAAAGACCAGGCCAAGCGCGCCTACATTGCGGCCCTGCGCGCCGCTTGGGTGGCGCACTATCGCCTGCGCGCCCTCACGCTGTATGATTTTGAGCAAGAACAGCCGCTGGCGCGGGAGTAGCGGAAAGGTCATGATAAAAACGACACCAACAATGGCTGTCATCCTGAGCTTGCGAAGGACCTTCTCACGCCAGAACGATAGCCGCGCCAATGACTTGTCCTACCGTCATAAGGTCCTTCGCTGCACTCAGGATGACAATCCAGGAAAGACGGTGATAAATACTGGGTTGATGAATCCGAACAACCTGTTCGTTTGCGGACATATTTTAGCAAGCGCATTTTATGAATGATGAATGTAAATTATTGATAATAAAAACTTTAAGTGAATGGCACGCGGCTTGGCTACTTCTATCAGAGACGAGCACCATGCTACATAAAACCGAACACTTCTTCCACCTTCGCCTACTCCTATGAACCAGTTTCCTACCTCTGCTACCCAGCCAGCGTCGACAGTAGCCGCTGCTGAGGCCGTTATTCAGCTCACCGGCATCGAAAAGGTATACCAGACCAAAACCATCGAAACGGTGGCCCTGAACCACGTGAACCTGTCGATTCAGCGCGGGGAGTTTGTGTCGGTGATGGGGCCGAGCGGGTGCGGCAAGTCTACCTTGCTCAGCATCATGGGCTTGCTGGATGAGCCCACCAGCGGCACCGTGGCTATTGACGGCCGGTCGGTGACCAGTTACTCCGACCGGGAGCTGGCCCACCTGCGCAACCACAAAATCGGGTTCGTGTTTCAGAGCTACCACCTGATTAATGACCTGTCGGTGCTCGACAACGTGGAGCTGCCCTTGCTTTACCGCAAAGGGGTAGGGGGAGCTGAGCGCCGTCAGCGCGCCCTGGCTGCCCTCGATACGGTGGGCTTGAGCGCCCGCACCCGGCACTTCCCCAGCCAGCTCTCGGGCGGGCAGCGCCAGCGCGTAGCCATTGCCCGCGCCCTGGCTGGCCGGCCCGAAATCATCCTCGCCGACGAGCCCACCGGCAACCTCGACTCGGTGATGGGCGAGGAAATCATGGACCTACTGCTGACCCTGAACCGCCAGCAGGGCGCCACTATCGTGATGGTAACGCACGACGAGCAGCAAGCCCTGAAAACCGAGCGCATTATCCGGTTTTTCGACGGCAGCCAGGTCAATTAAATGGTAAAATGGTGAGTAGTGAGATGGTGAGTTTGAAGAACAAACTGCGCCATTAGCACCATAACTCACCATTTTACTACCCACCATTTCACCTTTATTCTTATGCTTCTCAACTACCTCAAGATAGCCTGGAAGGTCTTGCTCAGGCGCAAGTTTTTCACCTTCATCAGCTTGTTCGGCATTAGCTTCACGCTGATGATCTTAGTGGTGCTCTATGCGATGATCGATTACACGATAGGGCCGCACACACCCGAGAAACGCGTCGACCGCATGCTGTTCGCGAATCGGATGCAGCTAATGTATCGCGAAGGCGGACAGAGCAATTCCTCCATCGGTTACGACTTTCTGACGCGGCACGTACGCACCCTGCACACACCAGAAAAGGTGTCGCTCAGCGAAAGTAACTTCGGTACGACGGTAGCCTACGTAGGACAACAGGTACTAAAGTTAGACCATAAACGCACCGATGGGGAATTCTGGCAGGTCCTAGATTTCGACTTCGTGTCTGGGCGGCCCTACAACTTAGACGAAGTGCGCGACGCGGCTCGCGTGGTCGTCATCAATGAGACGACTAGCCGTCGCTACTTTGGAACCACAACCGGGGTAATAGGTCGGCCACTGGTGCTCGATGCGGTGCCGTATCGAGTGGTAGGAGTGGTACGCGACATTTCTATTTCGCGAATCTTCTCCTACGCAGAAATCTGGACCCCGGTGACTACAACTACCGATAACCTAAAAGACCCCAACTACTTGGGCAGCTACCAGGCTATCATATTGGCTCGCCGGGCTGGTGATTTGCAGCAGATACAAGACGAATATCAGCAGGTTGTGAATCGCCTACCTGTACCCGACCCCAAAACATACAAGAAGGTAAACTCCTACGCTCAGCCGCTACTGGCATCGCTTACTGCACGCTTCAACAACGATGCTGGCGTTGAGGGGGGCGTAGGGCGCTTCATGAAAGTGGTGTTAGGTATGGGGTTGCTATTTATGCTATTGCCTGCTTTGAACTTGATCAACATCAACGTGAGCCGCACATTGGAGCGCTCGGCTGAGATTGGAGTACGAAAGGCATTTGGAGCAACAGCGGGCAACTTGGTAGGTCAGTTTCTGCTCGAAAATATCTTTCTGACCCTATTGGGGGGCATACTGGGGCTGGGGTTGGCAGCGGGAGCACTGCACCTAGTCAATGACAGTCATTTTCTGGCGTACTCCACATTCGCTCTCAACGGGCGGGTATGCGCGGTGGCACTAGGAGTAATCCTGTTTTTTGGAATTCTGTCGGGAGCCTACCCGGCTTATAAAATGTCGAAGCTACAAGCCGTGAAGGCCTTAAAAGGAGAAACTGCCGCATGATACGCCACCTGATTACCCTTATGTGGAACCGCAAGCGAGCTAATGGCTTGCTCATTGTGGAGATATTTCTGGCCTTTGTGGTCTTGTTCTCGGTTGGCAGCGTGGGTGTATATACTTGGCGCAACTACCAAACGCCTCTGGGCTTTGACTACCAAGATGTGTGGGAGATAGATCTTAACCCTGGCACGCAGCCCCGCGCAGAACAATTTGGAACCCTGCAACGCATCTTGCAGCGCCTACGGAGCACCCCAGGGATAGTAAGCGTGTCGCGTAGCGTGAGCAACACCCCGTTTGCATTCAGTGAAAACAGCACAACGCTGGATACAGGTGAGGGCACCCCACAAGGATATGGTGATGTATACGATGCAGGCGCCGAGCTACCTGAGGTAATGGGGCTACGGATAGTGGCAGGCCGGTGGTTCGACCGCCGCGACGATGCCGTAAGCCGCCGCCCACCGGTAGTAATTACCGAGCTTATGCAAAAGGCTCTTTTCCCAGATGGCCAGTCAGCAATAGGAAAAACAGTGCGCGCCAGCCTAGGCAAACCCGAAGAGTTTCAGGTGATAGGCGTGAGCGGGCCCTACCGGGCTGGCGGTGAGTTGAGCGAACCACGGCCCGGCTTCTTTCTCTATGTAAGCCCGCAGGATACGGCACGGGCAATGCAAGTTCTGCTTGTGCGGGTGCGCCCTGGTGCAGGCGCCGCCCTAGAAAAACGCATTACGAATGATGTGCGTGCGATTAATGCTAGCTGGGAAATGGGTGTGAATCCTTTACCTACACAACGTCTGGCTCAGCTAAAGGTGAATCTCGCACCGCCCGTAATACTAGGTATGGTATGCATATTCTTGATTGTGAACGTGGCCCTCGGCCTATTCGGCGTGCTGTGGCTCAACATCAGCCGCCGCCGCGGCGAAATTGGCGTGCGCCGCGCCATGGGCGCCACCGCTGGCAACATCAGCCTACAAGTGCTGGGCGAAATCTTGGTGCTCACTACCTTCGGGCTAGGGTTGGGGCTGCTGGTGGCGGCGCAGTTTCCGCTACTGGGCGTGATGGGCGTACAAACTGGCGTCTACCTCACGGCCATGCCGCTGGCGGCAGGGCTGCTCTACCTGCTGGCTACCGTATGTGCGCTCTACCCCAGTCGTTTGGCCGCTGGCATTCAGCCGGCCGTAGCGCTGCGGGAAGAGTAGGCGAAGCAACCTAATGGCCATTTGGTGAGACTGCTCAGCCGGATTAAAATCCGGCTGAGCAGTCTCACCAAATCTGAAATAACCTTGGCATTGATCCATAAGCAATGAAAAAATGCTCCTGATAATCGACGATGACCCCGCCATTCGCATTTCGCTTGGTTTGTTGCTGAAGCAAGCTGGCTACCTCACGCAGGCCGTCGACAACCCCGAAGCAGCCCTGCAAGCGGTAGCCGCCGCGCCGCCGGAGCTGGTGCTGATGGACATGAACTTCTCCCTCGATACTACGGGTCGCGACGGCCTGCAACTGCTGGCGCAGGTGAAGCAACTGGCGCCACAGGTGCCCGTGGTGCTCATCACCGGCTGGGGAAGCATTGCGCTGGCCGTGGAAGGCATGAAGGCCGGGGCCGCCGAGTTCATCACCAAGCCCTGGAACAACGACGCCCTGCTCCAGACCATTCGCACCCTACTAAGCCTACCCGTGGCGCAGGGTAGGGGGCCAGAGCCCACGCGCCGCCAGCTCGATCAACAATTCGATTTTCGGGACATTGTGGGGCAAGACGCTGGCTTGTTGCACGTGCTGCGTCAGGTAGGGCAGGTGGCGGCCACTGATGCCTCGGTGCTGATTGAGGGCGAATCGGGTACGGGCAAGGAGCTGATTGCTGAGGCTGTGCACCGCAACAGCCCACGCCGGAACAAGGCGTTTGTGAAGGTGAACCTAGGCGGTATCTCCGCATCACTGTTTGAGAGTGAGCTGTTTGGCCACCGGCGCGGGGCCTTCACCGATGCCAAAACCGACAGGGTAGGGCGCTTCGAGCTAGCCAACGGCGGCACCATTTTTCTGGACGAAATTGGGGAGTTGGACCTGTCCTCGCAGGTGAAGCTGCTGCGCGTGCTGCAAGACCGCACCTACGAGGTGCTGGGCGACAGCAAGCCGCGCCGCCTCGATATTCGGGTGATTTGCGCCACCAACCGCACGCTGGCCGAGGAGGTGCGCGCCGGCCGCTTCCGCGAGGATTTATTCTACCGCATCAACCTCATCACAGTGCGCCTACCCGCCCTGCGCGAGCGACCCCAGGATATTCCGCTGTTGGTGCAGCACTTTGTGGCCGGGCTGCGCACCACCTACGCCCGCCCGGCCCTGAAGGTAGGCACCCGCGCCGGGCACTGGCTACAGCAACAGCCGCTACCCGGCAACATCCGCGAGCTGAAAAACCTAGTGGAGCGCGCCGTATTGGTTTCCGGCCACGACGAACTGCTGCCCGAGGATTTCCAGGCCCAGGCGCAGTCCCTACCCACCCGCACCCCCGAGCCCGGCGAGCTGCCCCCACCGGGCACCATGACGCTGGACGAGCTGGAAGCCCAGATGATTCGCAACACCTTGGAGCATTATCAGGGCAACATCAGCCGCGTAGCTAAAGCCCTGGGCCTGAGTCGACCGGCCTTGTATCGGAGACTAGAAAAATACGAAATCCCCTACGAATGATAGCTGTTAGCTGCTGGCTATTAGCTATTGGCTCTCGTTCTACAAAACGCTAACAGTTAGTAGCCACCAGCAGCTAATAGCTATTATTGCTCCCCATGTCCCTTCGCCTTCAGTTTCTGCTTTTTGTCACGCTGATACACGCGGTACTACTGGTGCTGGCGGCGCAATTGCGGCATATCAACGTGCCGCTATTCATCGGTGCGGAGGTGTTGTTGCTGGTGAGCATCGGGCTGACGGTGCAACTGTACCGGGGCTTTGTGCGGCCGTTTCAATTGATTGCGGCCGGTACGGAAGCTATGCAGGCCAAGGATTTCTCGTTGAAGTTTGTGCCCGTAGGCCAGCGGGAGATGGACCAGCTCATCGGCGTATACAACCACATGATTGATGAGCTGCGCCGCGAGCGGGTGACGCAGCACGAAAAGAGTTTTCTGCTGGATAGTCTGCTGCGGGCCTCACCGGCCGGGGTGCTGCTGCTGAGCTTCGACGGCACCATTGAAAGTGTGAATCCTGCCGCCGAGCGGATGCTGCAACTACCCGCCACTGCACTCCTGGGCCAGCCATTGGCCGCCCTACCCGGCGCCTGGGGCACAGCGCTCAGCACGTTGCTGCCCGACGCGCCCCAGGTGGTGCGCCTCTCAGGCGTACAAACCTACCGCGCCCACCGCGCCCACTTTCTCGATCGGGGTTTCACGCGCTATTTTATTCTGCTGGAAGAGTTGACCCAGGAGCTGATTCGGCAGGAAAAGCAAGCTTACGAGCAGCTGATTCGGATGATGACCCACGAAATCAACAACTCCATTGGGGCTATTAACTCCATCCTGCAAAGCTTTCACCACTACGCCCCTCAGCTCCGCCCCGACGACCAGCCCGACTTCCGGGAGGCCCTCGATGTATCCATTCAGCGCAACATCAACCTGAGCAACTTTGTGGGCGGCTTCGCCAACCTAGTGCGCCTACCCCCGCCTACGCTGCAACCCACGGATGTGCACGCCCTGCTGCACCAGCTGGCGCGCCTGCTGCACGTAGTGAGCGAGCGGCGCCAGATTACCTGGCGCTGGCAGCTAACCGACGAGCCGCTGTGGGCCTCCCTGGACCAGCAACAGCTGGAACAGGCGCTGCTCAACATCGCCAAAAATGCCTTGGAAGCCCTACCCGATGGCGGCACGCTCACTGTACGCACCCAACTCAGTCCGCCCCTCATCGAGCTGGAAAATAACGGCCCGTCCATTCCGCCCGAGGTACAACAACGCTTATTCATGCCGTTTTTCAGCACCAAACGCGACGGCCAAGGCATCGGTCTCACGCTCGTGCGCGACATTCTGCTGCAACATCAGTTCCCCTTCCGGCTGGAAACGGTGGCTCCCGGCCGCACAGTATTCACCATTTGGTTGGGTGAGGCGAGGGTAGGAGAGTAGGAAAGAGGGTAGGAGTCTATCATCCTGAACATGTGGCGCAGCAAGCCAGTGTCGAAGGACCTGCTCACGATAGAACGAGTCGTTGGTACACTAGTCATCCTACCGCACTCGCTCGGCTGTGCCGAGTGAGGCTTACACTTGAGAGGCTGCGCCCCGAAGCCGTCCGCGCCGCTTGCACGAAGCCGTCCGAACCGAATGCAGACGTGCGCAGCAGAGCTGCTTGGGCGTAGTGCTCACTCGGCACAGCCAAAAGAGTGCGGTAGAGAATGACGGCTAGGCTCAACCCGTAGTATTTCCCATCGAATGGAAACCGACGGGCTAAAGCGCCCTTTTCCAGCAAACGCGAAATCTGCCGTACTTTTGAACAGTATTCGTCCTGCCGCTTTGCTTCCTACTTCCACGCCGCTTTTTTCGTCTGATGACCGCTACCGGGTGCGGTGCGCGGTGCCGCCCGCAACCGATGCTACCCTGCCGCTGGCCTACGAGCCCTATCTGTACCTGCGGCCGGCGTACGTAGCCTTGCAACACGCCCCCGGCGAGACGCTATTCTTCTACCTCGAAGATCATCAGCAGGGCCAGACGGTAGGGCAGTGGCCGCTGACCGTAGTAGAACACCAGGCCTACAGCCCCTGGCAAGCGCCGTTCGGGGGCATGCAGGTAGCACCCGGGGTACTAGTGGCCACCATGCGAGCCTTTGCGACGGCGGTGCACCAAACCCTAGTGACAAACGGAGTAGCACGGGTGCACTTGCGCGCCTACCCCACAAGTTACGACGAGGCCGCTAGCAACGTGTTGCTCCCTGTTTTTGAGGAACTGGGCTACCGCATCACGCTGACGGAAACCAGCTACACACTGCCATTGGCGCAGTCTTTTGAAGGAGGACTACATCCCTCGGCGCGACGCCGGCTGCGCAAATGCCACCGCCATGGCCTACGTGTGGAGCAGGAAACGCCGCTGTTCCTACCTCTGGCGTATGCGTTCATGCAGCAGTGTCGGCAAGAAAAGAACCAAAGGATGTCGTTGTCGCTGGAGCGGCTGCAAGCCTTATTTCGCGCCTTTCCCAACGACTATTTCCTTTTCTCGGTGCGCGATGCGGCCGGTGTCTGGGCTGCCATGACGGTACTCACCCGTGTCAGCGACGAGGTGCTGCACTGCATTCCCCCAGCCAGTCCACTCAGTTGGAATACGTTTAGCCCCGCCATTCTGCTCACCCAGGGCCTGCACGCCTTCGGGCAGGCCAGCGGCTACCGCCTCCTCGACCTTGGCACCTCCACACTCCCCGATGGCCCTAGCGAGTCCCTACACACCTTCAAGCGACGCCTCGGCGGCGTAGCCAGCTCACGCCTGACGTTGGAGTGGCGCGATAGTGAAATGGCGAAATAGTAAGTTTGACGTTCCGCTAGTGCAACTTGCGCCATCTGTGCGTCTAGAACGTCAAACTCACGGTTTCACCATTTCACTATCGCGCCACTCCCCATGTCCACGCTACAACGGTTTCTGAAAGGCTCGGCGGGGGCGGGCGTGGCCGTGGCGGCGCGGGGAGTAGGGGCCTTAGTGCTCAATAAGTTGCTAGCAATATATGGCGGCCCTGGTGGACTTACGCTGCTGGCGCACTTTCAGAACCTGTTGGGCCTATTTACTACCCTGCCCGGCGAGGGCGTGAACGTAGGTATCACCAAATACCTGGCGCCGTTACGGGCTGGCTCGGGGCGCTACCGGGCGTGGCTGGGCGCAGGAGTGCTGCTGAATGCGGGTACGCTGCTGCTGGGTATGGCGTTGCTGCTGCTGCGTCCGGCTCTGCTCACAGAGCTGTTGGGAACGAGCCTTGCGCTGCGGCTGGGTTTTGGGGTAGGGATAGTCTTGCTAGTGAGCTACGCGCTGCTGCAAACGCTGTTGTTGGCTGCTGGTCGGTTGCGCAACTACGTACTGATCACAGTGTTATTGAGTGGGCTGAGTGTATCCGCCGTGGCAGTAGTGCTGCTACGTGGCGGTTCGGCAGGAGAGGCGCTGTTGGCCTACCTGCTGGCCCAGGGTAGCATGGCCATACCGGCGTTGTGGCTGACGCTTCGAGGTAGGCTGGTGCACCGCTGGCGGGGCCAGATGAGTGCGGCCGCGCTACGGGGGCTGGGGCGGTTTTTGTTGATGGCCGTGAGCCTGCTGCTGTTCGGTAAAGCCGTAGACTTTGCCGTGCGCGACCTGCTAATAGCCCGCTACGGCCTGGCCCGCACCGACTTGTGGCAGGCCGTAGTGAAGCTGTCCGACAACTACACGATGGTGTTTTCGGCGGTAATAAGCAGCGTGTACTACCCCCGGCTGGCGGCGCTGGTAGGGCAGCCCGCCGCCATGCGTCGCTACGTCCGCACGGTGTTGCTGCTACTGGCACCAGTGCTGGCTGTGGGCCTCAGCCTTCTTTATTTGCTGCAAAGTTGGCTGCTGCCGCTGCTGTTCGAGCTGCGCTTTCTGGCAGCCCGACCCTTGCTTGCGCCCCAGTTGCTCGGCGACTGGGCCAAATTTCTAAGTTGGCTGCTGCTGTATCAGCTCACGGCCCGCGCCCAGGTAGGGCGCTACGTGGCGGTGCAAATAGGCGCGGCAATACTCTACGTAAGCTTGCTGGCCGTATTGTTGCCGCGCTACCAACTGCTGGGCGCCACACTAACTCACGCCGTGCACTATTGCCTGCTGCTAGTAGCATGCGCCGTATATTTCCGGGCCGATTGGCGCACTTCACCATGAGTAGTACCGCTGCCAACTCCCATCCTTCTGCACCGCCTACTCTTCAGGAGGACGGGATGCCGTTGGTATCCATTGTGGCGCTGTGCTACAACCACGCGCCTTTCCTAATTGAGGCCTTGGATTCAATTTTGGCCCAAACATATCCTCACTTGGAGGTAATATTGGTAGACGACGCCAGCACCGACAACAGCCAAGGAGTGTTAACGCGTTATGCGCAGGCCAACCCACACTGGAAAACCCTGTTCCTACCCCAAAACGCAGGCAACTGCGCTGCCTTCAACGCGGCGTTCCAGCAAACGCGCGGCGAGTTTATCATCGATTTTGCTACCGATGACGTGCTGCTTCCCACGCGGATAGCTCAGCAAGTAGCTGCTTTTCAGGAGATTTCTGCTGATTATGGCGTCGTATATACCGATGCTGAACTGATTGATGAAGCCTCGCGCCCCGTGCGCCGGCATTACCGCCGCGACGCCCGCGGTCGGCTGCATCCTCGTCCTGCCGAGGGCTGGGTATTTGCTGATGTGCTGCGGCGCTACTTCATTAGCGCGCCCACCATGATGATGCGCCGTACTACGCTGCTCAGCCTCGGCGGCTACGACGAAACGCTTACATACGAGGACTTCGATTTCTGGGTGCGGGCTGCCCGCACATGGCAATTTCGTTTTCTCGATGTCGTTTCTACCCATAAGCGGCTACACCCAAGCAGTAAGTCTAGCGTTGCCTACCGCCCGCAAGACCCTTACTTGGCTTCTACTATTCGGGTGTGCTACAAAGCGTTAGCGCTATGTCGTACATCCGTCGAACGGGATGCATTGGCAGTGCGCGTACGCTGGGAGCTGCGCCAAGCCGTACGTTGGGGCAACCACGTAGAGATTCACGACCTGTACCGGCTGCTCCGGCAGCTACACGCCGTGCGCCCACTCGACTGGCTGACGTATCGCCTAGCTCCGAAGGTAGTCCGCGTGATAAATCGGTTTTTGCGTAGCTAGAATTGGCACTGTACGTGCTGCCCACCACGCCAGCAAGGATACGCTGAGCAGTATTTTAAAAAGAATAATGAACGTGCAAAAACCGTATTTGCTTACTTTCGATACAATAGGTGCTCCCGATTTAGGGTATATAGCTGTAGCTGGAAATAGTGCATTGCCATTTCAGATAAAGCGAACCTACTGGATTTATTGTACGCCAGAAACGGTAGCCAGAGGTCATCATGCACACCACGAGCTACAACAAGTAGTAATTGCTGTGCATGGCAGTATTGAATTTGTATTGGAAAACGTAGCAGGAGAAAAAACTATATTCCATTTAGAAAAACCCAATGTTGGGTTATTTATTCCTGAAATGCACTGGCGCACCATTAATTTCTCTCATGACGCCGTTTTACTATGCTTAGCTTCCACTGAATACAATGAGGCTGATTATATAAGAGATTTTGAAGTATTTCAAGCTTTAGCTAATCAATAATGTTTGTTTTTCAAAGCGTTATTGCGAAAGCGTAGTGTTTGATCGTGCTATGCTTACTACTTTTCAAATCAAACGTTATGCCCCAAGCGATGCACATATTTGGGATGAGCTGATCGAGCAATCTGTTAACGGTGGCTTTATTCTGAAGCGTTCATTTATGGAATATCATCAGGAAAGATTTGATGATTTTTCATTTTTACTATGGAGCAATAACAAACTTCTCGCTGTGTTTGCGGCCGCTATGCCACGACAACGTGCACATGACAGATTGCTTATTGCGCATCCAGGTCTGACCTACGGCGGGTTAATTACAGCGCACAATTTAAAGTACTCCGTGCTGGAAGCACTCTACACGGCCTTATTTAATTTTCTGAAAGAAAACGGGTTTACGCAGTTAAAAATAAAACTTACACCAAGAGTATTTTGTAAATACTACTCCGATAATAGTTCGTTTTTACTTAGTAAAAGTAGCTTTGAGTTGGAAAGAAGGGAGTTGAATTCTGTTGTTGATTTAACGCAGGATTTTAAGATTGGCTCCAGGCAGCAGAATAATCTTCGTAAAGCGAAGAAAAATAACGTAAGAGTAGAAATTTCAGAGCGACTTGATGCGTTTTGGCAAATATTAATTGATAATCTCCGGCAAGTACACGGCGTGAAACCGGTGCACACACTAGCAGAAATTACATACTTGCGCGAAAGTCACCCCGAGAATATAGAATTATACATAGCGCAGATTGAAAACCGAATACTAGCGGGGGTGGTAGTTTTCAAGGAGCTACAAAAAGGCTATCTGCATAGCCAGTACGTTTCAACAAATGCCGAGGGTAGGCAGGTAGGTGCGGTTGATGCCATTCTGTATCATATTATGCAGCAGGCACAGGGCAAGTACCAGCGGTTTTCCCTTGGTATTTCCACGGTGGAAGGGGAGGTTAATTATGGCCTGTTGAGCTATAAGGAAGGGTTCGGTGCCAGAGCAGAGGTAGTGGAAACCTACGCGAAAGTGTTATAGGGGGAGTAGCTTATGCTGATGCGCTATAAGATTAACTCGGCTTGGCTGGTGCTAGGCGGAGCCACGTTAAGCTACGGCCGGCCTACACGCTGTGGGCCTGGTTGCCTAGGCATAACCTTTTTTTACGGGTTACTTAAGGCCTACGATATACAGCTCTACCTGGCCGTCCTGTGCTAGCAAGCGGCGGCGCGGAAACCAACTCAGCACCGAATCGGGGGAGTAGCGGATGAGCTTGCGGGTTAGCTCGTCGTTGCTGAGGGTAGCGCGGTTGAGTAGCAGCCACGCCTGGGCAGCATGGCCGCGCTGGCCACAACTGGTGCCTGGCGGTGGTATAGGAAATAGAGAATGCCGGCGCAGCCCACCGTAGCCAGCAGCGGCCACAGCGTAGTGGAAATGATGTTGACACCTAGTAATGCATACAACCCTGCCACTGGCCCGAAGATCATAGGGCGCTCCTTCAGCGGATCGTGCAATAGACCAAGCGGGTCGGGCTGTAGCCGGAAGGCGCCAGTAAGCAGTTGGTGCGCGTAACGGGAGTAGAAATAGTCGTCCAGCGCGTATAGTCCTTCGTGGGTGAAGATGAAAAACGCGACGGTCATCACCGCCACAAACAGCAGCGTGAGCAAGGGTAGGCGAGAGGCAGAGAAGTTCACGCGGCAAGTTAAATAGTTGCGCTACCGAAAAGCAGTATAATCAAGGAAGTCCGTTGCTAACACTCTCCCAAATCCCCGTTCTTTGCGGACTATGGTATACCGCAAATCCCGGCGCTGGCTTTTTGTCTGGCTGCTGCCCGCGCTACTGCTACTGGCTACAATAGTGGGGCTCGGCAGCTACTACGAAACCAACGACGACACAGTGCTGACCCTGTTTTTACAGGGCCGTATGAGCGCCGTGCCCATCACCAGTCTGCACCTGTACTTTCATGGAGTAGCCGCGCCGCTGGCGTATCTCTACCAGCAATGGCCCGATGTGCCCTGGTATGGCTTACTGCTGTACGGCCTGCTCTACCTGGCTACTGCGCTGCTTTTTAGGGTCCTATACCGGCTGCTGCGGGCCTGGCTGCGGCCAGGCGAAACGGTGCTGGCTCTGGTGTTGTTTTTTCTGGTGGGGTGGCTGGAACACGCCATGTGGTTCAACTACATGCGGGTGCCGCTGCTACTGGCCGCGGCGGGCGTGTGGTACGCGGCGGCCCGGCCTGCCCGGAATACTGCACTCGTAATAGGAATACTTGCTTTCGGAATAGCGTGGCTGATTCGGCCGAGCGCGGCGGTGCTGGGGCTGCTGCTGGCTGTGCCGGGCGCATGGTGGCTGAGTGGGCGGCGTAGCTGGCGGGTGTTGGCCAGCGCGGCCGCGCTGGCGCTGGTAGGCGCGCTGGCCGTCAGTCTCACCCGCTCGCCCACAGCCGCTACCTTCCGTCGCCTCGACGTGCTCAAATCCAACCTCAACGACTACCAGCTGCTGCGCCCTACCCCCCGCACCGCCACCGACAGCCTGGGCGTGCGCGCCGTGCAGCACTGGTTGCTGGCCGATTCTACCCTGGTCAATGAGGGACTGTTCGAGCGGGCGCTGCCGTTGGATGCGACGTATTTCGTGCAGGAAACAGTGCCAGCCAAGCTTCGAGAAACTGCACAACTGCTGGTGCAGAACTACTTTCCGCTGCTTGTCTTGTTGTTGCTGTCTTGGATATGGGTGGCGCGCCGCGCCAGGCACATTGGGCGCCGCGAGTTTGTATTGGTGCAAGTTGGCTTTGGGGTAGGGCTGCTGCTACTGGCAGGTATCCTCAAATTGCCCCCACGTTTGGCATTGCCCTACCTCGATGCCTGGGTGCTGGCCAATGGTATCTTTATGCTGAAGCGGGCCGAGCGGCTGCCGCGCCGTCCGTGGCCGGTGGTGGTAGGGTTGGTAGCGGTGATTGGGCTATATGGCTACAAAACTGTGCACCGTCGGCAGGTGCTTTATGCCGAGCAACGTGCCAATAGCCACATGCTGCGCAGCCTGGCGCAGTCAGCCACTACCTTGCTGGTAGCCGACGGCCTGGAAACCTACTACAAATCCCGCAGCCCGTTCGACGCAACGTGGCCGCTATCGGGGCGTATCTTGTCGCTTTCGGGCTGGCAGTCCCTCAGCCCCGAGCAGTCAGCCTTGCGGGCAGCACACACCGGCACGCGGGCTGTTCCCGATGCGCTACGTTATCTGGCTGCTCAGAAGCAGGGCGTGCAATGGGTGTTAACGCCAGCGGGGGCAGAACTACTTAATAACCAGCTTGAACATATGCTGTCTGCCACGCAACCAGCGGTGCAACTGCGTGCGCTGGCACCCGATTCCTCCTATCTGCCCAACCAACCGCAGCCGTACGTGCCAGATGTGCAATCTGTGAAGTAGCTCAATAAGGCCAAAATTTTTTAGGGTATAAATGGACTTATTCTATCCGATACGGGGTACTGAATACATACATTTGACGCGTAATTGCTTTTTTCTCTCTTTTTTGTCCCCCCTGTTATGCTTTCCACTGCCATCTCCCGCGCCGAAGTGCTCGTGCACCTAGAATCGTTCGTAAAGGAAAACATTGGCACTTTTCTTCGTACCGTAGAAGATAGCTGGCAGCCCTCTGACTATATTCCTGATTCGCGTCTCGATACGTTTTTCGATGAGGTAAAGCTGCTCCGTGAGCGCGCCGCGGGCCTTAGCTACGACCTATTAGCCGTGCTGGTAGGCGACACGATTACTGAAGAAGCCCTACCCAACTACGAGGCGTGGTTTCATGAGTTGGACGACCTGAACCGCGACCGGGACAACGGCTGGGCGCAGTGGGTCCGGGGCTGGACGGCTGAGGAAAACCGTCACGGCGACCTGCTCAACCGCTACCTCTACCTCTCGGGACGCGTGAACATGCGCGAGTTCGAAGCCTCTACCCAGCACCTTATCGCCGATGGCTTCGACCTGGGCACGGCGCACGACCCCTACCGGGCGTTTGTGTACACCAGCTACCAGGAAATGGCCACCAACATCTCGCACCGTCGCGTGGGCCAGTTTGCCCGCAAAGCTGGCGACGATCAGCTATCCAAAATCTGCGGCATGATTGCCGGCGACGAAACCCGCCATGCCCGCGTTTACAAAACCTTCGTCGACAAGATTTTTGAGGTAGACCCCTCCGAAATGATGTTGGCTTTCGAGGATATGATGCGCAAGAAAATTGTGATGCCGGCGCACTACATGCGCGAGCTGGGCGTGGAGATGGGCAAAACATTTGGTCACTTCACTGATGCTGCCCAGCGCATCGGCGTGTACACCAGCGCCGATTACACGGATATTCTCGACACGCTGCTGATAGATTGGAAAGTAGGTGACCGAACCGGCCTGACTCCTGCCGCCGAAAAAGCCCGCGATTACGTGATGGCTCTACCCGCCCGCCTGCGCCGCGTGGCCGACCGGATGCCTGTACCCAAGCTAGAGTACAAATTCAAGTGGATCGACTAACCACATAGCTGAAAACAACCCCCGTTAAATAAAACGCCCCTTCAACCGACAGTTGAAGGGGCGTTTTATTTAAGTCTGAATGCGATTTACTTCTGATCTGCAAAAGCTACTTGCTGTAGCGTGAGGCCTTCGGGGGGTAGGGTGTAGCGCACGGTGCGGGTGCCGCCGGAGGGGCAGCAGTTGGCATCGGCGGGCTGGTAGATAGGAAACATGCGCTGCACTTCGTGACCTACTACTTTAAATTCGTCGTGCCCCTGATAGCCCTGGGCTGCAGGGCCGCTCAGGTCGGGTAGATCGACTGGGCGGCGCCCCTGGTTCATAAACTCATACCCCAGCAACTGCCCATAGGAGCCGCTACCCGCGTCGGCCACGAAGATGAGCAACTCGGGAGAATTGTCTTCGTTGAGGTTAGTAACGACCACATCAGACACTTGGCCGTTGAGTGGCTGCCGGGTAGTAGTTAGTTCCCTGCCGTTCTTTTCGGCGCGGAGCATGAGCTGGCGTTGGCTTCCCTCACCAGTGGTTTGCACCACAAAACGATGGTCGCCGTCGGTCACTTCTTTACGGAAGCTCACGGCCTCCGTAGGCACCGAGCGCATGGTAGCCGGGTCGGCCATTTCGGTGGTAGAGCGTTGCGAATCGCAGGCAGTCAGCACCAGTGCAGCACCTAGTAAGGGTAGTAAAAAACGGGGTAAAGAAAGAGCAGGCATAGGCTTAGCCGGAGCAAAAATTAGATTGGAAAGGGAGACAGCCACGGCTGCATCTTTCTACAAACGCCGGCCCGCCCGGAGGGTTACGCCCATTAGGAAGTCACCTGCACACCTTTCCAGAAAGCCACGCGCCCTTTGATCTGCTGTGCAGCTTCTTTGGGCTCGGGATAATACCAGGCTGCATCCTTGTTCAGCTCTCCATCTACCCGCACAGAGTAGTAGCTGGCGCGCCCTTTCCAGGGGCAGGTAGTACCGGCAATACTGTCCTCAAAATATTCGCGGTTGAGGGAGTCGGCCGGGAAATAGTGGTTGTTCTCCACCACCACTGTGTCGTCGCTTTCGGCTAGTACGGCGTTGTTCCAAATAGCTTTCATGGAAGGGATTTTTAGGGTTGTTACGGATGAGTTTTGACTAATATAACCACCTTAGGTTAGGTGAAGTTTTGGGTTTGCCAGCAGAGCTGTGTGGCCGCCGGAAGAGTGCTTCTGACTTTAGTTACTACTTTTAATACCTCGCTATTTTCTGAGAGTAGAACAAGGTAAATGATGCGTCACATCCGACACAATAAAATAGACCGAGTGCAGTGGGATGCGCTGATTGAGCTAGCGCCCAACGGCCTCATCTATGCCCTTACTTGGTACCTCGATATTGTATCGCCCGGTTGGGAGGCACTGGTTAAAGAGGATCAAGGACGTTACGTGGCTGTGATGCCGCTACCAGTACGCAAAAAATTTGGGTTTCGCTACCTCCAACAACCGTTGTTTGCGCAGCAGTTAGGCGTATTTTCCCTCGAAACACCTACGACCGAAGACTGGAAAGAAATTGGTCAACTCCTACGTAGAGAATTTCGACTCATCACCAATTATGCTTTCAACATAAGTAATTCACCATCCATAATTACTGATAGCTTGTTGCTGCCTGGTGTAAGCCGCTCCACTTATCATTTGTCGTTGCGTCCCACCTATTCGCAACTATTTGCCGATTACAAACCTAGTCGCAGACGCCAACTCCAACAGGCCCGTAATCACAATCTGACGATTGAATCCACTACCGATATTGAGCAGCTAATTCGACTATTTGATGAACATACAGCTCCAAAAATCTATGGTCTTATAGGTGAAGGGCATGCTTATCCCTTATTGCGCAGTTTGTATCGTGAGGCGCAACGGCGTGCAAAGGCGTCTATATGGCAAGTGAAAACCACAGATGGAAAAGTAGTAGCCAGTATGCTATTATTGAAGCATAACAATGAGGTGACTTATTTATTTAACTCTTCCTCAATCGAAGGCAAAGCCACTCGCGCTATTTCTTTACTCATTGATGAATTTCTGTCTTCTCATGCCGAAACCAATTTGCTTTTTGACTTTGAAGCTCCCGAAATCCCTAATTTAGTACAGTTTTATAGCAGTTTTGGCTCAGCAGCGGTACCATATCTTACTATTTCCTATAACCGCTTACCATGGCTGCTACAGCAGGCCAAAGCGGTCCGCATGGCGCTCATGCGCCGTCTGCACTCGCGCAACACGTAGGCCTGGCCCCACAGGAAACATTCCTGCGCAAGGCGGTGTTAGTTTTTGGCGCGGCTACGCATTCGTTCATGCACGAAGCTCAGTGCCGATTATTCAAGCAGTTCAGACACACATGGCACTAGGTTTTCGCTTCCAGGATTTTGTGCCCGAGGAATCGGGTGAGAAAGGCTTCGACACGCTTTTCAAACTATTCATGCAACTCGTGACCATCACGAGCGGCGACGTAGGGGAGGCTCTGCAATGGCTCAACGAGCTGGACAAGCAATACGGCCTCACCGACAATGACTACGGTATGGGCGACTTCATCGAAGACCTGAAGAAAAAAGGGTATATCGATGAGAACCCGCAGGAGCCGGGTGCGTTCAACATCACCGCCAAAAGCGAGCAGAATATTCGCAAATCGGCGCTGGAAGAAATCTTCGGTAAGCTTAAGAAGGGCAACTCGGGCAACCACGCTACTCCCCACAGCGGTCAGGGCGACGAGGCAGGTACCGACATGCGCAGCTACGAGTTCGGCGATACGCTGGAGCAGATTCAGATGACCGAATCCCTGCGTAATGCCCAACTCAACCACGGTCTCAGCGGCGACTTCATGCTGACCGAAGGCGACTTGGAAGTGCGCGACACCGAGCACAAAACCCAGACCAGCACGGTGTTGATGATTGATATCTCGCACTCGATGATTCTGTACGGCGAGGACCGCATCACGCCCGCCAAGAAGGTAGCCATGGCCCTGGCCGAGCTGGTGAAGCAGAAGTATCCCAAAGATTTCCTCGACGTAATCGTGTTCGGCAACGACGCCTGGGAAATCAAGGTGAAAGACTTGCCCTACCTGCAAGTAGGCCCCTACCATACTAACACCGTAGCTGGCTTGGAGCTGGCGATGGATTTGCTACGCAAGCGTAAAACCGCTAACAAGCAGATCTTTATGATTACCGACGGCAAGCCGACTTGCTTGAAGGAGCCTACCGGCTACTATAAAAATAGCTTCGGCCTGGACCGCAAAGTGGTCAACAAAACCTTAAATTTGGCCGCCGCCGCCCGCCGTCTCAAAATCCCCATCACTACCTTCATGATTGCCCAGGACCCCTACCTGCGGGAGTTTGTGGAAGAATTCACGGAGGTGAACCAGGGCAAGGCTTACTACAGCGGCCTGAAAGGGCTGGGGCACTTGGTATTTGAGGATTATAAAAAGAACCGCAGGAAGTCCCTGTAGAAGCCTTTATCTGTCATCCTGAGCGCAGCGAAGGACCTTATCACGCTTGAACGACTAGCACTAGGTAATTAGCATTTACTATTACTTGTTCAGGCGTAGTAAGGTCCTTCGCTGCGCTCAGGATGACAGCAACGTTCTTACCGCGTTGCTACCCGCACGCCATCTTCCGCCGTGGCATTCTTGATTTTGGGCACCGATTGCAAGTAGGCGTACAGGGCGTGCACTTCTTCGTCGGTCAGGCGGGAGTATTTGGGCATGGGGTTCTGTAGAGGGCCGCTAGGTGCCATGCCGTAGCGCATGGCCTGGCCAAACTGCGCTTCGGTCCAGGTGCCGATGCCGGTTTCGGGGTCGGCGGTGATGTTGCGGGAGTAGATGGACTGGCCCTGTAGCGTGACTAGCTGGTTGCCGCCACCCAGGTAACCTTCCGACTGCTCGGGGTGCTCCGCGTTGTTGGTTTTGAAGTCTTTGGAGTGGCACTCGAAGCACTGGTATCGGCCCACTACCAGATAGCGGCCGTAGGTTATGGCTTCGGTTGGCTCGGGTGGAGCCACGCTGCCGGTGGGTAGGAGCGTGGGCTTCATTACCGTATTCGCCAATGCTTTAAGCAGGAATGAAGGCTGCTGCGCGGGGGTAGGGGTAGGCGCGGGTTTCACCCACGGGCTGCCAGAGTGCAGAAAGGCCAGCATACTGCTCATGTCCTCATCCGACATATGCACGAAATGCGGCATAATGAGACGATAACGCCCGTCGCGCCCGATACCGGTGCGTAGGAGCGTCACCACCTCCGCATCGGTCCAGTTGCCGATGCCGTGCGTTTTATCCTGGGTGATATTGGCCGAATAAACCGCTCCGAATTCCTTCGGAATATTCAGCAGTTGATGACCAGATAGTGAATTGGTTTGTCGATTGAGGTGGCAATCGGCGCAACTAGCCATAACCAGTTTCTCCCCCAAGTCTACCTGGGTAGGGGTAGCCGCTACCACAGGGGTAGGCAGTTGGCTGGTGGGCACCTCGTAGGTAGGCACGCCACACACCTGCACCCACACCACAAACCCGAGTACAGCTACAAGGATAACTAGCAGCACAGCGCCCCCAATTTTTACAATCCTCTTCATATAATTATAAATTATATTTTATAAATACGATATAGTGCTTATCCACTGAAAGAAGTTCTCATGTGGAAAGGAAAAAGATATGCGCCACCCTATAATTTTCGGGCGGCAACCGAGGTAGCCCGAAACCAATGTCCCAGCGAATCAGTTGTATGCTTCAGTTGCCCTACTATGGCTTGGCCGATGCAGCGCGAAGCTTTCCTGGCACTTTCCCTTCTATATGAACGTACCCACTATTCGTACCCTCGGCGAGCTAAAACAATCTGGTTATCAGCCCCGCTCTGTGAAACAGGAGCTACGCGACAACCTGATTGCCAAGCTCCGCTCCAAAGAAGAAGTGTTTCCTGGCATTTATGGCTACGAGGAAACCGTTATTCCTGACCTGCAACGCGCCATTTTGGCCGGGCACCACATCAACATGCTGGGCCTACGTGGGCAGGCCAAAACTCGTATTGCCCGCCTGCTGGTAGGCTTGCTCGACGAATACATTCCCGTAGTGGAAGGCTCGGAGCTGAACGATGACCCTTTGCAGCCCCTGTCGGTATTTGCCCGCAACCTCATTGAGGAGAAAGGCGACGATACGCCCATTTCCTGGCTGCACCGCGACGAGCGCTACACCGAGAAGCTGGCTACCCCCGACGTATCCGTAGCTGACCTCATCGGTGACGCCGACCCCATCAAAGCCGCTACCCTGAAGCTGCCCTACTCCGACGAGCGGGTGATTCACTTCGGTCTGATTCCGCGTGCGCACCGCGGCATCTTCGTTATCAACGAGCTGCCCGACTTGCAGGCCCGTATTCAAGTGTCGCTCTTCAACATCTTGCAGGAAGGTGATATTCAGATTCGCGGTTTCAAGGTGCGCCTGCCGCTGGATATCCAGTTCGTCTTCACTGCCAACCCCGAAGACTACACCAACCGTGGCAGCATCGTAACGCCGCTGAAGGACCGTATCGACGCGCAGATTATCACGCACTACCCCAAGAGCATCGAAATCGGTAAGCGTATCACCAAGCAGGAAGCCCGTATTAAAGAGGAGCAAAAAGGCCTGGTGACCACCAACGAAATTGTGCACGATCTGGTGGAGCAGGTGGCCATTGAGGCCCGCGGCTCGGAGTACGTGGATGCCAAGTCGGGCGTGTCGGCCCGCCTTACTATCTCGGCCTACGAGCAGGTAATTGCTGCCGCCGAGCGCCGGGCGCTCATCAACGGTGAGAAAAACACGTACGTGCGCATTGCCGACTTCGTAGGAGCCGTGCCTGCCGTAACGGGTAAGGTAGAGCTGGTGTACGAAGGCGAACAGGAAGGCGCCGGTATTGTGGCCGAAAAGCTGATGGGCAAGGCCCTACGCACGCAATTCCTAAACTACTTCCCCGATCCTGAAAAGTCGAAGAAGCAGAAAGACAAGCCGAATCCCTACAAGTCCATCCAGGACTGGTTTGGCTCGCGCACCATCGACCTGCTACACGATGCTTCCGACGAAGACTACCGCAAGGTGCTCGACGTGGTGCCGGGTTTGCAAGACTTGGTGCAGCAGAGCGTACCCAGCGAGTTGAGCAAGGAGAACCGCTACTTCTGGATGGAATTTGCCCTGCACGGCATGGCCGAGCACAGCCTGATTTCGCGCAACCGCCTCACGGCCGGAGCGCAGTTCAAGGACCTGCTCAGCAGCATGTTCACTATGCCCAACTTCGGGGATGACGACGACGATGACGAAGACTACCAGTCGTCGCGCAAGCGCAAGCGCCGGTAGGGTAGGAGACCCATCCTAATGCACACAGAAAAGGCCCAGGCTATTGATAGCCTGGGCCTTTTCTGTAATAGAAAGAGAGAATTACAACTTACGCGCTTTCAGCTCCTGCTTAGCAGCCTTCAGTTGATATTCCATGGACTTCAGTTTTGCCTTTTCAGCATCAACAATGCGCTCCTGGCTGTCAATGTCTCGCTCCAAACCTTCTACCCGTTGAGCTTGCTCGGCTATTACCGGATTGTTCGAGTTAACGTCGGATCGGAAGACAGAGCAGCTGCTGAGTGATGCAACAGATAGGAAAGCAAAGAAAATTGTTTTAGGAAAGAATTTCATAAGTGAAAAGCATTGTTATACTGTCATGTACGTGAGACCAGCTAGCTGGTTGAGCGGGCGTTAAAATAAAGAAGGCCTGCCAACACGAAGTTGGCAGGCCTTCTTTATCAGAAATCAGGAACCGAGAGCTACGCCTCGTTCACTACAATTTTCTCAATCGTATCGTTGGCGCGAATCTCGTCGATTACGTCCACGCCCTCTACCACTTTACCAAATACAGTGTGGTTGCGGTCAAGGTGGGCGGTGTTCTGGCGGTCGTGTACAATAAAGAACTGGCTACCCCCCGTGTTGCGGCCGGCGTGAGCCATGCTCAGAGCACCGCGCTCGTGGTACTGGTGGTCGCCGGTCAGCTCACAGTCAATTTTATAGCCGGGGCCGCCGGTGCCGGGTGTGCCCTTGGCACCATCGCGGGAGTTGGGGCAGCCGCCCTGAATCACGAAGTTGGGGATAACGCGGTGAAACTTCAAACCGTCGTAGAAGCCTTTTTGCGCCAGATCGGTGAAATTTTTAACGGTTTTGGGGGCATCCTGCTCGTAGAATTCTACTTTCATGATACCCTTATTGGTGTGGATTTCAGCGGTTTTCATATGAAAAACGGAAGATTAGATGGGTGGAAAGAATACCTGCCGAAGAAGTGGCAGCCCTGCAAAAGTAACCAATTTGCGGGGGTAGGAAATCCGGTGGCCAATTCCTTGTCGTAGGTATTTGGTAGAACGGCCACCGTAGCCGAGCTTGCGGTGGCTTTCGGGCCAAACATACTTTCTTTCTTAACCCTCATTTCGTTTCCTGTCTTCATGAAAAAGACTTTCCGCAATTCCTTTCTGGCGCTTTGCGCTGTTGCCTCGGTAGGGTTTGGCCTGACCAGCTGCGACAACAACAAGGGTGCTGACACCACCACGGAAGCCCCCGGCACCGAATCGGCCATGACCGACACGCTAGCTACTATGCCCAACGACTCGTCGCGCATGGGCAAGCCCGAGGGCGTGCTGGTAGATGGCGTACCCATGACGCCAGACAAATCCATTGTGCAAAATGCTGTGATGGCACCTAGCGTGAGCACGCTGGTGAAGGCTGTGCAAGCTGCTGGCCTCGACGGTACCCTAAGCGGCCCTGGTCCGTTCACCGTATTTGCGCCCACCAACGCCGCCTTCGATAAGCTACCGAAAGGCGCACTGGCTGGCTTGATGAAGCCTGAAAGCAAGGAAAAGCTGAAGGGTGTACTCACCTACCACGTTATCCAGGGCCGCCTGCTGGCCGCTGACCTCAAAGACGGGCAGGAACTGACCACCATGAATGGCGAGAAAGTGAAAATCTCGGTGCAAGGTGGTAAAGTGATGATCAGCAACGGAAAAGACGCACCTGTTACCGTGCAAACTGCCGATGTAGTTTCCAGCAATGGCGTAACCCACGTCATCGACGGTGTGCTGCTGCCCACCGCTCAATAATATCAACGATTTCCTGATTGGTTGAAAAGGCCCAGCTGTTTCGGCTGGGCTTTTTTTGTTGTGAGAGGCGCGTGCAACGCGCCTCTACAGCCCAGCACCTTGGGCCACGCGTTCTGCGAAGCTGGCCCAGTCAACATCTTGTTCATTGAGCGCGACGGTTGCGGTGAGTTGGTCGCGGATGATGTTAGCGAAGGGCATAGGTACCCCCTGTCTGTAGGCTTCCTGCACTACTAAGTTCATATCCTTGCGAATGATGGAGGGTGGGGCGCCCACGGGCTGGTAGTGGCGCTCGGCTATCAGCTTGCCGTAGCTTTTGTAGATGGGATTGTTGAACAGCGTGCTGGTAAGCATTTCGTAGAAGGCCACCCGATCGAGACCGGCTTTTTCGGCCAAGGTGAGAGCTTCGGCCATGCCCTCAATCACGGTGCCGAGTAGGAAGTTGCCGCAAAGCTTGGCTACGCTGGCAGCGCCAGCATCGTCGCCGAATGAATAGGTGCCTTGGCCGAAAGCCGCTTGCAAAGGCTCCAGTCGCTGCCGCGCTTCGGTGGGGCCAGAGCTGCCTACCCACAGGTTACCGGCCTGGGCCACGTCGGGCTTGCCAAATACGGGCGAGGCTACCAGAGTAGAGCCATGTTGCTGATGCGCCTCGGCCAGACGGCGGTTGGTGTCGGGGGCTACAGTGCTACACGAAGCATGAATAGCACCTTGAGGTAGGGCCGCTAGAAAGCCCTCGGGGCCAATGGTTAGTTCTTCCAGCGCCTTATCATCCGTCACCATCGTAAACACAACCGTGGCTTCACGGACAGCCTCAGCAGGGGTAGCGGCTACGGTAGCGCCCTGTTGCCGGAGTGGCTCGGCTTTGCTAGCCGTGCGATTGTATACGGTGAGCGGAAAACCGGCTTTCAGTAAGTTGGTCGCCATGGCGGCGCCCATGCTGCCCAAGCCCAAAAAGGCAATTTTCTCAGCCATTTTCTTTGTGAAAAGTGAAGGTGCAAATGGCTGGGTATACGCAGGAAGTGCGAAAAGAGACTGTCGACCGCCGGTTACTCGTTTTGAAGGGCACGGGCGATGCTGTCGGACGGCGTGTGCATGATTTGGTCTGGGTCCTGTGGCTCCAACTCCTCCTCTTCCAGTATAGCTGGCTCGGGCGAAGCAGGTAGTGTTTCAACGGAATCACTTGTCTCGGCGGAATCAGGGGCCATCATAACCTCCTCCACAGGAGGTGTTCTGTGTCGAACAGACCTAGTAGGAGCGTGCGGCCGCGTGGTGGGGCGGGTGAAATGTTTCACTCCCCAAATGCCTGCTACCAGACCCAGTAGCAAGACCAACACCAGCAGGGCTACCCGTTCCAGACGAACCAGCTTTTGAGATTTAGCCACACGCCCAGGAGGCGGCGGCGTGCGTGAAGCGCTAGGGCGTTGAGGTTGGGCCGAAACAGTCAGCGGTACTTCGACCATTGGGGTAGGAGCAGGAGTTAGGGTTGAATGACGCAGTTGTTCCAGGAGTTGGCCGAGCTGTTGAATGCGGGCGTCTAATTCCTGATTGCGGGCGGCTGCCTCAGCGCGCACGGTACGCAATGCTTCTTCCAACGCCTGCTCCTGTTGCTCGGCCCGCCGCGCCGCATCCGATTGACCGGCTTGCGCTACCTGCTGCCGTAGCTGTTCCAGCTCCTTCGCCTGCACCGACTCGCGGGCAGCAGCGGTTTGCTGTTGCTGCGCAAGCTGCTGCTGCAACTCTCGCCGCAACTGCTCTAGCCGCACTTGTTCCTGCTGTTGCTCGGCTAGCGAGGTAGGCGAAGGTGCTCCGTAGGGTGGATCGGCGGGAACGTCTTCGGCGCCCAGCCAGCCCCAAAGCTGCCGTAGCTTGCGCGTCCAGTAGCCATCGGCTTCTGCATCCGTTGCTGGGGTAGCTTCATTGGCGGGGTCTTCGTCTTGGTAAAGAACTGTCAGGCGGTCAGCCCAGGCCAGCAGCTCGTGTTCGGCCAGGAGTAATTCTGGCTGCGCTAGCTGCCACAAGCGGCGCGGCAGCAGTTGCGCGTTACTTAGGAGTTGGAAATCCCCGGCGCCGGGATAGTGGCGAAGCTGCCGCTCCACCTCCGGCCCAAACGACAACGGCGCTTCAAATAGTACCATGCCCGTAAGGGGCGGTAGCTCGGCCGCTGGTCGATGCAGCTCCTTGCTCAGCCAAGCTGCCAGCGCTGCTTGTTGCTGCTGGTATTGGTCAAACGGATTATCGGCTGCCGCCCGGCTGGGTAGGGGCTGGCCATTTAGCTTCCAGGCACCGTACTCCAGGGTAGGTACGCTCAGGTGGCCGCTTCCAGGTTCCAATACCAAAGCTGTGATGCTGCGCGGCCGCACTACCACGGCATCGAGGGCAATACCCGCGACATCTAAATTTCCTAGTAGCAACGTGGTAGGGGTAGCTACTTCGGCCTCCAATACCTCGCATACTGCTTCGTACTGCCGCTGCCGGGCGGCGTCTGCGAAAGGTGCAAATAAGAAGCAGTGGACCATGTTATGATGCTTTTAGCTGTTGGCTATCAGCCACTAGCTCTTGTTCTAAACTTATTCCCTACGCTAGTTGCTGCTGGCTGTTCATCAGCAACTTCAGTTTCGGTTAGAGGGATAGGAAGACAGGTAGAGGCTTTCTTCCGCATGTTCACCTAATTCAAAACAAGCCCAACAAGCGCCCTTTGGGTGTATTTTCTAAATGTCAATAGCTCAATCAATGTCGATTATCCTCGTCGTGGAGCATGCTTAGGTAGCTGTCGTAGCGGGGTAGGGCAATGCGGCCTTTTTCCACGGCTTCGATAACAGCGCAGCCCGGCTCCTGCACGTGGCGGCAATTGTGGTAGCGGCACTGGTTGAGCAGGGCGCGCATCTCCGGGAAAAAGTGCGCCAACTCGCCTGGCTGCACGTCCACCAGCCCCAGTTCCTTGATGCCGGGCGTGTCGATCAGGTAGGTGCCGGGGCGCACTTCCAGCATTTCGGCGTAGGTAGTGGTATGCACGCCTTTATCGGAAAACTGGCTGATTTCAGCGGTTTTTAGGTCTAGATCGGGCACCAATACATTGATCAACGTGCTTTTGCCTACCCCTGAGTGCCCCGAAAGCAGCGTGGTTTTACTATCGAGCAAAGCATCAACTTCCTCCACGCCTACCCCGCTTTGGGCCGAGGTGAGTAGGCTGGGGTAGCCCACGCGTTGGTACATTTTACCAATCTGCTGCTGATAATCGGCTAGGTCGTCGTCATGCAAATCAGCTTTGTTGAAGATGAGCGTGACCGGAATGCTGTACGCCTCCGCCGTAACCAGAAACCGGTCGATGAACCCGAACGACGTGGCCGGCGATACCAGCGTAACCACCAGCAGCGCCTGATCGAGGTTGGCGGCTACAATGTGGGAATGCTCCGTTTTATGCACCGAGCGCCGGATGATGTAGTTGCGGCGCGGCTCGATGTGATGAATCACGCCCGCGCCTTCGGTTTGCTCCTCCACCGTAAACTCCACTTGGTCGCCCACGGCCAGTGGGTTGCTCACCTTCAGGCCCTTCTGCTTGAACTTGCCCCGCAGTCGGCAGCGGTGCAGCGTCCCAGTAGCTGTATCGCGCACTAAATACCAAGACCCAGTTGATTTAACAACAATACCTACCACAGCGAGTAACTGAATGAATGAGTGAATAAATGCGTGATAGTAAGTGTAATACAGTATTGTCATCCTGCGCTTGCGAAGGACCTTCACACGGTAGAACGAGTCGTTGGTACGTCTGTCGTTCTACCGTGTGAAGGTCCTTCGCAAGCTCAGGATGACAGACGGTTTTTATTATCACTCACTAGTTCACCATCAAGCCACGCCATAATGCGCTGGGTGGCGCCGGCGTGTTGAAATACGTAGTCCAGGTTGAGGTCTTGGACGAATAGGCGGGCGGCTTCGTTGCGTAGCAGGGGTAGCAGTGCTTTTTCCAGCTCCTGTGCTGAGTGCACAGGAAACGCGCCGCCTAGCGCCACCAATTCCACGGCTTCCTGAAACTTGTGGTAAGTAGGCCCAAAAAACACCGGCAAGCCAAACGCCGCCGCTTCCAATGTGTTATGTAGGCCTTTGCCAAAGGCCCCACCCACGTAGGCAAACTGACCGAAACGGTAGAGCTGAGAGAGCAGCCCTACGTTGTCGATGAGCAACACACGGGCTTGCGCCACGGTGGCCGGCGTGGCGGTTGAGTAGCGCACCACTTGGCCCGGCAGCGCCGCCTCTACCTGCCGCAGATTGGCCTCGCCAATTTCATGCGGTGCCACGATAAAGCGTAGCTCTTGGCAGTAATTCTGGAATATCGGCGTGAGGGTAGGCAGGTCTTCGGGCCAGCTGCTACCCACAATCATCACCGACGCCCCATCGACCTGAAAAGCATCTACGAGGGGTAGAGGAATGGGCGGTTGCGCCGCTGTGCGTGCTACCGTATCAAAGCGCGTGTCGCCGGCCACGCTCGCCTGCTGAATGCCAGCTTGGCGGAGCAACTCAACCGAAGCGTCATTCTGCGTGAAAATATGCGTGAATCGGTTCAGAATATCACGGAAGAAGCCGCCCCAGGGTTTGAAAAAGACTTGCTCGGGTCGAAAAATAGCGGATACGCATAGGGTAGGAACTTGGCGGCGTTGTAGTTCCCGTAGGAAGTGATGCCAGAATTCATACTTCACAAACACTGCCAGCCGAGGCCGCACCAAGTCAAGAAAGGCGCGGGCGTTGGCGGCCGTATCCAAAGGCAGATATAGAATATAGGCCGCGCCGGGCCAGTTCTTGCGCACTTCGTAGCCCGAGGGCGAGAAAAACGTTAGCACGATTTTGTGCGTGGGATACTGGCGGGCGTAAGCCTCTATGAGTGGCCGGCCCTGCTCAAACTCGCCCAGCGAAGCACAGTGAAACCACGCCAGCGGCGCCGTTTCGTGCTGGAGCGCCTCGCGCAAACGGGTGTGCCAAGCCTTGCGGCCGCCTACCCACTGCGCCGCCTTAGGCACAAAGGGAGCCGCCAGCCGCAGCAGCAGGCCATACAAATACATGGCAACGGAATACAGAAAACTCAACAGCAAATGAGGAAATAACGGATAAGAAAAACCAGCAACGCGCTGGTGGTTTCTGCAAAAGTAGCGGGTTCCGGCTGCCCCACGAAAAAGCCCCGGTCCAGCAGGACCGGGGCTTTGCCGAAAGCAACTAATAAGGGGTGAATTAGCGGCCCTGCTGGCCCAGGTAATTCGAAACACCTTCCTGCGTGGCCTGCATGCCTTGCTTGCCTTCTTCCCAGTCGGCGGGGCATACCTCGCCAAACTTCTCGAAGTGTTGCAGGGCGTCTACCATGCGCATTGCCTCGTCGATGGAACGACCCAGCGGGCCATCGTTCACGAGCTGGTGACGCACAATGCCATCTTTGTCAATCAGAAACAAGCCGCGGTATGCAACCGGTGAGCCTACGAAAATCATTTCGCCAGACTCATTGTAATCGTAATGACCGCCCAGCACGTCGTAGTTGGCGGCAATGGTTTTGGTAGCGTCGGCTACCAGCGGGTAGGTTACACCCTCAATGCCACCCCGGTCGTGCGGAGTATTCAGCCAAGCAAAGTGCGAGAAGTGCGAGTCGGTGGAGCAGCCTACCACGGCTACGCCTTTCTTCTCGAAATCAGCCAGCCGCTCCTGAAAGGCCAGGATTTCGGTGGGGCACACAAAAGTGAAGTCGGAAGGGTAGAAGTAGAACAATACGTGCTTCTTGCCCAGATAACGGTCGAGGGAATACTCTTCCTCGAATTCGCCGTCGATAACGGCCGTAGCCTTGAAAGAAGGAGCACGCTTGCCAACGAGAACTGCCATGGTTATTAGGAAATTGGGGGTAAAAGGGAATGAAAAAGCAAGGGAATCGTTGGGCGGGATGGGTCAGGCAGAGCGGATGATTTTCTCGCCGGTGATGTGCAGCGAGAACGAATGCGGCTGGAAGTTTTCAAACCCCCGCGCCGCCAGAAACTCTTGAATCAGAGCGTCCAGCTGCGGGTCGCGGTAGTCCAGAATTTCCTGGGTAGCGGTGCAAAACAAGTGGTGGTGAGGCGAACAATCAGCATCGTAGCGACGGGCCGCGCCGTCGGCCACAGCCACTCGCTTCACCAACCCCGCCACCACAAAACTATCCAGCGCCTTATACACCGTACCCAGCGACAGGGTAGGGGCTTCGGCCGCAACCTGGCGGTGTACCTGCTCGGCGGTGGGGTGGTCGCGCAGGGCCAGCAATCCGCCCAGAATCAGAACGCGTTGTTGGGTAGCGCGCAATCCAGCACGAGCCAGCAGGCCGCGCACGTGCGCAGGGGTAGGCAAGGAAGGAGTTGTAGAAGCAGCAGAAACCGGCACTGGTCAGGAGGAATGAACCGCAAAGATAAGGTGAAAAGCGCAGGAGCCGCCACAATGTTTCGGCTAGCCTGGCACTACCATCTCACTTATACCTCCTCGCGGCACACCATCTGGAAGGTTTGCCGGGTGCGCTGCTCCAGCAGCAGCGTACGGCCCGCCGTAAGGCGTTCCAGGCTATCAGTAGTGTAGTTTTTAATGGTGTAAAGCACTAGCTCCGTGTTATAATGCACAGTGAACTGGTCGCGCAGCAAGCTCAGCAATTGCTCCAACCGATAAGCCGAAAAATCGGTGCACACCGAGAAGCTAATGGCCGAGTTCTGCATCACGTGAATCTTGAGCCGCACCTGTGCCAACGCCCCAAAAATTACCTCCAGGTTTTCCTCCGAAATAAACGTGAGGTCTTTCGACTCAAAGGAAATCAGGCACTGGCCGGCCTTACGGATGTAGGCCGGCGCCAGCAGCCCGTGCTGACAGTCATGCACGCGCGTTCCTTCAGCCGTGGGGTGCAAAAACGACTTCACCAGCAACGGTATTCCGCGCACCGCCAGCGGCTTAATGGTTTTGGGGTGAATCACAGACGCACCGTAGTAGGCCATTTCGATGGTTTCCTGGTAGCTGATTTCGGGGTAGCGCACCGTGTCGGCAAAAAACTTGGGGTCGGCGTTGAGTAGGCCCGCCACGTCTTTCCAGATAGTAACGGATTCAGCGCCCATGCAGTACGCCAGAATGGCGGCGGTGTAGTCGGAGCCCTCACGGCCGAGCGTGGTGGTGCGGCCGTCGGCGGTGCCGCCCAAAAAGCCCTGCGTCACCACGGGGCCTTGGGCCAGCAGTGGGGGTAGAGTAGCCTGTAGGTGCTGCTCGGTGGTGGCCCAATCCACGCGCGCCTCGCGCCAAGTGCTATCGGTGCGGAGCAGAGGGCGGCAATCCAGCCACTGCGCCGCCAGCGTGTGGGCTACCAGCCGCGTAGCCAGTAGCTCCCCAAAGCTCACAATTTGGTCGTATTGCTGGTCGTATTGCGCGGGCGTGAGTTCGCTCAACTGCTGCCGAAGCTGGGCAAATAGTCCTTGTAGAGTAGGTTGAGCATCCTGCCGGATAGGCTCTGCTAGCTCCCGGGCGGTTTGCAGGTGGTAGTCTTCCACCGCCTGCAAAGCTTCCACGTACGGCTTTCCTGTGTAGGCCCGCTGAAAGACATCTTCCAGCGCGTTGGTGGTTTTGCCCATTGCCGATACCACAATCAGCAGCGGGCCCTGGCCTTCATACATCCGCACAATGGCGGCCAGATTGCGGATGGCAGGGGCGTCCTTCACGGAGGCACCCCCAAACTTAAAAACCTTTAGAGTGGGTAGTGGCTGCATGGCTCAAAAGTAGCGGCTCCGGAATTGAATTCGCAGATAACAAGTACAAAAGCCCGCTCAGGAATTACCTGAGCGGGCTTTCGCGTGTAATCGAAGCCGACTATTCGGCTTTTTTCTTACTCTTTTTGGGTGCTTCCGTGGCAGCCTCTGGGTTGGCAGCCGCCGCGTCGTCCGTTGCCGTAGCATCCGCTGAAATCTCGCCGCCCGTGCTGAGGGGCTCGTCGGCTGCGGGGGTAGCGTCGTCCTCATCGGTAGCCGGAGCCTGGTATTCCAGGTTTTTGCTCACAATGCCGTACCAAGTCACCAGTTTCTTGATATCAGACATATACACCCGGTCGCGGTCGTAATCCGGAATTACCTGGCCCATGAAAGCCGTCAGGTCGCGGTCATCCGATTTGCTGGTCAGCTCCAGCTCGGCGCCAAACTGCTGGTGAATCCGGTCGAACACCTCAGTCAGAGCTACAGTCTGGTCATAGTCCTGGGTGTAGATGGAAATTTCCTGGAGCAGTGACACTTTGTTGCGGGCCGAGGCGATGGAGCGCGTGCCGCGGCCATCGAGGGCTTCAATAATAACGCCGGTGCGGGTGGGGCTTACAAGACGGTACAGACCGGGCATTCCGCTAATGGCGGCAATTTCCTTCAGGTCGTAGGGCATAAGGGTAAAGTCGGTTGGTGTAGAAGGCGGCAAAGGTAGCATTCCGAACGAGTTGGTGCCGGATGGCCGCCCGAAGATTCAATTAGAGCTTAAACACGATGGGCAGGCTGGTGAGCACCGCGTAATCGGGCTTCTTGAATTGCAGCAGTTTAGCTACGCGCATGGCTTCATCGCCGCAGCCACCGCCTACTCCTTTCACCAGCTTAAAGCCGCTGGTAGTGCCGTCGGTGTTCAGCGTGAAGCTCACAATACAGGTGCCCTGAATGCGGTTGCGCTTGGCCAGCACCGGGTATTTCAGCTCCTTCTCAATAAAGGCATACATGGCTTCCTGACCACCCTCGTAATACTCGGCCACTGGAATGGCTTTGGCAACGCCGCCGGCCGGAGCCGCTTGGGTAGCGGTTGGTGCCGGGGCTGCAGGCTTGGTTTGGGCAACCACGGAAGTTGCACCAGCCAGCAAACCACAACTCAGAAGAAAAGCGAATTTTTTCATGGGAATTAAGTAATCGTTCGAAAGTAAACGAGTTATTAATCGTTTCAGTGAATGAGAAGACAGGGGTCAAGAAAACATACGGCCGCGCTGCCTACCCCTAACGTCAAGAAAGAAGCCAGATTATGGGTTCTCTGGTGTTTCGGCCAGCTGCTGATTGATTTCACCAATAAAACCTAGTATCTCCTCCCGGCCTTCCTTCGACTCGGCGGAGGTAATAAAGTGGCGTGGCAGCTCATCCCAAATCGCGCTCATCTTTTCCAGATACGCATCAATCAGCTGGCGTGTGCGCGTGGCCGACTGCTTATCGGCCTTGGTAAACACCATCACGAAGGGAACGCCCTGCGTGCCTAGCATTTCCATAAACTCTAGGTCCACAGCCTGCGGGGGTAGGCGCGAGTCGAGCAGCACAAATAGGCACGTCAGGTTCTCGCGGTTGCGCAGGTAGAAGTTGATCATCTTTCCCCACTGCGCCCGCGCTACTTTGCTCACTTTGGCGTAGCCATAGCCTGGCAAATCGACCAAGTACCAGTTTTTGTTGATCAGGAAATGGTTGATCAGCTGTGTTTTACCAGGAGTGGAGGACGTTTTAGCCAACGCCTTCTGCCCGGTTAGCATATTGATGAGGGAAGATTTGCCCACATTGGAGCGCCCAATGAAGGCATATTCCGGCAGGGTAGGCGGTGGGCAAGCGTCGAGGCGAGTATTGCTAGCCAGGAAGGCAGCATCGTGAATTTGCATAGGCAGCTAGGCGAAACCGCAAAGGTACAATGAGACGCCAGTATGAAGCGACAGGAAAAAACTTTGCTATTTCCTTTTAAATAGCGTTATAATCCTATATTCGTGTAAAAAATTGAAATACTAGGTATACTTTTTGGATGGCCAAATCTCCGAGCAATGAGCGTCACCTCAATATTTTCGAATGGATAGGATAAGAGTAAGGGCGTATTATAAAATTTCTATCTTTGCCCGCAAACGTGCTTGTTGGGGAAGCTCTACAACAGACTGTTACTAACAATTAGTTCCACTTCGTCGTACCAGCGCTACTAAATTATTTGCTTGCCCTTAACCCTGTAGCAGGTTTTAAGTATAAGAGGCAGCCTAATAAAAACTAAGTTTGCAGGGCGAAGCTGCTCTACCAACGAGCTACCGCACCGCTTTATTTTTCAAACATCTCCCCCAATGGACAACGTAGTCAAAAGCTTATTAAAGGCCTCTTGTGCTTTTGCCCTTGCTACTGCTATGGCCCAGCCTGCGCTGGCCCAAGGTACCCGCAAGCAGCTGAAGACCGCTAATAAGTTTTTCGAGCAGGAGAACTATCGGGCTTCTATTCCTTACTATGAGCAGGTGTTGGCGCAGGACCCTAACAACGCACAAGCACTGTTCCGGGCTGGTATTGCCTATATGTCGTTTGATAAGGAAAAAGCAAGCGACTATATCTATAAGGCACAGAAGTTGAAACCACGTGTGTCGCGTGATGTGGAGTATTGGTTGGGCCGCGTAGATCACCTCAACTACAACTTCGACGAAGCTATTGCCCACTTTCAGGCCTACAACACCACCCTGAAAGCCAAGGATACCCGCAAAAAAGAACTGGCCCAGCTGATTCAGCACAGCAAAAACGCTAAGGTGCAGTTCAATACGCCCAAGGATATCTTCGTGAAAAACCTGGGGCCGACCATCAACACCCAGTGGTCGGAGCACAGCCCGGTTATCTCGCAGGACGACCAGGTGCTGCTCTTCACCTCGCGCTCGGACAATATGAACGAGACGCCAGTGGTGACGGAGAATAACAAGAGCAAAGTAAAAGACAAGAAACTAGCCGCCGACGGCCAGTACTACGAAAACATTTACGAGGCCAAGCGCATCAACGATGAGGAGTGGGAGAAGCCTCGCTCGCTGAGCACCGTGCTCAACGGCAAGGGTCACGACGCTTCTATTCAGGTATTCGACAACGACACCAAGCTGCTGATGTACCGCAACGACGAAGATGGCGACATCTTCTACTCGGAGAAGGTAGGTAGCGACTGGACGGAGGCGAAGAAGCTGAACAGCAATATCAACTCCAAGTCGTACGAGTCGGACGCCTATATCACGCCCGATGGCCAGACGATTTACTTCTCTACCTCGAAGTACTCGGAAGACGGCACGCTGGACATTTACTACTCTACTCGCCAGCAAGGTGGTGATTGGGGACCAGCCAAGTCGATTGGTAGCGCTATTAATACACCTTACGACGACGATAGCCCCTACCTGAGTCGCGACGGCAAAACGCTGTATTTCGCCTCGCGCGGCCACAACACCATGGGTGGCTACGACATTTTCAAGTCGGAGTGGGATGAGGTAGGTCGCAAGTGGGGTCGGGCCGAGAACATGGGCTACCCCATCAACACGCCCGACGATGACACCTACTACCGCCTCAGCCCCGATGGCAGCTACGCCTACCTCTCCAGCTACCGCATCGGTGGCTACGGTGAGAAGGACATCTACACCATCAACTACATCAAGAACGTGACGATTCGCGGCCAGGTGTTCTCGGCACGCGACAGCGCTTCTGTGATTCCGGGTGTGGAACTGGTGTTCAGCGGCAAACAAGCCGATAACACGGCCCTGAGCTACCGCGATGTAACCAAGCCCGGCAACGGCGACTATCAGGTAAGCCTGCTGTCGGGTCGTACCTACCAGGTAGCCGTGTCGAAAGACGGTAAGAACATCGAGACGCAGGAGTTTGAGGTGCCTATCTCTACCAACGACTCTACCACTATTGTGAAGAACTTCTATGTGCCCTACGTAGATACCACTTCGCAAGTCGCGCTCAATAACATCTACTTCGATACCGACAAGTACAACCTGCGGCCGGAGTCGATTACGGAATTGGACAACATCGCCCGCATTCTGAAGGCCAACCCTGGCATCAATATCTCGGTGGAAGGTAACTGTGACTCGCGTAATACCGACGAGTACAACATGGTACTGGGTCAGAACCGCGCCAATGCTGCTTACAACTACCTGAAGAAGCAAGGCGTAGCTGAAACCCGCATGGTAACGGTGAGCTACGGTGAGCGTCGTCCGGCAGCTCCAAACGATTCGCCGGAGAACATGCAGCTAAACCGCCGCACCGAGTTCCGCGTGATTTTGGGTGAGGGTGAAACTATGCCGCAGATGAATGGCGGCGGCACGAGCACTAACTCGGGCGGAGGTGCCATGATGAGCCCTAGCTCGCAGCCCCGCATGACCCGGCCCATGAATGCCGCTCCTGGCGGAACCAGCGCCACGCTGGAGCCCGGCAAGAACACGGTGAAGCTCGACGATGGCACCAAAGTGAAGGTGAAAGTAGACGAGGATTCGGACAAGGTGAAAATTAAAACCAAAGGTCCGGAAGGCTCCAAGTCGAAGACGGTTACGCAGAACGGTACCATCGACGCGAAAGCAAAGACCGCTACCGGCGAGAAAACCAAAGTGAAGACTGACAATTAATAAGTCATTGTCTGCCAACAACGCGGGCCGGGCATCATGCCCGGCCCGTTTAGTTTACAGGCACCTACTGCGGAAGTTGCGAGACCTTATCCCAACTTTATCCGCGCCGGGGCGTTATGTTTGAGCAATTCAGCGCCCCTTACTTCGTTTCTGCACTATATGTCCGTTGTTCCCTACAAAGACGACGCTGCCGGCAAAAAATCGCAGGTAGCTACCATGTTTAACAGCATCGCCGGCAAGTATGACTTTCTGAACCATTTCCTGAGTGTCGGCACCGATATCTACTGGCGGCGCAAAGCAGTGGGTGAACTGAAGCAACTGCGACCGGCCCGGATTCTGGATATTGCCACCGGCACCGCCGATTTTGCCATCGAAACGCTACGTGCCGCCACCCCCGACGCGCAGGTAACGGGCGTGGACATCTCGGAGGGAATGCTGGAGGTAGGGCGGCGCAAGCTACAGGCTAAAGGTCTCACCAACCGGATTAAGCTCGAACTAGGCGACTCTGAAAACCTGCCATTCCCCGACGACCACTTCGATGCCGTCACAGCGTCTTTTGGCGTGCGCAACTTTGAGAACCTCAAGCAGGGCTTAACGGAGATGCGGCGGGTACTGCGGCCCGGCGGAAAGCTTGTGATTCTGGAATTTTCCAAGCCCACTGCTTTCCCTATGAAGCAGGCGTACAATTTCTATTTTCAGCACATTCTACCTGTGTTTGGCAAGCTGATTTCCAAGGACCAAGCGGCTTATACTTACTTGCCCGAGTCGGTGCAGGCGTTTCCCGATGGTCCTGATTTTCTGGCAATTCTTTCACAGGTTGGATTTATTACCCCCGCATGGCAGCCTCTTACTTTCGGCATCAGCTCCATTTATACTGCGCACAAATAGGTCGAGTGGCCGTGGTGGCCGCTTTGGCTGCCGTGGTTCCTTTTGGCGCCTACGCCCAGAAAAAAAGCCTTACTACAGCCAGCCGCGGCCGGCGTGGCCAAGTGAAATCGGTGACCAGCAACAACTTGCCGGGCTACGATGACCGGTGGTTTCACCCCGGCTTTTACATCGCACCGAATTTCTCCGGCTACCGCATCGAGCATACGCAAACCTACATTGACCGGCGAGACAGCGGCCTGGGCGTAACGGCGAATACCATCAACAGCCCCGGCTTCTCGGTGGGTTTTGTGGGCGACGCGCGCTTGTTGGAGTTTTTGAGCCTGCGCTTTGCGCCGGGCGTGAGCTTCATGACGCGCCGGGTGGAGTTTAAGCCCTACGGCTACACACCCGACCTAAACGTGCCAGATATGCCCAGAGAAATCCAGAACCAGGAGGTGGAAACCACCCAAGTGGATTTTCCGATTCTACTGAAATTTCACTCGCAGCGGCGGCGCAACACCCGCGTGTATATGGTGGGTGGGATCAAGCCGAGTGTGAACGTGGGCAACCGCATCAAAGACCCGGAAAACAACCTGCTACGCGTCAACAAAACCGACCTTGCCATCGAGTACGGGGTAGGGCTTGACCTGTTTTATCCGCTGTTCAAGTTTGCCCCGGAACTGCGCTTCTCGCACGGCCTGCGCAACATTCAGCAGAAAGAAGGCCAGACGGATGTGTATAACAATAGTTTGCAACGGATGAGGAGCCACACCGTGACGCTGTATCTGAATTTTGAATAAGGTGAAGAACGAAAGGGTGAATGAGTAGTCGCTGGATTACTCATTCACCCTTTCGTTTTTCAGCCATCTACCCTTTCATTGTATGAAAACTGCTTTAATCACAGGCGCTTCGTCGGGGATTGGCCGAGCTACGGCGGTGGCGCTGGCCGAAGCCGGTTTCCGGCTGGTACTTACGGGGCGTCGGCGCGAGAAGCTGGAAGAACTGGCGCAGCAACTGGCGCCTGCTCCTACCCATTTACTCACCTTTGATGTGCGCGACCGGGCTGCTACGGAGGCAGCCATTGGCAGCCTACCCACCGAGTTTCAGGAGATTGACGTGCTAATCAATAATGCTGGCAATGCCCACGGCCTGGCGCCCATTCAGGAAGGCGACCCGGAGGATTGGGATGCCATGCTGGACGGCAACGTGAAAGGTTTGCTTTACGTGACCCGCGCCGTGCTCCCCACCATGACGCGCCGCCAGCAGGGCCACATCGTGAATGTGGGCTCTATTGCCGGCAAAGAGGCTTACGCCAACGGCAATGTGTACTGCGCCTCCAAAGCCGCCGTAGATTCGCTCACCAAAGGCATGCGGCTGGATTTGCTACCCCACGGTATTCGGGTAGCAGAGGTAAACCCTGGCGCCGTGGAAACAGAATTTTCGCAGGTGCGCTTCAAGGGCGACCAGGAACGTGCCGACAAGGTGTACCAGGGGTTTGAGCCGCTCCGCGCTGAGGATGTGGCCGATGTTATCCGGTTTATGGTCACGCGCCCGCCGCACGTCAACGTGGCGGAAGTGCTGCTGCTACCCACCGCGCAGGGCGCGGCTACTGCTATTCAGAAGGGGTAGGGCGCTATCTGTCATCCTGCGCTTGCGAAGGACCTTCTCACGCGTGAACGAGTCGTTGGTACGCTGGCCGTTCACGCGTGAGAAGGTCCTTCGCAAGCGCAGGATGACAGACATTTTCTAGTGTTCCAAAGCTTCACGGAGCTGCTGCAGTACCACTCTATCCAGCTGATGCCGTCCCTCGAACCAAATGATTTCCGGCTCTACGCCTAGTCCATGCAGCGCCTCTTGCTGCTGCGCTACGGCTTCATCGGTTACGTATTCGTCCTGCGTACCGCATACCAGCGTGACGGGCACCTGCCGAAGCAGGCGGGCGGCCACAGACAAGTCCATATCGGGTGGGAAGGCGCCGGCCCAGAGCACCAGCCGCGCCGCCCGGAACGGGGCGTGAGCCAGCCATCGGCTTACAGTAGCGGCGCCTTGGGAAAAGCCCAGCACCAGCACTTGCGCGTCGGGCGCGCATTGGGCTAGAATGGTATCTGAGAGCTGGTTGAGGTAGGCTACGTAATCCTCAATTTCGGTGAGGCGGTCTTCGCGCGTCATCCAGGTAGACCCTACGCGACCATTGGTGCCCTGTAAGTAGAAGCGTGAAAGTCCTTCGGGCGCCAAGACTACCGTGTTTGGGTCGTCCTCGGTGAGGAAAGCGAAGTGCCGAATGAAGTAGGCGGCCAGCTGTCCGTAGCCGTGGCACACCACCCACACGCGGCGCGTGGTAGGTCCAGGAGTGCCTAGTTGATAGTAGCGCGCCGTGCGCTGAACGTGCATATGATGTTCCTGAGCAGCCACCAGCAGCGTTATACGATAGGTTGGGGGGTAGGCAGATTCTCAGCCGAGAAGCTGAAGGGTAGCAGGTCGCCCACGCTGCGGTAGCGGTAGATGGTACCATCGGGGCCGGGTAGCAGCAGCGGAATGGGGTGTTGCTGGCGGTGCTCGTACTCCGTCATCACCTGGCGGCAGGCGCCGCAGGGCCAGGCCAGCGTGAACTCACCATTGGCGGGACGGGCGGCCACGGCCATGCCCACTATGCGCTGGGCTGGCTGGCTGGCTGCCCAGCCAAACAGAGCCGTCCGCTCGGCGCAGAGGCCAGAAGGGTAGGCCGCATTCTCCTGGTTGTTTCCCCGAAACACACTTCCATCTTCCAGCAGCAGCGCCGCGCCCACGTGAAAATGCGAGTAGGGAGCGTACGCATGGTTGGTAGCGGCGCGGGCAGCCTGCCACACAGTGGCTTCGGCGGGCGTCAGTTCCGCTTCCGACGCCAGTACGTCGACGGTGATGGTGAGGTGCAGGGGGTGAGCCATCGGCAGGGCAATAGAAGTGACGGCGCCGAATAGCGGCCCCGTTTGTGAAGAGGGGCGGCGAAAATACAATTATCTGCTGATAAATCGGTTTGGGCTCGTTAGATGGTCATGCTGAGCGGAGTCGGAGCATCTCGCGTGCTCTTGGGAATTTCAACTTTTAGAATTACTACCTCACATCAGCACGCGAGATGCTCCGACTCCGCTCAGCATGACGTTCTGGTTGAAAACAATCCCTCTACAGACTCATCAACTCCCGAAAGCGGGCCGACTGCTGGCGCGAAACTTCCACCTCTGGCCCCTCGCGCAACTGAATTTTGAGCGTGTTGCTGAACCAGGGTTCAATGCCGGCAATCCACTTCAGGTTGATGATCTGCTGCCGGTTGGCCCGGAAAAATACCCGCGGGTCGAGGCGCTGCTCCAGGTGCTGCAAGGTGCGCGGGATGAGGGGGTGCTGCTGGTCGAAGTAGATTTGGGTATAGCTGCCATTGATTTCAAACAGGCGGATATCAGCCAAGCGCACAAACCAGCACCGCTCACCGTCCTTCACAAACACCTGGTCGTGCTCGGTGAGGAGGGTAGGGGCCAGCTCGGGTGTGGGGGGAGGCGGGTTATCGTCGGGAGGCATTAGGACGGTGCGGGCTTTGGCCAAGGCTGCGGCGAGGCGGTGTTCCTGCACGGGCTTCAGCAGGTAGTCCAGCGCATTCACCTCGAAGGCACGGAGGGCGTATTCATCGTAGGCGGTGGTGAAGATGACATGTGGGGCCGTGTCCAGCGAGGCCAGCAGATCGAAGCCGGTTTCGCCGGGCATGTGAATGTCGAGTAGCAGCACATCGGGGCGGAGCGTGGGTAGGAGTTGGCGGGCTTCGGCGGCGTGGCGGGCTTCGCCTACTACCGTCACCTCGGGGTAGGCTTGCAACAGGTGGCGCAGTTCCTGGCGTGCCAGGCGCGAATCATCAACTAATAGAATATTCATAGCGTAAAAAATAGCTATACACTGGCTACCGTAGCGGGCGTGGAGTGGGAGGGCAGGGCGGCAGCTACGGGTAGCTGCACGTGCGCCAGTACCTGATTGGGCGCGTTTGGGTCGTTGGTGAGCGTGAGGGTAGCGGCGGGTCCGAATAGCAGTGCGAGCCGCTCGCGGGCATTGCGCAGCCCGATACCCGTATGGCCCGGCGCAGGCAGCTGGTAGCTGCCGGTGTTGCGCACTACCACGTGCAGCTGCGCGCCATCGGCCGCCAATTGGGCCGAAATAGTGATGACGCCGCCTTCGGGCCGGGGCGCGATGCCGTGCTTAATGGCATTCTCCACCAGCAGCTGCAAGGTCATGGGGGGTATGGGTACGGCTAGGGTAACAGGGTCGATATCGAGCGTATACGTCAGGCGTTCCTCTAGTTGCATAGCTTCCAGCTGAAGATAATGCTCCACAATTTCCAGCTCGCGGGCCAGCGGCACCTGCTCGGTGCCATTGAGCTGAATGGAGTAGCGCAGCAGGTCGGAGAGGTGCGTCATCATGGCGCGGGCGCGGGCGGGGTCTTCCATCACCAAGGCCCGAATATTATTAAGGCCATTGAATAGAAAATGCGGGTTGATCTGGGCTTTCAGGGTGCTCATTTCCGCCTCTCGCACGGCCGCCTGTAACTTCCATTTATCTACCTCGGCCTGCTTGTAGCGACTGAGGTAGTGCCAGCCGAAATAGCAGGCCGTCCAGAGCCAAAGCACGAAGTAAGTGTTAAGAATATAGCCCACAAATTGAGCGCCACCGGCCAACCCACCCATGCTGGCAGGCGGCCGGATCAGAAAGGCAATAATAACTCCCAGCACTATCTGGCCGAGCACGGCGGCTACCCCATTGGCTACAAGCAGCCGCCATAGCAACGCCCCAAAAGGCAACTGCTTCCAATGCTGCCGTTTCATCCAAGCGCGCACGCAGTGGCTGACAAGAAGAAGCACCACAGCCATAGCTAATTGAATGGCAAGAAGATGCCAGCCAATGACCACGCGCGCCGCAAACAACCGAATTAGTATCAGGCCAAGACAGGCGTAGAGCAGCCAGCCCGCTACTTGCAGGCTCCAATACCAACGACGATGGGTAGGAGTAGGCGCAGGGGTAGGGCTATCGACGGATAAGGAAGACATACAATTAAGCTGATAAAGCCACCGCGTTTTTTCGCCGAACGGCCCGCCAGCGGTATTCCAGGATGAGGATCGTCACAACATACAGCCCCACGATGAGAAATGGAATAGCAATGAATCGATGGGCCGGAAAAGCGTACCAGGTGGCCAGCACCAGCACCGTGCGCGCCACGGCGTGAAAAATTCCTACCCAGTGCTGGATAATCCAGGACAGCGGCAGCCACATCAGTCCCGAGAGGATACCGATGGTGAGGGGTAGGGAGGTATAATCGGCCTGAAAAAAGGGAATGGCAATGGCGTACACCAGCAACGACATCGCTACCGTGCTGAAAAACAAGGTGTCAAACGCATTTTTGGGTTTGGTGCGGTCCAGGAAGTTTTCGCCGGTGAACCGGGAGAAAAACAGGCCCAGATACACAATGCTGCCGGTGCTCAGGTACAGCGCCCACACCATCTGCACCGGCGACAGCGTGAGGCCAGCCACGCCTACTATCGCCCAAGCCACAGTGCCTGCCAACGGCATAGCCAGCAGGCGCTGGGCGGTAAACTGCGCACGTTGCTGATCTAAGGATGAGCTAGGGGCTATCATGGCAAGAAGGGTTTGTGTAGAATTAGGAGAAAGCAAGCCGACGGTTGCCGAATTTGCGGTATGTTTAAGCAGTTAATCTATTCCGAACTGTACCGATGACACCCAAATCCCCTCCACGTTTCCGCACCACAATTTGCCAATTGCTGCTCCTGGCCGGTATGCTGCTGAGTGCAACGACCACCCGCGCCGCCGGCCGTGAGTACTACCAAATACAAGTCTATCATCTGCGCGATCAACAACAGCAACAGCGGGTAGAGGCCTTTTTGAAAGACGCCTACCTGCCGGCGCTGCACAAGCTGGGTATCCCGAAAGTGGGCGTGTTCGAGCCAGTTGGCAACGATACGGCTGCCGACCGACGCCTGCTGGTGCTGGTGCCCTACCAGTCGCTGCAACAGTGGCAACGCGTAACAACGCAGTTGGAGCAACCGAAGGTGTATGGCGCCGCTGGACAACAATACTGGCAGGCCGCCCACGATCAAGCACCCTACACCCGCCTGGAAAATATTTTGCTAGAGTCGTTTTCTGATCAACTCAAGCTCCAGACGCCGCCCCTGACTGGGCCACGCCCCGAGCGCATCTACGAGCTGCGAAGCTACGAAAGCGCTACCCAAGCCCAGCACCTCAACAAGGTGCAGATGTTTGTGCAGGGTGACGAAGTAGGGCTATTCAAGCGCCTGGGCTTCAATGCGGTATTCTACGGCCGGGTTCTGGCGGGCAGCCACATGCCCAACCTGATGTATATGACCACCTTCGAGAATAAAGCCGCCCGCGACGCGCACTGGAAGCAGTTTGGAGAATCAGCGGATTGGAAAAAGCTCTCGGCCCGGCCCGAATACCAGGACAACGTATCGCACATCGATATGCAATTCCTGCATCCAATGGCGTATTCTGATTTCTAGAGAGTAGCAGTGGGGCCAGGGGAGACCGTCATGCCTGATCAGGCATGACGGTCTTCTATTTTTTGGCGACTGCGTACTGCTTCAAAAAAGCGTCCGACTGCGCTAAGAACCACTGCGTATCGTCCCACATCAGAAAGTGCTTGCCGGCTTCCGACATCTCAATCCGGTGCTGAGGTAGCTTGGCGTACTGCTGTTCGAAAATAGCGCGGGTGCTCTCCTTGGTAGAGCCGTAGGCCTTGTAAGCGGCCCAGGCACCCAGCACCAATACGGGCTGCTGAATGCGGGCCACGTCTAGGCGCAAATCGGTGGTATACATATCGTACATGGCCTGACTCACGGTAGCTGGGTCAGAGGCTACGCTCCAGCGCGTGGCCAGTCGGATGCGGGCGGTGTCGGTCATGAGGCTAGCCGACATCTGGCGGGCGGTGGCGGCGTCCATGTGGCCGCGGCCTACCTGCTGCCGTACGCCCTCGGCCATAGGCTTGGCGGCCTCGGCGGTCAGCATAGGGTTTTGCACCGCCGACAGGAAGGGTAGGGAATCCACAATCACCAGCGGCCCCACGGCGTCGGGTTGGGTGGTGCTCATCCACAGGGCCAGAAAGCCGCCCAGGCTGTGCCCTACTACTACGGGCTTGTGGAGGTGCTGCGTTTTGACGTAAGTGAGGAGCTGGTCGCGCACGTTTTGGAGCAGGTTTTCGGTGCTGGCCGGGGCGGCGGTGCCACCAAATCCGTTGATGGAAATGATGTGGTACTGGTACTGTTTCTGGTAGTGTGCCACCGTCTCGTCCCACACCGCGCCGGGGCAGGTTAGGCCCGGAATCAGGAGCATGGGTTGGCCTTTGCCCACCACGCGCACCGTGAAGTTGGGGTGCGCAGCGGCTGGGTTATCGGCTACCAGAAGGGTAGGGGCCGATGCGCTGGCTATGGGTGCGGTGGTGAAAAGTGTGGCGCTGGTAAGCAGGGCAGCGCAGAAGGGACGGAGGAGGGCTGTCAAGTTCATCGTGGTAGGGGTATAAGACGTTTGTAGTGCGATTGATACCTCAAACCTAGCGGGCCTTTCAGCCGGGAAAAATTGTTTTTCAGCGAACGGTACAACAGCGGGTTGAACTGCGCTGGGGGTAGGGCGAATGGCAGGACATACGCCTGCCGGTCGGACGTCGTAGGCGTCCGACGACCGGTTACGGTCTGGGTTTCCTACTGATGGCTAGGCATGTGGTGCAGTAGTCAGCAATGGCAACCAGTCGGACACCCGCGGCGTCGGACCGGCAGGCGTATGTTCCCGGAGTTGTTAGCTTTGACAATACACCCGACCCTTCCGACATGTCCCTACCCACCCGCCTATTGCTGCTCGGTGCCGGCCGCTCGGCTTCTGCGCTCATTGCCTACCTGCTGCGCCACGCACCTGCGGAAAATTGGCAGCTCACCATTGCTGACCTCGACCCCGCTCCCCTGGCGCCCGTACTGGCCGCGCACGCTGCCTACGCCCGCGCCGTGCTGTTCTCCACCGACGATGCCGCCCGCCTCGACGAGCTGGTGCAAGCGCACGACGTTGTGATTTCGATGCTGCCCGCGTTTCTGCACCCGGTGGTGGCGCGGGTGTGCGTACGCCACCGCCGGCACCTGGCCACCGCCAGCTACGCCACGCCCGAGCTGCGCGCATTGGATGCGGAGGCCCGTGCTGCGGGCGTCACGCTGCTCATGGAGTGCGGCCTCGACCCCGGCCTGGATCATATGTCGGCTATGCAGATGATTGACAGCATTCGGGCGCGGGGCGGGCGGCTCACCAGTTTCAAATCGTACTGTGGCGGCTTGCTGGCCCCTAATTCAGAAGGTGATAATCCGTGGCGCTACAAGTTCACCTGGAACCCGCGCAACGTGGTGCTGGCCGGGCAAAGCACGGCGCAGTACCTAGAAGATGGCCGCCCGCGGCTGGTGCCCTACCACCAACTATTTGCCCGCGCCGAGCCCCTCAGCGTACCCGGCTACGGCGACTTCGAGGGCTACCCCAACCGCGACTCGCTCGGCTACCGCCCCCTCTACGGCCTCGACGGCATCCCTACGATGCTGCGCGGCACCCTACGCCGCCCCGGCTACTGCGCCGCCTGGCACGCGCTGGTGCAGCTGGGCCTCACCGACGACTCGGTGCGCCTGGGCAACGCCGCGAGCCTGCCGTGGAGTGAGCTGGTGGCCGCCTGTTTGCCGCGGCTACCACTTCCCCACTGGTCGCCGGTGGGGTGGGTGACGGACTACCTGCAACTTGCACCCAACAGCCCCGAAATGCAGTTGCTGACGTGGCTGGGCATCTTCTCGCTGGAGCCGGTAGGCCTCGCCAACGCCACGCCAGCCCAGCTGCTGGAGCACCTGCTGCTGCGCAAATGGGCGCTCCACCCCCACGACCGCGACATGGTGGTGATGCAGCACCAATTTGAGTATGAACTAGCCGGATTGGTGTATGCGAACACCGCCTCGTTGGTCGTGCTGGGCGACGACGCCACGCACACCGCCATGGCCAAGACGGTAGGGATGCCGCTGGGCATGGCCGTGCGCCGGCTAGCCGCTGGGCAAATTGCCTCGCACGGTATCATGATTCCTACCAAAGCAGAAATCTATGAGCCTATTCTCGATGAACTGGCCACGGAATACGGAATTCGATTTGTGGAGGGAGAAGAAAGATGCCTGATGGCTGAATGAAGAGGACGTCTGCCGGTCCGATGCTGTAGGCGTCCGACCGTTTGCCGCCTGCTGACAATCGTGCCGCCTCCGTAACATCCGCACGAAGCTCGTTCACAGCAGCCAGCTTACGGCAACCGGTCGGACGCCTCCGGCGTCGGACCGGCAGGCAACTCGTAAAAATAGGTGTCTGACTATATAGAGCGATGCTAGTTCGCCGTTGTAGCGGCTATGCAGTCTTACTTTCGTCTACGCCTGCGCGTACTGGGGCGTCACTTGCTGGAGCTAGGGTGGTGGCGGTTGCTCATACTGGGGGCTATGCTGTTGGCAGTAAGTAGCAAGGCGTTGCTTACAGCGGCGCACCATCCAGTAGGCCAGTGGGCCGTGCCGATAATGGGAGCGTGGCTGTGCCTCAGCGCGCACTGGCGGCGAAACGACTTGGACTTTTTACAAACAACGGCCCCCATGTTTCGGCAGTGGCTGGCCGTAGAGTACGCGTTGCTGTTGAGCCCGGCTGCCATTGCCCTGCTAGCCTATGGCAGGGTAGGCGTCGCGCTGCTAACGGTGCTGGCCGCTGCCGCTGTACCGTGGCTGCCGGTTCCGGCCGTGCGGGCGCGTAAGCGGGGTGGGAAAAGCTTGTTTCGGGCCGAGGCATTTGAGTGGGTAGGCGGCTGGCGGCAGAGCGGCGGCATGCTGGTATGGCTGGGGCTGTTCGGCGTGAGCGTGTGGCAGCATCAGCTACCCCTCGTTGCGGCTGGAGCGGCGGTACTATGGCTGTTGTGGGTGCTGAGTTGCTACGGCACGGCCGAGCCATCCACGATGGTGCTAACGGCCGCCCGTGGGGTAGGCGCCTTCCTCTGGCGACGCGTGTGGCTGCTGTGGGCTTACTACCTGCTCACGGCAACTCCTTTCCTCGCCGTAATGGCAACCGGGCTTGCTACCTGGGTAAGCGCCTTGGGACTATTATTGTGGAGCCTGGCGGTGCTAACCGGAGCGCTGCTTGCCAAATACGCTTTCTACCCCAACACTTTTCTGAGTCGTACGGTGCAAGCTGGCGTAGTGGTGCTGGGCTTGCTGATTGTGCTGAATACCGTGTACGGGGCAGTATTTGTGGCGGCGTTTCCTGTATTGCTCACCAAAAGCCGACGGCGCTTGGCTGCTTTTCGCTATGATTGAAATTCGCGACCTATACAAAGCCTACGACGCGCAGCCCGTGCTGCACCACATCAGCCTCGACCTGCGCCCTGGTACCATTCACGGGTTGGTAGGGGTGAACGGGGCTGGCAAAACCACGCTGCTGAATTGCATCTACGGGCTGATTGCCGATTACCACGGCACGGTGCGCGAGACTACCGGCCTCAGCCTGCGCCAGCATACGGGCCTGCTACCCTACGAGCCCTACTTCTATCCGCGCTTCACTGGCCGCGAATACCTCACTTTTTGCTTACAGGCGCGAGGCCGTAAAGTGCCGGATTTCGCGGAGTGGAATGAGTTGCTGGAACTACCGCTTGATGCCTACGCCGAAGACTATTCCGCTGGGATGAAAAAGAAGCTGGCCCTACTGGCAGTGCTGGTGCAGGACTTCCGCTACCTCATTCTCGATGAGCCCTTCAACGGTCTCGACCTGGGTACCAACCTACTAGTGAAGGAAATACTGCTGCGGCTGCGCGCACGCGGCACTGGTATTCTCCTGACATCACACCTACTCGGCACCCTCACCGAAATCTGTGACGAGCTAACTATTCTGGCCGCTGGTACCGTGCGCCGCCACTACACCCGCCCCGAGTTCGACCAGGTAAGTACCGATTTGCTCGACGAATTCTACCAAGACAAACTTACCCGACTCCGGCAACTAGTGTAGCGCTACAAGTGCAGATAAAACCCGCCTAGCAGCGCCCGGAACTCCTGCGAATACACCGCCTCATCTGCATCATGCAGCAGTAGCGTTTGCGTACTCACAGGTTGTGGCTGCCGCCCAAAGGCGGTAATGTGGCGCAACGCCCGGCTGCCGGGGCGGTGGTGCAGCGCCAGCCGAGCGGTAGGGTAGAGGCCCACGGCCGCTGCGTCCTGCTCAAAATGCAGCATCTCGGGTGGCGGTAATAGCACCGTGAGTTTGCCCTGTTCAGTTAAAAAATCAGCGGCAAACCGGCTGATTTCGGTGAACGTCAGGGTGTCGTTGGCAGTGTGGCGGGCCGTGGTGCGTTGCGCGTCGGGCGAGCGGAGCGACTGACGGAAAAACGGCGGGTTGCACAGGATGTGGTCGTAGGGGGCGGGGTGGGTGGCCGCAAATTGGGCTAGGCTAATGGGGTAGGCGCGTAGGCGCTCTGCCCACGGCGAGGCAGCAAAGTTGTCGGCGGCCTGGGCGGCCGCGGCGGCATCTAATTCCACTGCTTCAATGGTGGCGGTGGGGTTGCGCTGGGCGGCCATCAGGGCCAGCAGGCCGGTGCCGGTGCCAATATCCAGTACGCGCCGGGCGCCGGCTACCGCCGCCATGGCGCCCAGCACGCAGGCATCGGTGCACACCTTCATGGCACAGTGCGCCTGCTCTACCCGAAACTGCTTGAACTGGAAGTAGGAATTGGCCATGATACTAAAACGGCATAATCGCGGGCAAAGATAGGCTACCTTCCTGTCGTGCTTTCCGTATGCTGGCTTTACCTTCGTCCTTACTACCTAAAGTTTCCCTATGCTGCTGCGTTTACTCCGTTTGCTGAACCTTCGCACGGGCGCGTCCATCGGCGGTACCGTCGAGGACATTGAAGCCAATATTGAACTGCGAGGTTCGGTGCTTTGGATTCTGATGTGCGCGGCGCTGCTGGCCAGCATCGGCTTGGATACCAACTCGGCCGCCGTCATCATTGGGGCCATGTTGATTTCGCCGCTGATGGGTCCGATCCTGGGGGTAGGCATGAGCTTGGGTATCAACGACTCGGCTATGTTTCGGCACGCGCTGCGCCAACTGGGGTTGGCTACTGCTATCAGCCTGGTAGCCAGCGTACTCTATTTCAGCCTCACGCCCCTGGGGCAAGCCACACCCGAACTGCTCGCGCGCACGCACCCTACCCTGCTCGACGTGCTCATTGCCTTGTTTGGGGGCGTGGCCGGCATCATTTCCAGCTCCCGGCGCGATAAGACCAACGCCATTCCGGGCGTGGCCATTGCTACGGCGCTTATGCCCCCGCTGTGCACGGCCGGCTTTGGCCTGGCGCATCTCAACTGGTCAGTTTTTCTGGGGGCGTTGTACTTATACTGTATCAACGCCGCCTTCATCAGCTTGGCTACTTACATGATTGTAAGGGTAATGCGCTTTCCGCAACGCACCTACGTGGAGGAAGGACAGCAGCGCCGCGTCAACATTATTATGGGTCTGCTGCTGGCTTTAATTGTGGCTCCCAGCGTCTATTTTCTGGTGAGTGTATACCGCCAGGAGCGCGACCGGCGCATTGTGGAAGAGGTGGTGGTAGACGGATTGCGGGCGCAAGGCAACGAAGTGTTGCGCTGGGATATCGCGCACACCGATTCAACCAACCTGGTGCGGGTGTACTTCTCGGGCCTGAATGTGGTGCCCCGCCAAGTGGCCCAAATGGAAAAGCGGCTGCACCAGCGCGACCTCAAAAACTACCAAGTGGAAGTGTCGCGGGTGAATATTTCAAAGGAGGAAGTAGCGCAGCTGAGTGAAGAAGCCGCCCGCAATCTGTTTCAAAACATGCAGTTAGAAGCGGAGCTGACGCGTGCGCCTACCATCCGCACCACCAGCAGCCCGGCCAGCAATCCGCTGCCCTCGGCGGCGCAAGTGTTGCGCGAGGTCCGTGCCGCCTTTCCGCGTGTGGCCGGCCTGAGCGTGGCCCGCCCTCAAACCGATATTGCCCCCGATACCCTCCGCGCCGACACCCTGCTCACCGTAGCCGTAGCCTGGCAGCGCCCCGATACCGTGCCTACCTCCGCCGAAACCCAACGCCTCTACCAGTTTCTGCAAGCCCGCCTGCAACAGGACACGCTGGTGCTCAGCCGTACCCCACTCCGGCCTGTGCGCCAGCCCGCACCCCGCGCCGTACCCATCACGCTACCCCAAGCCCCTACCGTTCCGAAAACGTTGAATACGCCTACCCCCGCAGCAAGGCGGTGAAAGGTAAGTTTGTGAAATGGTGAGGTGGTGAGGGTGTGAGTGAAAAAAGCGTGTGTCATCCTGAGCGCAGCGAAGGACCTTATCACGCTAGAACGAATGACGTAATAACGACTCGTTCAACTGGCATAAGGTCCTTCGTTGCGCTCAGGATGACACACGCTTTTTTCACTCACACCCTCACCACCTCACCGCTTCTGCTCTATCAACTCATACCCTTCATCCACCAGTAACTTCCCCTGTGTAGCACTCCACACGGCTAGTTGGTCGCAACGCTCATTTTCGGGGTGGCCGTTGTGGCCGCGCACCCACTGGAAGCGCACGGTGCGCTGGCGGTACACTTTCATGAAGCGGCGCCAAAGGTCCTCGTTGGCCTTCTTGCCGAAACCGGGTTTGTTGGCCCAGCCGAACACCCACTTTTTCTCCACGGCATCTACCACATATTTCGAGTCGGTGACGACGGTGATGGGCATTTCTGGGCGCGTGACGGCCTCCAGGCCTATAATCACGGCCAGCAGTTCCATGCGGTTGTTGGTGGTCAAGCGGAAGCCCTGGGTGAGCTCCTTCTCGTGCGGCCCGAAGCGCAGAATGGCCCCGTAGCCGCCCGGCCCCGGGTTCCCCCGCGACGAGCCATCGGTATATAAGTGAATCATGCGGTGATTAGTAGGGTCTTGGGAGCTTGGATTGATGTTATGAAAGATGATCCGTTGAACATCAACCAAGACCCTAAGACCCCCTTTAAAAATTACTCTTAAACAGCTTGATGGCAATGGCCAGCAGAATCACGCCGAACACGCGGCGCAGAATGTCCTCGCCGGCCTTGCCAAGCTTGCGCTCAATCCAGGCCGAGCTTTTCAGCACGGCGTACACAAACACCAGGTTCAGCACAATGCCCACCAGCACGTTGGGTAGGGAATAGGCCGCCCGCAGGGAGAGCAGGGTGGTCATGGTGCCGGCGCCCACAATGAGCGGAAACGCCAGTGGCACAATGGAACCCGACGAAGCCGCCGGGTTGTGCCGAAACAGCTCAATTCCCAGAATCATCTCCATACCAATGAGGAAGATGATAATGGCACCGGCCAAAGCAAACGACTGGTAGTCAACTCCAAAAAGCGACAAAATGCTCTGCCCCAGAAACAGAAACGCCACCATCAGCACGCCCGCTACCAGCGTGGCCTTCTCTGAGTGAATTTTCCCCTCGCGCTGCCTGATTTGCAGGATAATCGGCACCGAGCCCAGAATGTCGATGATGGCAAACAGAGTGAGTGTGACGGAGAATATTTCTTTTAAACTGAACATCAGCAGACTACTGAATGATGAAGCGGTGAGAGGATGAAATACTGGTTATCAACACAACAACTCACTATTTCACCATCTCACTAGTTCACCGTTACGCAAATTCGCGGGCGAAAAACTGCACCAACTGCTCAAACGCCGCATCGGGTACGGCGGGGAAGTTGGCGATGCGCAGGGTAGTAGGCTTCCACTGGCCGTAGCCGCTGCCGAGTTGCATACCCTGCTCCAGGGCCTTGCGCTTCACCTCGTCAATCAGGGCGGGCGGGCCTTGCAGGCCGATGACGGTAGTCGAGCGCGTTTCGGGGTTCGTGACCATAGGCTTGAGCTGGGTGGCCTGGTCGAAGTAATCGTAGAGCTTGGTGGCGCGGTCCAGCAGGTGCTGGTGCACGGTTTTGATGGGCTCCCGATCCTGCAACACCCGGCTTAACAGGTAGAGGTTGAGCACGTTGGGCGTGTGCGTAGTCTGGAAGTTGAGCATCTTCTCGTACTGCGCCGTGAGCGAGTTGTAATGGCTGCTCTCGTTGATGTGCCGAAAGCGCGCCACCGCCCGCGGCGACAACACCATGATACTCAGGCCCGCCGGCAGCCCGAAGCACTTCTGCACCGAGGCGTACCAAATATCGCCCTTGATAAACTTCAACTGCACGCCCGCCATCGAGGAGGTAGCATCCACGGCCAGCAGGGCGTTGCCGATTTTGTTGAACAGGTTGAGAATGAAGCCGTCGCGCAGCTGGGTGGCGTTGCTGGTTTCGTTTTGGGTGATGCACACCAAGTCCAGCTCATCGTCGGGGAGGGGTAGGGCGGCCACGTCGGGCAACTCGTCGATGCCGAAGGGGTAGCCCACGCAGGCCGGGCGCAGGGCCTTGGCGTACTCGTACCACTTCTCCCCGAAAGCACCGCTGTACAGGTGCAGGCTCTTGCGCGGCGTGAGACTCTGGGCCAGTACCTCCCAGCACTCGGTAGCCGAGTTCATGAAGAAGATGGTGTAGTCCTGTGGGATGTTGAGCTTGGTCTTGAGGTCGGCTACAATCTGGCGCATCAACGTCGTAAATCGCTCGCCCCGGTGCTGGGCCGACAGCCAGCCCTGGTCATACGCATCGGTTAAATATTGCCGCACTGCCGGATACACAGCGGCCGGCCCCGGATTGAAAGTATACATAGGAAGGAAAGTCAAAAAGTGAGGAAAAACAAAGGTAGGGAAAGGCGAAATGGTGAAGTTGTGAGCTTGTGAATTGAGAAAGCGCATGTCATCCTGAGCGGAGCGAAGGACCTTATGCCCGCAGAACGACAAGTGTAACAACGACTCGTTCTGCGGGCATAAGGTCCTTCGCTCCGCTCAGGATGACAGACAACTTAGGATGACAGAACGAAAACTCACCATTTCACCACTCACACCCGAAACCCTACCCGCTTAGGCCGTAGTCCATCAAAGTAATGCAAAGCCAGCTTGTAGCTGTCGAGCTTGAAGCCGGCGATGCTGCCCACGCAGTTTTTGCCGATGAGGCTTTTCTGGCGGAATTCCTCGCGGGCGTGCAGGTTGCTCAGGTGCACTTCCACCACGGGCGTATTAATGGCCGCAATGGCGTCGGCGAGGGCCACGCTGGTGTGCGTGTATCCGCCCGCGTTCAGCACCGCGCCGTGGTAGGTGAAGCCGATTTCGTGCAGCTTGTCGATCAGCTCGCCCTCGTGGTTGCTCTGGAAATACTCGATGGTCAGGTTAGGGAAGGCCTCTTGCAACTCGGGCAGGTAGTCGTCAAACGAGCGGGTGCCGTAGATGCCCGGCTCGCGCTGGCCCAGCAGGTTGAGGTTGGGGCCGTTGAGAATGAGAATTTGCATGAAAGAACACGTAAAACGAATGGAGGCAAGCGCCAAAAACCAGTTGGCAAGGTAGGGAAGATGCCGGACGATAAAAGCCGATGAACAAGGCTATAACTGACGGCAACGGGATTTGTCACGGACAACGTATAACATGCAGAAAGGGTGATGCAAAGCAATTGTATAAATAATATTCAATTATATGCATGCTGCTTGGTGGGGCTAATGGAGGAGGGTGTATCTATTGATTTTATTTAAAAATTTATATAACATACTTTTTTAAGCATCTGATTAAGCTGAATTGTGCTACAAAAATTGCAATAAACACTTGGGCTGTATAAGAGCCTTAGGGTAGATGTTGCACGTTTTTAGTAGCTGATTCATTGAGGAAATTATACCTTTTTATCTGCTTGTTATTTTCTCTGCGGGCAGGCGCGCAAACCGGTGTGGCAGTACCTGCCTTTCAACCGTTCGACCGGGCCATGCAGCAGTTTGTGCAGCGCTGGGGTATCCGGGGCGCTTCGGTAGCGTTTGGGGCGCAGGGACGTGTGGTGTACGCCCGAGCTTTCGGCACCTCCGACGCGGCGGGTGCGCAGCCTATGCAGCCCTACCACCTGTTGCGCGTAGCCAGCGTATCGAAGCCCATCACCGCGCTGGCAGTCATGCAGTTGGTGGAACAGGGGCGCCTGCACCTAACCGATAAGGTATTTGGGCCGCAGGGCTACCTGCAACGCTCCTACTATACCGAAGCCATCCACGACCAGCGCATCTATGACATCACCGTACAGCAGCTGCTGGAGCACACCGCCGGCTGGGACCGCGACACCGATTGCGACGGCCAGGACGGCTGCGACCCTATCGACTTTCCCGTGCACGTGGCCCGCACCCTACACGCCCCCACGCCCGTAGCCGACTCCACCCTAATACGTTTCTTGCTAACCCGCGGGCTGAATACCGCGCCGGGCACGCATTACGCCTATTCCAACATTGGCTATCTAGTGCTGGGCAAGCTACTGGAAGCCATAACGGGCGAGTCCTATGAAACGTGGGTGCGCCAGCAACTATTGGAGCCAGCTGGCGCCCTCGAAGCCCACCTGGGCCGCAACCTGCCCGCCGATAAGCTGGAGCGCGAAGTGGCCTACGAGAGCCGCTATCAAACCGAGGCCTGCGACGGCTCGGGCCGGATAGTGCCCGCGGCGTACGGCGGCTTCAATCTGGAAGCCATGAGTGCCCACGGCGGCTGGGTGTGCTCGGCCCGCAGCCTGGTGCAGCTTCTGCAAACGGTGGAGGGTAGGGCTGGGCAGCCGGGCTTGCTGACGCCCGCTACGCTGGCTACCATGGCGCAGCCATCGGCCGTGAATGCGCACTATGGCAAAGGCTGGATGGTAAACGCCGCCGGCCACCGCTGGCACCGCGGGGAGATGGACGGCACCGGCACCTATCTGGTGCGCACGGCCGGCGGCTTCACCTGGGCCATTCTGTTGAATGCCCGCCCAACCAGTGAGATGTGCTGGAAAGAGCTGGACCAACTGGGCTGGGTAGCGGTGCAACGCGCGGCAAGCCTACCCGCCCACGATCTGCGGCCACCTACCCGTAACGCGTCGGAACTCACGGCACTACCCGATTCGGCGGGCGTGATGCTGCGCTGGCAGCGCGGCGCCGGCACGCGTTGCCTGGTGCTGCTGCAAGCCGATCAGCCAATTGCGGATTTCCCGCTGGATGGCATTCGCTATACGGCTGCTACCTGGGGAGAAGGCCGGGCTACCTTGGGCACGGGCACCTACGTGGTGGCCAACGCGGCTACAGACTCGGTGTACGTAAGCCACCTTGACCCGCGCCGCCGCTATTATGTCCGGGTGGTAGAGTACACAGAAGATGCTTCTACCGGTTTTCAGCCTATGTATGTGCTCGATGGTAACCCCACCCTGGTGTTGCCTGCTACCAGGGGGACCGAGCTGGCAAATAGAGCGTCAACCTTATCACTCTACCCTAATCCGGCCCGAACAGAATTAGTGGTGACGGCTGTGGCGCACCCGCTGCCTTATGAGGTAACCACGCTGCTCGGGCAGCGGCTGCGGGCGAGCGTGCTAACACCCGGCCACACCATTCCCGTCAGCAACCTACAGTCCGGCAACTACCTGATTAGGTTTCAATTGCCGGAACGTATAGTATTCAGTCGGTTTGTGAAGGAGTGAGCAATAGGAACCCACTACTCGCGGTTGAACTCGCCAATGTGCCACAGAATACCGGACGGGTCATACACGAAACCCTCTTTGCCCCAGGCTTCCTGCCGGATGGGCGTAACCCGTACGCCCTCGTACGTGCCGGGCAGGTCCAGCGCCGCAAGCTCAGCCCAATACTGCTCCACATCCGCTACTTGCAAAAACAACATGGAGTTGTCAACCCAATCTTGCACGTAGGCGTCTTGCAAATAAAAACCTATGCCTTGGAGAGAGAAATAGGATAAAGCCGGCGAGATAACCACTTCGCTAAAGCCGAAGGCACGGTAGAAACTACGCGAAACGGCAAAGTCTCGGGCGCCGATGAAGGCGCGGATAGACAGAACGGGTGAGGACATATGGTTGAAAAGGAAATGGTCTTGTGCTAATAGCGGGCATTGCAGGGCAAGATGACGCATTTCTTGCTACTTAGGCGTCTGGTAAACCAACTCAGACACGCTGATCTACCAAAAAAAACTGATCAAGGCAAGCTTATCTAGCCACCAGCTACAACACAGCTTGGGTTTCGGTAACAGCGCAAAATGTTGTTTATCAAGTAGTATCTTTTTAATTGCTGTTTTATTTACTGATTACTATTCATTACCTATCACATCACTCGTGCTACTGACTCCTTTTCTGCGTGATTTAGTGTCGACGGGCGCAGTTACGCTAACCAGCCAGCCCAGCGCTTTCGAGGCCGACGACCTGCACGCGGCGGATACGCTACTGGCCGACTACCACGCCGAAGATGCGCTGGAACTCCCCGGCACGGTCCCGGCCTTTGCGGCTCCGGCGGCGCACTGGGCTGCGCAGTACGTCTACCACACCCTACAGCTGGCACTGGTGCGGGAGCTGGACGAAGACATGATGCAGCAGTATTTGCCAGCCTACACGGGCGACGTAACGCCCGAAACCATCTATTCCGTCGACCTCACGTTTCGCTACCTGCCGGATTTGCTGCGCCTGGCAAAAGGCTTGGCCCCCGGTGACGCCCTGGTAGCGCAGTTGCAGGACATTGCCCGGCAATGGCCCTTCTCGTTCGTGGGCCACCCAGAGGTAGACGCCGCGGCAGAAGCAGCCGTGCTGTCGCACCCGGCGCTGCAACTCGCCTACGTCGACCGCATCATCCGGCAGCAGGACCAGCAACGGGCCAGGCAGCCGCACCTGCTGCCACTGGTACGCGCTGCCCTGGGCGGCCACGCCGCCACGCTTTGGCCCGATTTTCACGATTTTATCCTTTTCGCTGTCTGATCTGTTTGATGGAAACACTGCTACCCGAGGTAGGACCGCTGGTTGACAAGCTCAACCACGTAGCCCGCCACCTCAAAGCCACGTTTGTGGGCAAAGACGATATCATTGACCTATTGTGCCTGTGCCTGGTAGGCCGCGAAAATCTGTTTCTGCTGGGGCCGCCCGGCACCGCCAAAAGTGCCCTGGTGCGGGCCATAGCCCAGCGCCTGCAAGGCCAAACCTTCGAGTACCTGCTCACGCGCTTCACCGAGCCCAACGAGCTGTTTGGCCCTTTCGATATCCGCAAGCTGCGCGAAGGCGACTTGGTGACAAACACCGCCGGCATGTTACCTGAGGCGCACCTAGTCTTTCTGGATGAGCTGTTGAATGCCAATAGCGCCATTCTCAACAGCCTGTTGATGGTGCTGAACGAGCGGGTATTTCGCCGTGGGCAGGAGTCGCGCCCGTTGCCGGCCTTGCTGATGGTGGGGGCCAGCAACCACCTGCCCAATGACGAAACCCTGCACGCCCTGTTCGATCGTTTCCTGGTACGCGCCCACTGCGACTACGTGGCGCCCGAGGCGCTGACCGACGTACTGGCGGCTGGCTGGGCGCTGGAGCGCCGCGCCCCGGCCGAAGCCCCTACCATCACGGCCCAGGAGGTGCTGCACCTGCAAGCCGCCATCCCCACGGTCGATCTGACGGCCGTGCGCCCGCTGTACGTCGACCTCGTGAGCAAGCTGCGCCTGGCGGGCGTAGCCGTATCCGACCGCCGGGCCGTGAAGCTGCAACGGCTGCTAGCGGCCAGCGCCTTGCTCTACCAGCGCACCACGGTCATTCCCTCCGATATGTGGGTGCTGCGCTACATCTGGGATACCGACGAACAGCGCGAAATCATTGCCGGCATTGTGGATGCGGTGGTGCACGCCGACGAGCAGGCCAACCGCCACCCCCGCGCCGCCGGCCAGGATGCCCCCAATGCCGACGTCCTGCTGCGCGAAGTGGCTGCCCTCACGGCCCAGTGGGACCAACCCGAAACGTCGTTGGCGGAACGCACCGCTATCAAAGACCAGCTGCGCTACCTGCACGGCCGCACGCAGTGGCTCACCAACGAGGTGCAGCGCCAGTATGTGCAAGAACCGCTGGACGCGCTCTGGCAAAAAGTGTTGCAGGCATGACGGAGCACGTGTTGGTACTGGCTGCCACCGATTGCGCAGCGCTGGGCGCCGTGCGGGCGGTGCCCGACCTGCGGGCGGCCGGGGCCGATGGTAGGGTGTGGCTGCGCGGTCTGCCGGCCGCCGCTCCGTTGCCGCTAGTTGTGAGGACCCTACCCATCGTGGCCGCCTACACCCTCGATGTGGCGGGGCGGCTGTTCCCGGTGGGGCGCACTACGCCCGTTGGCACGCTGCCAGCGCTGGCGTGGCAACCCATACAGGAATTTGCCCCCTTGGCTGTATCCAGTGCCGCCTTGCCGGCCCAAGCGCCGCCCCGCTACTCGGTGCAGCTGGTGCCCTCGGACCGTGCGGCCGCCAGCGCTGCCCTGCTTACCTCCTGGGCTAGCTGGCACGCGTACGCCGAAACGGCACCCGAAATCCGGCTGCGTGCCCTGCGCTTTGCTGTGTCGGCGGAGCAGCTGGTGCTGGTGCTGGGCACGCCCTTGCCGCCGCTGCCGGGGCAGGAGTATTGGCAGCAGCAAAACCTACTCCTACCCGCCGGCTTCGACCTGGAAGCTTCCTTGCTCGCTCCCTTGCTGATCCGCCAGCTGACACCCGAAAACGATGCTTTCGTTTTATTTGCTCCGGATGGATCCTGGGAGCGGGTGCTCACTGTGCATCTTTTACCCGTTACCCGCAGCGCCGTGCGCCTGACAGCCGCTAGCTTTTCGCATGAGTAAGTCGTCCGCTCCCGATCCTTTCAAGCTGGCGCTGGAATATTTTCAGACTCCGCAAAACTACTTCTGGCGCTGGACCGAAGAAGGTGCGCTGGCGGAGTGGCAGAACGGTACCACCATTTGCTACCGCGAAGAGCTGGAAGCGGTGCTGCATACGCTGGTGCCGGCGGGCCTCCCGCCCCTGGGCGCGGTGCTGCTGCTACTAGCCGTGTGCGCCGATACCTGGTCGGCCTCGGGGGGTAGGGCGGTGCTGGAGGCGGTAAGCCAGCGGGTCCGATATGGGAGGGAAGCCGATAAGCTCGATTTCTACCTGACTACCTTCAGCAAGTTTGCGGAGGTGGTGCAAGGCCTGCCCCGCGAGCTGCGCACCGGTCCGCCGAAGCTGCATTTGTTCCGCGAAGTCCTGCAACCAGAGCCGGTTGGCAAGAAAATGCGCCCCTTGGCCCTCGTGCAGGGGGTAGCCCAGGCCCGCAGCCAGCAGGCACTACACCTCTGGACCAGCGGGAAGCTGGACGCCAGTCTGCGCGTGACGGGTAGCCTCATTACTCTGGAAGTTTTTCTGGCTGATTTGCAGTGTCTGGACCGCGCTCTGCAACGCTTTCCCATGCCGGGTAGCCTGGACCACCACCTGCGCACCGGCCTGCCCGAAGCCCCCGCGCCGCTGCCGGCGCCCGAGTTGCCTACCCCCGCCGAGCCTGAGCCACCTCGCAGCCTGCTCGATCAGCTGGCGGAAGACCCGCGTACGGCCGGCCTGGCCCACCTCACGCAGCGGCTGGTAGCCAGTCTGCGCATTCCCCCGCACACGCACCAAGCCAGCGAAAAGCCCCTGGGCGGCGTGGCCGACATCACCAACCAAGGCAGCTACGACCGGCTGCTGCTCAGCGAGCTGGCCCAGGATGATGCCTTGCTGCTGGCCCGGCTGGTGAATGGCGAGGCGTTGTATCTGCGCCGCGAGGCGCCCCCGCTGCCCGAGGTGCGCCCGCGGGTAGTGCTGCTCGATAGCACCCTCCGCATGTGGGGCGTGCCGCGGGTATTTGCGCTGGCGGCCGCTCTGGCCTGGGTACAGCCCGCCAGGCAGCCACGCCGGCAAGCCCCGGCCACGGCCTATGCGCTGGGCGGGCAGGAAATGACGCTACTCGATTTAACCTCCCTGGATGGCGTGGTAGAAGCCCTCAGCCAACTCGATGTGGCCCCGCACGGCGGCCCCGCCCTCCGGCAGTTCGCTCAAATGCCGGCTGCCGCTACCGACTGCTTGCTGATTACGGAGGCACAATTGCTTCAGCTGCCAGAGTTTGCGGCCGCGCTGACCGAGGCGAAAACCGCGCTGCGCTACCTGCTGACGGTAGACCGGAGCGGAGAGCTACAGCTATTCGAGTACCAGCAGGGCCGCCGCACGTTGCTCAGCACCACGCGCCACGACCTCGACGTGCTACACCAAGCGCCACGCCGCCCGGCCCGCCGCCCCGGCCACCCGGCGGCGCCGGCCTTCTTGCACCGTGATTCTGCCCCGTTGTTCTTCCCAGCCGCGGGCGTGCGGCTATCTATCAAGAACACGTTCTACGTACCCGAGCTAGGCGTGGTAAGCATCTCCGATACGCGCCGCGTGCTGTATTGGGCCGATAAAGATATAGGCGCCGAGGAGCTGCTGCCAGTTATTGAGCCGGGCGACTATTATTTCGGTACCGATAGTGAGGGAATATGTGTGCTGGTCAGTAACCGCACGCAGCTGCTGATTTACGGTTTTTCTCTGAGTGGGGAGCCGGTGAGGGTCGATTTATCAAGTGAACTGGAGGCCGCCGATGCGCAGCCGTCAGTCGTATTCAAAGACGGCAGCTATTACGTGCGGCAACCAAGCGGAACGCTGGTGTTTGACTGCATGCAGTGGAAAATCTGGGAACGTACTACCACTACCTTTCCCACAAATACGAATACTGCGTTTCGGGCAGATTTTGGGCATCTGAAGCGCCACGTCAACAATGGGTATAGTGTATTGCAGCGCGTGCGCCGGATGGCTGTCAACGCCGAACGGGAGTTAGTGCTTGATGGGCACACGCTGCGGCTGGTAGACAGTAGCACCTCCCCAACGTTGCAGCTGGTGCAGACGCCGTTCGATAAGGCGTTGCCGAATATACAGGTGGAGGAAGAAGTGGCCGGGCTCACTCCCAACAACCAGGTGCGGTTCCGGCGCGTAGCCTGGCCCAACGGCAGCACGGCCTTGGTCGACTCGCGGGGGCTGCTGCACCTGCGCAGCACCGATGCCGCGCTGCCGGAAGTGACCATAGTGCTGGTACTCGGGCAGGCCACGGCGGCCTGGGCTTCGGATGGAACCGTCTGCGGCTCCATGTACTTCACAGGAGCGGCGCCCACACCGAGCGCGCCGGTAGGGGAGTTCTACCACCGCTACCTCCGGCCGCTTATCGAGCAGCTTCGCTAGGCAAACGCGGGGGTACCATTATTGGAAATTCAAGAACATAGCCTGTATCACTGATGTCTACCGCGTTTTCCTACCCTATGCAGCTCGCCTTGCGCTACCACCCAGCGGCTCAGCGTCCGGCGTGCGCGGCGTTTTTGCGTGGGACCGAGCCGGCGGCGTGGCTGCGCGAAATAGGTCGGTGGGGCCTTAGTGCCGAGCAGCTCAGCTGCTACTTGGTGCCCGAGTCGATTCGCTCGGTGCGCGTGGCGGGCTTGCTGGTGGTAGCGCCAGAGGGCACGCTGCCCGCCGACGTGCTGGAACCCTGCGGAGTAGAAGCCGGCCGGCTGTACGTGCCCACGCACGCCGCGCTGTGGCCGGCTACCACCCCCGAGGAGTTGAGCGCCGCCTTGGTGTGGCCGCGGCAACTGCTGCACCCCAGTATCGGGCTGGTAGGGTTCGATACGGAGGATGAGCTAGACCTGTCTAGTCTACTGGAGTTGCAGGCGCCGCAAGCTACCGATTGGGGCCGTGCCAAGATGGGTAATGAGCCTAGGCCACCCTTGCAGCAGATTCGGGTGCAGGCGCCCACGGCGGCCGACGTAATGCAGGAGATGCAAGAGGACGTTGGCACCGCACTCCTCTCAGATTTGCCCAGACCCCCTGGCACCACGCCAGGTATGCTACAAAAGCAATGGGATAACCTGCGACGTGGAATGCTGCGTCGGACGTTGCAACTAATGCAGCGAGTGCCAAACCCTACCGAAAAGAAACGGCCGGGTCCATTAGCCACTGGAGAATTACTGGTGGGACTTCTATTGTTAGGGCTGTTACTGGCTGGAGTAATATGGTTGCTGCATGCGATAGTTGGTGTAGACCTTGACTCGTTTCCATGGAGTACCATGTTGATTGTACTAGTGGTACTAGGGAGCCACTTGCTGCGTGCGGCCCAGCAAAAGGACAATAGTTCTCAACCAGCCTATCCACCCGTTCGTAGGCCCGCCAAACTTGGTTTACTCACGCGCCTGCAACAGCGGTGGCGCAGCAATTTGGCCGAGCTGGAAAAGAAGCGTCACAATGAAATTGAGCGCCTGTTGCGCTTGTTTACCGACAACCCCGACGAAGCGCTGAAGTACGCCATACCGCTCGGTGGTCCGTACCAAGACCGCGGCACGGCGGCGCCCTCGGCCCAGCTAGGGCCGCGAGCCACGGAGTTCAACCTGGGCCGCCTGGGGGGCGGGGGTAGGGTAGATGCCTGGAACCTGGACGCCTACCAGCAAGACCTACGCCAGCGGTACCAGGCCAGCGCCCACCGCGAAACGGCTGCCGGGCACTATCAGAAAGCGGCCTATATCTACGCGCATCTGCTCGGCGACTACCCCAGCGCGGCCCGCGTACTGGAACAGGGCGGCTTCTACCGCGAAGCGGCCACGCTTTACCAGGAGCATCTGCACAACCGGCCGGCCGCGGCGCAATGCCTGGAGCGGGGCGGCTTGCTGCTGGAGGCAGCCACGCTGTTTGCCGAGCTGGAGCAGCACGAGAAAGTCGGCGACCTGTATCAGCAGCTCGCCCAAACTGACTTGGCCGCCCGCCACTACGAGCGCGGGGTAGCATTACTGCTCACCAACCACGACCATCCCGCCGCCGCTCGCCTGCTGAACGATAAGCTGGCGTCTCCCGACCGCGCCCAGACGGTGCTGATCGAAGGCTGGACGGTGGGTAGGCAGCCCGAAGCCTGCTTGCGACAGCATTTCAACGTGGTAGCGGCCGTGCCTGGGGCGGATCTGAGCACGCAGGTGCGCAAGGTATTTCAGCACCACACGCCCCGGGAGCAGCTCGTGCCGTTGCTACAAGTGCTCAGTACGTTAAGTGAAAAATATGCGGCGCCGGAACTGCGCACGACCACCCGCGAGGTGGCCTACGAGATTGTGGGTGCCGAGGCCGCCACTGGCAACCTTGTGCCGCTGAACCTGCTGCACCATTTTCTGCCCGACGATCCCCTGCTGGCCTCCGATTGCAACCGCTTCACCACCCGCCAGGCCTGCCGCCTGACGGATGCTGCCCCCGCGCTGTACATGCAGGCGCCGCAGCTCGATGCCACTGTGCAGTGGCAGCAGGCCGTTGGGTACGGGGCGCAGTGGCTGGCCGTAGGCGTGCGCAACCAGCGCCTGCACCTAGCCCGCGCCAACTGGTATGGCCACGTAGAGTATTACTCCTGGACCACGCCCCTGGAAGACCCCCGCGTGCAGGTGCTGGCCGACGAGCAGCACGGCAACCAAATAATTCTGCGCTCGGCGGCCGGCGCCGCTTTCGAAACCAAGCAGTTGTCTCAAAATAAACACTTCCCGCAGAGCCTCACCGTGCGGTGCCCCAGCTGGCTGCCACCCTGGCCCACGCGGGTAGCCCTACTCCCCAATAAATGCATAGCTAGCGTGTGGCTGGAGGGCACCACGCTGCTACTGCACCGCTACGACGCGGCCGGCCCGTCGGGTCTGCTGTTAGCCACCCAAACCTACCAGCCTGACGTACCTGTACCCCTGGTAGATTCGGGTGTTCGGGTTGAGCCATACGAGTTGCTATATTATGATAGCCTGTACTATACCTGTTTTGATAATGCGGTGGTGTGGGCGGCAGAAGATGGCCGGTGTCAGGTATATAGTAAAGACGAGTATACTTACTCGCTGACGCGCTCGGCTTACCTTCCGAACCCTTGTTTCGCCGTTTCCACAGAAGAAGGGCTGCAACTATGGATGCCTACCCAAGGGGCTGATGAAGCGCCACAGCAAGTGGTGTTTGATGGTGGCTTGTCGAGCGCAGCATCGAGTTTCGTTGGAGTAGAGCATCTGGTGGCCATCAATGACCAAGCCACCGTCTACCATCTGACAGAAGACGGTGCAAAGTGGGTGAAAAGAATTAAAACACCCACTCAGGTAGTGGCCGTGCTGCCTACAACCAGCCGGCAGCAGTTTGCCCTGCTGGAAACGAACGGCCGGGTTTCGCTGCACACCACAACCTGATCTGCATACAGCAACGCCAGGATAGATACAGCCAGGAAGCAGTCGAAAGAACCCAACCTGCAAAAAACACCGACCTTTGCCTACCCCGTCCCGCGCCAACCCAGTCCCTCAGTCCCCCACAACCCAGTCCCCTATTCCATGACCTGGCCACTCGCGCAAAAGCAATTCGATGGCTATCTGCGGCTCGAAAAATCCTTGGCCGGCAATTCAGTGGAGGCCTACTCCCGCGACGTAAGCAAGCTGCGCCAGTACCTGGAGCTGCACCAGCTGCCCATCACGCCCGAGCACATCACGCCCGAACACCTGCGCGCTTTCCTGACATGGCTGGGGGCACTGGGCCTGAGTGCTACCTCCCAGGCCCGCACGTTGTCGGGTATCAAGGCTTTCTATAACTTCCTGATTATGGAAGACTTGCTTCAGCTAGACCCCACCGATACGCTGGAAGCCCCCAAAACCGGCCGCCACCTCCCCGATACGCTCAGCTACCCCGAGATAGAGCAACTGCTGGCGGCCATCGACTTGAGCACGCCCGAGGGCACCCGCAACCGCGCCCTGCTGGAAGTGCTCTACTCGTCGGGCCTGCGCGTATCGGAACTCACGGAGCTGCGCCTTTCCAATGTATATGTAGATCAAGGCTTTGTGCGGGTGGTGGGCAAGGGCAGCAAGGAGCGCCTGGTGCCCATCGGCCGCGACGCGCTCAAGCACCTGGGCTTCTACCTCAGCGGCATCCGCGCCCACCTCGATGTGAAGCCCGGCGACGAGGACATTGTGTTTCTGAACCGGCGCGGCGGCAAGCTGTCCCGCGTGATGATATTCCACATCATCAAAGCGCTAGCCGAGCAGGCGGGTATTCGCAAAAGCATCAGCCCGCACACATTCCGCCACAGCTTTGCTACCCATCTCATCGAAGGCGGCGCCGACCTGCGTGCCGTGCAAGAAATGCTGGGCCACGAGAGCATCACCACCACCGAAATCTACACCCACCTCGACCGCGACTACCTCAAGCAGGTGATTACGGAGTTCCACCCGCGAAGCTGAGTGGTGAGCATTCCTACCGTTTCTGACAAGACCGGAGCCAGTCTTCGGCGGCAGCTACAGTTTCAAAAAGCTGTACTTCAAATTGATCCTGAAACGGATGATGCTTGTCCAAGACTGCCAGCTCACTGCGCAGCCGGTGCGTGACGTGGGCCACGTAGCGCAGGCCAAGCCGACTGGCCTGGGGTCCCCATATCCGCTGCAACCACTCAATCGAATCGAACCATGGTCCTACAAGCTGGCTGTTGTCATTCAATAGATACGGGCAGCTGAAAGTTTGCATGGAAGTGAGGTAGCTATCAGCGCCTTTCGTGGCTTCGCCTGTATCAACAAACCCTTTCCAAGTAGCACGTAACCATTGGTTCACTTCGTCGAATGTGAGGACGCAGGAGCTGCCGTCAGAGGGGTCGGTAGCAGATTTTAAGAGCATGACAAAAACGAAAACCGGGAAAAGTGATAAAGGTTGAGTGTGCGAAACTGGGTAGATTTCCTGCGAATAGCAACCTGAACAAGAACTACGGTTGGTACAAGATATTTTTGCCTTCCTATTTGATTCACATCGTATGCCCGCCCTTTTCCGGTTTCCTACCACTCCACTTCGCCAGGCGCTGCTGGTGTTGGTGCTGCTGCTACTGCCCGTGTGGTTGCTGGGCGAACACGCCTACCTGTCCATCAACGACAACCTCGATTCGGAGCTGGTAGCGCCCTACTTGCTGCCCCGCCTTGGCGTGCTGCTGGACTACCGCTCCACGGCGGTGGTGCCGCCCCTGATGGACGGCCTACCCCGCAATGCCCTGCGCTCCGGCCTGAGCGTGACCATGCAACTGTTTGCCGTGCTGCCCCCGCTGCCGGCCTACCTGCTGCACGCGCTACTGGTGCGGCTGGTAGCGTTGCTGGGCTTCTACGCGCTGGCCCGCACGCACTGGCTGCGTAAGCCCGAGGATACCGAGTTGGCGGCACTACTGGCACTGGCCTGGGCCACGCTGCCGATGCATACCATCTACGGGCTGTCGGTGGGAGGGCAGCCATGGGTGCTATGGGCTGTATTGAATCTGCGGGAGGGTAGGCGGCGCGGGCTGAGCTGGTTGACGCTGGCGGTGTTTCCGCTGTGGTCGATGTTTGTGTATGTGGGGCCGTTTTTGCTGGCGGGCATAGGCGGGCTGTTGGCGTGGGACTGGTGGCACGGCCGCCGCGCCCACCTGGGCGCGGTGCTGTTGGGCGCCGGGCTGTTGCTGGCGAGCTACCTGGTGGTAGAATACCCGCTACTCTACTCTTTGCTGATAGCCAAGCAGTTCGTGTCGCACCGGGTGGAGTTTGATATCAGTCAGCTACTGCCCATGAGTTTCCTTATCGGGCTGAAAAGCACCCTACACTACCTGCTGATGGGGCAGTACCTCCCCGGTCTGTTTTTTCGGGGCGTGATCTTGGCGGCGGTGGCAGTGGCACTAACTAAGGGCGAGCCAGCAACGCGCCGGGCGCTTGGCCGGCGGCTGCTGCCGCTGGGAATAGTGCTGGTGCTGACTGCCGTCTTCTGCGGTTTTTATCCTCAACTGCTCACAGCGTTGCAGGCATACATACCGTTGCTGCGCACTTTCAACATTAGCCGTTTTCATTTTCTGACGCCGCTGCTCTGGTTTGTAGTGCTGCTGCTGAGCCTGCCAGCCCTACCCCCCGGCCGTCTGCGGGTAGGGCTGGCAGTGGCGCAGCTACTCCTTGGCCTGGCCATGAACACCGAGTGGACCACCAATTTGCGCCACCTGGCGGGCGTAGCGCCCGCCACCGAACCCAGCTACGCGGCCTACGTGGCACCCCGACTGTTTGCGCGGGTGCGGGCCTTGTTGCACGAGCGCACCGGCCAGGAGCCGCCCGCCTACCGTGTGGCCTGCCTGGGCCTACCGCCCAGCGTGGCCCAGCTCAACGGCTTCTACACCCTCGACAGCTACCAGAACAACTACCCCCTGCGTTATAAGCACCAGTTCCGGCCCCTTATTGCCGGCGAGCTAGCGAAGGACCCCGCCCTGCGCGCCTACTTCGATGCCTGGGGCAACCGCTGCTACCTGTTCTCGGCCGAGCTAGGAAGGAACTTTCGGGTAGGCGCTGTGCAACGTAGGGTAGTGCAGCACTGGGCCTTCGATGCCGCTGCATTTCGGCGGCTGGGCGGGCGCTTTGTGCTCTCGGCGGCGCGCCTGGCCCGACCGCAAGAGAGCGGCTTGCGGCTGCTGGCCGTGCAGGCCGATGCTGCAGCCTACTGGCAGTTGTTTGTGTATGAGGTAGCGTTGCCGAGTGAGTGAGTGAGTGAGTGAGTGAGTGAGTGAGTGAGTGAGTGAGTCGAAGGTAGGAGGGTAGGAGGGGGTGTCTTCGCCGCACTCGCTCGGCTCCGCTGAGTGAGCACTACGCCCAAGCAGCTCTGCTGCGCGCGCCTGCATCACGTTAGCCCTGCCTCGGGCAATCGACGCGGACGGATTCAGAGCACAGCCTCTCAAGCGTAGTCCTCACTCGGTCGAGCCGAGGGAGTGCGGCGAAGACAGAAAGAATATGCAAACAAATCGAGCAGTGGAAATAGTATCTTCACTGCTTCACCGTTTTACGGTTTTGGTACCCCCGTTTCCCCCTCAAAATTGCTAGATTTGGCTTTTTAGTGAGCATCCGAATGGCAAAGAATACATACAAGCAAACGAATACTGCTCCGGCTTCCCGCGCCAATGAGCAGCGCCCGGCGCGGGCTTTGGCTCCAGTAGCCGACGAGGTAGCACCCGCCCGCGAGCAACCCCGCCGCGAGCCGCGCAACAAGGAAAAACCTAAGGCCGCGCCCCGCGCCGCTCGTCCGCCCATGCGCTTCCCCACGGTACGTCTGGGCGGGGTGCTGGGCTTCCTGCGCGACCGGCGCTTTCAACTGTTCCTAGGCTTTTTCTTCCTGCTCAGCTCCATCTACCTCACCATTGCCTTCGTGTCGTTCCTGTTTACGGGGCACGCCGATCAGAGCGTGGTGGAGAACCTGGCCAATACGCCGGTGAAAGAAGCCGGGCAGGAGTCCAGCAATCTGCTGGGGCTGGTAGGAGCCTGGGCAGCACAACTCCTGATTTACAAGGGCTTCGGCGTGGCGGCCTTTGCCGTTATTCCGGTGGTGTTTTTCTTGGGCTACAAAATTGTGTTCCGCCGAGCCGATGTGTCGGTGAGCTACGTGCTGGCGCTGTGCCTGTTTACGATGCTGTGGCTGAGCGTGTTAATGGGCTACGTGGTGATCAGCATGCAGGACCCCGAAGCGGACCCCAACCTAGCGCATCGCCTCGATTTCCTGAGCGGGGGGGTAGGCTACGAGGCAGCCCTGTGGCTGAGCAGCCTCATTGGCTGGGGCACGGTGCTACTGCTGGCCTTCCTGCTGATTTCCTTCGTAGTATTCTTTTTCAATGTGACTACTCTGGGTCTAGGCCGGGGGGTAGGGGAGGAGGCCGTTCCTGTCGCTATGGCTACACCGGCCGCTGCGGCCAATCGGGCCGGTAATGCCCCGCGTTTCTCGTCAACTACTGAGGAAGAGCTGGAGCAAGACGACGCCCTGGAACCAGAAGATGACGACGACGATGAGGCGTTGAACATCACTCTGCACGACCGTCGCCCAGTGGCTGCTACCCCCGCTCCCGCCGAGCCGGAAGTGGTACATACAGGTGCCGTGGCCGGTGGTGCCGTGGCCCTGAGCGTAGCCCCAGCAGCCGTTGCGGCGCCGACCGTTGCTGCCTCCGCAGGAGCGGCGGCTACCGTGGCTGGCGCGGGTGCCGTAGCGGCCAAAGCGGCCGCCAGCGGCCCCAGCTTCTCCTTCGAAATGCCCACCGCCGAGCCGGAGGTAGCGCCTACTGCCACACCCGCATCGCGGGTGCCAACCCCACTTTCCCTGGCTGACCTCGCCGACGCTGATGCGCCGCTGCCAGCTGCCACGGCCTCGGCACTGCCACTGACCGTAGAGCCTGCCAAGCCCGAAGCGCCCTTCGAAATCGAGGATAAAACCGGTGAGCTCGATCCTTCGGCTGGTGCCGATATGGCCGTTATTGCCGAGGAAGACGAGGACGCCGAGGCCATGCCCGCCGTCAACTACGACCCTACCCTCGACCTGCCCCGCTACCAGTACCCTACCCTGGAGCTGCTCAACGACTACGGTGCCCCCAAAGCCCAGGTAACCAAGGAGGAGTTGGAGGCCAACAAAGACCGCATCGTGGAAACGCTGGGGCACTACGGCATCAACATCGCCAGTATCAAGGCCACCATTGGACCTACCGTCACGCTCTATGAGATTGTGCCGGATGCGGGCGTGCGCATCTCCAAAATCAAGAGCCTGGAAGATGATATTGCCTTGAGCCTGGCCGCGTTAGGTATCCGTATTATCGCGCCAATTCCGGGTAAAGGCACCATTGGTATTGAGGTGCCGAATACCAAAAAAGAGATGGTGAGCATCCGCTCGGTGTTTGCCACCGACAAGTTCATCAACACCGAAATGGACCTGCCGATTTCCTTTGGCCGCACCATTACTAACGAGGTGTTTGTGGTCGATCTGGCCAAGATGCCCCACTTGCTGATGGCTGGTGCTACCGGTCAAGGTAAGTCGGTGGGGCTGAACGTGATACTGGCTTCGCTGCTCTACAAGCGTCACCCCTCGGAACTGAAGTTTGTGCTGGTCGACCCCAAGAAGGTGGAACTCAGTATCTTCAACAAGATTGAACGCCACTTCCTAGCTAAGCTGCCCGATACCGAGGAAGCCATCATCACTGACACCAAAAAGGTGGTAAACACGCTCAACTCTCTGTGCATGGAGATGGACCGGCGCTACGATTTGCTGAAAGACGCCGGCTGCCGCAACCTGAAGGAGTACAACCGCAAGTTTGTGGAGCGCCGCCTCAATCCCAAAAAAGGCCACCGCTACCTGCCCTTCGTGGTGTTGGTGATTGATGAGCTGGCCGACCTGATGATGACGGCCGGTAAAGAGGTAGAGACGCCTATTGCTCGCCTCGCCCAACTGGCCCGCGCCATCGGTATTCACCTGATTGTGGCCACCCAGCGTCCCTCGGTAAACGTAATTACGGGTATCATCAAGGCCAACTTCCCTTGCCGCATCAGCTTCAAGGTGACCTCTAAAATCGACTCGCGCACCATCCTGGATGCGGGCGGCGCCGACCAGCTCGTGGGCCAGGGCGACATGCTGATTTCGCAGGGGTCCGATATCATTCGGGTACAGTGCGCCTTCATCGACACGCCCGAGGTAGACCGCCTCTGCGACTTTGTGGGCGAGCAGCAGGGCTACCCCGACGCCTACCAGCTGCCGGAGGTAGCGGGCGAAGACGGCGGTGGCAACGGCGGTGAGGACTTTGACCCCGCCGACCGCGACTCGATGTTTGAGGAAGCTGCCCGCGTGATTGTGACCCACCAGCAGGGTAGCACTTCGCTCATTCAGCGCAAGCTAAAGCTGGGCTACAACCGCGCCGGCCGCCTCATCGACCAACTGGAGCATGCCGGCATTGTGGGGCCTTTCGAGGGTAGCAAAGCCCGCGAAGTCCTCATCCCTGATGAGTACAGTTTGGAACAGTTGTTGAATACTATGCAGAAATAGAACTTAGCCGAGAGAAAATAAGAGCATAACGTTGTTCTACTTTTAGTTTTCTCCGTTTAAACCTTCGCAGAGTAATTCGCTCTACCATCTAAGCTCGCTACACCAATTTCTGCAATGAAAAAATTTCTCGCTCTGCTCGCTTTGTCTGCTTCGTTTATGCAAGCTGCCAGTGCACAGCAGGACCCCAAAGCCGGTAAAATCCTTGATCAAATGAGCGCCAAGTATCAGGCGATGAAGGCGTTCCGGGCCAACTTCACCCAAACTCTGGAAAACGATAAGGCCAAGGTGAAGGAAAATATCAGCGGCGACATTATCGTGAGTGGCCCCAAATTCCGGTTGAAAGTGAACGGCCAGGAGGTCATCAACAACGGTCAGACGATGTGGACCTACCTGAAGTCGGAAAACGAGGTGAACATTTCGGATTACGAGCCCGATGATCAGGAAGTGTCTCCTTCTCAGATATTTACTCTATACAAGAAAGGCTACAAGTACACTTACGTACAGGAAGCCAAGGAAGGTGGCCAGGCTATCGACATCATCGACTTATCGCCGGAAGACCGCTCCAATGCCGTATATAAAGTGCGTATCAAGGTAGCCAAGGCCGATAAATCGGTGAAAAGCTGGCAGATGTTCAAAAAGAACGGCAACCGCTACACCTACACCATCAAGCAGTTCCAGCCCAACCCGCCGGTAGACGCCACCACTTTCAACTTCGACAAATCGAAGTACAAAGGCGTGAAAGTGGTAGATCTGCGTTAATTGACAGCCACGCTGCCGTTTTGGCCGGCCCGCTTCCGAAAGGAGGCGGGCCGGTTTTTGCTTTGTGGGGAGACACGTACAAGTTTTGGTTGTAAGCCTAAAAATCGTCTGTTATCCTGAGCTTGCGAAGGACCTTATGCCCGCAGAACGACATTCTTAACAACGACTCGTTCACGCGTGAGCAGATCCTTCGTCGCCGCTTGATGCGCGGAATGCTCAGGATGACAGAAGAAAATAGATCTTGATTAGTTATCCATGTGCTTTTATACTTGCTATGAAAGAAGATTTCCTCCACTACGTCTGGCAACAGCAATATTTCGATAAAACCAACCTGCGCACTACCAGCGGCGAAGCCATTACCATCCTCAAGCCCGGCTTGCACAACCACGATGCCGGCCCCGATTTTCTGAGTGCCCGCTTACATCTGGGCGAGGTGGAGTGGAACGGCGCTGTAGAAATCCACCTGCGTGCTTCCGATTGGCACCGCCACCAGCACCAGCACGACCCCAAGTACGACCAGGTAATTCTGCACGTAGTGTTGCATGCCGATGAGCCTGTGCGCCGTACCAACGGCTCCGAAGTGCCCGCGCTGGTGCTGGAAGGCCGTCTGGCACCGGAGCTACTAGGTCGCTACCAACAACTGCTTACCGATACGCCCGTCCTACCCTGCGCGCCGTTGCTGGAGCAAGTGCCCGTCATTGCGCGGGTGATGATGGCTGAGCGGACCTTACTGGAACGCGTGGAGCAGAAAGCCGCTACCCTCGAAACCCTGCATCAGCATCTCGGCGGCGACTGGGAGGCCACCACCTACCATGCCCTGCTAGCAGCCTTTGGCTTCAAGAAAAACACCGACCCCTTGCAGCGTCTGGCCAAAGCCCTGCCGCTACCCGTATTGCGCCGCCACCGCCACGACCGACGCCAGCTGGAAGCCCTGCTGTTTGGGCAAGCTGGTTTTTTAACCGAAAACGACGAAAACCGCCACGACCTGTTTGTAGCCGATTTGCGGGCTGAATACGAGTTCCTGGCTCATAAATACCAACTGAAAGCTGCGGCTCTTGCCCCGCACGACTGGAATTTTCTGCGGCTGCGTCCGGCCAACTTTCCACCGGTGCGGCTGGCCCAGTTGGCAGCCGTGCTGCACGCCCGTCCCGCCCTGTTCGATGCCCTACTGACGGCTCAGGACGTGCTGACGCTGGAACAGTTTTTCGCCGCGCCAGTATCGGAGTACTGGCGCGGCCATACCCGGCCGGGCAGGCCGGGCAAGGTGCCGCATCAACTGGGTAGGAGCAGTGCCCATCTGCTGATAACTAACGTGGTAGTGCCCTTGCGCGTAGCCTATGCCCGCCACGTCGGCCAGCCGGAGCTAGTGGAGCAGGCCGTAACGCTACTCACGCAACTGCCCGCCGAGCGCAATGCCATTACGGACGCCTACGATCTGCTGGGCTTCCAGCACCGCACTGCCGCCGACTCGCAGGGCCTGCTGGCGTTGCACCACGGCTACTGCCAGCCACGCCAGTGCCTGCGCTGCGCCATTGGCAACCGCATTCTACAACCCAAACCTATGCTACGTTGAGGATACTACTGGCTGTTGGACTAAATACTGGCCTAGTATGGCTGCTGTGGCGCTGGGTGCGCCAGCAGCAACAGGCAGCGGGGGTAGGGTGGCTGCTGCTACCCGTACTGACGCTGAAGCTGGTCATCACGCTGGCAACCGTTGTGTTGCTGACCGAGGACGCCCGCTATTTTCAGTACTGGGGCATTGCCCTCACCGACCAACTCTGGACTGCACCCACGGCCTGGGTAGGTACGCTGCTGGGCGATGAGTTTCACGCGCCGGACCGGCAGCTGATCTACCACGGATACTCCAACACGTTCTTTCTCATTAAGATACTGTCAGCGCTGAACCTGGCTTCGCTGGGTAGCGTGTGGCTGAATGCGATGTATCTGTCGGTGTTCTGCTTTGTGGGGTGTTGGCAACTGGTGCGGAAGCTGCCGCCTCTATTCCCCGATACGCCGATATTGTCTGTGCCTATTTCCTTTCTGCTGTGGCCCAGCGTGTTGTACTGGACCTCGGGGCTGACGAAGGAGAGCGTATTAGTAGGTACGCTGGCATGGCTGACGGCGCTGGTACTGGGTTGGCTTTATGGAGGGCGGCCCGTGCGCGCGTGGTCGGTAGTAGGGGCGGTGGTGCTGGTGGTAGTGGCATTCAAGATGCGGTATTTCTTCGCGGTGCTGCTGTTCGTGGCATTGCTGGGGCTGGCAGTTATCAGGGTAGGGGAGCGGCTAGGCGTGCGGCGGCGCGGGATGCAGGTAACACTAGTAGTGCTCCTGTTAGTAGGCGGTGGCTTTGTGCTGAGCGAAGTAAACTCCATCTTTCGCTTCAATAGATTTAGTAGCCAACTACTGCGCAATTACTACAGCATGTTGGAGCAGTCGCGCCACAAGCCGCACATCGAGTATGAGCACCTGGCGCCTACCTGGCAGAGCGTAGTCACCAATGCCCCAGCCGCTGCCCTGAATACTGTGGTGCGCCCGTGGCCTTGGGAAAGCCTGCGTTGGAACTACCTAACGGTGAGTCTGGAAAACCTCGTGCTACTGGCGCTGCTGCTCACGGCAATGGCTGCCGTAGCACGAGGTAGGGGAGGGCGCCTACCCTTCGCGCTGGTGCTGGTGCTGGTAGTGTACTGCCTGGGCCTGGCCATTCTGTTGGGGTTGACTACCCCTAACCTGGGCACCCTTAACCGCTACCGGACAGTGCTGCTGCCGTTTCTGCTGCTACTGCTGTTGCAAAACGACTACGTGCGGAGAGTATTAAAATGGTGAAGTAGTGGAGCGTTTGTCATCCTGAGCATGTGACGCAGCAAGCCAGTGCGGAAGAATCTTATCACGCGAGAACAAGTGTAACAACGACTCATGCAACTGGCAGACCTTCATACGCTCAGGATGACAAACGCTTCACAACTTCCCCATTCAACCTATCTTTGTGGTTTCGCTGCAAACTCCGGCCCCGCGTGGGCTGTTCTCATTTTATGGAAAATCCTGTAATCATTCTGGGCGCACAGAGCGTGGGCACCGCTGCCCTAGACTCCTTTCTGAGCAACGACGTGGTGGTCTACTGCCTGCTCGACGACGACGCCCAACTGCAAAATACCGAAGTAAACGACGTGCCTGTGATGGGCAACACCGATAACAAAGACCTGTTGAAACTGCTTGGCAAGAAGTGTGAGGTGTTTGTCGCTACGGAGGACGCGGCCAGCCGCCGCAGCCTCACAGGCATGCTGCACGACGAGTACGAGGTAGCGCCCGTTAATGCCATTCATGCCCGTGCCAGCGTGGCGGAACACGCTTGGCTGGGCCACGGCATTCTGGTAGGCGCCAATGCCGTAGTAGCCAGCACCGCCAAGGTAGGCGACGGCTGCATCATTGGAGCCAACGCTGTAGTGGAGACCAAAGTTGAGGTAGGGGAATACTCCCAAATCGGCTCCGGCGCCATCTTGAACACCGGCGTGGTAGTAGGCGACCAAGCCTTTATCGGCTCGGGGGCCATTGTGGTGGCAGGTGTCAAGATTGGCAAGAAAGCCAGGGTAGGGGCTGGCTCGGTGGTAGTGGCCGACGTACCCGCTAACCAAACCGTATTCGGTAATCCCGCCGCGAAAGTCGGTTAAGAACAGCTGCTACAAAGCAGAAACTGATCTGTTGAATTGAATAAGTTCTGTTCGAGTATTCAGTGAATCAGCTATTTAATTTTCAATTCTTAATTTTCGATTGAAAAATGGATTACCTCGTTCTGTTGTATTACTGCTACGCGCCCATTGACGACGTAGACGTATTTCGGGAGGAGCACCACCGCTTGTGCCTGCGCCTGCACTTGCGCGGCCGCATTATTGTGGCCCCAGAAGGCCTTAATGGCACAGTGTCGGGCCGGCGGGTTGACTGCGAAGAATACATGCGCGTGGTGAAAGCTGATCCGCGCTTCGCGGCGTTGGAGTTCAAAATAGAACCCGCTGATGCCCACACATTCCAGAAACTGCACGTGCGCGTGAAACCCGAAATCGTGCACGTGGGCCTACCCGACATCAAGCCCTACGAGCGCACCGGCATCCACCTCTCGCCCCAGGAGTTCAAGGATATGAAGGACCAGGAAGACGTAGTGGTGCTGGACGTGCGCTCCGACTACGAGCACGAGCTGGGCCGCTTCAAAAACGCCGTTACGCTTGATATCGAGAACTTCCGCGAGTTTCCGGGCAAGGTAGAAGAGCTGGCGCAGTATAAGGACAAGAAAATCCTGACCTACTGCACTGGCGGCATCAAGTGCGAAAAAGCTAGCGCCTTTCTGCTGGAGCAGGGCTTCGAGAACGTGTACCAGCTGCACGGTGGTATTATTAAATATGGCCTCGAAGCCGGCGGTGAGGATTTTGACGGCAAATGCTACGTCTTCGACGGCCGTGTGGCCGTGGATGTGAACAGCGTCAACCCGACGATTATTTCCACTTGCCACCACTGCCATACGCCCTCGGCGCGCATGGTAAACTGCGCCAACCCGCACTGCAACGACCACCTGCCCCTTTGCGAAACCTGCGCCGAGCAGCTGGAAGGCGCCTGCTCGCCTACCTGCCAGCAGCACCCCGACAAGCGCCCCTACGATGGCACGGGTACCTACCCCAAAAACAGCAACAATTATAATCCTGAGCAGGGCTTGTTATCGTATAGGGCACCTGCTAAGTAGGCATTATAAATAGTTTATCATCCTGAGCAGCGCGAAGGACCTTCTCACGCTAGAGCGACTATCATAACAACGATTCGTTCTGGCGTGAGAAGGTCCTTCGCGCTGCTCAGGATGACACTTTTTCTATATTCGCTTTCTCCCACCTAAAACACCTTTCTCATGCCTATTCCTGAATCGGAGCTGATCCTGAACAAAGACGGCAGCATCTACCACCTCAACCTGCTACCCGATCATATCTCCGAAACCATCATCACGGTGGGCGACCCGGAACGGGTGCCGATGGTCAGCCAGCACTTCGATTCCATTGAGACAAAGATTCAGAAGCGCGAGTTTGTGACCCACGTAGGCTACTACAAAGGCAAGCGTCTCACGGTGATTTCAACCGGCATGGGCACCGATAATATCGATATTCTGCTCAACGAGCTGGATGCGCTGGTCAACATTGACTTCATGGCGCGGGAGGCCTGCCCACACGACGAGCGGATTCAGCTGCGCATTGTGCGCATTGGCACCAGTGGCGCCTTGCAGGCCGATATTCCGGTGGGCTCGCACCTCGTCACGGAGCACGCCGTAGGCTTAGATTCGCTGATGCAGTTCTACCCCTTGGTGGAAACAGGCCTGGAAGTGGAAGTCGCTACCGGTATTCAGCAAGCCTTGCAGCTGCCCTACCGGCCCTACTGCGTGCGTGGCTCCGATCTATTGCGCGAGCAGCTCGGGAAAGGTATGGTGGTAGGCAATACGCTCACCTGCCCCGGTTTCTACGGGCCCCAGGGCCGCGTGCTGCGCCTCGATCTGCGCCAACCCGACTTGATCCAGCAGTTCCAGAATTTCCGTCACCAAAGCGCCGAAGGGGAGTTGCGTCTTACCAACTTCGAGATGGAAACGGCTGGCTATTATGCCCTGGGCCGTATGCTCGGCCACGAGGTAGTATCGCTAAACGCCATCGTAGCCAACCGGGCCACCGGCGAGTTTGCTACCGACTCGGAAAACGTCATCAATGATTTGATCGTGAAAACGCTGGACCGAGTGTAGTTGACGAGTTGTTCATTTAGAAGTTTTAAACAAAGCGTGTCATCCTGAGCGCAGTGAAGGACCTTCTCACGCGTGAACGATAGGCGTCTCAACGACTCGTTCACGCGTGAGAAGGTCCTTCGCTGCGCTCAGGATGACACGCTTTATGGGTTTCGCTTAGTAGAAATCAAACCCTAGCACAGCCTGCAAGGGTAGGGACACGCCAGCTTTCAGCGTGAGGCTGTTGTCATGGCAAGCCCAGATGCTGGTGTGCACGCGGCGGGTGATGTAGTCGGAAGTACGGAAATAGATGTCGACTTTACCCTGATAGTTGTTGCCGAGAGCCATGGCGCGGTCGGCATCGTGCTGGCGGCGTTGCCGGTCGATCGGATCTTTGAGAACATCTTCGGTAGGAAAGTGCAGACTTGGAATAGCTTCTTTCTCAATGATTTCGGCTGTGTCTGTCGAAGGTGTGAAGGGCATAGGTTGAAAAGCTAAATGGGTAGAGTAGGGTAAGAAAGTAAGTAAAGAACGCTTGTAGTGATTTGAAGCGTATTAAAACGGCATTATACTTCCATTAAAACTGCGCTAAAAACTTCATGGTGTCGATGCCGTCGGCGTAGTCCCACACCTGCGGGTGCTGCGCCCGCCCAAAAGCAAAGCTGCCCGGATACTGCCCCCCGGCCGACACCAGGCACTGCGTTTGAGCGGCCACAGTAGTCAGGCGCTCCACCAAGTCTACCTCGTGCTGGTAGCCTTCGTAGTGCACCACCGAGATAGGCGACACCAGCTGCGGGCTTTCCGTCAGCAGCAGGAAACCATTGTCGTAGTGCGGCACGCCGTTCACCAGCAGAATGCTTTTGTTGTAGTCGTAGTTGTTTTGGTATTTGTGATGGTCGAGAATGTGGTGCCAGGGTTGCAGCGCATCGAGTAGGGTAGGGAAGGAGTAGCCCACCGGCACGTACAGTTTGCTCACGTTGCGGCAGCCCAGGCCATAGTACCGGAAAATATCCTCGCCCAGCAACCCTAGGTCGTGGTCCGACTCGCGGCCCGTGAGGATAGCCAGGCTGGTGCGGTTGCGCCGGATCAGGTTGGGCTTCTTGCCGAAGTAGTATTCGAAATAGCGCCCGGTATTGTCAGAGCCGGTGGCGATAAAGGCATCGGCGGCATTCAAGCGCGGCGCAAAGCGGATAGCTGCTTCAAAACGCGGCTCGATGTCTACTAGCTCGCCGGCAATCCAGGTCATGAGCACGGTGTCGTCGGAGCTAGGCTTGGCCAGTAAAATGTGGCCACTGAGCAGCACGCACAGCAGATCGTGAAAGCCTACCAGCGGAATGTTGCCGGCCATGACCACGCCAATCTGGCGGGGCTGCTCTGGCTCGGCGGGGTAGCGGCCGGCCCACTGCCGGATCGGTTCCTCAGCCAGTAGCTCGGCAATGCCTTTGATGGCATACGCCACGTTGGTCGGCGTAAACCAGTTGTTCTGGTTGCGGGCGCGGGCACCGAGGTTGGCTAGTTCGTCTTCGGATAGGTTCTGCAAACGCTGGCCCAGGGCCACAAAGGCCGCCAGGCGGTCAGAATGATTCATAGAGGAAAGATGGGGTGGAAGGCTGAAGTTTGAGTGAAGCAAGGCTGTAAAAACCTGTCTCAGGTCAACATTCAACGCTTAAAATTACGCGCACTGCGAGTTAGTTTCTATTTTTGTCGACCCGCGTTACGTTTGCGGCGCTTTTTACGTAAGCAACGACGTTACTTCAGCATAAAAATACAGACGGCTATGTCCATCATGATAACCGACGAGTGCATCAATTGTGGTGCCTGCGAACCGGAATGCCCCAATAATGCCATTTACGAAGGCGGTGCCCAATGGCGCTGGGCCGACGGCACGGCCCTGAAAGAAGTGGAAATGGACGGCGGTACCGTGGTGTCGGGTGTATCCCCGCAAACCCCGATTTCCGACGAGTATTACTACATCGTGTCCGATAAATGCACCGAGTGCGTTGGCTTCCACGAGGAGCCCCAGTGCGCCGCCGTGTGCCCCGTAGACTGCTGCGTAGACGACCCCGACTACCGCGAATCGGAGCCGGAGCTACTGAAAAAGAAAGAGTGGCTGCACGCCGAGGCGTAAGCTACTTTCTTCTCCCTCAGAAGCCTGCCTCTGCCAAGGGGTAGGCTTTTTTGTGGGGTAGGGGATTGGGTTAGTAGAACTGGGGAACTGGAAAATAGCTGTCATCCTGAGCTTGCGAAGGACATTCTCACGCTAGCACGATGAATGTGAAGGCGAGTCGTTGTTGCGCCTGTCGTTCTTGCGTGAGAAGGTCCTTCGCAAGCTCAGGATGACAGGCCCTACCCAGTCCCATGTCAACCCACTACCCCAGACCCTACTAAATCCCTATTTTTGCTCTTTCAACTAGATTCTCCCGTCGATGTCTATCGCCAAAACCTACTCTCCCGCCGACGTTGAAGCCAAATGGTACCAGCGCTGGCAGGAAAAAGGCTTTTTCCACGCCAAGCCCAACCCGCGCAAGCCCGCCTACTCCGTGGTGATTCCGCCGCCCAACGTAACGGGCGTGCTGCACATGGGTCACATGCTCAACAATACCATTCAGGATGTGCTGGTGCGCCGGGCGCGCATGCAGGGCAAGGAAGCGTGCTGGGTGCCCGGCACCGACCACGCCAGCATTGCCACCGAGGCCAAGGTAGTGGCGCTGTTGCAGGAAAAAGGTATCAGCAAGAAAGACCTGACCCGCGAGGAGTTTCTGACTCACGCCTGGGACTGGAAGGAAAAGTACGGCGGCATCATTCTGGAGCAGCTCAAGAAGCTGGGCGCCAGCTGCGACTGGGACCGCACGCGTTTCACCATGGAGCCCGAACTGACCGAGGCCGTACTGCGCGTATTTGTGGACCTATACCGCAAAGGCCAGATTTACCGCGGCGTGCGCATGGTGAACTGGGACCCCAAAGGCGGCACCGCGCTATCTGATGAGGAAGTGATTCCGAAGGATACGATGGCGAAGATGTACCATCTGAAGTACGAGGTAGTAGGGGCCGAAGGGCAGGCGCTGACGGTAGCTACTTCGCGCCCGGAAACCATCATGGCCGACGTAGCCGTAGCAGTGAATCCGAATGACCCGCGCTACACGCACCTGATTGGGCAGCGGGTTCGGATTCCGTTGCTGGGCCGCGAAATTCCGGTGATTGGCGACGAGTACGTAAGCATCGACTTCGGAACGGGCGCGCTGAAGGTGACGCCTGCGCACGATTTGAACGACTACGAGCTGGGATTGAAGCACAACCTACCCGTTATAGACATTCTAAACAACGACGGCACGCTCAACGAAAAAGCGGTGCTATATGTGGGCCAGGACCGCTTTGCAGCGCGTCGCAACGTGGTGAAGGACCTGGAGGAAGCCGGCCTGCTCGACAAGGTAGAAGAGTACGCCAGCGTGCTGCAAACTTCGGAGCGCACCGGGGCTGTTATTGAGCCGCGCCTGTCGCTGCAATGGTTCTGCAAGATGGACCACATGGCGAAAAAGGCTCTGGAAGTAGTTGAAAACGACGAAATCAAGCTGCACCCGCCCAAGTTCAAGAACATGTACCGCTCGTGGATGGAGAACGTGCGCGATTGGTGCATTTCGCGGCAGCTGTGGTGGGGGCAGCGCATTCCGGCCTACTACCTGCCCGATGGCTCGTTTGTGGTAGCCCTGGACGCGCAGGAAGCCTTGAAGCTCGCTCGCGAGCAAAGCGGCAACCAGAACCTGCAAGCCAGCGACTTGCGCCAGGATGAAGACGTGCTCGATACGTGGTTCTCATCGTGGCTGTGGCCGATTTCGGTATTCGATGGCTTCAAGGACCCCGACAACGCCGATATCAACTATTTCTACCCCACCGACGACCTCGTAACGGCTCCCGAAATCCTGTTTTTCTGGGTGGCCCGCATGATTATGGCCGGGCTGGAGTACCGCAAGGAAGTGCCTTTCCGCAACGTGTACCTCACTGGCATCGTGCGCGACGACCAGGGTAGGAAGATGAGCAAGCAGCTCGGCAACTCGCCCGATCCGCTCGACCTCATTGCCCAATACGGCGCCGACGGCGTGCGCACCGGCATGCTGTTTTCCTCGCCGGCCGGCAACGACTTGCTGTTCGATATCAAGCTGGTAGAACAGGGACGCAACTTCACCAACAAGCTCTGGAACGCCTTCCGCCTCATCCAAGGCTGGGAGGTAGACGCCGCCCTACCCTTCGCCAACCAAAAGGCCGTGGAGTGGTTCGGGGCGAAGCTGCAAACCACGCTGGCCGAGCTGGACGAGCATTTCGAGAAGTTTCGGATGTCGGATGCGCTGATGACGGTGTATAAGCTGGTGTGGGATGACTTCTGCTCGGTGTACCTGGAAATGGTGAAGCCCGCCTACCAGGCCCCCATCGACGCCGAAACCCTGCGCCATACCACCGCCTATCTCGAAACGCTGCTGAAGCTGCTACACCCGTTCATGCCCTTCATCACGGAGGAAATTTGGCACGAACTGGCCGAGCGCACCGACAAGGACTACCTCTGCGTGGCCGCTTGGCCCAAGCCGCAGCCGGTAGCTGGTGGCGCCGAGCTGCTGGCCCGCATGAGCCAGGCGCTGGACGTGGTGGCCGGTATCCGCAACATCCGCAATCAGAAAGGCCTCGGCCCCAACAAGCCGCTGACTTTGGCCGCCAAAACCGACGACGTGCAGCTGTTACAAGACTACGATGGCATCCTACGCAAGCTGGGGGCGCTAACTGAAATCAATGTGGTAGACGTTGCACCCGCCGCGGCGGTAGGCTTCGTTTCGGGTGGCTCGGAGTTCTTTATTCCGCTGGAAGGCCAGATTGACCTCGGTGCCGAGAAAGAGCGCCTGACCAAGGAATTGGAATACGCTCAAGGCTTCCGCGACTCAGTGCAGAAAAAGCTGGCCAACGAGAAGTTTGTGCAAAATGCCAAGCCAGACCTGGTAGAGCGTGAGCGCCAGAAGCTAGCCGACGCCGAAGCCAAGATTACGGCACTAGAGCAGAGCTTAGCGGCACTGTAAAGGGTAGGAGTAAACTAATAGGACGTCCTTTCGACCGTAGAGAGAAATCTCGCGTGCTGACAAAGAATAGTATCTTTCATCAGCACGCGAGATTTCTCTCTACGGTCGAAAGGACGTTTTTGTATGTGCTGTGTAACTCGGTGCAACCCTCGCTCCACGGCTGTATCTTTCCCTCCCAAACCCTACCCCTTCCACAACGATGAAGAAATCTACTATCCTATTCAGCGCTTTAGCTATGGCCGCTGGAGCCCAGGCACAGCAGGCGGCTACCCCGCCTGTGGCCTTGGTGAAGCCTAAAGAGCTGAAAATGGGCAGCAACGTGCGCACCGACAACTACTACTGGCTGAACGAGCGCACCAACCCGCAGGTAATCAGCTACCTCGATGCTGAAAATGCCTACTTCGATAAGATGATGGCGCCGGTGAAGGACCTGGAAGAGAAGTTCTATCAGGAAATGAAGGGCCGCATCAAGGAGCAGGACGAGTCGGTGCCCTACCGCGACAATGGCTATTACTACTACACCCGCTACGAAAAAGGCGGCGAGTACCCCATCTACTGCCGCAAGAAGGGCGACCTGAAAGCGCCGGAAGAAGTGCTGCTGAACGCCAACCAAATGGGTCAGGGTAAGAGCTATTTTGCCGTGGGTGGCTACGAAGTCAGCGACAACAATCAGCTGATGGCCTACGGCGTGGACACCGTGAGCCGCCGCCTCTACACGCTGCGTTTCAAGGATTTGAAAACGGGCAAGGCCTACCCCGAAGCCATTCCGAACACCAGCGGCAGTGCCGTGTGGGCCGCCGACAACAAAACCGTGTTCTACGCCAAAAAAGACGTGACCACGCTGCTACCCTACCAACTCTACCGCCACACCCTCGGCACCGACCCCAAACAGGATAAGCTGATTTACGAGGAAAAGGATAACACTTTTAACCTAGGGGTAGGTCGCTCAAAATCAAAGAAATATATCTTCCTAGCGCTCGGCAGCTCCCTCTCCAACGAGCTACGGTATTTAGATGCTACCACGCCCACTGGTGAGTTCAAAACCTTCCTGCCTCGCGAAAAGGACCACCTCTACGACGTGGAGCACCTAGGCGACCAGTTCTACGTGCGCACCAACTGGGAGGCCCCCAACTATCGCCTGATGGCGACGCCCGTAAGCAACACCGCCAAATCGGCGTGGAAAGATGTTATTCCGGCCCGCAAAGACGCATTTATTGATGCGTTCGACGTGTTTCGGGATTATCTCGTGGTGAATGAGCGTAAGGAAGGGCTGCGCCAGCTGCTCATTATGGGTCTGAAGGACAAAAAGAAAAACTACATGACCTTCAGTGAGCCGGCATATACCGCCACCATCGGCGTAAATCCGGAGCTGGATACGCCGGTGTTGCGCTACAACTACACCTCGCTCACCACGCCGTCTTCTACCTACGACTACAACATGGCGACCGGCAAAAGTACTTTGCTCAAGCAGCAGGAGGTAGTGGGCAGCTTTAAGAAAGAGAACTACGTGACGGAGCGCACATTCGTGAAAGCCCGCGACGGGGCTATGGTGCCGATTTCCATCGTTTACAAAAAAGGCTTCAAAAAGGATGGCAAAGCGCCGCTGTTGCAGTACGCTTATGGCTCCTATGGCTTCTCGCAGGACCCCGGTTTCTCGGCGGCCCGCCTGAGCTTGCTCGATAGGGGCTTTGCCTACGTGCTCTGCCACATTCGGGGCGGGCAGGAAATGGGTAGGGAGTGGTTCGAGAACGGCCGTATGCTGCACAAAAAGAACAGCTTCACCGACTTCATCGACTGCTCGGAGTATCTGATTCAGCAGAAATACACCTCGCCGGAGAAGCTGTTTGCGATGGGCGGCTCGGCGGGCGGTCTGCTAATGGGCGCCGTAGTAAACATGCGCCCCGACCTATACAAAGGCATCATTGCTGGCGTGCCGTTTGTGGACGTGGTAACCACCATGCTTGACGAAAGCATTCCCCTGACTACCGGTGAGTACGACCAGTGGGGCAATCCTAACGAGCAGCAGTACTATGACTATATGCTGTCCTACTCGCCCTACGACAACGTGAAAAAGCAAGCCTACCCCAACATGCTCGTTACCACCGGCCTGCACGACTCGCAGGTGCAGTATTTCGAGCCGGCCAAGTGGGTAGCCAAACTCCGCACGATGAAAACGGATAACAACATGCTGCTCCTACACACCGACATGGCTGCCGGCCACGGCGGCGCCTCCGGCCGCTTCAAGTCCCTCCACGACACGGCCCGGCAGTATGCCTTTATGATGCTGGTGCTGGGCATGCGGGCGTAGGTTGTTTGGAGTAAAAACAGCCGTGTCATCCTGAGCTTGCGAAGGACCTTATCACGTGAGAACGAGTCGTTGCTATGATGACCATTCTGGCGTAATAAGGTCCTTCGCAAGCTCAGGATGACACGGCTGTTTTATTTACAATTACCTTACTGTAACGTGTCTCGCGTGATATCTTGCCGGCCGCGGGGCGCAACACCACGGTTCTGCATTTGCAGTTGAAACGTCACCTGCTCGCAGTCAGCAAAGCGCTTTTCGGCCAGTTTCAAGGCTTCTTCGGTGGCCGTGAGCTGGCGGAATAGGTAGAGAATCAGGCCCAGCGCGATAAGCAAAGCAGCCAGGAAAACGTAGTTTTTCATCAGGATAAATAAGCAAAAAGATAAGCCCATCCGGCTGGATGGGCTTATGCGAAACCAGTGCGCGAAGATACGGCGCTAGATGGTAGTATTGGGGTCGAACTGCTCCAGGTAATCGGCTACCTTGCGCACGAACATACCGCCCAGCGAACCATCCACCACGCGGTGGTCGTAGCTGTGCGACAGGAACATGAAGTGTCGAATGCCAATCAGGTCGCCCTGTGGCGTTTCAATTACGGCCGGCTTCTTTTTGATAGCGCCCACGGCCATAATGGCTACTTGCGGCTGCATGATGATGGGCGTACCCATCACGTTGCCAAACGAGCCTACGTTGCTGACGGTATAGGTACCGCCTTCCAGATCTTCGGGCTTCAGTTTATTCTGGCGGGCACGGTTGGCAAGGTCATTCACGCGCTTGCTCAGGCCGTTCAGGTTCAGCTGGTCGGCGTTGTGAATCACGGGCACAATCAGGTTGCCGGAGGGTAGGGCCACGGCCACACCAATGTTGATGTCGCGCTTCTTGATGATGTAGTCGCCCTCCACCGATACGTTGATGTTCGGCAGGTCCTGAATGGCGCGGGCAATGGCTTGAATGAACAGCGGCGTGAACGTGAGGTTTTCGCCGGTGCGCTTCTTATACGCGTCTTTGTGCTGGTTGCGCCAGTTCACCAATTCCGTCACATCGGCCTCCACAAAGGAGGTAACGTGCGGAGAAATCCGCTTCGAGTCGATCATGCGCTGCGCAATCATCTTGCGCATGCGGTCCATTTCCACCAGCTCGTCGTTGCCGCTCACCGATGGAGCCGGTTTGGCCTTCTGCTCTTCTGGCTTGGATTTCGATTCCGTGGTAGCAGCGGATTTCGGTGCAGCAGTAGCTTTTGCCTCAGGCTGGGCTGCGGGAGCCGCAGGGGTTTCTGCCTGAGATGCCGGAGCAGGGGTAGGGGCCGGCGCGGCTTGCGGCTGAGCTAGCGGCTTCTTACCGTCGGCTACGTAGTCCAGAATGTCCTTCTTGGTCACGCGGCCCTCGGCGCCGGTGCCGGGCAGTTGCTCTAGGTCAGCCAGAGAAATGCCTTCTTCGCGGGCGATGCTGAGCACCAGAGGCGAGTAGAAGCGGCCCGCGGCTGGCGCAACTGCGCTAGAAGCTGGGGGCGTAGCATGGGGCACATGCGGCACCGTAGCAGCAGCTTCCTCCTCGTCGTCAGATGTATCGGGCGCAGAAGCCTGCGGCGTAGCTTCTGCCGCAGCGGCAGGAGCGCTAGCACTAGCGCCAGCAGCATCGGTTTCGACAATAGCAATGGGCGCACCCACGGGTACCACGTCGCCTTCCTGTACCAAAATTTCTTGCAGCACGCCGGCATGAAGGGCGGGTACCTCCGTATCTACCTTATCGGTAGCTACTTCCAGCACCGATTCGTCCTGCTCAATGGTGTCGCCTACTTGCTTCAGCCATTTCAGAACGGTGCCTTCCATAATGGATTCGCCCATTTTGGGCATCGTCATTTCCACTCGTGCCATAGGTTGCGGGAGGTATAGAGAAGTTAAGGGTGGGGGAGGATTGGTGCCGCAAAGGTAGCAGAAAGCAGCTAGGCTGCACGCAATAGGTAAGGAGCGGCTGAGCGAGCAAGCCGCCCTTACACTATCGGTGGCAAGCTTAAACGCAGCAGATTCAAAACGGCGGTGGAGGTATACTCGATGTTGAGTTGCCGGCCCCGGTCGAAGCTAAGCTGGCGGCTAACGGTTTGATGAGCGTCGGCGTACGCAATGCAGATGGTGCCCACCGGCTTTTCGGGCGTGCCGCCACCGGGGCCGGCAATGCCACTAGCAGCTACCGCCACATCTACGCCCAAGTGCTGACGGAGACCTTCGGCCATTTCGCGGGCAGTGGCCTCGCTCACGGCGCCGTAGGCTTCCAGCGTTTCTGGCTTCACACCTAATTCTTTCATCTTAATATCATTATGATACGCAACGATGCTACCCTGAAAGTAGGCCGAGCTACCCGGCACGCTGCTGATGCGCTGGGCGATGTAGCCGCCGGTGCAGCTCTCGGCGGTGCCAACCGTAAGCCCCCGCTCCCGCAGCAGTTGGCCTACGGCTTCTTCCAGCTTCACTTCGCCTTCGGCAAAAATGTGCGTGCCCAGCTGTTCGCGCAGCGCAGGGAGTAGGGCTAGCATGCGGCCGCGCAGGTCGGGCTGGCCGTCGTCGGTGCCGGTGAGGCGTAGGCGTACGGCCCCAAGCGAGGGGAGGTAGGCAAGCTTCACGTTGGGGGGTAGGGCGTCCTCCCAATCGGCAATCTGCTGCGCTAGGAACGACTCACCCAGCCCTACCGTCTGCACCACTACGTGCTCAATGGGCGCCGTATGAAAGTGCTCTTGCAAGCGCGGTAGCACCGTGTCGGTCATCATGCGCTTCATCTCAAACGGCACGCCCGGCATCGATACGAACACCGTGCCCCAGTCCTCAAACCACATGCCCGGCGCCGTGCCCATGGGGTTAGGCACCACCTGGCACACGCGCGGTACGTAGGCCTGCTGCCGGTTGACCTCCAGCATGGGCCGGTTGTAGCGGGCAAAGATGGCCTCTACGTGTTGCAAGGTAGGCTCATGCAGCACCAGCTCCGAGCGGAAATACTCGGTGAGCACGTGCTTGGTGAGGTCGTCCTTAGTAGGGCCAAGGCCACCCGTGAGTAGGATAACGTCGGCCCGTTCGCGGGCGGCGTCCAGGGCCTGCACAATCTCGGCGCCCCGGTCCGATACGCTGGAAATCTGCCGTACCCGGATGCCGAGCTTGCCCAACTCCTGCCCCATAAAGGCCGAGTTCGTGTCGATAACCTGGCCGTAGAGCAGCTCGTCGCCGATGGTTATGATTTCCGCATTAGGTACCTGTTGCATAGCGTGGGAAGGGAGAGGGGCGAAGGTTTTTGGTCCGGTTTGTGTCTTTTCAAGAAAAGATTCGCTTCCACTAACTGTGAAACGCTGCTTTGAGTTATGAAAAATCTTCGCTCCTCCTTTCTTCTTGCTGGTTTGCTGTTGGGCCTGAATACGATGGCCTCGGCCCAGATATTCCAGCTGCCCAAAATTGGCGGTATCAAATTGCCTACTACCAAGAAGACCACCACTACTTCTACCACCGGCTCCGTAAGTCAGACTGAGGCGGCGGAAGGGTTGAAACAAGCCCTGATCCAGGGCATCAGCAAAGGCACCGATCAGGCTTCTCAAACGGACGGCTTCTACCTTAACAAGCTCATTCGGATTCCTTTTCCTCCCGATGCCCAGCGCGTAGCCAACACGTTGCGCACTATTGGGTTGGGTAGCCAGGTAGACCAGTTTGAGCTATCGTTGAACCGTGGGGCCGAAGACGCGGCCAAGAGCGCCAAACCTATCTTCTTGGCTGCCATCAAAAGTCTGACGTTCAAAGACGTGTGGGGTATCCTGACTGGCCAGAAAGACGCCGCTACCCAGTACCTCAAGCGCACCACTACCGCCCAACTCACTACGGCTTTCCAGCCCATCATCCAGCAGTCGTTGGATAAAGTGAACGCCACGCGCTACTACACGGCCCTTACCACCCGCTACAACAGAATCCCATTGGTTACGCCCGTACAAACTGACCTTAACCAGTACGCCACCGGCAAAGCCATCGATGGCCTGTTTACACTGGTAGCGCAGGAAGAGGCCAATATCCGTGAGAACCCCGTAGCCCGTACTACGGAGCTGCTGAAGCGTGTATTTGGCAAGAGTTGATGTGCTGATTGTTGATGGAAATACAAGAAAAGAAGGCCCGTGCTTGCATAAGCACGGGCCTTCTTTTCTTGTATTTGTTGCGTGCTAAATGTGCAGAAAATCAGCACACCAGTACATCAAAAAATCAGCACATTAGTAATCATCATCGTCGTAACGGCCTTTGCCGCCGCGCTTGCTGCTGCGGCTGCTGTAGGTGTCGTCATCATCCAGGTCATCCTCATCATCCAGATCGTCATCGAAGCTGCCGAAGCCGCTGCTGTCACTGGAATCATCGGCAGCCTCTGCCGTGGCGTATTCTTCCTCCGTCATACTGGCTAGGTCCAGGGCCTCGTCGTGCGAGGAGCCGGTGTCGCGCCACATCAGGTAGTCGGAGTATTTGGCCGAGAGCTTATCCTCGGCACTGCCGCGGGTTTTGCTGCCGCCGGCTTTAGCAAAATTGTCAAGCTCGTCGTCATCGTCGAGGTTGTCGTCGTCGAAGTCGTCGTACGTTCTCATAGCCGTGGTAAGGGGCGAAAAGAGGTGAAAAAAATAAAGCAGCTTCGTTGCGCCGCTGCCCAAGGGCGAAGATACGGCGAGGGCATTTAGAAGTTTGGGCGAAAGGTAAAGAGAATCTTACAAAGCGCCATTAGCAGCCGGCAAAGGTACTTTTCGGTAGATTTCGCTGACAGGAATTTCCACTTCCAAAGCGGATAATACTACTTGATCAGTCAGCTGAGTATACTCGCGAAAGTTCCACGTATCGGCCTCCAGTCGCGTGATGCAGAGTATGCGTACACGTTGGCTATCAACCAGCAAATAGTGCCGCAGGCTGGAAATGTTGCGGTATAGAAGAAACTTGCCTTCCTGATCATATTGTGCTGTGGAGCGGGAAGAAACTTCAACCAGCACAACCGGATTCAACAGGGTATCCAGGTAGGCGTCCGGTAGAAATTCTTCGTCTCCACACACTACCACTACATTCGGGTAAGTGTATAAATCATTGCTGGCTACATGTACACGCATGTCGCTAGGATACACGTTGCAGGCATCACCAATACGCGTATCTAGTCCCACAATCAAGTTGGTTGCCAATAAGTTATGTTGCCGGCTAGCGCCGCCCATGGCATATACTTCTCCCTGAAAGTATTCGTGCTTACCAGCTATATCACGATGGGCAGCGCGCTCAGCGGCTAAGTACTCCTCGGGTGTGATATAGGGTTGTGGTTGGGCTGACATATCTAAATAGGTTATAACCAAATATACGCGCTACCAGCCATAATCAGCGGGCTGCCCGCGCTCCAAAATCCGTGACGTTGAGGCGGTTCGGGCAGAATTCGTATTCCTCCGGCACGTTGGAGCTGACCAACACCGTGCGCTCGGCAATGGTGGCGTGGGCGTGCTCCAAATACCACGCCACGCCGACCCGATCGAGGTTGGTCGTCGGCTCGTCGAGCAGGAGTAGGGGGGCGTCGGCGTAGAGGGCTAGGGCTAGCTTCAAGCGTTGCTTCATGCCTGAGGAAAAGTCGCGCACCAGTTTATGACGCGAGTTTTCGAGGTACATCAACTCAATCAGCTTTTGGGGCGTGAGGCCGGGGCGCAGAGGCTTAAAGCGGGTGTGAAAGTGCAGCAGCTCCGTGAGCGTTAGCTCTTCTACTACTTCCAGGTAGGGCGCGCAGTACGCCAGCAGGCGTGGTACATCGTCTACGGCTACCGGTTTGCCTTGCCAGGAGTAGGTCAGCATGCCCTGGCTAGGCAGGAGCTGCCCCGACAACGTGTTGAGCAGCGTGCTTTTGCCCGAGCCGTTCGGGCCCAGAATGGCCGTGGCCGACCCCGGCTGAAACGTGTGAGTCAAGTCCCGAAAAATCCACTCGCGCAAGTAGCGCTTGCTTAAGCCATGGACCTCAATCTGCACTGCTGTTGTGGCGGCCGTAGCCCTTAATAACGCCTCGGCCCGACTGTCGCACGAAGTTCACCACCTCGTCACGCTCGGGCGAGGGAGCCAACTCCAGTTCAATCTTATCTAGCGCTTCATTGTTGTTCAGGCCACCCAGGAACAACAAGCGGTAGAGTTGCTGAATCTCAGAAATCTTCTGATCAGAAAAGCCTCGGCGCCGCAGCCCGATGCTATTGATGCCAGAATAAGTGAGAGGCTCACGACCGGCTTTCACGAATGGTGGCACGTCCTTTCGAACTAGCGAGCCGCCCGAAATCATAGCGTGTGGGCCTACCTTCACAAACTGGTGTACAGCCGAGGAACCACCTACAATAGCGTAGTCGCCAATCTCCACGTGGCCAGCCACCTGCACCGAATTAGCCAGAATGCAGTTGTCGCCAATCACGCAGTCGTGAGCCACGTGCACATAGGCCATCAGCAGGCAGTTGCTACCCACCACCGTGCGCTGCCGATCCACGGTGCCGCGGTTCACCGTCACGCACTCCCGAATCACGGTGTTGTCGCCGATGTGGGCCGTGGTTTTTTCGCCCGCAAATTTCAGGTCCTGCGGTACGGCGGAAATGACGGCGCCCGGAAAAATCTTACAGTTCTTGCCAATCCGGGCGCCCGGCATAATGGTCACGTTCGGACCAATCCAGGTACCCTCCCCGATTTCAACGTCCTGATAAATAGTGGAGAATGGCTCTACCACTACGTTATGGGCAATTTTTGCTTCGGGGTGGATATAGGCAAACGGCTGGTTCATGCTTTCTTTCAATTAAAAATTAATAATTAAAAATTAAGAATTGACAAGAATGGGGAGAGCAGCTAACGCTCCGGAGCCATCTTTTAATTTTTAACTTTTAATTCTTAATTAACTTTTCTTCACGATGCTGGCACTCATTTCGGCCTCCATCACCACTTTCCCGTTCACAAAAGCCTTGCCGCTCATTTTGGCAATGCCCCTTTTAATGGGGGCTAATAGCTGGCACTTAAAGATAATGGTGTCGCCGGGCTTCACCATGCGGCGGAAGCGGCAGGTGTCGATACCGAGGAAATACGTCCAGTAGTTTTCAGGGTCAGGTACAGTGTTAAGTACCAGAATACCACCGGTTTGTGCCATTGCCTCGATCTGTAATACGCCGGGCATGACGGGGTTGCCGGGGAAGTGACCGGGAAAAAACGGCTCGTTCATCGTCACGTTTTTCACGCCGGTTACCGTGGTGGCATCCAGGTGAATAATCTTGTCGATGAGCAGGAAGGGGTAGCGGTGGGGTAGGATGGCCGAAATCTGGTTGATGTCCATCACCGGCACGCGGGCGGGGTCGTAGTGCGGCACCGGCGAGGAATCTACCTCCAGCATCTTCTTTTTGATGCGCTTGGCAAACGCCACGTTGGCGGCGTGGCCGGGCCGGGCGGCCAGAATCTGCCCTTTCAACGGGCGGCCTACCAGGGCCAGGTCGCCAATGAGGTCTAGGAGCTTGTGGCGGGCGGGCTCATTTTTGTGGCGCAGGTCCACATTGTTGAGGATGCCTTCCTTCTTCACGGCCACTTTGGGCTTGCCCAGCATCTCAGCTAGCTCGCTCAATTCATCCTCACTCACTACACGGTCTACCACCACAATGGCGTTGCTCAGGTCGCCGCCTTTGATGAGGTTTTGCTTGTAGAGCGCTTCCAGCTCGTGCAGGAAGCAGAACGTGCGCGACGAAGCAATTTCGGTGGCAAACTGCGACATCTCCGTGAGGGAGGCGTGTTGCGAGCCCAGCACCGGCGAGTTGTAGTCTACCATCACCGTAAGGCGGTAGTTATCGAGGGGTAGGGCAGCAATTTCCACGCCCCGGGGGTTGTCCTGGTAGCGGATTTCGTCGGGAATCTCGAAGTAATTGCGCAGCGCGTTCTGCTCCTCTAGCCCTATCTCCTGCAACGGCTTGATGAACTCGTACGACGAGCCATCCATAATGGGCGGCTCGGGGCCACTGAGCTGGATGAGCACGTTGTCGATTTGCAGGCCTACTAGGGCAGCCAGCGTGTGCTCCACGGTGTTTACGCGGGCACCATTCTGCTCAATGGTCGTGCCGCGCGAAAGGTCTACCACATTGTCCACATCGGCATCTACGAGCGGTTGGCCGGGCAAATCGATGCGCTGGAACTTGTAGCCGTGATTGACCGGAGCCGGGCAGAAGGTCATGGTGGCCACCACGCCCGTGTGCAGGCCAATGCCGCTCACGGTTACCGGGGCCTTAATCGTGTGTTGCTTGTCGTTCATGTAAAGCTAGTAGCTACTGGCTTTTAGCTGTTAGCTGAATACCACAAACGGATATTCAGAAGGGTGACGTATGAGGTGAGAAACCAAGGCGAACAGCGAACAGCCAATAGCCAACAGCTTCTGTAGCGACAAAGCTATGACTTTTCCGGCTTTGGATTGGCACGTTCCAGCACACTCAGGCGGCGCTCCAGGTCGGGCAGGTGCCGGAAAACGGCTTGGGCGCGCAAGCTGTCACGCAAATGGAAGGCAGGCGCACCTTGTAAGAAGACCCCTTCTTCCTTGATGGACTTGCCTACCCCCGACTGCGCCGTAACCGTGGTATGGTTGGCCAACGTAAGGTGCCCGGCAATGCCTGTTTGGCCCGCCAGCACGCAGAAATCACCGATTTTAGTAGAACCCGACACGCCCGTTTGTGACGCAATAACCGTGTGCCGGCCTACCTCTACATTGTGCGCCAGCTGCACCAGGTTGTCAATTTTGGCACCCTCTCGAATGACTGTGGAACCCATGGTAGCGCAGTCAATCGTGGTATTGGCTCCAATGCTCACGTTGTCTTCCAGCACCACGTTGCCAATCTGCGGAATGGGGCGGTAGGAGCCGTCGGGCTGGGGCGCAAAGCCGAAGCCATCGGAGCCCAGTACCGCGCCGGCGTGGATTACGCAGCGGGCACCTACTACTGTATCGGGGTAGAGCTTGGCGCCGGCGTAGATAATAGTGCCGTCGCCGATGGTGCACCGGTCGCCGAGGTAGGCGTGCGGGAAAATTAGTACGTCGCGCCCAATTTTGCAGCCCTCGCCTACGTAGGAGAAGGCGCCGCGGTAGTGGCCTTCGCCTACCTCCGAGCCCGCGCCCAGAAAGGTCGGCTCCTCCACGCCCCGGCGGCCGGTGCGGGTGGCCTGCTGGTAGAATTCCAGCAGGGTAGTAAAGCTGGAATAGGGGTCATCGACGCGGATGAGGGCGGCGGTAACGGGCTGGCGCAGCACCAGGTCCCGGCTCACAATCACGGCCGACGCGCCCGTGGTATATAGGTGCGGCTCGTACTTGGCGTTGGCCAGAAAAGAGAGCGAACCCGGCTGGGCTTCTTCGATCTTCGCCAGCCGATCAATCTTTTGCGTGGCATCTCCTTCTGTTGTGCCGCGCAGCACTTCCGCCACCTGACTTACCGTAAATTCCATAGGGGGCAAAATTAGAGAAATATCCCTTTTTCTACTGTGAGCGTGACCTAGTTAGCTTCAAGCTCAGCAACTAGCTGTTAATCACTACATAATCTCCTTGGGGTAGCAGAGGTAGTGTTTTTCCACCCGTTGGCTGAGGGCGCGGATATTGGGTAGGTCCGAGGCCTCGGCTACGTTTACCACGCGTCCGCGCTTGGTGAGCACGTCGATGGTGTCGCCTACGGCGTCGTAGGCGTTGTTGCTGATGCGGCCGTGCAGCATGAGTAAGGCAGCTTCATCAGCAGGCAGTTGAAAATGTTCGGCAATCAGCTCCGTCACACCCAGCTTGAAATCATCCTCAAACGCGTCGGACTGCAAGGTTATTTTAAACAGATGACGATTCAGGATGCTACTGGCCATGTAGCTGAGCACCTTGTCGGGGTGAGTGGCCCATTGCTTCACCGCGCCCCAAATGTCGTAGTCGTCGAGCTGCACGAAGCGCTGTAAAATGCTGTCGTCGGTGTCAAACTCGCGGATGCTGACCGGCCGACTCAGGAAGTAGTGCAGGCACGACGATGCCCCTACCTCCTGTCCGGCGCGGGCCAGGTCGCGGGCGCGCTGCACAATGCGAATCACCATCTGTTCGGCCGACGTAACGGTTTTGTGCAGGTACACTTGCCAGTACATCAGGCGGCGGCTCACTAGAAAGTTCTCGATGCTGTACACGGCTTTTTCTTCTAGTACCAACTTCTCGTCTACTACCGTCAGCATTTTGATGAGACGGTCAGCGCCTGGCCTACCCTCTTGCACACCCGTGTAGAAGGAGTCGCGGTTGAGGTAGTCGAGGCGGTCCATATCCAGTTGGCTGCTCACCAGCTGGTGAAAGAACGGCCGGGGGTAGGAGCCCTGGAAAATCTCGATAGCAAGATCGAGCTGCCCGTCAAACTCTGTATTTAGCCGCTGCATGAGATATAACGAGAGCTGCTCGTGCGGCACCCCATCGAAAATGCTGTGCTCTAGCGCGTGCGAAAGTGGCCCGTGGCCGATGTCGTGCAGCAAAATGGCAATCATGGCCGCCTCGCCTTCCTTGGCCGAAATCTTCACACCCTTATCCTTCAACGAGCGTAGCGCCAGCGACATCAGGTGCATAGCACCCAGCGCATGGTGAAAGCGCGTGTGCAGCGCCCCCGGATACACAAAGTTGGTCAAACCTAACTGCTGAATCCGCCGCAGCCGCTGGAAGTACGGGTGCTCAATCAGGTCAAACAGCAGCTCCGTGGGGATGGTCACGAAGCCGTATACAGGGTCGTTGAAGATTTTTTTCTTATTCATGATAGAACGTAGCGCCAAGCTCCAAGTTCGTGCTATAAAGCTACCGTAGCTGTTAGCGATGCAGCACATTTGCACAAGCTCAACGCTACTGCTTTGCACTGGTTGCTAACTATTTTCGGTTTTTCCTGGTTGATAATGGGGTAGAAGAATATAGCCTTGCCTTAATTTTCTAAAACCCAAAGTGCCGAATCAACGGTAAAGCTACTCACGAAACGGTAGCTGCTGGCTTGCCAGAATGCATTTCTTGCCACCGCGCGACAATGCAAGGCTACAACAGTTCGTTCAATAAGGCGCGAAGCACCACTTGGCGCTGCAACCCCAAGACCCCCCTATGCAATATTCCATTCTCTGGGCCGACGACGAAATCGATTTGCTCAAACCTCACATTCTCTTTCTCAAAGAAAAAGGCTACGATGTAACCGGCGTGAACTCTGGCGCTGATGCCATTGAGGAAATTCAGGAAAAAACCTATGATCTGGTGTTTCTGGATGAGAATATGCCCGGCCTTACTGGCCTCGAAACCCTCACCGAAATTAAGGCGATAAAGCCGACTGTGCCGGTAGTGATGATTACCAAGAGCGAGGAGGAGCACATTATGGAAGAGGCCATCGGGAGCAAGATTGCCGACTACCTCATCAAACCCGTGAACCCCAACCAGATCTTGCTGTCGGTGAAGAAGGTGCTGGACAACAAGCGCCTGGTGTCGGAGAAAACCAACAGCAGCTACCAGCGCGACTTCCGCCAGCTAGGCATGCAGCTCGGCGACCGGCTCTCCCCTACAGAATGGGCTGATGTGTACAAGAAATTGGCTTACTGGGAGTTGGAGATTGATGAGACGGAAGGCAAGAGCATGGCCGACGTGTTCAACATGCAGAAGGACGAAGCGAATACCTACTTCGGCCGTTTCATTACCGAAAACTACGAGGACTGGGTGAACGGCGACGACGAGGACGCCCCGCTCATGTCGCACCAGTTGTTTAAGGAGCGCGTGTTTCCGCTGCTCAAGGAAACCGGCGATACGCCCGTATACTTCGTGCTCATCGACAACTTGCGCTACGACCAGTGGAAGATTCTGGAGCCCATCATTGCCGACCTGTTTACCGTGGACTCGGAGGAGATGTACTACTCCATCCTACCCACCACCACGGCCTATGCGCGCAACGCCATCTTCTCGGGCATGATGCCGGGCGAGATTCAGAAGAAATACCCTAACCTGTGGGTGAACGACGACGACGACGAGGGCAAGAACCTGCACGAGGCAGAGTTCATGGAAATCAACTTCCAGCGCGCCAACCAGAAGTACAAGCATAGCTACCACAAGGTAACCAACTTGCAGGCCGGCAAAGACTTGCTGGGCAAGATGAGCAACCTGCACAACAATTATAAGCTCAACGTCATCGTCTACAACTTTGTGGACATGCTCTCCCACGCCCGCACCGACATGGCCATGATTCGGGAGCTGGCCGCCGATGAGTCGGCGTACCGCAGCATCACCCGCTCGTGGTTTCTGCACTCGCCGCTATATGAGATGCTGCAAACCATTGCTGAGAAGAAGGGTAAGCTCATCATCACCACCGACCACGGCACCATCCGCGTGAAGCGCCCCTACAAGATTGTGGGCGACCGAAACACGAACACTAACCTGCGCTACAAGCACGGCAAAAACTTGGGCTTCGACGACTCCCGCGACGTGTACGTGGTGCGCAAGCCCGAGCGCATCTTCCTACCCCGCGAGAATGTGAGCACGGCCTACGTGTTCACCGTGGGCGACTACTTCTTCGCCTACCCCAACAACTACAACTACTACGTGAACTACTACAAGGACACGTTCCAGCACGGCGGCATCTCGCTGGAGGAATGTATCATCCCGTACATCACCCTCACGGCGAAAGGGTAGGGAGAGTAGTAGTAACGCGTAGCGCCGTGTCAGCACCAACAGTACGATTCTGTTGGTGCTGACGCGGCGCTTTTTAATGTATGATAAAGAATATACTATATATTAGATTTTTAACGTTCAGTGTTCTAGAAATCAATTTACTACCCTATTAACTCATGAGAAATTCGTTCGTGAAAATTAGCCTACTCGCTTGCTTGTGTGCTTGTGCCAAAGAGAAACCTGCTGACGAAATTATCGTCGAGGGAAATATCAAGAATATGCCAGATGGCAAGGTGTATTTAGCCGATGGCAACAGGTATGAAATCTTACTGGATTCGGCGGAGTGCAAGGATGGACATTTCCGCTTCACGCTTAAACCTGATTCGTCTTTCATTCCTAGTCTGGTTTCCATACACTATACCGATACTAAATCAGTATTTGATACTACAACTTCTACTGAGCAGTTCTTCAAACGGTTAGGACATAGGATGCTCTTATTTCATAATTACACTATTAGCAACCCAGATAGCCTAAGAGCTGCGGGCGTGCCATTTTCTAATGGTAGCACAGCAATTGTTTTAGACAAAGGGCATACGCGAATAGAAGGTGATGCACGGAATAAAGACGGGTTAATGGTATTTGATAATAGAGAGACTGACGTTATGTTCAGCCTGCTGATGGCCGATTTTGGTTGGTTAGGCAATATTGACGGAGAAAAACGGGCAGCTAGAATTAAGTCTTTCAAAAAGAAAATTAGAGAGAATCCCTACTCTTACTACCTCATAAAGGAGATATATAATGCGAAAGAGCAGTACTCCGAGCAGGAGCTACGCGAGATTCTGGCGCTATTCAACCCAGACGTGCAGGCATCAGCTTTCGGCGCAAAAGTCAAAAACTATTTAGCGAACAGAGTTGATCCGGATCAGCCCTTACCTAACCTACCTCTTGCGAAACCTGACAAGCAACAGGGCTGGATGATGGACAATGGTGCTAAGGTGAATATGCTCGTGTTTTGGGCCAGCTGGTGCGGACCATGCCGCAAGGAGATACCCCAGCTGAAAGAACTTTACTCCGAGTACAAGGACCGGGGCGTGAACCTGGTTAGTGTGTCCATCGATGAGCAACCAGAAAGCTGGCAGAAGGCCTTGGGGCAAGAGCAGATGGGATGGCAGCAACTCATCGTCGATAAAAAGCAGATCGAATCCGTGCAGCAAAAATTCAACTTCAGCGCTATTCCGCTGGTTATCTTAGCCGATAGCCGGGGCAAAGGAATAAGAAGATTTGTGGGGTACGCGGAGAATAATCCGCAGCTATACCGAGCCGCGCTGGATGATAAGGTAGGCGTTAAGTAAGCCATACAACGACAAAGGCCGTTGCACAAGTAGTGCAACGGCCTTTGTCTTTTCAAGCCACTGGGCTAGACCTATTGGAATCTACTGTCATCAAGACGGTAGGTACGCTACAGTGGGTTCTGCACAATGGCCTTGTTTACGTTGATTTCGGCTTGCGGAATGAGGAACTGCCATTCGTTGGCTCCGGCTTCAACCTTGAAGTTGTTTGTTCTAACTGCCCAGGCCCACTGCGGGATGTGGTTGGCACCGGTGCGGTCCAGGGCGCTGTTGGTGCGCTTTAGGTCCAGGAAGCGGAAGCCTTCACCCCATAGCTCTATCCGGCGCTGAATGAGGATTTCGTCGACCAGAGCCTGGCCCGTGCTGGTGGATTTCACGTACGATGGGTTGCGGGCGGTCAACAGCGTGGCCAAGTGCGTGGCAGCGGCGGCCGACATACCCTGTCGGGCCTCGGCTTCGGCCTGAATCAGGTAGAGCTCCGCTAAGCGCATGTGCGGCACGTCGCCGATGCTCAGGCTGGTGTTGGCTACCAGGAATTTCTTCTGTCCGTATTTCGCCTTCACGCCATTGGGCGGAGCCGGAATGCTGGCGCCGGTGGAGTCCCACAAGGACTTGCGGATATCAGTGGGCCGAATTTTGGCGTACAGCACCGAGTTGATCTTCTTCGGGTTCTGCCGGATAGCGGTCGAGTTAAAATTGGCCGACATGTAGGCGAAGAAGGAATAGAAGTAGTTGGTCTGGTCGGCCTGCACCTGGCTACCCCAGAGCCACTCCGGGTTGTCGATGCTGTTGAAGCCGCTGGTGTACTGCGTGCGGCTCATGAGGGTAGCGCCGCTCTGCGCAATAGCTTCCTGCGCCGACGTAGCGGCCAAGGCCCAATTTTGCTGCGTGAGGGCTACCCGCGCCTTGATGCCTTTGGCCACGGCTACGTTGAAGTGCGACTTGGCCGGGCGGGCGCCCACGCCGGTCAGCAGCTTAATGCCCTCGTCCAGGTCCTCGTTGATTTGCTTGTACACCGCTTCCACGGTGGCGCGGGGCTGGCCTTCGGTGGTGGCCGTCACCATCAAGGGTACGCCCAACTGGTCGTTGGTTTTGCCAGCATCGTACCGCTGGCCAAAGGCCTGCACCAACTGGAAATGACACCACGCCCGGTAAACCAGCGCCTCGCCAATGACCATATTTTTCTCGGCCACAGGGCCGGTAGCATTGTCCAGGCCGTTGATGAGCACGTTGGCGTTGGCGATGATGCGGTAGTAGAAATAGTACCAGGCGTGGTTATAGGATGAGCCCGAGGTAGCGTTGCGGTGCGAAATCCAGTTGTGTTCCGTGGCCCACCAGCTGGTGCCCAGGGTTTGCACCCAGTCTTCGCCCAAGGCATCCATCATAATCATCATAGAACCTTGCCCGCCCTGGTTCTGCTGGCTGTTGAACTGAGAGTACAGCAGGCGGTGGATGCCGTTGAGGGCAGCCATAGCGTTTTCGGTATTAGCCAACACGTTGCCGGCCGTTACGGCATCAGTAGGCGCGGTTTCCAGGTAGTCCTTATCGCAGGAAGAAAAAACCAGGGCGGTGGCTAGAAAAACGCCGTATATCGTCTTTTTCATGACAAAGCAGTTCTATTACTCTTATACTATAAGGAGAGATTCATACCCAGCGACAGTACGCGGGCGGGTACGTACACGGCCGAAGTGGTGCCAGAGAAGGTCTGGGCTACATTCATGCCCTTGCGCTTGGTAATCAGCGCCAGGTTTTCGCCGGTGGCGAAAATGTTGACGTTGCGCAGCTTGAGCCGGGTAGAGAGGGCCGCCGGAATGCTATACCCCAGGCTCACCGACCGGAAGTTCAGGTAGGAGGCGTCAATCAGCCAACGGTCGGAGCCAGCGGCCAGGTTGTTGGTGTTGCCAGCCTGCAAGCGGGGCACGTTGGTGATGTCGCCAGGGTTCTGCCAGCGACCCAGCATGTCCTCGTGCATGGCGCCGCCGTAGGTGCCGTGGTTCATGAGGCTAGCATATTGGCTGTCGTAGAACTTGCCGCCCACGGAGTAGGTCAGCAACGCCGTCAGCGTGAAGCCTTTGTAGGCGAAAGTGTTGGTGATACCGCCCGAGAATTTGGGAATGGCTGAGCCAGCGTAGTGGTAGCGCGCATTATTGGCGTTCGAGGTCACAGTGTCACCCCCAATGATCTTGCTGTTGCTCTCATTATAGGTGATGGCGCGGTACAGCGCGTCGCCGTTATCGGGGTCTACGCCGTAGTACTCGCGCAGCCAGAACTCCTGGAGGCTGTGGTCTACCTTCAGCTTTTTGGTGCCGTCTACCAGCTCAGTGTAGGGCAACTTGGTGATTTCGTTTTTGTAGGTGGTCCAGTTCACATCCAGGTTCCAGGTGAAGGCCTTGGTCTTGATGATGTCGCCAGCCAGGCGAATTTCTACCCCCCGGTTGTACATCGAGCCGATGTTCTCGATGCGGTTGGCTACCCCGCTGGACAGCGGCAGCGGCACCTCAAACAACAGGTCTTTGGACGTCCGGTTGAAGTATTCTACCGTACCCGTGAGGCGGTTACGGAACAGGAAGAACTCCACGCCCACGTCGAAGCTATTGTTCTTTTCCCAGATCAGGCCCTGGTTGCCCAAGGTTGCCTGCGAAAAGCCCGGCTCGGCGGCGTTGTTGCGGCCCAGCGTATACAGCGCCTGCCAGGCGTAATAATCACCAATATTCTCGTTGCCTACCTGCCCGTAGGAGGAGCGCAGCTTGAGCATGTCTACCCAGGTAGGCGTGGTGAAGAACGTTTCCTTATCCAGGCGCCAGGAGCCGCCTACCGACCAGAAGCTACCCCAGCGCACGTCTTTGTAGAAACGGGAGGAGCCGTCGCGCCGGTACGAGCCCGACACCGTGTAGCGGTCGTCAAAGGTGTAGTTGGCCCGGCCAAAGTATGACTCAATCCGGTGGTCCTGGTGGTAGGTATTGAAGTTGTTGGTGGTACCGAAGTTTTGCAGTTCCGTGTTGTCGGCAATGACTTCGCCCGACTTTGAACCAGTCAGGTCGTCGAAGCTACGGTTGTAGTTCTCGTGACCCAGCAGCACCTCTACGTTGTGCACGCCGGCCAGCGTTTTGTTGTAGTTCAGCAGCTGGTTGGCCGTGTAACTAGTCAGATTGTAGAGGCGGCGGCCGGCCCTACCCGCCGGGGCACCGTCGCCCACAATGGTGTTTTCGTAGGTCTGCTCCTCGTAGTTGGTGATGTCGATGGCAAAGTTGCCCGTGAATTTGAAGTCTTTCAGGAAGGTGATTTCGCCGTAGGTACGGCCGCCCAACACGTTGCGGCGGTAGAGGTTGTTGTTGTACTCCGTTTCGGCCACAATGTGGCGGCCGGGGTACACGGGGCGCGTCATGGTCGGCGAGGAGCCGCCCAGGTCATACACCCGGTTGCCTTGGGCATCCAGCACGTAGGCGCCCGTGGCGGGGTCGTGCTGGTACACGGGGTAGATGGGGCCGATGCCGCGGCTGAAAAAGAACGGATTCACGAAGCCCGTGGAGCTGCCCGTGTTGGCCTGGTTGGAGTTGCTGAGCGTGTAGTTCATGTTCACGCCGGCCTTCAGCCACTTGGTCAGGTCCGAGTTGACGTTCATGCGACCGGAGAAACGCTCGAAGTCCGATTTGATCAGGTAGCCCTTCTCGTTGAGGTAGCCCAGCGACACGTAGTAGTTGCTTTTACCGGAGCCGCCGTTGAAGCTGGCGGTGTAGTCGGAGCGGGAGCCATTGCGGCTCAAGGCTTTCTCCCAGTCCAGGTCGTCGCCCCACAGCAACTGCGCATTGGGATTTAGCGTACCATCGGTGCCCACAATCTGGTTGTCGGGCACGTTGAAAGGGTTGTAGCCCAACAGGCCTTTGATGTCGTTGGTGGCGCGCTGGCTGGCCTGCTCGCGGGTGGTGGTGGCATTCACCAGGCTATTGCGGTAGGCCTCCCACATCAGGGGGTAGTACTGCTGGGCGCTCACGCGGTTGTACTCGGGCACCGCCCGCGACGACACACCCTGCAACGCTCGCACGTTCACCTGCACCTGGTCTTTCTTGCCCCGCTTGGTGGTCACCATCACTACCCCGTTGGTGGCCCGCGAGCCGTAGAGCGCCGTGGAGGCAGCATCTTTCAGAATAGAAATGCTCTCGATGTCTTCCGGGTTCAGGTTCGACAGGCCAGCCGTATAGGGCACGCCGTCCACCACGTATAGTGGGTCGTTGGAGTAGTTCACCGAACTGAAGCCACGGATGCGGATGTCGGGGCCGGCGCCGGGCTGGCCGGAGCCGCCCGATACCTGCACGCCGGCGGCCTGACCGGCCACGGCGTTGGTGATGTTAGTAACCGGGCGCTGCGAAAGTTTTTCGGCTCCAATCTGGGTGACGGAGCCGGTGTAGGTGGCCGGATCGGCTGTGCCGTAGGCTACGACTACTACTTCATCCAGATTTTGAGTGTCGCTGGCCATGGCTACATTCAGCGTAGACTGGCTGCCAACCGAAACTTCCTTGTTGATATACCCAATGAAGGAATATACAAGTGTTGCCTCACCGGCAGGAACATCGATACTATAGTTGCCACTAGCATCGGTAGGAGCTGCCGTAGAGGTGCCTTTGAGACGAACGGTTACCCCTGGCAATCCTTCACCAGTAGTTAGATCCGTCACTCGGCCTGTTAATGTTCTATTCTGAGCCCACGCCTGCGTGAGCAGTGCTAGCATCAGAATAAAGCTGAGAAGTAAAGGTTTCTTCATGCAAAATTAGGGTTAGTAGGTTGGAACAAAGGATTTTACTGTTTTAGGTGAACCTAGAATGGGTTTCTTTCGCGGCTATTAGAACGATAGCTAATAACGCTGCTCAAAGAGCTTGTCGGCCGAATACCTGCAATTTGCCTACTAGTTGCCTGCGTAAATGGGTACGACTTCAAATTGATGTATGTGCCATAGCTTGCAGCTTTAGAAGATAGCTGGCGGCGTAGTAGCATATTCGCATTGAAGGTTATATAGGGGAGAAAAGACCCTCGTGTGTTTAGCGAAAAGAACGAAGTTTCGCCGATACCCCTAAAACTTTACACTTCTTCCTATTATTGGAAGGCTTTGGAGACAAATTATACCTTTATAAATACAAGGTGAAATCTTCATTTACTACTACATATTCGATTAACATGCTTTCAACAGATGCTGCTAATTAAAAGCAAAATCTCAAAATTCGCCGCATCATAAAGCTATTTTTTCATAAAAACTTCATCTCGGTGAGAGCACACTCATTCGTAAATGCACACCTTTATTATCAAAAAAGCGTGTATACTGCTTGTAAAGAATGATTTTGCCACAAATGATATTCTATCGTAGTTGACATGTTTGATTGTGAAGACAATGTTATGTACGAAGCACATCGTAGTAATAAGGATTCTGCACTATCAACTTCTGTCACTTAGTTTGTTGACGATATTTGCAAATTTGAATGCTACTCTAATTCACTATTAATGATATTAAAGGCGCTAGGTCAGATTGGCTGTAGCAGATGGTATGTTTGTGACGAAGGAGCCCCACAGCTGAGCATTGACTCATTAGAGTAACAATGCTTAGCTGTGGGGCTCACTTATGTGGATGGGATATGAGTGAAAGCTTACATCAAATAAAACGACCCCGATACCATCGGCGCGGGAATATTCTCTTTATCTTCTTCCAACAACTGCCGCAAATTGATTTCGATGGTGCGGGCCACAGCCGTCATTGGTGTGTCGGTGGGCGTGTCGCTGAAAGGATCTTGCAGGTAGCGGGCGGTGCGGTCCAGGAGTAGGAAGGCAACGGCAATGGTCATCAGCACCGGGATTTCCCATAGGCCAATCGTTTCCACCAAACTCAGCGAAAGGGTAATCAAGAAAACATAGATCAGCACATGAATGAGCTGGCGGTAGCTGGAAGGAAATACGGTGTTCTTGATTCGCTCCGCGCCGCCCATTGCCTCCGTGTAGCGCACGATAGTGCTGTCAATCTGCACTTGCTGGAAAGGGTTGATAACGTCCTGCTGATACAATTCTTTCGTGTGCGCCGTGTGCAGGGCCAGAATCCCGACGGGCTTGTTGCTGTGTTTGCGCAGATAAGCCAAGTCTTGCTCCGGGAGAAACTTGTCGAGGCCCGCTAGCCCATCCTGGCCGCGGAGGGACTGGCCCAGGCTGTAGCACCACGCTATCTGACGGTAGGCAAAGGCCTGCAAAGGCGAACCGAGGGTAGGGCTGCGCAACAGGTCGTTGGGCACAAAGTGCAGGATTTGCAGCACCAGCATCCGCGAGTCGTTCACGATGGCACCCCACAACTTGCGCGCCTCCCACCACCGATCGTACGATTGGTTGAGGTTAAAGGCCAGAAGCAACGAAATCAAGCTACCCAGGATGGTAGGCAGCTGCAAGGGAATTTCGGGGAGGTAGTCGCCCAGAAAATATTTCAGCAATTGAAACGAAAGGGAAATGACCAGTACCCGAATAATATCGGGCCACATGCGCGTGAGGATGTAGGCAACGGGTAGTTTGGTGTCGAGAAGCATACAGGAGGAGGGAAGAATGAGCTGAACTCTCCTCCTTAGACGCAAAGCGGCGCGGGTAGTTGTTTCCCTGTCGTACTTCCTTAAAACCCGCCCGTCCGGCGTAGTTCTTCGTCGGCTCCCACGGTGCGTTTGCGGGCAGCCGTTACCTTGCTACCCCCGAAGCGGTAGGTGAAGGCCAGGGTAGCTACGCGGCTGTCGAAGCGGTTGTAGAAGGTTTCGCGGAAGTTGTCGTAAGTGGCCGTAGAGCGAATAGGCGTAGTGTAGAAAATGTCCGACACGTTCAGGCGCAGGGTAGCCTGCTTGTCCCACAAGGACTTCTGCACGCCGGCCGTCACCTGCCCGCGGCGGCGCACCACCTCAAAGGCCGCCACTTCCCGCGACTGGTACAGCCCCGTTACGTCCGCCGACCAGCCACGCCCGAAGCTGAAGCTTTGGTTGGTGTTGAAAGTGAAAGCTGGACGGCCCCTATCGAGGTTAGTGCCGGCCAGGTTGCCCAGGTAGCGACCATAGAACAACACCAGGTTGTTGTACATGGTCCAGCTCTTGGTGACTTCCACGGGCGCCGTGAGCGTGAGCGTAAGGAAGTGCAGCGTGCCCAGGTTGGCAAACTGATTCACCACCGTGCGGCCACCTTCGGGGGCGGGCTGCACCACATTTTGAATAAGGTTGCTGGTGCGGGCGTAACCGAGGGTGCTGATGTATTTCTGCTGAAATGTGTGCGTCAGCTCCAGGTTATAGCTGGTCTGGGGCCGCAAGGCTGGGTTGCCCGACTGGTACGAGGTAGCATCAAAATACACCCGTAGCGGGTTAAGCTGCCCGTAGCTGGGCCGGTCGAGGCGGCGGCTCAGGGAGAGGGCCAGCTCATGCTGCTCCGAAAGCGTCCGCTTCACCGACAGATTTGGAAACAGCTGCAAGTAGTGCCGCTCATAGCGCTCGTCGCCCACCGACTGCCGGCTCAACGTGTTCGTTTGCTCGGCCCGCAGCCCTAGTTGAGTAGTGGTGCGGGCAGTAGCGCGTTGCAGGCTGAAGTAGGCGGCATTCACGTTCTCATCATAGCGGAAGCGGTTGGTTTTGTTGGTATCCACTGTCGTGATGGTGCCCTCAGTGATATTTGTAAATACCGCGTCGTTATCGGAGTTGATGAACGTAGCTTTTGCGCCAGTTTCCAGGCGGATGCGGTAGGGTAGCAGACGGCTGTAATCTGCCTTGGCCGATTGAATAGTGACGTGGTTCTTCTGGTCGCCGTGCAGCACGTTGGTAGGGTCGTCGGGTAGCGCGTAAACGGTTGTCAGGGCCAGTAGGCGGTCGGTGGCGTAGCGGGCCACGTCCAGGTCAACAGTCAACTCTGGAGCGTTGGTGGAGTCGGCAAACACGTGGCGCAGGTTGAGATTTCCAGCCAGGTTGGGACGTTGCACCGTTTGGTCGGTGGTAGAAGCGTAGCGCTCCTTCGCGAAACCGCCCCCCACTCCCGTATTTGTAATGAAGGTTTGGTTGTTGCTGAAGCTGGGCGTCTCGCTCACCAGCCCGCTCACGCTCACCCCCAGCAGCGTGCGCGCCGACAGGTTGTAGTCCAGACCTGCTTTCCAGCTATGGGACTGCAAATGGCTGGTATTGCGATTGAACTGCTCGCTGCTGCCGGGCTGCATATTGCTGCCGTAAAATTGCCGGTAGAAATCCAGGTCCAGGAAATTGCGGCGGTCGGTGTAGGTATAGCTCCCGAACGCATTCAGGTTCTTACGCTGATGGTTCAGCGTGAGGCCGGTGGTGAACTTACCGTAGCGCCCGCGTCCGTAACTGAGGTTGGCGGTGCCGTTAGTGCCCAGGCGCTGGTCTTTTTTGAGGTGAATGGCAACGACGCCGGCCCCACCTTGGGCATCGTACTTGGCAGGCGGGTTGCTGAGCAGCTCAATGCTGGCGAGTTGCTCGGCGGGTAGGGCGCGCAGATAGTCGGCCAGCTCCGTGCCGTTCATAGGGACGCGTTTGCCATCGATAAGCACCAACAAGCCCTGCCGGCCACGCAGCGCTAAGTTGTCGGTGGCGTCTAGGGTTATGCCGGGGGCGCGGCCGAGCACGTCCAGCGAAGTAGCGCCGGCGCTTAAGGTGCTACCCTCCACGTTCACGATGGTGCGGTCGGCCTCGCGTTCGTACAAAGGGCGGCGCGCTTCCACCTTCACCTCACCGAGGGTAGCAGCGGCGCTGGGCTGCATCACGAGCGGGCCAAGGGTCTGCGGTTGACTGGTTGCTGCCACGGGCGTGCTCCAAACGCGGTTGTACCCTACCAGCGCTACCGATACCAGGTACTCCCCCGTTGGCGAAGTGGGTAGGGCAAAGCGCCCCTGCGCATCACAGAACTCCGTTTTAACCGCCACTGAGTCGGCAGCGCGATGCAGCGTAACGGTGGCGTATTCCAACGGTTGCCCAGCGGCATCGCGCACGGTGCCGGTGAGGGTAGGAGTAGTCTGGGCGCGTAGTTGCGGCACGGTTGTCACGCATCCTACTGCAACTAGACTTGTAAGGAAACGTTTTGTCAATAGCCGCGCAACATAATGACGCATGAAAGAAAAAATGTACAGGTAATAAGATAAAACACGGGTATTGCAATAAAGTAGGTAGGGCGGAGGGCAGTGCAAATCAGTTCGTGAAAGAAGGCAAATCAGCAGACGCTTACCAACTCTCAGATGAACCTAATTGCAAGAATATGCTATTAAAAAGTAAAATCATACAACTCGTGCATGACTTTTATTAATAGAAGCATAATCTACCTCTATAATACAGCAGATTCACTCTAAAACGAAATCGGCCCGATGCGGGGCTGGCTATTGCTGCAACAATAGCCGGCCCCGCATCGGGCAGAACAAGCAACGGAAATACCTCTATTGCAGTGCGTCTAGAGCCGCCTGCAACCGCGGCAGCGCCGCCTCAATCGACTCCAACGACGCCCCGCCCACCGACATACGGAACCACGGCGCCGTGTCGCTGGTGCCAAACGCACTGAACGGCACCAGTGCCAACCGCGCCTCGCTGATAAGGTAGGACGTTAGCTCCTTGGTCGTAGTGAGTTGCTGACCCGCCGGCGTGGTTTTGCCCAGCACATCCAGCTTGGCCGTGAGGTAGATGGCGCCCATCGGCACAATGGCATCCACGGGGTAGCCCTGCGCTTTCAGGTTTTGCAAGCCGTCGTACAGCGTGGTCAGGCTGTGCTGAAGCTTGTCTTTGAACGTGGGGATGAACTCGTCTACGGCCGCGTCGTTGGCGAGGTAGGCGGCGGTAGCCATCTGCTCGGCCTTGGGTGCCCAGGCCCCCACGTGGCCCAGAATAGCCTTCATCTTATCAATCACCACGGCCGGCCCGAAGGCGTAGCCCACGCGCACGCCGGTAGCGGCCAGGCACTTCGAGATGCCATCTATGTAGATAGTGTAGTCGCGCAGCTCAGGGCGCAGGCTCACGGGGTCGAAGTGCTGGGCATCGCCGAAGGTCAGCATCCAGTAAATCTGGTCATAGAGTACGTAGAGCGGCTTTTCGCCGGGCTGGCGGCGCTGGTTTTCGGCCACCACCAGGTCGCAGATTTCCAGCAGACCTTCGCGGGTGAACATGGTGCCCGTGGGATTCAGCGGAGAGCACAGGGCCAGCAGGGTAGCGCCCGGCAGGTGCGGGACCAGCTCGGCGGCCGTGGGCATAAAGTTGTTTTCGGGCAGCGTTTCCACCATCACCGCCTCGGCGCCGGAGAGATGGCAGTAATGGTTGTTGTTCCAGGAGGGGGTAGGGAACACTACCTTGTCGCCGGGGTCTACCAGGGCTAGGTAAGTAGCGTAGATGAGCGGCCGTGAGCCGCCGGCTACCAGCAAATCATTGGGCGAGTAGTCCAGGCTCAGGCGCTGGCGCAGAAAATCGGCGGCGGCGGTGCGCAGGTCCAGCGTGCCGTTGGCGGGCGGGTAGTTGGTGTGACCGGCCGCGTAGGCATCCGTGATATTATCGCGCAGCTGCTCCGGAATGGGGAAGATGCTGGGGGTGAAGTCGCCAATGGTGAGGTTGCAAATCTGCTCCCCCTTGCGAATCATATCGTTTACTTCGTTGCCGATTTTGATGATTTCGGAGCCGATGAGGCTGCCAGCCATGCGAGAAACTTGCATTTGCGGGTCGTTAAGTGGTGACAGAGTAACTGCCCGCGAAGGTACGATGCAAGTAGTTGTGAGTTAGCTGGAATATCTGAACCAGTCCTGTCATCCTGACGAAGGACCTTATCACGTGCGAACGGCAAGTATGCTATGACTCCTGCGTACGTAATAGGGTCCTTCCTTCGTCAGGATGACAAATCAACTCATATCAAAAACCATCACCTCACTTTTCCACCGCCGCCAGCACCCGCTTAATCAACTCATCGGGATTTCCATTGTGCCAGCGCCACACAACGACAATATCGTGCTCGGGGTCAATCCAGATAGTGTTGGACCCGGCGCCCAGGGCCGCGAAGCTGGTGGCGGGAGCGTGGGGCCAGGCTTTTTGCTCGGTGTTCAGCCACCAGAGGTAGCCGTAGTCGGGGCCGATGGGGCCGCGGGTGGTGGCTTGCCGCACCCAGTCGCGCGATACGATCTGGCGGGTGCCCCACTGGCCCTGGCGCAGCAGCAGGTAGCCGAAGCGGGCCTCGTCGCGGGCGCTGATCCACAGACCCGCACCCCAGCGCGTGCCGCCACTCACCGAGGGGAGGGGCCGGCCCTTTATCATTGCTATCGAGTTGAAGTAGGGCAAATATTGCCATGTGTCCGACGCCCCGATGGGGTCCATAATCTGCTCTTTCACCACCTGGGGTAGGGGCTTTTGCCAAAGCGTGAGCAACGAGAGCGAGAAGCGGTTGATCCGCACATCGTTGTACTCCCAATAGGTGCCGGGCGCTTGCAGCGTGCGCGGCTTCCGCTCGCCTTTGCCAAAGGCCTCGTGCCCGATGAAGTCGGCATTCTTACCCCACAGCTCGCCTTCCCACTCGCTGGTCTGGCGGGCGTGCTGCTCCCACGTAATGGGCTGGTTGTGGGCCGAAGCGTAGCCGCCATCGGTCACATATTGCGCTACCGGATCATGAATGTCCTTGATCATTCCCTTGTCCAGCGTGATGCCCAACACCGTGGAGAGCATACTCTTGGCCACGCTGTAGGTAGGGTCGGGGCGCTCTGTGTTGCCCCACTCGGCTACAATATAGCCGTGGCGCAGGATGAGGCCATTAGTAGCGGCCCGGCCGGGTGGCAGCGGCCCCAGCGGCGTCCCGAAGATTTCGGCTTGGTTGCTGAAATCGGGAGCAATCTGGGTGGTTTCCTGGCTTTTGGCGAAATCAATGGCCTCCGCGAGCCGGGTGGCATTTAGGCCTACTTGCTCAGGCGCGCGGGTTTTCCAGGCGTTGCCCCGGCCGGGGTAGTAGGTGTGGGTAGTGGTGCTGGTGGGTAGGTGCGAGCAAGCCAGCACGGGTAGCAACAGCAGGAGCAGGGCGTAGGGTTTGCGCATAGGTAGGTGTGGTGTGGAGGAGGTAGAAAGCTACAATAAACTATTTGTTGAATGGCATTTCGAGCTTGTCGGGAAATCTTGCGTGCTGACAAAAGATATAGCGGTTTCACTACCCATGCGGCCTAGGGCTGAGACCCTGGGCTAATCAGTGGAGCAGTTTCGCTACCCATACGCCTCAAAGCTGAAGCTTTAGTAGATCAGTGGAACGGTGGACGAAACCGCTCCGTGCTCAGGGATTCAGCCTTGGGGCGTATTTTATTCGGAGGAATATTCTTATGTCACCACTCCGGCAAAACTTTCGGAACTTGCGCCGCTTTATTTCATGCTATGGCGCAAGATCTGATCATTACCATTCCCTCATTGGAGGCTCTGCCCGAAGCCGCTGCCGCGTTGCGTGCCCACCTGGGCGTCGCTACCGTGCTGTGTTTTGAAGGGGAAATGGGCGCAGGTAAGACCACGTTTATTAAGGTATTGTGCGAAAGCATGGGCGTGCCAACGGACGAAATCAGCTCGCCTACCTTTTCGCTGGTCAACGAATACCGCGACGCCCAAAACCGCCCTATTTACCACTTTGATTTCTACCGCCTCAACGACCCGCAGGAAGCTGCACAGATGGGCGCACAGGAATACTTTGATTCGGGTTATCTTTGCCTGATAGAATGGCCCAGCCGCATAGCTGACTTGTTGCCGCCGGATCATCTCCTTCTTACCCTCACCGTTACCGGACCCTCCTCCCGAGAATTAAAAATTAAGAAGTAAAAATTAAAAGCTGCCTACTAACCATTTGAAAGAAGATGGACCGGCAGCAAGCTAATTTTTAACTCTTAATTCTTAATTTTTAATCGAAAACAAATGCCCGAAGCCGTTCCCCCTGGATTTGAGTCGCTGGCCGCGAGCCGCGCCTATTTCACGCAGGAGTCGATGCTGGCCATCGAAACCCGCCGCCGCAAGCTGTTTATTGGTTTGCCCCGGGAGTCGTCGTTGCAGGAAAACCGCATTTGCCTCACGCCCGAGGCGGTGAAGCACCTGGTAGAGGGCGGCCACGAGGTGGTGATTGAGAGCGGCGCCGGCGAGCCCAGCAAGTACTCCGACCACGACTACTCCGAGGCGGGTGGCACCATTGCCTACTCGCCCAAAGAAGTCTACGAAGCGGATATCGTGCTGAAAGTGGCGCCGCCTACCTTGGAGGAGGTGGAGCTGCTGCGCAATGGTCAAACGCTGATTTCAGCCCTGCAATTCGGTTCATTGTCAGCCGAATACATCACGGCGCTGCTGCGCAAGAAAATCAATGCCATCAGCTTCGAGCTGATTAAAGACCCCTCCGGGGCACGGCCGGTGGTGCGGGCCATGTCCGAAATAGCGGGCTCTACCGTGATGCTGGTAGCCGCCGAGTACTTGGCGCGCTCCAACGAGGGCAAGGGCGTGATTCTGGGGGGCATCACGGGCGTGCCACCGTCGCAGGTAGTGATTTTGGGCGCAGGCACAGTGGCCGAGTACGCTGCCCGCGCCGCTACGGGCTTGGGGGCTGAGGTGAAAGTGTTTGACAATCACCTCTATAAGTTGCGCCGCCTCAAAGAAAACCTAGGTACCCAGCTCTACACCAGCACCCTCGACACGTTTGCCCTCAGCCAGCAAATCCGCCGGGCCGACGTAGTGATTGGTGCCCTCAATGCCGAGGATGGCCGCGTGCCGTTTATGGTGCCCGAGAGCATGATTGCCACTATGGCGCCCGGCTCGGTGGTTATTGACGTGAGCATTGACCAAGGCGGTTGCTTTGAAACCTCGGAGGTGACCACGCATAACAAGCCGGTGTTCCGCAAGTACGATGTGATTCACTACTGCGTGCCCAACATTGCTTCGCGGGTGCCGCGCACTGCCACCAATGCGTTGAGCAATATCTTCACGCCCATCATGCAGGAAATCAGCCAGAATGGTGGCATTAATGAGGTGCTGTTCAGCAACGAGCATTTCCGCTCAGGTGTGTATATCTACCGAGGCTCCCTCACCAATGCCACCATTGCCAAGCGCTTCAATATGCGCTACAAGGAGCTGGGACTGCTGATTGCCGTGCGCAACTAACAAATTGTTAAGGGTAGAAGGGTAGGGCAGTGAGGTGTTTACGCGAGTCCCAGCGCTTTCAACACCCGCTCCTGATCGGACAGGTCGCCTACAAGACGGCGCACCAGACCGGGGCTTTTTTTGAGGAGCATGGGCACGCCAATCAGACCTTCCTCCTGTGCCCGCTCAGGGTGCTGCTGAATATCAACGACGGTGAGGGTGTAGCGGCCGGCCAAATGGTGTTCCGTCAGCCGTTGAATATTGGCTAGCGCCTGCCTGGATTTGGGAGAGTCGCCCGCTATAAATAAGTATAGCTCATACATAAGCGGCGGCACGGTAGCAGGTAGGAGTAAGCAGGTAAAGGAAATTACGCTTCAAACCAGTACAGCGTGAAGGTGGTGCTCTCGCCCATAGTACTGGCTACCTCTAGGCGGCCGCCGCGGGAGGTAAGAATGCGCTGCACCAAGTACAAGCCCACGCCCGAGCCGCCTATTTGGGGGTGCTGGCGGGTGAAGGGTTGAAATGCGGCAGTCGAGGTTTTGGGGATATTCATCCCCAAGCTATTATCCTGCACCATGAGCACCGGTTTATTGTTTTTGGACAAGTAGCTGCGCAACGTAATAACCGGCAAGCGCTCGGGGTGCGCAAACTTGAGGGCATTGCTGAGTAGATTATGCAGCACCGAGCGCAAGTTGGCCCGGCCGTAGAGCAGGGTAGGGGCCTCAGTTACTTCCACATGAACCGTGGCATCAGAAGCCTGAATCTGGGCACGCAGGCCCAACAGCACTTCATCGGTGATGTGGCGCAAGTCTAGCTTTTCCACTGGCGCCGAGAGGCCCCGCTGGTCTTGTACAGTGGCCGCTAGCTCCTGCAAGGTGCTGTCGAGTTGGTGCAGCGAGTCGTCTACCATCGAGAGGAGCTGTTCCTCCTCGGGGTCGTCGAAGCTAGCACTGCGGCGCAGCTCTTCAAACAAGCCGCGCAGGTTGAACAGGGGCTGCTTCAGGTCGTGGGAGGCTGTGTAGACGAAGGTATCCAAGTCGCGGTTGGTGCGGGCCAGCTCGTCGTACTGCACCTGTAGCACCTCGCGCAGACGGTGCTGGTCGTCTACGTCGGTGCAGGCACCAAACCAGCGTGGGCCGCGCTCGTCGGCCAGCTGCCGTGCCCGGATGATGTGCCAACGATATTGCCCATCGTGCCGGCGCATCCGGAACAAGCCCTCAAACGGCTCGCCCGTGGCCACGCTTTTCACCCATTGGCGGGCTGCTTCGGCCTGCTTGCGCGGTTCCAGCAGGTTCACCCAGCCAGTAGGGCCCAGCTCTTCTTTGGTGAGACCTGAATACTCGCCGGTGTAGTGATTGTAATAGTCGATGAAGCCCTCGGCCGTGGCCGTCCAGATCAGCTCCGGAATGCTGTCGGCCAGAAAGCGTAACTCGGCCTCGCCCCGGCGCAAGGCGTCGGATAACTCGCGCTGGTCGTGCACCTCGGTGAGGGCACCGTGCCAGAACACGGGCTGGTCGGGGGCGTGCAGTTCGGGTAGGGCGCGGCTTAGCATCCAACGGTACTGGCCATCGTGGCGGCGCAGGCGGTACTCGTAGCTCCAGCCCTTGCCAGCTTTGCGGGCAGCATCGCCCTGATAGAGCACCCGCAGCCGGTCGTCGGGGTGGATGAGGAGGGGCCAGATGGCATTCAGGTCGGCCGTAGGAGGCTGGCCGGTGAAGTAGTACCACTGCGGACTAACGTACTCATATAAACCCTCGGCATCCAGCGAAAACGTGATTTGCGGCACGGTTTCAGTCAGCACCCGCAGGCGGGCATCGAGGCGGCGGGTTTCCATCGACAGTGTGTGGGCTCGCTGCCTGGCTTCCTCCTGCTGGGTCACATCTACGGCAAACAATACCAGGCCGGTAATGTCCTGGTTTTCCTCGTCGCGCACGGGTTCTAGCACCAGATCGTAGCAGCGGGATACGGACTCCTTCCCCTCTTGGGTAGGTAGGGGCAGTGAACAGGCTTTGGCTATGTAAGGAGTACCTGTGCGATACACTTGGTGTAGCACATCCACTAAATCGGAGGGGAGTACGCCCGGATGATCGGCCACGCACTGGCCTTCTGCCACATCAGTGCCCAGCAACTCCTGCATCGCTTTGTTTAAATACCCGTACCGTAGGTCGAGACCCTGTAAGGTAGCAACGCCGGCAGGCAAATGGTGCAGAAGGGCGTGAAGGTGCTGTTCACGCATAAAAGGATAGAGTAGGGTGGCAGAAAGAAGAGAAGGTACGTTGAATAAGCAGAAGAAGGCCTTAAAGGTTCAGCTAGACGGAGGTGGGGCCAGGCAATGCCGGGAAGGCCTGCTCTGTAGGCGTGCCAAAAACAGCCAAGCGAACTAGCTCAATCAGCATGGCGTCGGCAATGGTAAGCGTACTGGGTGGGGCGGGCACCCGGTCGGGCATCAGAAACCCTTGTAGCTGCGAGAACCCAACGCTTTCCAGCGGATGAAAGGCCATGTGCCAGTCTGGGAAACTCCGGACATCAATAGGCTTATCTATAAGCTTCTGCACGTGCGAATGACGACCGTCGCGCTTGATGCGCTTAAAAAGGGCCTCCGTTATTTCTGGCTCGCCCTCAAAGAGTTGGGCAATATTGCCGTGACTGTAAAAAAGAATGCCCGTGATGTGGTTTTTGCTGTTATCACGGCGGCATTGCTCCAGGAGTTCGTGCAAATCCTGGTCAGTGAGCGGGCGCACGGCCCGGCTGATATACACGATGTGGTTCAGATTCATGTGCCTACAACGGTTGAGCTTGGCGCTGAGTTTCGAGGATACGGTCAGGAAATCTAGCCGCCAAGTAAGGATGCAAAGTAAGGCGCTTTCTGCTTTTAAAAAGATCGAACCTGTTGCGCTTCACTACTATTCTCTCGTGGGAGGACTAGTGAATGTGACTTTGCAAGCTCTTGAAATTGGCTTTCTGAACTATGTAATTGAGCCACGCAGTCCGCACAAGGGCCTGTCAGGTATACTGAAATACAGTGCTTTATCCTACCTGCCGGGATATATCCAGCAGCTCGAAGCCTTCTTCGCGGAGGGCCAAGCGGATATCGTCTGTGCCCGGTGTTTCAGCGTGGACGGTGGCTACCTCTGCCCGACCCGGCGTGCCCGCTTCAATCTGATCGACGATGAGGGTGAGGGCAGTTAGCGCCATGCGGGCGCGGCCCACGGCTTGCTCATCATTCAGATTATCAATGGTAAGCGAATAGCGGATTAGTTGCGACAGGTCGGAAGTAGAGTCAGAGGAAGTCATAGGAGAGAGGGTTTTTGATGAGAAGTACCTCCTTGTACGCTAGCCGCGCCTGAAAGGGTAGTCTTATTATCAAAGACACCTACTATATGCCTACGCTATAATACCTCGGGGTCCACTCGTAAGCTGATGAGAGGTTGAACAAGCCGCTCTGTACCATATAGTTTCCTCATGAACAGGTTCTATAGCTTGGTCTGACGTTCAATACTTGCTAAAATACTATATATTTACTAAATAGCTATAGCTTACCCTTTCAGCCCTTTCTATGTCAGCACCTGTTTGCCCCAAATGCAACTCTTCCGAAGCCACGAAAAGTGGTGTAATCGATGGCCGTCAGCGGTTTAAGTGCAAGCAGTGCGGCTACCACTACACGGTGGCTAAGGTAGGCAAGGAGATAAACTCCTACTACGTCATCAAGGCCTTGCAACTGTATATAGAAGGCGTGAGCTACCGCGAGATTGAGCGCCTGCTGGGCGTGAGCCACGTGAGCGTGATGAACTGGGTGAAGAAATACGGCGTGAAAGCCCCCCGTCAAACCGATTATCACCCGACCTATAAAATTCTCAATCAAAAGGAATTGGCCGAGTTTTTTCAGAACCCGGCTAATGTGCAGGGCGCGGGCCTGGTGGTTACGGAGCTGGGTGATAAGTACATGATGATTCGGTGGGAGCGGTTTAAGCAGGGGTAGAGCTATAGGGTTAGCAGAACGACAGCAACGCAGCGGATTCGATAGGAGGGTTTTGCTATTTAGTTGTGTCAGATCGATTTGCTGATGCAAGCCGGAGCATTCTGCTTGCTGCGCTACCCTCACTCACCCCATCCCACCTCTATGCGCCCCTCTCGCTACGCATTGCTTACCGGTGCTTTGCTGACTGCTGCCGCGGCCTCAGCTCAAGTGCAACCTCCTCCTGCTGGTGGTCAGGCCCCGCCGCCCGCCGCGCCTACCCCACCCCCCGCGCCTGCCGCGCCCGCCAAATCGGTGCCTTACGGTGCTGGCCTGAAGGTGAACCTCTCGCCCGATGGCTCCAAGTACATCCGCTTCCTGACTTGGCACCAGGTCTACACGCGCTACACCAAAAACAACGAAGGTACCATCCGTGCCCTGGGCAAACCGCAGAAAGGTCAGGTTGATTTCGGTCTGCGTCGCTCCCGCCTCGTCATTCTGGCCCAGCTTAACCCGCGCTTCGTGATTTACACGCACATGGGTATCAACAACCAGAATGCCGTGGGAGGGGGGCTAACTCCAACAACCGACGGAAAAAAGCCTCAGTTCTTCATTCACGAGGCTGTGACCGAGTACAAGGTGAATAAGTACCTGAGCCTAGGGGGTGGCCTACATTACCTCAACGGCATCTCGCGGATTACCAGCGCCAGCACAACCAGCATTCTGCCGATGGATCTGCCACTGACCAACTTCCCTACCATCGAGCAAACCGACCAGTTTGCCCGATGGCTAGGAGTATACGCCAAGGGCCGCGTTGGCAAGCTCGACTACCGCTTCTCGGTCAGTGACCCGTTCCTGACCAACCAAGCCAGCACCCCGCTGAACCTGGGTACCACTGTGAACAACGTGAATACCGGCACCGGCATTGCTACCTACAGCCCGCAGAACACCAAGCACGTGTACCAGGGCTATGTGAGTTACAACTTCCTGGAGCCAGAGGCCAACCTGTTGCCCTACTTCACGGGTACTTACCTCGGTACGAAGCGTGTGTTCAGCGTGGGTGCCGGCTTCCTCTATAATAAAGATGCCATGTATTCGCGGCCCACTTCCAGCGTGGTGACCGTAACCCCGGCCGTCTCAGCCAATCCGTTTGGGCTGGTAGGTACTGATAAGCACAGCCTGAAGATGTTCGGGGTTGATGCCTTCTATGACGTGCCCCTGGATACAGCTTCGCGTACGGCCCTGACCCTGTATGGTGTGTACTACAACTACAACATGGGCCCCAACCACGTCCGCTTCATTGGGCCTGAAAACCCCGGGTATGGCGCGGCACCCACCCGCGGCAACGCGGTGCCACAGTCGGGTACGGGCAATTCCTTCTACGGGCAGGTAGGCTACCTGCTGCCGCAAAAGCTGCTGGGACCCAAGGCTCGCCTGCAACCCTATGTGGCCTACCTGCACAGCGACTACGAAGGGCTACACTATGCCAATGGCGACACCAAAGCCGTGAATGTGTACGATGCCGGCGTGAACGTGCTGCTGGATGGCCACAACGCGAAAGTAACGCTCAACTACCGCGCCCGCCCTGACTTTGAAGGCTACATTCCCACCACGGGCAACTTCAACCGTCTCGACTACAAGCCAGAAATTACGCTGCAAACCCAGATTTTCCTGTAAGAGCAGGCTGTTTCCTGCCTGCTTAATCTGCCATATCGACCAGCCGGAGAAGTTTCGCTTGTAAATAATTCTCGCTGACTAGGAGTACTATCCGGTGTCAGCGCGTGAGATTTCTCCTGCTGGTCGAAAGAATGGTCTTGTGTAATCCGCTTTCCCCTCTGCGCTTACCGGCCGCGTAATCGGCCACCCGCTTACCGCTTATTCAAGCTGACGATCAACTATTTATAGTTGAAATGCGGCTTGAAACAGGAGCGCTACGGCCTGACCGCCGGGCCTCCGACGCTTTAATTTTCCACTAAAATTCCCCGTTTTCAATGGAACAAAGCATTAATCCCGGTTACGGAAAGGTGGCGGATGCGCCCCTCGAGCACGACAACAACCAAGTATCTACCAGCACCATCTGGCAGGTAATTACGGCCTCCTCGGTGGGGACGGTTATTGAGTGGTACGACTTCTACATTTTTGGCTCGCTGGCGGCCATTATCGGGCCGGTGCTGTTTGGGCACGCGGGTAAGATTGAGGATACGCTGCTGGGCGCTCTGGCCGTGTTTGGGGCGGGCTTCGTGGTGCGACCATTTGGGGCCATGTTCTTCGGCCGGCTGGGCGACATGATCGGGCGCAAGTACACCTTCTTGGTCACGCTGCTGATTATGGGCGGGGCTACCTTCGTTACCGGCCTCATCCCCAGCTACGATACCATTGGCGTAGCGGCTCCTGTGGTAGTTGTGATTCTGCGCTTGTTGCAGGGCCTGGCTCTGGGCGGCGAGTACGGCGGCGCTACCACCTACGTGGCCGAATACGCCCCCGACAAAAAGCGCGGCTACTACACCAGCTTCATCCAGATTACGGCCACTGGTGGCCTGATCCTGAGTATTTCGGTGCTCCTGATTACCCGCAAGATTGTAGGTGAAGACGCCTTTAAAGAATGGGGCTGGCGCATTCCGTTCCTGCTCTCAGGCTTCCTGGTCATTGCTTCGTACTACATCCGGCGCAAGCTGCATGAGTCTCCGCTGTTTGCTAAGGCCAAGGCTACTGGTACCACCAGCAAAAGCCCCCTGCGCGACTCCTTCATGAACCCCGTAAACCGCCGTTTAGTACTCATTGCGCTGTTTGGCGTGACCATGGGCCAGGGCGTGATTTTCTACACCAGCCAGTTTCAGGTGTTCACTTTCATGAACGCTACCCTCAAGCTGGATATCGTCGATTCGAGCATCATCATGGTGGTATCCATGCTGCTGGCCACGCCGCTGTTCGTGTATTTCGGGTCGCTTTCGGACCGCATCGGGCGCAAGCGCATCATCATGACGGGCATGATCTGCGGGGCCTTGTTCACCGCCCCGCTGTTCTACGGTGTGAAGGCCTTTGCCGGGCCGCTCACCGAAATTACGCCCGCCACCGTAGACGCCGCCGGTAAGGCCGTGCCTGCCGTGATGAAAGCCCTGACGCCCAACATCCCCGCCATGACAGCCCTGATTTTCTGCCTGGTGCTGTTCGTGACAATGGTGTACGGACCCATTGCCGCCTACCTCGTGGAACTGTTCCCCACCAAGGTGCGCTACACGTCCTTGTCGGTGCCCTACCACATTGGCAACGGTATCTTCGGAGGCTTTGTGCCGCTAGTGGCTACCTCCATTGGCGTGTGGGCCGCTACGCAACCCGAGGGCACGTTTGCCAAAGAGCACAGCAGTTTGCTGGGTCTGATCTACCCCATTACGGTGGCGCTGATTTGCTTTGTGGTGGGTATGATCTACATGAAAGACATACGCAACGTGCGTCTGATGGACGAGCGAGTGGCTGAGTAACAGAAGGACTAAGTGAAGTTGGTCTGGTACAAAAAGTCCGTCGGGCCGCTGGGTCGGCGGACTTTTTTGCGAGGCAAATAGGTAGAGATACAACATCTTGTGTCTCTACTCTCTAAACCGATTTTACCTACTTATGCCCGAATCAACTGAAGCCGCCGAGCAGCGACGGGGGCAGCGACTGCTGTTTGTGAGCGGCTTGTTTGCCGTGCTGCTCAACTTTCCCCTGCTAGCCGTCTTCGACCACGAGGGTAGGGTAGGGGGTATCCCGGTGCTCTACCTCTACCTGCTGTTGCTCTGGCTTAGCATCGTGCTACTCACGGGCTGGCTTGTTAGAAAGGTGGAGTAGTGACTGTGAACCATCTGTCATTCTGAGCTTGCGAAGGATGACAGATGAGCTCTGTTCACCACTCCATCACTCATAAACTCACAACCTCATCTCCTTGTCCAAACTCCTGCTCATTGGCTTTTCCTTTGGCTACCTGGCGTTGCTGTTCGGGGTGGCCTACGCAGCTGAGCGACGCTCGGCGGCGCGGCGGAGCTTGGTGAGCAACCCCTACGTGTACGCCCTGAGCATGGCCGTGTACTGCACCGCCTGGACGTACTACGGCTCGGTGGGTAGGGCGGCGCATTTTGGGTTGGAGTTTGTGGGTATCTACCTGGGGCCTACCCTGTTGGCGCCCGCGTGGTGGCTGGTGCTGCGTAAGATTATCCGCATCTGTCGCACCCAGCGCCTCACCTCCATTGCCGACTTCATCTCGGCGCGCTATGGCAAGAGTGCTGCCCTTGGGGCGCTGGCTACGGCGGTGTGCGTGCTGGGCGTGATTCCGTATATCTCCTTGCAGATTAAGGCAATAGCCACATCGTTTGAGGTGATGGCCGGTGGGGCCGATCTGGGCGGGCTAGACGATAACACGGCTTTAATTACCACTGGCGTATTGGCTTTCTTCACCATCATCTTCGGGGTGCGCTCGGTGGAAGCTACCGAGCGCCACGAGGGTATGGTGCTGGCCGTGGCCCTGGAAAGTCTGGTAAAGCTAGTGGCCTTTTTGGCGGCTGGCCTGCTGGCTACCTACGGCCTGTTCGATGGTTTTGCCGATGTGTTCGACCAGGCCGCGGCTGTGCCGGGGCTGCAAAAGCTCTTCACGCTGCACACCACTGGCATTGGTGGGGCGCAGTGGCTCACGCTACTGCTGCTGGGCATGGCGGCCGTGCTGCTGCTGCCGCGGCAGTTTCAGGTATCGGTGGTAGAGAACGTGAACGAGGACCACCTGCGCAAAGCCATGTGGCTGTTTCCGCTCTACCTCATCGTTATTAATCTGTTTGTGCTACCCATCGCCTTTGGCGGCGTGCTGCGCTACGGCACACAACTGGATGCCGACACCTTCGTGCTGGCCCTACCCTTGGGCGCCGGGCACCGCTGGCTGGCGCTGCTGGTGTACCTGGGCGGGCTGTCGGCGGCCAGCAGCATGATTATCGTGGAAACCATTGCCCTGAGCGTGATGATGAGCAATCACCTGCTGATGCCGCTGCTGGTGCGCGTGCCGGCCGCTAGGGGCGAGTCGGCTCGGTGGTTTGCTTATTTGGGGCAAGTAGCCCTGCAAAGCCGCCGGCTGGCGGTGGTGCTGGTGCTGCTGCTGGCCTATGGCTACTACGCCACGGTAGGGCATTTGCTGTCGTTGGTGAACATCGGGCTGGTGTCGTTTGCGGCGGTGGCGCAGTTTGTGCCGGTGGTGCTGGGTGGGTTGTACTGGAAAGGCGGCACCAGCCAAGGCGCCACGGCAGGCATTCTGGCGGGCTTTGCAGTGTGGTTTTTTACGCTGGTGATGCCTACTATGATTGCGCCCGGTTTGCTGTCGGCCTCCATCATGGATGACGGCCTTTTCGGGGTAGGGGCCCTGCGACCATTCGCACTGTTTGGTCTTACAGACTTAGATTATCTATCGCACGGCTTGTTCTGGAGCTGGTTTTTCAACGTGGGGCTGTACGTGGGCGTATCGGTGCTGGGGCGCGTGCCTACGGGATTGGAGTTACGTCAGGCTGAGGAGTTCGTGGATGCCTTCCGGCCACGCCCGGCCACTAGCGCCGAGTGGCGCGGCGCAGCCCCGGTGCTGTCGGTGCGGGCGTTGCTGCGCGGTTTTCTGGGGAAGAAGCGCACCGTGCAGGCGTTGCAGGCCTTCGCTACGCGCTTCCCCGACGCCCTACCCCCCGAGCCCATTGCCCCCGCCGACGCCGACCCGCGCCTCTTGGCCTACGCCGAGAAGCTGCTGGCCGGTAGCATCGGGCCGGCCTCGGCGCGCCTGCTGTTGTCTTCGGCCATTGGGGTAGAGGAGCTGCGTTTTGATAACGTAGTAGGGATTCTGCGCGAAAGCCAGCAACTGCTGGCTGCCAACCGCCAGTTGCGCCGCCAGTCGCAGGAGTTGCAGCGTCTCACCACCGATTTGCAAGCGGCCTACGAGCAGCTGCAAGCCCTAGACGAGCGCAAGGACGAGTTTCTCTATACCGTGACGCACGAACTGCGCACCCCACTCACCAGCATTCGGGCACTGTCGGAAATCCTGTCGGACAACCCCGATTTAGACGAGGAGGAACGCCTGCGTTTCCTGCACACCATCACCAAGGAATCGGAGCGGCTGAGCCGGCTGATTACGTTGGTACTCGATCTAGAAAAGTACGAGTCGGGCAAGGCTACCCTGCTTACGACCCCCGTAGGGGTAGGCGAACTGATAACCGAAGCCGCGGCCGCGGTAGAGCAGCTGGCGCAGGCCCGCCGCATTCAGCTCACCGTAGCCGTAGCGCCCGATTTGCCATACCTACCCGCCGACCGTGACCGGCTGATGCAAGTGCTCGTCAACCTACTATCTAACGCCGTGAAAGCCTGCCCGGCCGATGGCTCTGGCCGCATCTGGGTAGGGGCCGAAGCCATCGGCGGACAACTGCACGTGCGCGTCACCGACAACGGGAAGGGCATCGACCCAGCCTACCATCACCTGATTTTTGACAAGTTTTACCAGGCTCAGCACCAGACCATGCGCAAGCCCGAGGGCTCGGGGCTGGGCCTGGCCATCACCCGCAACATTGTGGAGCTGCACCAAGGGCGCATTTGGGTGGAAAGTGCGCCGGAGCAGGGCGCCAGCTTTTCCCTAACTCTGCCGCTGCACCCGCAACGACAGCCGCAGCCCACTGAATAAGTCCTAGTACCCGCCGCCCTCGAAAACCATTTTGGCTATGAAAGAAGCCCACATTTTACTCGTTGATGATGAACCGAACATCGTGATGTCGCTGGAATTTCTGATGCGCAAGAATGGCTACCAGGTCAGCATTGCCCGCAATGGCATGGAAGCCCTGGAGGCCGTAGACCGCACCCCCTTCGACCTGATTTTGCTGGACGTGATGATGCCCGACGTAGATGGCTACCAAGTATGCCAACACGTGAAAAACCACCCGCGCCATCACGAAACCAAGGTCATTTTCCTGTCGGCCAAGAGTCGGGAGGCCGATGTGCAGAAGGGTTACGCTGCCGGCGCTGACCTCTACGTGCCCAAGCCCTTCAGCACCCGCCAGCTCATGGAACAGGTGCGGGGGCTGCTGGCTGCGTAGGCTCTGCTCCCGTGTTTTGCGTAGTTTACGCTACACCCGCGCTGGTTTTTTAGGTAAAGACTGTCATGCTTCGGCAAGCTCAGTATGACAGTCTAGAACCACCCCACTCCCGATTGATAATTCATACTTTCTAATTCTTAATTCCTTCCCCATGCCCACCGACCATCCCCGCATCCGAACGACCGAAGAGTATCAGTATGCCTACCGCCGCAGCGTGGAAAACCCCGAGCAGTTCTGGGCCGATGTGGCCGAGCCCTTCACCTGGCGCCGCAAGTGGGACACTGTGCTGACGGCTGATCTGGTAGAAGGCCACAACAAGTGGTATGAAGGTGCCAAGCTCAACATCACCGAAAACTGCCTCGACCGCCACCTGAGCACGCGCGGCAATAAACTAGCCCTCATCTGGGAACCCAACGACCCCAAAATCCGCCAGATTCGCTATACCTACCGCGAGCTGCACCAGGAGGTGTGCCGCTTTGCCAATGTGCTGCACAACAATGGGGTAGAGAAGGGTGACCGAGTGTGCCTCTACATGCCCATGATTCCGCAGTTGGCCATTGCGGTGCTGGCGTGCGCCCGCATTGGGGCGGTGCATTCTGTCATCTTCGCCGGCTTCTCGGCCAATGCCATTGCCGACCGCGTGAACGACGCCCAAGCCACCGTAGTGATTACGGCCGATGGCCTGGAGCGCGGCGCCAAGCAAATTCCGGTGAAGCGCGTGGTAGATGAGGCCCTGGAGCACTGCCCCTCCGTGCGCGGTGTGATTGTGGTGGAGCATTTGGGCTGGCCCGTGCACATGAAGGATGGCCGCGACGTGTGGTACCACGACGAGGTGCAGGAGGTAGAAAAAACCTGCCCCGCCGAGGAAATGGACGCCGAGGACCCACTGTTTATTCTCTATACATCCGGCAGCACCGGCAAGCCCAAAGGCGTGGTGCACACCACCGCCGGCTACATGGTGTGGGCTGACTACACCTTCCGCAACGTGTTTCAGGTGGAGGAAAACGACGTGTACTGGTGCTCGGCCGATATTGGCTGGGTAACGGGCCACACCTATCTGCTCTACGGTCCGCTGCTATCGGGTGCTACTACCCTCATGTTTGAGGGTGTGCCTACCTACCCCAGCCCCGGCCGCTACTGGGAGGTGATTGACAAGCACGGTGTGAACGTGTTCTACACGTCGCCCACGGCCATCCGCTCGCTCATGGCCCACGACATCAACCACGTGCTGGCCTACTCCCTCGACTCGCTGCGGGTGCTGGGCTCGGTAGGAGAACCCATCAACGAGGAAGCCTGGCACTGGTACCACACCCACATCGGCAAGGGCCGCTGCCCCATTGTAGATACGTGGTGGCAGACCGAAACCGGCGGCATCATGATTTCGGCGCTGGCGAACATTACGCCCAGCGTGCCGGCCCGCGCCGGCCTACCCTTGCCGGGCGTGCAGCCTGTGTTGCTGAACCAGGAAGGACAGGAGATTGAGGGCAACGACGTGGAGGGCTACCTCGCCATCAAAGCGCCGTGGCCGGGCATCATCCGCACCACCTACGGCGACCATGAGCGGGCCAAGCAAACCTACTTCGGCGTGTATCCGGGCTACTACTTCACCGGCGACGGCGCCCGCCGTGAGGCCGACGGCCTCTACCGCATTCAGGGCCGCGTAGATGACGTGATTAACGTCTCGGGTCACCGCTTTGGCACGGCCGAAATCGAAAACGCCATCAACCAGAATAATACAGTAGTAGAATCGGCAGTGGTGGGCTACCCGCACGATGTGAAGGGCCAGGGCATCTACGCCTACGTGATCTGCCGCGACGGCGCCTGCGACGACGACATCAGCCGCAAGCACGTAGAGGCCAGCATCATCGAAACCATTGTGGCCGAAATTGGCCGCATTGCCAAGCCCGATAAGATTCAGTTTGTGGAGGGCCTACCCAAAACGCGCTCGGGCAAAATCATGCGTCGCATCCTGCGCAAAGTGGCTGAGGGCGACACCAGCAACCTCGGCGACATCACGACCCTCCTCGACCCTGAGATTGTGGAGAAGATTGTGGAAGGTAGGAAGTAGCCCGTAAGGCCGTCATGCTAAGCTTGTCGAAGCATCTCGCGTGCTGATGTTGAATACTATCTTTCATCAGCACGCGAGATGCTTCGACAAGCTTAGCATGTCCGCCTAGTGGCACTAATCAACCCCCTAAACAGCATGACTACCAAGGAAGCCGCCGCTGGGGTAAGGAAACACATTTTCCTACCCCAACGGCGGCTTCTTTGGCTGTCAGCCGGTAGTTGCGCGCTAGTTGCGCTTAGACTTTTTATCCTTCGAGTCAGCGCTCAACCATACAACCAAACCCGCCGTGACGGCGCCGATGGTGGCCATTTTGGTGAGGAAAGCCGTGCGGTTGTACTTCATCTCCACGTCGTATCCCTTCTCGGCCCAGATGTTGGGCAGCTTGCCGTGGAGCAGGTCCGACAACACGCCTTCTACCATGTCTACGCGGTCGGCCAGCACCAGGGGCAGCCAGCGCTTGTACTCGTTTTCGCTGTATTTATAGGTCTGGCGGCGAATTGCGCCACTAAGTCCCCTGGGCGGCCGGGGCGTGCCAAACACGGCCGATACGTTGGGCCGTTCCACCGACTTCAGCACCTCCACGTCAACGGGTTGCAAGTTGTCGGGGCGGTTGCCGGCTTGGGGGTCCTCACCGATGTTCATGCGATGGCGACGCATGGGGTAGGTAGGGTCGTTTTCGGGGTCGGCATCAATGCCCCATCCCTTAATCGTCTTCGGGTCGATGGGGGTATTCACTGCGTTATCTTTCATGGGAAGGCGAATTACTGGTTGGCGGAAGGGGGCATCAGCACCGTTTTCAGGCAGTTATCCAGCTTTTGGGAGAACATGCGGTAGCCGTCGGCTACTTCTTCCAGCGGCATGCGGTGCGTAATCAGCTCCTTGGGCTTCAATACGCCGTTTTGCACGTGGTCGATCAAACGCGGCAGCAGGCGCTTCACCGACGTTTGGTTGCCCCGGATGGTCAGGCCCTTGTTCATGGCGTTGCCAATCGGAATCAGGTTATCAGTAGGGCCGTACACGCCCACAATCGACACCACGCCACCTTTTTTCACCGAGTTGATAGCCCAGTGCAATGCCGTGGCCGAGCCAGCCTGCAACAGCAGCTTGCGGCCGGTAATGGTTTGCATAGTGTTACCGGCGGCCTCGGCGCCTACGGCATCAATTACGCAGTCAGCTCCCAGCCAGTCGGTTTGTTTCTTGATAAACAACGCTGGGTCGCCTATCTCCTGGAAGTTATAAGCCTCGCAGTACGAGTAGTTGCGGGCAAATTCGAGGCGGTAATCTTCTTTATCGATAATGATAACCCGACCCGCGCCAAATAGCCAAGCGCAGCGGGCGGCTACAATCCCAATGGGACCAGCCCCAAACACTACTACCGTGTCGCCGGTCTGGATGCCGGCCATTTCGGCACCTTGGTAGCCGGTAGGTATCACGTCGGTCAGCAGCACGGCATCATCCAGGTCCATGTCATCGGGAATGATGGTAGGGCCAAAGTTGGCGTAGGGCACGCGGGCGTACTCGGCCTGGCCGCCATCAAAACCGCCCGACGTGTGCGAGTAGCCATAGAAGGCTCCGATGGCCGAGGATTCGGTGTTCGACTCGTTGCAGTTGCCGTACATTTCCTGCCGGCAGAAGTGGCACTCGCCGCAGGCAATATTGAACGGCACAATCACCCGGTCGCCTACCTTCACTTTCGTGACGGCATCACCCACTTCTACTATTTCGCCCACAAACTCGTGGCCAAACGTGGAGCCCACGCGGGTGTCGGGAATGTTGCCGTTGTAGAGGTGCAAGTCGGAGCCGCATATGCACGTGCGCAATACGCGCACAATGGCATCCTGCGGGTGCTTGATTTCGGGTATGGGTTTTTGAACGGCACGGATCCGCTTAGGACCCCGGTATTCCATTGCTAACATAGGTGTTGGTTTTGGAGTAGAAAGAGTAGGAGTAGTATAGAAGCGGTCCTATAGCTACAGGCAGCAGGTACGCAAGCGCAATAGACTGCGGTGCTTACTAGTACCAGCTAGCGTACCTATAGGGTTGTAAAACTGCGGTTAATCGCGGGGTAAATGGGTGTTAATACGGATGCATCACTGTATGTGCTTGGGTGAAGTACGCAGTATCTTCAGCAGCGCGAACATTCCGTTCGACCTCTAGATTATAAAGAATAAGCTGAAACAGAAGCTGTCATCCTGAGCTTGCGAAGGACCTTACCACGTGCGGGTAAGTCGTTGGTACGGTACGCCTGTCGTCCGCACGTGGTAAGGTCCTTCGCAAGCTCAGGATGACAGCTTTTATACAAGTTTGTCAGTCCGGCAGTCCATCAACTCATCAGCATAGCATGACTTAACTCACTACGCCCGTTACCTCCCCAAATCCCAGGCGCACGCCCTCCTGCTCGCAGTAGCCGCAGAGCCGCACGTTGTCATCGGTCTCCAGAAAGATACGCATGGTGGTATCGTTGAGAACTAGGGGCTGCGTACCGTTGGCGGTGAGGTCGTACAGGCTGCCATCGGCCACGGTGCCGCTGGTGTATAGGTCGCCTGCTTGCAAAGGAGTGCCACTGCTGGTGAGGTAGGCAAGCTGCTGGCCGATGCTCCAGTACAGGCTGCGCGTGGTGGGAGTGGCAACCACTGTTTCGGGGCCGTCGGCGGGTTGCAAGGCTACTTCCAACTGCACGGCTACATGGTGCTGGCCATTCTGGCGCAAATGCGGCTCTGGCTCTGGCAGTTGCAGCGCCCCAGCTACCCGGAAAGGCTCCAAAGCATCCAGCAACACCACCCAGGGCGAGAGCGTGCTGCCAAAGCTACGGTCCAGCAGAGGGGCCGGCGCCGAGCCTCGGCATAAATCGTGGGCATACCAGCCCAGTACTAACGTCAGACCAAACAACGTTTCCTCCACTTGCTCTACGGATAGAGTCGTGCCCAGGTCGGTAGCTTGTCCGCCTACAAAACCCAGCTGGACCTCAAAGTCGAGGCACTGCACGGGGCCGCGCAGGGTGTCTTCGGCATCGAGCAGGTAGGTGCGCGTGGGTCGCCGCATGCGCGTGTCCGAAGCCACCAGGCTGCCTGCCGGTGCATAGCTGCCCGTGGGGGTAGGGCTGGTTTCATCGGTAGGGGTAGGTGTGTTGGAAGCCAGGCGGCTCGCGAAACGTACAAACTGCCGCGGCTTCACGGGGCACAACAGCTGCACGTCGGTTTGGCGCACCAGGCAGTCGCGCATCACCTCGGGGCTTTGCAGCACGGCATTGTCGTGGCGCAGCAGCTCGCTCACCCGTTCGCGCACGGCCCGCCAGGCGGGGCGACCTAGCCGGATAAACGCATTCAGCGACCGGCGCCGAAATACCTTTGGCTGTTGGCCCTGCAAGTCCAAGTCATCAAAGAAGCCCCACTGGCTCACGGCGTACAGATCGAGCACATAGCCGCCAATGGCCACGCCCACGCGGGCACCCCGCTCGTCGGTCTCGAAAATACCAAAGGGGAGGTTTTGAATCGGGAAGTCGCTGGTTGGCGGAATGTCAATCCAAGAGCGTAGGGTAGGGTCGTTTGCAGAAGCCATGCAGGAGAAAGAAAAGTCAGGAGTAGAAAAGCCAAGCTAGCGGCTCAGATTGTACGGATAAGTGCTGTTAGGCGCCGAGCTTAGTGGGATTTTGGTGTTATAGAAATCAATGGCAAAGAGTCATCTTGACTTTCCTGCTGGCCTTGCGGACGCACGTTTCTACTATGCGCCGATTCTCTCACGCACGCCGGTCGGGCAGCCTTGTCTGCTCAACGGGTTGTTGTTTCGCCTAGTTGGGAGAATTGCCGTTTGTAGAGAAGTGATAGGTAGTGCCTCCCCACGGCTGCTAGTAGCTGTCGAGTAATCTTTTAAAAAATGGTCATCTTAAGCCTGCGAAGTACCTCCTTATGTTGGAATGAGTCGTTGGTATGTCAGTTGTTCAACATAGTATAAGGTCCTTCGCAAGCTCAGGATGACATGGTGAACCGGACGTTTGGATAAGCGAGCATGAAAAAGATTCTTTCTATCGACGGTGGCGGCATTCGCGGTATTATTCCGGGACAGGTGCTGGTGGCGCTGGAGCAGAAGCTACAGCAGCGCAGCGGCAATGCCCAAGCCCGCCTCGCCGACTTTTTCGACTTCGTGGCCGGCACCAGCACGGGCGGGATTCTGACGTGTCTGTACCTGAGCCCGGCCGCTGAGGATCCGACCAAAGCCCGCTTCTCGGCCCAGCAGGCCGTAGACTTATACGTGGAAAACGGCAGCGCCATCTTCGAAGTGTCGCTGTGGCAGAAGGTGCGCTCGGGTAACAGCCTCACCGACGAGAAGTACGACGACGCAGAACTGCGGCGGGTGCTGGACCGGCACTTTGGCTCCCTGAAGCTGAGCCAACTGCTGCGCCCGTGCCTGATTCCGGCCTACGACATTACGGCCCGGCAAGAGTTTTTTTTCACCCAGCACGATGCCCGGCGGCACGGCCCCGCCTATGATTTTCTGCTCAAAGATGTGTGTCGGGCCACCGCCGCGGCGCCTACCTACTTCGAGGCGGCCCTGACACCAGCCCTGGACGGCAAAGCCTACCCGCTGATTGATGGGGGCGTGTTTGCCAACAATCCCGCCCTGTGCGCCTACGCCGAGGTACGCAACGCCGCCAGCAACCCCACCACCGAAGACATGCTGCTGGTGTCGTTGGGCACGGGGCAGGTCGATAAGCCCTACCCATACCATAAGGCTAAGGATTGGGGCAAGGTGGAATGGCCCAAGCCCCTGATTGACATTCTGATGTCGGGCGGCGCGGCCGTCACGGACTACCAAACCAAGCGCATCTTCTCCGCTGCTGGCAAAGGCAGTCAGTACTTTCGCCTGCAAACCACCGACCTGGGCGCCGCCAGCCCCGACCTCGACAACGCCTCCCCGGCTAACCTGCGGGCGCTGGTGCAGCTCGGCCGCGCCGCCGCCACCACCCACGACGCCGACCTAAATCGCATCGTGGACCTACTGCTTACCGCGGACCCCGACCCGTTGCGCTTCACATAAGTAGTAAGCCATTCGATTTTAGCTTACTAGTTTATTAACAGATAGTTGTAATATGAATAATGTGCGTTTGCCTATGCACAGCTGCTTAAATAGGTCCAAGCAACAAGAATGGGGCGAGTTCTGCTGAAGGAAAGCGTGCGAATAGCTCCCCTTCAACAGAACCCGCCCCAAACGGGCGTGCTACACTTCCTGCTGCTGGCTACGCCAACAGCTGCGGTTTCTCCTTATACGTCTTCCACAAAAACTCTCCAAAAATCGTGTTGGCCCAGGCAAACCACGAGCGGCTGAACTTAGCCGGGTTGTCCTTGTTGAAGGACTCGTGCATGAAGCCGGTATCCGCGTGGGTAGACTTCAACGTTTGAATGCACTGCTTGATTTCTGCGTCGCTGGTGCTGGTGAGGCCCTGCGTAACGAGGCCAATAGGCCAGATCATGTCCTGGCCCACGTGCGGGCCGCCAATGCCTGCACCGGCCGTGCCCTTGAAGTAGAAGGGGTTGTCCTCGGAGAGCAGCATCTTGCGGGTGCTCTGGTAGATAGGGTCCGATACGGGCATGGCGCCCAGGTAGGGTAGGGCAATCAGGCTGGGCACGTTGGCGTCGTCCATTAGCACTTGGCTACCAAAGCCATCTACCTCGTAGGCGTAGATTTTGCCGTATTTCGGGTGGTTGACGATGGCGTGCTGTTTCAGGGCAGCGTCTACCTCGTCGGCGAGGGCCGTAAGATCTTTGGCTGTTTTGGCGTCCTTGGCCAGCTTGGTCATCATCTCACTAGCCTGGCGCAAACTCACCACCGCAAAGAAGTTACTGGGCACCAAGAAAGAGTACAGCGTGGCATCGTCGCTGGGGCGGAACGCCGAGCAAATCAGGCCCACCGGCTTGATGGGGTAGCCGTAGCCCTTCATGGGCTGGGTATCGGTGGCGTTGGTCGTTTCGCGCTGGAAGGAATAGGGGCCGCGGTCGTCCTTGCGCTGCTGCTCCCGGAAGGTTTGCAGCACGGTTTTGATAGCCTTCTGCCACTGCGCGTCGAAGGGCTTGGTGTCGCCGGTGGTTTTCCAGTAGTGATAGCCCAAGCGGATGGGGTAGCACAGCGAGTCGATTTCCCATTTGCGCTCGTGCACGCCGGGCAGCATTTTGGTGTGGTCCGATTTCCACTCGCCTACCTTGTTGGGGTCGTCGTAGAAGGCGTTGGCGTAAGAGTCCTTCAGGATGTAGCTGGTCTGGCGGTTAATCACGCCGGCAATCAACTGGCGCAGCTCGGCATCTTTGCCCACTAGCTGGAGGTAGGGCCACACCTGGGCCGAGGAATCGCGCAGCCACATGGCGTCGATGTCGCCGGTGATGACGTAGGTATCGGGGCGGCCGTCGCGGGTGCCGTGGGTCACGGTGGTGTCCAGGGTGCTGGGGAAGCAGTTGTTGAACAGCCAACCCAGCTCCTCGTCCTTCACTTTCTTCTGAAACTCTGTAATGGCTGCCTCCACGGCTTTGCTGCGGAAACGGCGCTTATCAGCCGTAGGCCGCACCACCGGAAACTTGGGCGCGGTGCCAGCGAAAGAGTATTGGTTGAAGAAAACGCTAGTGGAGAGAAGGGAGAAGCCGTGAAGAAAATTTCTGCGATTCATGGAAAATGGTGGGTAGGGTAATTAGTGCAACGGTACCCCACCCCCTAGCCCCCTCCCCTCCGGGAGAGGGGGAACTAACTCTAGAAACTAGACTTCTAGGAATCTAATGATTAGTCCCCCCTCTCCCGGAGGGGAGGGGGCTAGGGGGTGGGATATTCGTCAGGCCTTACTTGTACTTCGACATAGAGAACGGCGCGGCGGCGTTGCTAGTGCCTCGGGTTTTGTTAGGCGTAGAAGTCATGTCAAAATCTAAGGTAGCGCCTTTCATCAGCTCCTCGTGGCTCAGCCAGTTTTTGTCATAGACTTTGCCATTCATGGTCAGCTGGTTCACGTAGCGGTTCTGGTCGGAGTTCTTGGGTGCATTCAGCACGATATCTTTGCCAGAGGGCAGGTGTAGGGTAGCCTTCGGGAAGAGTGGGGCGCCCAGCACGTACTGGTCGGTGCCAGGGCACACGGGGTAGAAACCCAGCGCCGTAAACACGTACCACGCCGACGTCTGGCCGTTGTCTTCGTCGCCGCAGTAACCGTCGGCGGTGGGTAGGTAGAGGCGGTTCATTACCTCGCGCAGCCAATACTGCGCTTTCCAAGGCTGACCAGCATAGTTATACAGGTAAATCATGTGCTGGATGGGCTGGTTGCCGTGGGCATAGTTGCCCATGCCCGCAATCTGCATCTCCCTGATTTCGTGGATGGTGCCGCCGTAATACGAGTCATCAAACACGGGAGGTAGGGCAAATACGGTATCCAGCGTAGCCACAAACTTCTGCTTGCCGCCCATCAAGTCCATCAGCCCCGCTACGTCATGAAACACCGACCAGGTGTAGTGCAAGCTATTACCCTCCGTGAAGGCATCTCCCCACTTAAAGGGGCTAAACGGCGTTTGGAACTTACCATTCTCATTCTTGCCGCGCATCAGCCCGCTTTCCTTGTCGAACAGGTTGCGGTAGTTCTGGCTACGCTTGGCGTACAGGTTGATTTCTTTCTTGGGCTTGCCCAACGCCTTGGCCAACTGATAGATGGTGAAGTCGTCGTAGGCGTACTCCAGCGTGCGGGCCGCGTTTTCGTTGATTTTCACATCATAGGGCACGTAGCCGAGCTTGTTGTAATACGCCACGCCCTTGCGGCCCACGGCATCCAGCGGACCTTCGTTGTTGGCGCCGTGCACCAACGCCTCATACAGCACGTTCATGTCCTGTCCGCGAATGCCTTTGAGGTAGGCGTCGGCTACCACAGAGGCCGAGTTGTTGCCCACCATCACGCTGCGCAAACCGGGGCTGGCCCACTCCGGCAGCCAACCACTTTCCTTGTAGTCGTTGGCCAAGCCCTGCTGCATCTCCGCATTTTGGTCGGGGTAGAGCAGGTTCAGGAAGGGGAACAAAGCCCGGAACGTGTCCCAGAAGCCCGTATCGGTATACATGTAGCCCGGCAACACCTCCCCGTTGAAGGGGCTGTAATGCATCACCTTGCCATTGGCATCCAGCTCGTAGAGCTTGCGTGGAAAAAGCAGGGCGCGGTATAGACAGGAATAGAACGTGCGTTTCTGGTCGGCAGTGCCACCTTCCACGTCAATACGGCCCAGGGTCTTGTTCCAGGCATCGCGGCCTTTCTGGCGCACGGCATCAAAGTTCTGGTCACCGATTTCTTTCAGGTTCAGCTCGGCCTGCTCGGGGCTGATAAACGACGAGGCCACGCGGGCCTGCACCTGCTCGCCCTTACGGGTTTTGAAGCCCACGGCCGCGCCGGCGTGGTTCACGGTGGCTTCCATCAGCCCCACGGCCAATTCCTTGTCTTTGAATACGGCCGTGCTGGTAAAGTCGTGGTCGAACTCAATAACGAAGTAGTTCTTGAAGTTCTTGGGCACGCCGCCGCTGTTGCGGGTGGTGTAGCCAATTATTTTGCGCTGCTGGGGGATGATTTTCACCATCGAGCCCTTGTCCAGCGCGTCAATCACTACGTAAGCGCTGTCGGTTTTGGGGAAGGTGAAGCGGAACCGGGCCGCCCGCTCGGTAGGCGCAATTTCGGTCGTTACATCGTGGTCGGCCAAATACACTTTGTAGTAGTTGGGCTCGGCTACCTCGGCCTTGTGCGAGTACCAGCTGGCACGCGCATCCTCATCAAACACCCGCTGGCCGGTGATGGGCATAATGGCAAACTGCCCGTAGTCGTTCATCCACGGCGAAGGCTGGTGCGTTTGCTTGAAGCCCCGAATTTTATCGGCCGAGTACTGGTAGGCCCAGCCATTACCCATTTTGCCGGTCTGCGGCATCCAGAAGTTCATGCCCCAGGGCAGCGCAATGGCCGGATAAGTATTGCCATTCGACAAGCTAGGCTTGGAATCGGTGCCGATAATGGGGTTCACCCACTGGGCGTAATCTTTCGTCGCCACCGGACCCTGCGCTAGGGTAGGGGCTGCGGTCAGCAGCATGGCAGAAAGAATAGGAAAGAGTTTAGGCATTCGGTTAGGGAAAGAGTAGGGTAACTGAAGGGTATATAAAGAACGTCCTTTTGACCAGCGGGAGAAATCTCGCGTGCTGACCCCGGAGAGTACTTACCGGGAGCACGCAAGATTTCTCCCGCTGGTCAAAAGGACGTTCTGTTTTTTTCATGGTAGCGGTTTACTTATAGGCCAGCTTCACGGCCGTAGGGTTGGCGGTGTAAGCGGCCCACAGTTCGTCCAGCGTTTTGCCGGTTTTTTGCTGCCACAGCTCCGGCGAGTAGGCGTGGGCGCGCAGCGCGGCATCCATCTCGTTCACAATTTTGGGGTAGCCGTTTTGCTCCAGCCACGCCAGAAAGCGAGCCGTGATGCGGTAGCTATTGGTGTAGCTCTGGCCTTCTTTATAATCAGGTAGAGCCCACTTGCCCTGCTGGTTGTTGATACCGAGCGCGTACCGAGTATAGTCGGCAATGCCTTCCGTGAGCCAGCCCAGCGAGCCGCTGGGGTAGCCCTGCACAATGTGCATCACCTCGTGCGTCACCACGTCAATGTCCTCCGGGTGGTCCTTCAGCCAGGTAGGGTTGTAGCGCACAATGCCATTGTGGGTAGCCGCCACCCCCTTGTATTCCGGATCCACGATGAAGGTGACTTTCTTCAAGGTACTAGGGTTGAACCGCTTGGCCTCCTTCGGATATACCGTGTAAAACGCATCAATCATGCGTTGCTTGGTAACGGAGTTCAGGGCTGGATCTTTGGAGATAAAGATCAGGGTATATCCCTTTTTCGTTAAGGAGTCCCGGGTGACGGCAGCTTGCTGGGGTAAGGGAGCAAGCGTTGGTAGTGCCGGCGAGGGGGGAGCCGTCAGCGAAGCGAGAAAAAAACTCAGCGAAAGTCCTGGCATGCAGATTGGTTAGTGGAACGGGTAGTGTAATAATGTAGAAGTATTCTCCAAATGGTTGCGTCAGAGGTGAATGAAAAGTGCTAGAAACCTTGGCTTCATATTAGCACAAGCACAAAAAAAGAACGTCAGGCCGGGTGGGGTAGCGAAGTGACAGAAATTCCCAGAACCACCACCCACACTTGCCGCGCACCCGGCCATGACGTTCTACTTACCTACCACCCAGGGTTCTGAGTGAGTTCCTTATTGTTGTTTATTTCAGTTGACGGAATGCCCCACAACAGGTATTTTTCCTGAAAGGCTGGTCCCACTTCGCCTTTAAAGCCGATGACGTTGACAAACGTGTTGTTCTTTACATCATAGGCTTTGCGGGTACGCTGAATGTCGAAATAGGCCTTGTTCTCGTACGCCAGTTCGTGGTAACGCTCCTTCCATACAGCTTGACGGAACGCGTCCTGGCTTAAGCCGCTCAACGCAGGTAGTTTAGCCCGTGCCCGAATTTTATTGATTTGTTCGTATGCTTTGGGGGTAGCGGCGCTAGCCTCGTTGATGGCCTCGGCGTAAATAAGCATCACCTCAGGCATACGGATCAGCGTCCAGTTTTCGTCGCAGTTGTAGTTCCGGTTCAAAGCGCTTTCCAAGTGGAAATACTTATAAAGTGCATGCCGGTTGAATTTGACAATGTTTGTCTTCTGTTGATTGGTGCTTCTATCAAACGCCCGATATTCAGAGAAGTAAAATTGTTGTTCCTGGGCCCGTAGGTCACCTGCTTCGTACGAGTTATAAAACTCCTCCGTCGGAATCAGGGATCCATACTCGTCGCCGTACGCCGAAATGCCCACGTTGTAGGGTACAATCAGGGGACTGATAGCGTTGGTGGCAATACCGTTGGCATATTGGGCCTGCAGAATAAATTCACCCTGATTTTTGTCCGTGTTGTTGTGTAGCGAGATGTAGTTGGCGAACAGCGGATAGCTGCCCGCATCAATTACCTCGGCGGCCTTATCAGCAGCCTTCTGGTAATTCTCCTTGATTTGCATGGGGAAGCCTGCCGTAGTCAAATACACATCAGCCAGTAGGGCCTTCACGGCCGACTGAGAGATGCGCCCGGTACGATCTACCACGGGTAGGCCGGCTGCTTCAGCTGTTTGTAGGTCGCTGATGATAAGATTATAGACGTCGGCCTTGGGGCTGCGGCTAGGGTAGAGGTTGGGGCCGGGGCCATTCACCGGCTCCGTCAGCAAAGGCACATCACCGTAGAGGCGCACCAGCAGGTTGTAGAGGTAGGCCCGGATAAAATAGGCTTGGCCCAGCAGTTGCGTTTTCTGCGTCTCATCCATGTCGATGGCCGGAATCCTAGTGATGGCTAGGTTAGCCGCGCCGATGCCATTGTAGGCGGTGTTCCAAACACTGGAGAAGGAGGGGTTAGCTGGGTCAATGCTCTGGTTAATGAATTGGTTGTTGTTGAAGCTCTGCCCCAGTGTAGTAGCGTGTAAAGCCATCAACTCCAGCGTCACCCAAATTCTTTCACCATAGCCCGTGTCGTTTTGCACAATACGCAGATTGTTGTAGAGGCCGTTCACAGCAGCTTGCGCTTGGCCGGCGGTGCTGTAGTAGTCGTCGGGACGAATTTGGGAACGACTATCAACACCCAAGAAATCATCACAACTAGTAACTGCCATGAGCAGTCCTGTGCCCAAGACTGTAGTTCGGGCGAAGCGTTGTATATTCGAAAACATAAGAAAAGACGTTTGAAAGAATGAAGAGTAGTTGTTCTTAAGTAGCTGTCAGTTGGCAAGCAATGCCGATTTATCGCTGACAACAGATAATTGACAACTAGAAAGATACATTCAGGCCAGCTGTGAAAGTGCGAGCCTTGGGATAGTCGAAGAACTGAATGCCTTGGGAGAAAGTATTGCCGTAAGTCGACGTCTCAGGGTCGTAGCCGAAGTAATCAGTGAGTAGGAAGAAGTTCTGCGCCGACACATACACACGGAGGCGGCTCAGCGAAATCTTCTGAATTAACTCGTTGGAGAAGTTATACCCCAGTACCAGGTTACGACCCCGCAGGAACGATGCATCCTGCACTTTATAAGAGTCAATGCGCGAATCGTAGCGGATGTAAGAGGGACGCACTTCAGCAATGCTGGTATTCTGATTCTCCGGTGTCCAGGCGCCTGTCAGAGCCTGCTCGTAGCTATTGGCTTGCCCGGTGCGGTCCAGCGCCGAGTGGTGGGTCAAGTTCATAGCCTTGTTGCCATAAGTGAATTGTAAGTCCACAAGCAGATCAAAGCCTTTGTAGCGGAAGTTGTTGATGAACGAGCCGAAGCCAGTAGGAATGTTCTTACCTAAGATCACCCGGTCCTGGTCGTTGATCTGGCCATCGTTATTTTGATCCTTCCATTTGAGGTCACCGGGTAGGCGGTCATATTTTGCAGCTTCATCCGCTTCGTTGGTGTTCCAAGTGCCCAGACGCTCCAGTCCAAATAGCGAACCTACCGGGTTGCCCACGCGCAGCACGGTGGTCTGGTTGAGGAAGTTCGGACCAGGAAAAATATCGTCGCCAGCTGCGCCCAATTGTAGGATGCGGTTTTGCAGGAAGGAAACGTTGAAGGTCGTATTCCAAGTGAAGTCTGTGCTCTGAATATTTACTGTATTCAGCGACAACTCCAAGCCCCGGTTGCGCACGCTACCTACGTTGCTCGGAATAGAGCCATAGCCGCTGCTGCGTGGTACGGGTGCGTTGAGAAGCAGATCTTTAGTGGTACGCTGGTACAGATCTGCCTCAAAGGTGACGCGGTTTTGCAGCAACCCTACGTTCAGACCCAGGTCAAACTGATCGGCCGTCTCCCATCTAAGGTCTGGGTTGCCTAAGGAACCCAATGTAATACCGTTTGTGCGGGTTCCACTAAAAATATAGCCGTTGGTGCCCAAAAACGTCTGCGACACATAGTTGCCAAAATCAGGACCGCTGTTACCGGTACGACCATAGCCGAAGCGCAGCTTCAGATCCGAGAAAATGCGGTTTTCCTTCAGGAAATCTTCTTCCGAAATCCGCCAGGCAATAGCCGCCGATGGGAAAATCGCATTCTTGTTGTTTTCCCCGAAGCGCGACGAGCCGTCCCGACGGGTGGTCAGAGTCAGCAGGTAGCGGTCCTTGTAGCCATAGTTCACGCGTCCAAAGATGGAGAAGAATTGGTCGGCATTGTAGCCAGAGCTGGGTGGGTTGGGGGTAGAGCCCGTTCCTAGATTATAAAAGCTGAACGCATTGTCTACCAATAGGGTAGTGCTGCTGCCATTTGCCAGGCTTCGGAAGCGGCGGGAGTCTACACCTACCACCACGTTCAACGAGTTGTCTTCGTTCAACTGTTTGTTGTACGTGAGGTAGTTCTGCCACTGCAAGCTAGTAGCGTTGTAGTCGTTGATGCTGGCGTAGCCTTGCTGCCCCCGTAATTGAATCAGGGTGGTAGCGTAGGATGGGTCGTTGTAATTCTGTATTGTGGCGCCTAGGACACTGCGGAAATTCAGGCTCGGCAGGATCGTGAAATCCAGGTAGCCGTTACCCGAGAAAACTTGCCGGCGGCGGAGTTCTTCATCCTCCTGAGCAATGGCAACCGGGTTGTCTCCCGTTTCCATATCCGGGTAGTCTTGGCGCCTGGCGTAGGTACCATCCGGGTATCTGACGGGCATAATAGGAATCATCTCAATCATCATGCGCGGAATGTTGTTGCCGCCCACGAAGTCATTGCCGATACGCTCATCAATATTATTGTAGTTGATAGTAGTTCCCACTTTCAACCACTTTTTCACTTGGTTATCAATCACCAAGCGGGCATTATAGCGCTTCTGAAACGTATTCAGGATAGTGCCCTGAGCGTTGGTATAGTTCAGAAACAAACCGTACGTAAGCTGGTCGCTACCGCCCGAAAACGACAGGTTGTGGCTTTGGGTCACGCCTGTCTGTGTGGTTTCATCCTGCCAGTCAGTGTTGTAGAGTGGATTCAGGTTGTCGTCAAACAACGGACGCGGGCTATTGGCAGCAGTCAGCGCCCGTCGCTTGATACGCGGGTCACGGTTGGCGTAGCGGCCAGCGGCCCAGCCAGCAGGGTCATATTTCTGAATGTTCTGATACGCCAAGTCTTCCGTGGCCAGAAATTGCTGCGAGTCCATCACATCCAGCTTGCGGGCAATGCGGCTTACGCTCACGAAGGTGTCGTAACCAATCTGAGTGCCCTTTTTGCCGCGCTTGGTCGTAATCAGAATAACACCATTGCTACCCTGCGCACCATAAATAGCTGTAGCTGAAGCGTCTTTTAGTACTTCAATGCTGGCAATATCGTTGGGGTTCAGCGAGGTAATACCTGCATCCCAGAATACGCCATCTACTACATAAAGTGGGTTGTTGCCCGCATTAATAGAGCCATAGCCCCGCACCCGAATGAGTGGGCTGCTACCCGGTTGGCCCGAATTCAGAGATACATCAACACCCGCTACCCGGCCCTGTAAGCCCTGCGCTACGTTTACGATAGGGCGTTCTTCCAGCTCCTTGCTGCTTACGCTACCCACAGCTCCCGTCACGTCGGAACGCTTTTGCGTACCGTAGCCTACCACCACTACCTCGTCCAGCGCCTTGTTATCTGTTACCAGTCGTATTGTCAGCGTGGTACGGCCGCCAATAGCTACTTCCTGGGCTACGTAACCGATAGAAGAAACGACCAGCGTTTCGTTGCCGGTAGGCACCGTCAGAGAGAAACGACCCTCCGCATCAGATGAGGCCCCTACGCCCGTAGCACCTTTAAGTACCACGGTGGCGCCGGGTAATGGGTTGCCTTGGTCATCCCGCACTTGGCCCTGCACCGTCACATCAACACGACGGAAGGTCTCTGCCGCATGGTTGTTGGCCGTAGCCTGTGTGAGAGGTAACACCATTGCCACACTAAGCGCCAGCAGCGGTACCCTACACAACTGTTTAACAGATAAAGAAGAGGTCATAAGGTAAGATTTGGTGGAAGATGGAAATGAAAAAAACAATGAAGTAGGCTTGTCTCTCTAAAATGTTCACCCTTGTAGAAATCGATTGCAAAGAAAACTTAAACGTTTTAGCATGTCGATGTATAAAGTGAAATCAAAAGCGAGGCAAGAGCGAAAAGCTGAAGATTAGCGCGTGAAAAGCTACGGGCTACCCGGGCCAGCTGCTCGGGGTAGGGTAGGGAAGACAGCTATAATGACCTATAGAATAGGTAGCTGACGCGTTAGGAAAAGAGCTGAATTAGAGCGTAGGTCGTAAGCAGCAAAGAGAAACCATTGCACTAGCCTAAAGCAAAAAAGCGGTTTGTGAGCGAAAATATCAAGTATTTATTTTGATCTACCAAACAACTGCTAAAAGCTTTTAGCATATTTGCCCGGCAAGCCAGAAGCTATAATACTGTAAGGCCATACTGTTGCCACTAAGAATTGCAGGCCCACATCACCCGGCCGCACCCAATACAGGCTGCTTTCCCATCGCCATTTATCCTAACCTATTCGCATGCGAAAAGCGCATACTCACTTCCGGCAGGCCGCTGCTCGGCCATTTCGCTGGCTGCTTGGCGGACTGTTGCTAATTAGCGCCACCACTCACGCTCAAAACCAAAAACTCACCTCCTACGTCGACCCGATGATTGGGACCGGCGGGCACGGCCACGTATTTCTGGGGGCTAATGTGCCCTTTGGAGCCGTACAGGTAGGGCCGCAGAACATTTTCAAGGGCTGGGACTGGTGCTCAGGCTACCACTATTCCGATAGTCTGATTGTTGGCTTCTCGCACACGCACCTCAGTGGCACCGGCGGCTCCGACCTCGGCGACGTGCTCATCATGCCTTACACTGGTCCGCTCAAAACCGATAAAGGCCAGCAGAAAGCGCCCCACCAAGGCTACCTCTCGCGCTTCTCGCACCAGCGCGAAACCGCAAAACCCGGCTACTATGCCGTGACGCTGGACGACTACGGCATCCGGGCCGAACTGACCAGCTCCGCAAGGGTAGGCATGCACAAGTACACCTTCCCTGCTGGCGGTAAAGAGGCCCATGTTATCATCGACCTTAAAGAAGGCATCGACGACAAAGCCACCGATACGTATATAGAGCAGGTAGATGCGCAGACGTTTGTGGGGTACCGCTTCTCCAAAGGGTGGGCCCGCGACCAGCGCCTATACTTCGCCATCAAGACGTCGGCGCCGGTGCCGCAGTTTGCTATTTACAACGAGGCCGAAAAGCTCACGGGTAAATCGGGAAAGGGGCAGGCTATTAAAGGCGTATTCAACTTTGCGAAGGCTCCCAGTACCTTGCTGCTGAAGGTAGGCATCTCGCCGGTAAGCACCGATAATGCGCTAGCGAATATTCAGGCCGAGATTCCCGGCTGGGATTTCGCCAAGGTGCAGCAGGCCGCTGATGCGGAGTGGAATAAGGAGCTAGCAAAGGTCACCATCGAAACCAAGGACGCAACGGCCCGGCGCATTTTCTACACGTCCATGTACCACGCGCTGTTTGCGCCGGCCCTGTTCAACGATGCCAACGGCGACTACCGCGGCACCGATAAGAAGGTGTACGAAAAAGCGCCGTTTCAGAATTATACTATCTTTTCGCTCTGGGACACCTATCGCACGGCGCAGTCTTTCTTCCTGCTGGCCCAACCCGAGCGAGTAGGGGACATGATGCAGTCGATGCTGGCTATTTACCGGCAGCAGGGCAAGCTGCCCATCTGGCACCTGATGGGCAACGAAACCAACACCATGGTAGGCTACAGCGCCGTGCCAGCCTTGGCCGAAGCATACCTGAAAGGCACGCCCGGCCTCGACGGCAACCAGCTGCTGGATGCCATGCGCGCCTCCAGCACCCGCGACGACGAGGGCGTGAAGTACGTAAAGGAACTGGGCTTCATACCGGCCGACAAAGAAAGCGAGTCGGTAGCGAAGGCCATGGAGTATGCTATTGACGATTGGAGCATTGCGCAGGTAGCCAAAAAGTTGGGTAAGCAGGAAGATTATCAGAACTACAGCAAACGCGCCCAGTATTATAAGAAGTACTTCGACCCGCACACCCGCTTCATGCGCGGCCTCACCTCCGACGGCAAGTTCCAGCTGCCCTTCGACCCCATTCAGTCCATCCACCGCCAGAACAACTACACCGAGGGCAACGCCTGGCAGTACACCTGGCTGGTGCCGCAAGACCCACCTGGCCTGATCAAACTGTTCGGCTCCGATGCGGCGTTTGTGGAGAAGCTCGACAGCCTGTTTGTGGTGCAGGGTAGCCTGGGCGAAAGCGCCTCGCCGGATATATCGGGGCTGATTGGCATGTACGCCCACGGCAACGAGCCCAGCCACGCCACGGTGTACCTCTACCCCTACGCCGGCCAGCAGTGGAAAACCGCCGCCAAGGTGCGCCAGGTGCTGCGCGAAATGTACCTCGACAAGCCCGACGGCATCAGCGGCAACGAGGACTGCGGGCAAATGTCGGCCTGGTATATTATGTCGGCTATGGGTTTCTACCCCGTGAGCCCCAGCAGTGGCGCCTACGTACTGGGTAGCCCCATCGTCGATAAGGCTACTATTCGCCTGCCAAAAGGTAAGGTGTTCGTGCTGGAAGCGAAGAACAATAGCGCCGCCAACCCCTATATTCAATCTGCTAAGCTCAACGGCAAGCCCTACCCCAACAGCTACCTGCTGCACAAAGATGTAGTAGCCGGTGGCACGCTGGAGCTTACCATGGGCCCACAGCCCAATACAAGCTTCGGCGCTGCCGCGGCTAATCGCCCAAAAGAAGTGTATGAATAGAGTCTTAGGGTCATGGATAATGTTCAATGAAATACCTGAACGTCATCCAAGACCCCAAGACCCCAAGACCCCAAATACTTGAAAAAGAAAACCCTGATCCGCGACATTGCGCAGCACCTGGATGTGTCCATTGCCACTGTGTCGTTGGTGCTTAACGGGAAAGCGAAAGAAAACCGCATCAGCGACGCGCTGGCTGAGAAGGTGCTAACATATGTGGAGGAAGTTGGGTACAAGCCGAACCAACTGGCCAAAAGCCTGCGCACAGGCAAAACCCACGTTATTGGGCTAATTGTAGAGGATATTGCCAACTCGTTTTTTGCCACGGTGGCGGGCCTGATTGAGAAGAAGGCACTGGAGCGCGGCTACCGCATCATCTATTGCAGCACCAACAACGACACCGCCAAGACCAGCGACTTACTCACCATGTTTCAGGAGCGACACGTGGATGGCTACGTGGTGGCGCCTCCCAACGGGGTAGAAGAAGAAATTGGTGCCTTGGTGCGCAACGGTAAACCCGTGGTGCTGTTTGACCGCCTGCTGCCGGGCGTGCTGGCCAATGCCGTGGTGGTAGACGGCGCCGCCGGCACCTCCCAGGCCACACGGCACTTGCTGAGCCAGGGGTTTTCGTCGGTGGCCTTTGTGACCATCAACTCCGGGCAGACCCAGATGCTGGGCCGACGGCAGGGCTACGCGCAGGCCATGCGCGAATACGGCTTGTCGGAGCTGGTACTGGAGGTGGATTTTCTGCTGGAACGTGAACAGATGATTCAGCGCATTCACGAGTTTTTGCGCGCCAATCCGCTGTGCGATGCTATCCTGTTCTCTACCAATTACCTGAGCGTGTATGGGCTGGAAGCCATCAGCCGCCTGGGGCTGCGCATTCCGGAGGATATTGCCATTGTTTCCTTCGACGATTCCGACCTTTTTCGGCTGTATTCGCCCACAATTACCGTTATTGCGCAGCCCATGGAGGTGATGGCCGATAATATTATTGGCACGCTCCTAACCGCCCTGGAAGGGGGCGACGAGAAAGGCCGGACCACGCAAGTGCAGCTGCCGCCGTCCCTACTCATCCGGCAGTCATCGATTCGCCGCATACACTAGCCTCTGTTTTAATTATCTGGTTCTTTTACCTTTTTCTTCTTATGGAAACTACCGCTGCTAAATCCGCGCTTTTTGCCGAAGTAGCCGAGCACCTGCAACAGCAGGGCTTCACCGTCGACCGCAAGGACGATACGCGTCCGTGGGGCGGTTTTTTTGTGTTGGACGAGGAACAGGCCCAGGCTTTTGCCGATGCCTATTTCGATGGGCTGTCGGTGGATAGCCTGCGCATCTCGGGCAAGCTCAGCCCTAAGATCCTGCTAGTAGCACCTCACCAGCGCTTGTCGTGGCAGTACCACCACCGCCGCGCCGAAATCTGGCGCGTGGTACGTGGTACTGTGGGCGTTATCACCAGCGATACCGACGAAGAAGGTGAGCTGAAAACCTACGCGCCCGGCGAGCAAATTGTCCTGCAACAGGGCGAGCGGCACCGCCTTATCGGCCTCGACGACTGGGGCATCATCGCCGAAATCTGGCAGCACACCGACCCCCAGCAACCCTCCGACGAAGACGATATCGTCCGCGTACAAGACGACTTCGGACGCTAGACGAGTGACTGAGTGAGTTTGTAAGATTGTGCAGTTGTAAAGAAGAAAGCGTCTGTCATCCTGAGCTTGCGAAGGACCTTATCACAGTAGAACGAGTCGTTAGTACAATGGTCGTTCCACTGAAATAGGGTCCTTCGCAAGCTCAGGATGACAGACGCTTTCTTCTTTACAACTGCACAATCTTACAAACTCAATACACCACAACTCCTGTAATACGCGTAGCGGTAGGGATTTCAGCCGAAGGCATGTCGGTGCTGTGGTCAGCGGGGAGGGAGTTTTCGTCTAGCAGCCAGGCCATGCGGGCTTGGCGTGAGACGGCTGCGAAGCCATCGGGAGTGGTGCGTACCCGCGTTAAGCCAAACAGCTGACGCGCTGCACCGAAGGGCGAGCCCACGCCCACGCCTTCGCCAGTGCGGTACTGCGGATCGGTAACGATGATGCGCCGCAGGTAAAAACCCCGTTGCTGGTTGCCGGCCATTTCCAGTAGGGTAGGCGGCGCCGACGGGTCTTGCGCATCGCGCATCTCGTAGGCAGGGTAGGTGCTGTCGCCCACCGTGCGCGTGAGCTTGCGCAACTGGTCAGCGGGTACGCGGGCCAGGAGCAGCTTTTCGGGCATCCGCACCCGCAGCCGCCCGGCCTGGCCGGGGCTGATCAGGTGCAGCGAATCGGGCATATTCGGAGTTTGCGCAATGCGTTGTGCGGCCGCGTCGGGGTCGGTGGCGCGGGAGTCGCCGGCAAAGGGCGATGCTCCGCTAGAGGCCGTGGGTGTGGTAGACGAGTCGCAGGCGGTCAGCCCAGCCAGCAGCGCCAGGGGCAGCAGGGCGGCCCGCAGCAGCCCTATACCGGGAAGAAAGAAAGTTGAAGGTAGCATGTCCGAGTTACGGCAACGAGCGGCTTGGTGTTGAGAGGAAACCTGCATAACCAAAACTTTACGACCGAAGGCAGCCGACTTGCGTACCTTTAGCCGAGCTTTTTTCATCCAAAACCTTTCTGATCGTGCCCGACGCTTCTGCCCGCAAACCACTTATTCTGATTTCCAACGACGATGGTATTACTGCCCCCGGCATTGCCGTGCTGGTGCGCGTGATGCGCCGCCTGGGCGAGGTGGTGGTAGTGGCGCCTGACTCGCCCCAGTCGGGTATGGGCCACGCCATCACCATTGGCCATCCCCTGCGCCTCGACCCCAGCCGCGTGTTTGCCGACGAGGGCATCGAGGCCTACGAGTGCTCCGGCACACCCGCCGACTGCGTGAAGCTGGCCAAACACATGGTCCTAAAAGACCGCAACCCCGACCTAGTAGTTTCGGGCATCAACCACGGCTCCAACTCCTCCGTGAATGTGCTGTACTCGGGCACAATGTCGGCAGCCATTGAGGCGGCCATTGAGGGGCTACCTGCCATCGGCTTCTCGCTCTGCGACTACGGCCACGAGGCCGATTTCTCGCACGTAGAAGAGTGGGTGGAGCACCTCACCCGGCAGGCTCTAGGCCACGGTATTCCGGTGGGTACGGCCCTCAATATTAACATTCCCAAGAAGCAGGAGCAGCCCATTCTGGGTACGCGCCTGTGCCGGCAGGCTCGCGCCAAGTGGCAGGAGGAGTTCGACCTGCGCCACGACCCGCACCGCCGTCCTTATTATTGGCTGATTGGCAACTTCGTGAATGAAGATCAAGGTGAAGACACCGACGAGTGGGCACTGGCCAACAACTACATTTCCGTGGTGCCCTGCCAGTTTGACCTCACTGCGCATTACGGCCTCAGTCAGCTCAATGAAAGCTGGGACCTGACGCTGGGCGACCACCCGCCACGCCGTCCTACCCAGCCGCACACGCCCTACATCGGCAGCGCTACCCCCACCGACCCGCGCCCGGAGTAGGGTAGGCCCCACTCCAGTGCCCACGAAACCGCTGTACCTGGTAGCGCTGCTGCTACCCGAGCCCGCACTAGCAGAGGTGTGGGCGCTGAAGCAGGAGGTGCACCAGCGCACGGGCAGCCGCAACGCCGTGCGCCTACCCCCGCACATCACCCTCATTCCACCCCTGCGCCAATCCTCCGATTTCGAGCAGGAAGCGCGGCAAGCCCTGGCGGCTTTTGCTGCTACGCAGCGGCCGTTTGGGGTAGGAGTGGAGGATTTTGCGTGGTTCGGCAACCGCACGTTGTTTGTGCGCGTGCCGGAGGACGAAGGCGTACGGGCTTTCCACGCGGCCTTGCAGGCGTGGTGCGCGGCGCAGCTGCCAGAAGTGCCCCGCGAAACCCGGCCCTTTACGCCCCATGTCACCCTCGCCACCCGCGACCTGCCCGCCGGACAGGTGCCCGAATTACGGTCCCTGTTCGCGGCGCGTACCTACGCGGCTACTTTTGAGGTAGCGGCATTCCAGCTATTTCGCCACGATGGGCAGCAATGGCAGGTGGTCCAGACCTTTGCGCTTACTGCGGCATAGCAAAGACGTTGATTAAAAGAATGATACACATGGCAGCTTGGCGAGTTGGCGAATGCTGTGCTAGGCGAGTTTTCACTCTGCTGTTCTTGCGTGGTGCCATACCTCCCGATCCTTTCTCCTCGTAGAGTTGACTCGGGCTGTTACTGATGAGCTGCTTACACTTATGCATGATTTTCCTAAACCACCATTTAAAAATCCTGCTTTGCCTATTCATCATGCGCTGGCGCTGGAAGCCGCTGACTGCGCGGAGGGGGTACTACCTTTATTTGAGCAGGTATGCCCCCACGATATGCGTCCCCGCGAGGCATTAGCCACGTTGCGGGCTTGGGTGCAAGGGCAGACGAGCATGCTGTCTTGTCGGAAAGCCGCGTTTGGTGCACACGCGGCGGCACGGGCCGCTAGCCAACCAGCCGCCGTAGCCGCTGCCCGTGCTGCTGGTCAGGCGGCCGCAGTGGCACACATGTATACCCATGCTCGTCATGTGGCCGCTTATGCTGCCAAAGCAACTGCTTTAGCAGCATAACACTCCCTTGCGCTGCAATGGCTCTGGTTTCACCTTTGCATTTCAACTGTCAACTAAAGCCAGCAACGCATAGTGTAGGTCTTGGGGTAGGGAATTCTTTGGTTTGAAAGTAGAGCGCAAAAAAAAGGCCCCGTCCAAAGGATGAGGCTTTTCCTGTCTGCAAGGTAGTGCGCCTAGCCGGCCGCTATAGTACCTGTTGCGGCCGGTGGTGCAGAATAGCTGTGTGCACCGCCTGCACGTGCTTGTGCTCAAAGGCGGGATTGTCAGATTTATGAATGACAGGAATGCTGGTGCTAACGGGGAGCCGGTGGTGTGTTGCCTGCTGGTACCACAACACACCGATCAGCCCAAGTAGCACCGCTAGTAGCAAGAGCAGCAGCTTCTTCATGGCCTGAGAAAAATTCTGTGTCCGAAAGCTACGCGCAGCAAAATGAAGCCTGCGTGAAACCAGTCGATACCAAGTCAGCCTATCACAAAAAAAGACGCTCTGATTTGAGTCAGAGCGTCTTTTTTAGGAAAAATTCCCGTGCGTAGCGGTGCTAGCCTAGCGGCCGCACTACCTCACGCAAACTCCAGAATGAAGGTAGTGCCCTCGCCCACAGTTGACTCCACCCGCAGGTCGGCGCCGTGAAAGTCAGCAATGGTTTTGGCGATGGGTAGGCCCAGGCCGTAGCCCTCCGGCGCAGCGGCACCTTTATGAAAGCGCAAGAACCGGTCGAACAGGTGCGGAATATTTTCAGCAGCAATACCGGGACCCGTGTCGTGCACGCCCAGGCGGTAGCGGCCATCGGGTAGGAGCTGGCCCGTGATGGTGATGCTGCCTTCCTCGCGGTTGTATTTGATGGCGTTGCTAATCAGGTTGAACAGCAGCGTAAAGAGTAGCGTGCGGTTGGCGTTGGGAAGCACGTAATCGGGGTGCAACTCCACTAATAGCTTTATTTCGCGCTGGGCTAGGCGGTCTTCCAGCTCATTGGTCACGTCGGCCAGCACCGTCGCCAGCGATACGGTTTCGTTGCGCAGATACTGCTCGTTTTCGATGTTGGCGATGAGCAGCAGCGTTTTCACCGTGTTGCGCAGGCGGTAGAGTGTTTTCTGCGACTCCACCAATTTCAAAGAATGCGCGTGGCTCAGGCGCGGGTCTTGCAGCATGTTCTCGAACCGCGTTTGCAAGATACTCACCGGCGTCAGCAGCTCATGCGACACGTTCGACATGAACTCCCGCTCCTTGGCAAAAGCCCGCTGTATCTTGTGCATCATGCCGTTGAGGCTGTCGTCGAGGCGGCGGAAGTCGGCGGTGGTGGTGGTCAGCGGCTCAAAGGGAAACGCCGAGGGGTGGTTCACGGCCTGTAGTTTCTGGGTGATCAGCCTACCCAACGGCCGCAACAGGTAGTGGGCAAAAGCAGCGTCCGTAAACACCGTCAGCAAGGCGCCAATCACCAGCACCCACAGCGCCAGGTGGCGCAGTGTATAGGTGAGCAACTCCACCGTAGCCAGGCTGCTCCCGATTTCCAGCCGGTAGGCCCGCCCGCCGCGCCGAAATACGTGGCTGAGAATCCGAAAGTCCTCAATCTCATTGTCTACCTGGCGCTGCTCCTCCAACATCCGCACGGGTTCCTCGGGGGTAGTGTCGGGTAGGGGGGTGAGGCTGATGTACTCCTGTTTCAGGATATTATAATCGGCGTATGCCTCGGCGTTCTGCTCCTGCCGTACGAAAGCCGATATGCCGTCGCGCCGGATCAGGTCCAGCAGCTCCGTTTGCTTCTCGCGTAGGCGCTGGTCGGTGTGCGCCACGGATACTCTACTCACAATTGGCGGCAGCACCACCACGCCCAGCAGCACCAGCAGCAGCTTCGACAGCGCATTAAATAAGACCAGCTTTGCTTCTAACCGCATGGTTTACTATTGCTAAAACCCTGTCATCCTGAGCAGAGCGAAGGACCTTATGTCCGTTGAACAAGTCGTTGATACGCTAGTCGCTCTCACGTGATAAGGTCCTTCGCTCTGCTCAGGATGACAGGGGTGTTTGACGTTTAATTTCCCTCCGTAATGCGGTAACCAATGCCGCGCACAGTTTCCAGGAAATCGGTGGGCGCAAACTGGCCGAGTTTTTTGCGGACGTTCTTGATGTGTACGTCGATGTAGTTGGAGTCGGAATCGTCTTCCAGCACGTTGCCCCACAGGTGTTCGCCTAGTTGCAGGCGCGTGAGCACGCGGTTTTTGTGTAGCAGCAGGTAGTGCAGCAAGTCAAACTCTTTTTTGGTGAGCGTCACCTCCTGGCCCTGGTAGTGCAGCGTGCGCCCCGTTACATCTAGGTGAAAGCCATTGCCGAAATCCACTTCCTGGCGCTTCAGCCCAAACTTACGCCGCGTGATGGCCTGCATCCGGCTCTGCAACTCCATGAGCGAGAAGGGCTTAGGAAGGTAGTCGTCGGCGCCCAGGTCGAGGCCTTTGATGCGGTCGTCGATGGCACCGCGGGCCGTGAGGATGATGAATGCGGCCTCCTGGTTTTCGTTCTCCTTGGCCTCACGCAGCAAGTCCAGGCCGTCGCCGTCGGGTAGGCCCAGGTCCAGCAGCACGAAATCGTAGCTATTCACGAAGATTTTCTCCGACGCCTCGGCATACGTGCGGGCCGAGTCGCAAATATACTGCGACTGCGTCAGGAACTGGCGCACCTCCTGGTGCAGGCTTTTTTCGTCTTCGACAATCAGTACATACATAAGCTAAAGGCAGACGAGTAAGGGGAAAAGTTCAGGGCAGCAACATACGCAAAGCCATCTGAAGGACAGGTGAAGTGCTGTACACTGCTGTTACCTACCGGTGAAACAGGTAGGACCAAATCTGGAAAAATTTACTGTTTCGACAAGACCCAGATTGAAAGGATAGTATAATGTTAGAAATATAACATTTTTTATATACATATAAATATTTGTCTCTATTACCTTTGTCCCAAATATGTACAACTCACTTCTCATTGAAAATGAATTTATGGTGACTTGTACTTCAGAGGGAATTCGAGGAGTAAGGTAAAGCAGCAATACTTTCGCACGAACCTATAGATTCGATGAATAAATTATTTACGCTGAGTATACTGTTGGGTAGTGTTTGTGTGACGCCAGCGTTGGCCCAAACAACGAGTATCAACTACGTAACGGAAATTGTAACATCTTACGGTGGCTATTGGCAGAGTGGGGTAGGCAGCATCAATCCTATAAAACCTGATAACTCCCACAACCTACTGTCGTTTACGGCGAATGGTGTGCGCTATTCTACGGGCGTCAACGACCAGCTACTACTAGATAAGGGCTTGGTGATTACGCCCACTCGCTTTCAGGCGCTGCCCGTTATAACCATTGGCACGCCCAACAGCAACACGAAAGTGGGGCTCGGTCAACTGTACGACGGCGTAGATAATGGTCCCAGCAACCCGCCCCCCAGCAAAGAGTTGGCTTCCTACCTTACCGATGGGCCAAATGGTCTGGATATCGGGACGGGCATTGCCAACCTGCCGGCCGGTAACATTGCCTTTGTAGTGCGCGATGTGCAGGCCGCTGCCCTAAACGATGGCGTACCGGATATTCTGGTTACGCAGATTGCCTCGCCAAATGCAAGTCTATCGGACACCTACGGCTTCTACGATGCCGCAGATGTGCTGATTGGCAATACGGTGGATGTTACGTATAATACAGATTTTCCGGCGGTAGGAAACTGGGTGGCTGACTTCTACGAAGCGTCTCAAACGCCTCGAACGCTGACATTAGGTTTTACGAAAACAGAACGGCCTATCCGGCTATGGAGCGCCGACCTCAGTAAGTTTGGCATTACGAAGGACAACTACAGTGCAATAGCCAGGTTTAAAATAAGGCTATCGGGTGATAGTGACGTGGCGTTTGTGGCGTATAATAGCCGGTCGGTGACGGTGTTGCCGGTGCAGCTCACGTCCTTTAGCGGCAGCGTGGAAACCAGTGGAGCAGTGCGTTTGCAGTGGCATACCGCCAGCGAGGTGAACTCTGCTGCTTTTGTGGTAGAAACGAGTATGGATGGCCAAACCTTTGTGCCGGTAGGGCGCGTGGCCGCCGCTGGCAACAAAACCACCGACACAAACTATTCTTATCTGCACCGCCCTACCGCAACGGGCGTGGTGTACTACCGCCTGCATCAGCTCGACCGCGACGGCACTGGTGCCTACTCCCCGGTAACGGCCGTGGCTCTACCGTCTGCGGAAGACCGGCAGGTGCAGGTGGCACCCAACCCTTTCCGTGAAACGCTACGGCTTCAACTGCCCGCTTTAGCTACTACCGGCCACGCCTGTCTGCTGGCCGCCGATGGGCGGCAGGTATACCAACACGTTTTCACGCCCGATGAGCTGGCCGAAGCGGCTTGCGTGCTGCGCAATGTGCCAGCTCTACAACCGGGCCTATACCTGCTGCAAGTGCTGGTAAACGGTCAGATAACGCAGCAGAAGCTGATAAAGCAATAGTGAATAAAGCGGACCATAGCCATACCGAAACCACAGAGAAGCGGTTTCAGTGGGGGCTACTTGTTTTCGTCCGTTGACTGGTGGTCACCTAGTGCATCCTTAATATAGAGTTCCTGAATCAGGGTCATGAACGTGACGAGGGTAGGCATGGCAATGATGGTACCCGGCAAGCCACCTAGCACGCCACCCAGCAGCGCCCCCAGCAGCACCAGCACCGGTGGTACCGATACGGTGCGCTGCTGCACCAGCGGCACCACCACGTAGCTTTCCACTTGCTGCACGCCCAGGTACACCAAGCCCACGTACAGCATCATTTCGGGGCCTTGCAGCACCGCCAGCAGCACCCCCGGTACGGCCGCCACAATAGGCCCAATGAAGGGAACGAAGTCCAGGATAAACGTCAATACTCCTAGCACCAGCGCCAACGGAATGCCTAGCAGCATTAGGCCCGCCCAGGTAAGAATGCCCACGGCCAGCATGGCAATAAACTGCCCGAGCAGCCACCCTTCCAACTGCTGTACCACGCAACCCACTACCTCGCGTGCCCGCTGCCGGCGGGCTATTGGAAATAAGCGTGTGAAGCCGTTCACGTACAGGTTAGGGTCGAGAGCCAGGAAGAAGCCCGCAATGAGCAGCACCACGGTATTGGCCACAATACCCAGGAAGCTGCCCACATACCCCGTCATCCGGCTGAGGTTGGGGGCCGAGGCATCGGAGCGCACCTTATCGATAATGTAGTGGCCCCATTGCGTCTCTTCCAGTTGGCTCTCAATTTTGTTGACGGCCGCCGGCAGATTAGACGACAGCGTGCTTGCCTGTTCAGATATGCGCGGCGCGGCTAGCATTACAAACCCAGTGATGAGTCCGATGAGCAGTAACAAAGCCAGCGTAACTGCTAACTTCTGCGGGATTTTGCTGGAAATCCGGCAAAATATACGGCCAATGGCCCGCAGCAACACCGCAAACAGCACCGATCCAAAGCTCAAGAGTAGGATGGAAATGCTGGCCCACAGAAACCACAACAGTAGCCCTACGCACAGCACCGTTCCTACCACAATCAGCACTCGCGTCATGAAGCCATCCGACTGCTGCTTCGGGTCAAATGGGCCTTTGGAAGCGTTGGAGTGAGTAGAAGGTGTGCGCGCCGCCGGTGACGCCGCCTGAAATGTATTGCGGATAAAATCGAGCATGTGGGTAGCCAGTGAGTATAGTACTGATACTGGCTCGGCTAAGTAAAGTTGACCAGCGCCCTCTTGCATCGCCTACCGCGAAGCAATAGCGTTAGAAGTCTGCTGCTATCAATTCCCGGTCTAGAGCACCACCTGTCATGCCACCCTGAGCGCTGGCAACGGATATCTGCCGCATCGGCGTAGTCAGGTCGCCCGCCGCAAATACGCCGGGCACCGTAGTAGCGCCCATCTCGTTGGTGCGCAGGTGCCCGTTCTCCGTGAGTTCGCAACCAAGTTGTGCATGAAAGTCAAGCGGCAGGGAAAAAGGTACGTGGGCAAACAAGGCCGTAAGCGGTACCTGCTCGTCGCTAGTCAGGCGCAGGTAGCGCAGCTGACCCGCCTCGTGCTCCAGCGCCGCCAAGGGTGTTTCGATAATGCGGACAGAATGGGCTTGCAACTGCTGGGTTTGCTCTGCGGTGAAGGTAGAAGGCCCATTCGTGAACACACGTAGATCAGCGGACCAATGCTGAATCATGCGGGCAAAATGAAACCCCATGTCGCCATTGCCGAGCACGCCCAGAGGTTGGCTGTGCACTTCGTAGCCGTGGCAATAGGGGCAGTGCAGTACCGAGATGCCCCAACAGTCAGCAAAGCCCGGCAGTGCGGGCATTTCATCGCGGATGCCCGTGGCAAGTAGTAGCTTACGTCCCCGGAAAGTCTGCCCATCCTCGGTGCTCAGGCTGAAATAGGGGCCGTCAGGGGTGATGTGCGTGACGGTGGCCGTGCGGAGCTGTACGGTGGTGTAGGGTAGGAGTTGCTCGCGGGCAATGGCAAGCAGCTGCTGGGGGGTAGCCCCGTCGCGGGTGAAAAAGCTGTGGGAGTGGGGCGTCTGCCGATTGGCCGGACTGCCAGCATCCAGTACCAGCACGCGGCGGCGTGAGCGGCCCAGCATCAGCGCGGCGCTGAGACCAGCTACGCTGCCACCAACAACCAGTGCATCAAAAAGCGTGTCAGAAGACATAACAAAAAGCAAGAAGGTAGAAGAATAACTAGACAACAAATATATGCAACAATGTTTCAATAAAGTAAAAAAAAGTACGTTTTCGCAAAGCTCCGCCTCCGCGAGCCGACAGTTTTTCTACTGCCGCAGGTAGGCGCCCAACTGCGAAATAGAGGCAATGCCTAAGTTGGCGGCCTGCTGGCGCCGCATCAACAGGGCATAGGCGTTGTTGAAGCCCAGCGGCGCCAGCCACTCCAAGTTGTAGCGCCGTCGGAAACCTTGTTGCACGTAGTCATACACGGCTTGCGGGTTGCCGCCAAGCGAGTCTAGCACGGCGGCGGAGGGTTGCAACAGTACCAATAAGCCCGTGCCCGTGTACTCCGGGTACAGATCGATTTCGCCGCGCCGCAGGGCCTCGAAACAAATACTGGTGCCGCCCAGGCCGGTCTTGGTAGCTACATTCAGATCAGTATTGGCTCGAATGAGGGCTGCGTACATTTCTACCAGAATAGTTTGCTCAGCAAAAATCTTGGCGCCCAGCGTGATGGTAGGGGCGCCGGCTGGGGTAGGGCGCGGTGCGGACCACAGACCGCGCTGCCGCAGGAAGGCTTCGGCCACAGCGCGGGGGGCTTTGTGCAGATAATCGACCTGATAATTCAGATCAGTCATCATCGAATCATTGATCTGCCCGGCCAGTCTGGCCAGCGCCGGCGCCAGTTGGGGGTAGGCGGCCAGTGCCTGCGGGCGCACCACCGGCGCGGCGTAGTAGGGCGGAAAGGCCTGCTTGTCGTCGTGCAACACGCGCAGATCGTAGGCTTTGATGCGGCCGTCGGTGGAGTAGCCATCGATGAGGTCTACCTCGCCGGCGCGGGCGGCTTCGTATACCAGCGCCGGGGCCAGAATGACGTTGCTGGGGTGCAAATCGTAGGTCGTGGCCAAGCCCGGTAGCCCATCGGCCCTACCCACAAACTCGGGACTGAAGCCGGCTCGTAGCCGTGCGCTGGCGCGGGGTATCAAGTAGAGGCCACCCAATAGCGGCAGCACCACCAACAGCGCCGTGCCTACCCGCGTGAGCTGGCGGGCACTCAGGCGCTGCACGCCCGCCAGTGCCACATCAAAGGCTACTGCCAGCCCAGCCGCCGGAATAGCGCCGGCCAGAATCATAACGGGGTTATTGAGGGCGATACCGCCGAAGATGAATTCGCCCAGACCACCCGCCGCCACGTAGGCCGCCAGCGTGGCTACGCCCACGTTAATCACCGTGGCCGTGCGGATGCCCGCAAACAAAACGGGTAGGGCAAGCGGCAGTTCCACGAGCCGCAGAATTTGCCAATTGGTGAGGCCCAGGCCGCGGGCGGCTTCTACCACACCGGCATCTACACCGCGCACGCCTTCCACCGTATTGCGCACAATGGGCAGCAACGAATACAGAAACAGCGCGAAGATGGCCGGCTCGTAGCCAATGCCCATCAGCGGAATCAAAAAGCCCAGCAGCGCAATACTCGGGATGGTTTGCAAGACACCTGCGAAGCCCAGCACCGGCCCTGCCCACCGCGGCCGCCGCGCCACCGCCAGCCCCACGGGCACCCCTACCAGCACGCCCAGCAGCAACGCCGCCGCCGTCAGGCCGATGTGCTGAATGGTCTGCTGACCAAGTTTAGCGGCTTGCTCGTGCCAGAAGGAGAAAAGGTCGGAGAGGGTTTGCACGGGGGCTGGTGTAGATGATTGGAGAAGCTAGGTAGGGTAGCGGATACAGCGTAGGAATCACGAATAATAGCCTCGTAGCAGAAGCAGCCCGGCATAGAAACGGCGACCTTATGCAGCGCGCAGGTCGGTTTCGTAGTAACAGTCCCAGTAGCCGTTGTCGAGCCGGTAGACGTTCACGCGATGGATAAGCCCCAGGCGCGGGTGCCGGGCTTTCACCTGGCCGCGCCAGACGATGGTATGCGCGGGCGCATCGGGGGTAGGCTGCACGGTTTGGCCCAGCGCATAGGCGAAAGGGCGCGGAGTCAGGCCGGGGTCGGTTTCCGGCAGGACTTCGAAGACGGAGCGGGTAGGCCGACTTTCAGGAGTGGCGTCGGGCACACTACAAGCTTCTTCGTGCCAGGCCAGCGGCTCCCCGCACGTGGCGCACAACGAGGCATCCAGATCGGAGGTGTGCGCGGGCGCTGGTTCTGTATCCAGCACTTGCATGGCGTCTGAGTCAGCTACGTGCATGACATCGGGTACAAATGTGGCGGTACTTTTCTTAAGGGTAGCCATACGGAATCAAGTACATTTTTTAGCTAAGGTACAGCGCACTAAATATTTTAGCAACCCGAAAGTCCGCCAATACACTGCGTGTAGCGGCCTGGGTTTACTAGCGCCGACTGTTAGGTAGGGGGCCACAACTGGCGCAACGTTGGGCGAAGCCGCGGTCCGAAGCTCAGGCTGCCGCCGCTGCCAATGCCCGCTCAAACCCCGCCATCAGCCCCGAAAGGTCTACTCGTTTGTTCGTCCCGCTGATGCCTACCTGGCTACCAGGCGCGCCGCTGAGCAGCTCCAGGGCTTCCTGCACCGAAGCAGTGGCGGGTAGGGTAGGAGCTTCTTCAGTGGCCGCGGGAACAGCCGGCAGAAAAGGCAGGACATCGGCCAAGCACAGCACGCGCAGCTGCAAGGCCAGCCGCTCGGCGGCAAAGAACTGGCGCACAAAGTCGTTGGCTGGGCGGAACAGTAGCTCCCGCGGCGTGTCCATCTGCTGAATCTGCCCACCATTCAGCAGCGCAATCCGGTCGGCCAACTCAAAGGCCTCCTGCACGTCGTGGGTCACGAGCACAATGGTTTTGCGGCGTAGCTCGTCCAACTCCCGGAAATCCTGCCGGATGGCGGCGCGGGTGATGGGGTCGAGGGCGCCGAAGGGCTCATCCATCAGCACAATGGGCGGATCGGCGGCTAGGGCCCGCGCAATGCCCACGCGTTGCTGTTGCCCACCCGAAAGCTGGCGCGGGTACTGCCCGGCGTACTGCGCGGGCGGCAGGTGCAGGCGCGTGAGCAATTCCTGGGTGCGTTGAGCAATCTGCTCCGGTTTGTGTTTCAGCAGCTTGGGCACCACGGCCACGTTCTCGGCTACGGTGTAGTGGGGCAGCAGCCCTACCTGCTGAATCACGTAGCCCAGGCTACGGCGCAGCTCGGCGGCATTTTCCTGCCGGATGTCGTGGCCGTTGATTTCAATGCTGCCGCTATCGGGCTCGATGAGGCGGTTGAGCATCTTGAGCAGCGTGGTTTTGCCGCAGCCGCTGGGGCCCAGCAGCACCAGCGTTTCGCCCGCGGCCAGGGCAAAGGAAATATCCTGCACCACGGCGCGGTCCTGGTAGCGTTTGGTCAGGTTGCGGACGTGGATAGCGGGGGTAGGCAAGAGAGTGATGAGAAGAAGGTAGGAGAGCTATGCTACAAAGCGTCAAGGTAAGCGAGAAGAAGGAAATTTTGTTTGCGGTCCACAGCATGCACCCGTCAGTGAAGATAGTTAGGATGCCTAGCCCTCACGTGTAGATAGCATAGGAGAGGAGCATTTTAATATTTCTGATTTCATATAAACATTCTAATTATATTTTGAATAGTAAGGTAATAGTTCTAGCATGCAGTCTATTTATGCCGCATCTATTCTGCTTCGCTGATGCTCCTATAGCTGCGCAGTAGCCAGTAGTTTATATCCAGAGGGTAGCCCATTAGCCTGCCTTCTGCCGGACGGATCAAGGATTAGGAGAGAATAAGAAATAGAGAAGCTGGTGCATGGTGCCTAGCCCTGTATAGTTTGTGAATAAGGTGATAGGGAGGTATGAAACTAATCATGACGCTGTCTATCGTGCAAGTGCTCGTTTTGGCCTTGCACTGCGTGGGGTGCGCGCAGGTGCAGCATCCAGAAAAGAGTAAGGCTTCGGCACTTACACTGGTAGGGGAGTGGACTGTTGTGGAGCAATCGGCTACTCCAGTGAGTATTGCTACGCTGTGTCAGGCTATCCGGCCGGGCTCCACTATCACGTTTGGTCCTGCTACCCTTGCTGTATACGCTACTGCCGGTAAGCCTTGTGCGGTGATGGACTATAAGGCTAATGGCCAGTTTCTCAGCTTTTCGCGGGAGGATATGGTCTGGCTCGCTACCTATGAGCTAACGGCGGAACGTTTGACCATACGTTCGCCCAACCTCTTTACGCCGGCGACTACCACGCCCGCAGGGCCAGGCTCAGAAATACAAGTTACGCTAACTAGAAAGTAAGCGCTGCCGCTCTCCGGCAGCGAAAGGGTACGCTGTGTCGTGCCGGCTCTTTCCCCACACTAAACCACACCATTCATCCTTTCCACTTCATTCTACATTCTATGAAAAACATCTACTGCGTATTGATTCTGCTCTTGTTTGGGGGGCTGTGGGTGCCGGCCTACGGTCAGAAACCGCTCTACTTGGGCAAATTGAAGGAAGTTGCCGCGCGATACAAAAAGCCCGTCCAGGCGGCGGTCAGCGCCAAGGGGGGAGGCGCAGCAGTGCGTCAGGCCCTACCCGAAGGTAAGGCGCTGGCGCTTACCCTCACGGCAAGTAAGCGGCAGGGAGCCGCCGAGTTGTTCTTCGGCGAAGTAGCCAGCACCAAGCACAGCACGTTCTACCTGAAGGTGTCGGACCGGGAGGCCACGGGCTCGGTAATACTGCGCGATGAAAAGAAATACTACCGCTTTTCCTCTACCGCCGACGGCTCGGTGTTTCTGACGGAAGAAGACATCGACAAAGTGCTGTGCGTGGGCTACCAAGACCGGGAGAACATCGCCCCTGCCACTCAATCGACTACCAGCGCAACGGTGGCAGCAGCCGTGCCAGCCCTAGAGAGCCTGCCGGGTGCCGGTGCCGTGCTGTACCTCGATTTTGACGGGCAGACGGTAACCAATACCCTCTGGAATTACAATTTCAACGACGGCAACCCCATTGAGGCAGCCCCCGCGACTCTGTCGGAACGGGAAATGATAGAGGTGTGGAAACTGGTTAGCGAGGACTACCGCCCCTTTGCCCTGAATGTAACCACGAGTGAAGCCGTGTTCAACCAGGCACCGGCCAACCAACGGATGCGGGTTATTTTCACGCCTACCACCAACTTCTACCCTGGGGCCGGGGGCGTAGCCTATATCGGGTCCTTCACCTGGGGTGGCACTAGCTACGGCGAAACGCCCTGCTGGGTCTTCAACGAAGGAGTGAAAGGGGCAGGCGAAGCCGGCTCGCACGAGGGCGGACACACCCTGTATCTGGGGCACGATGGCCGCACTACCCCCGCCGAAGGCTATTTTGCTGGTCAGCAGTCTTGGGCTCCTATCATGGGAGTGGGCTATTACGTGCCGGTGGCACAGTGGAGCAAGGGCGAGTATCCCTACGCCAACAATATGGAAGATGATCTGCTGAAAATCAGCACCATGAACGGCTTTGGCTACCGGGCCGATGACCACGGCAATACCCTCGCTGCGGCTACCCCACTGGTGGTAGGCTCAGGCGGGCTAGTGTCGGGGGCGGCCAACCAGGGCGTCATCTCCACCGCAACGGATGTAGATGTCTTCTCCATCAAACACGCCGGCGGCCCCTTGGCCCTCAGCGTCCGCCCCGATCCGGCGCATCCTAACCTGGACGTGCTGCTGACCCTACGCGACGCGGCCGGCACCGTAGTAGCCACGGCCGACCCGGCCACGCTTTCAGCCACCTTGGAGGGCACATGGCCAGCTGGCACCTACTACCTAACCATCGACGGCACGGTGGGAGCACTCGGGGCCAACTCCGACTATGCTTCCCTGGGGGCCTACTCCATTGCCACAAAAGACTACGAGCAACCGACGTACGCCGATGGTTGTACTAACTACGCAACGCTGATCAATAACTTCAGCTTCAGTACGTTGGCAAATGCCAATTCGGGTTGTGGAGGTGGTACGGCCAATGGCTACACCAACTACGCCCCCACTGGAACGCTCACCACTACCCTTACCCGCGGCGAAAGCTACGCCATGCAAATGCAGGCGGCCAACTACTCCATGTATTTTGGCGTGTGGATCGATTTCAACCAAGACAAGGATTTCGACGACGAAGGAGAGTTTGTGTATGCCTCGCCTACTTCTTCCACGTCTCCTTTCGCAACTACCATTGCTATTCCGGCCACAGCGCGCCTGGGCACCACGCGTATGCGGGTACGGAGCACGTATAGCCCTCAGATAACGAGCGGGCAGTCATCGTCGTCGATGACCTACGGTGAGGCAGAGGACTACACCATCACCATCCGAGCCAATGAAGCGCCCGTTGTTCGTCTCACGTCGCCGGCCCCTGGCGCCAGTTTCAGTGCGCCGGCCACCATCAGCCTCACAGCCGACGCCACCGACGCCGATGGCCGCGTAGCGAAGGTGGAATTCTTTGCAGGAACCACCAAGCTAGGGGAAGTGCTGACTGCTCCTTACACCTATACTTGGAGTGGGGTAGGAGCCGGCACCTACGCCCTCACGGCCGTCGCCACCGACGACAAAGGGCTGGCCGCTACCTCCGCGGTGGTGTCGGTAACGGTCAACGACAATGCCGTGGCCCAGGGCTGCGGGCTAGGCTACTGGAAAAACCACCCCGACCGGTGGGGGTGCTACACCCCCACTACCCTCTACCGGAATATATTTCAGTCAGCCCCCGCCGAACTCAAGACCAAAACGCTGCTGGAAGTGCTGAAGTCCGGCGGTGGTGGCAACTACAATCTGGGCCGGCAATCGGTAGCGGCGCTGCAAAATATTTGTAGCAGCACAGTAGGCTACGGCGCGCCCTACCGGGGCGATATGCAGAAGCTTATCAGCGATGTAAATGCGGCCTTCACGAGCAAGGATAAAAAAGCAGCAAACGCACTAGCGGATAAGCTCGAAAAACTCAACAGTGCCGGCTGTCCTCTGGATGGCAACTCTGCTAAGCTACTAGCCACCGCTACGAGCAGTGCCCAGCACCTCACGGATGAGGTAGGAGGCATGAATAAGCAGCTCAACATTTATCCAAACCCCTTCACGGAGGAAGCAGTCATTGAATTCCAGCAGGCCCAAACGCAAAATTACGTGCTCGAACTCTACGACGTAACCGGCCGGTTGCTCCAGCGCATTGCTGCTGGTACCGCCGAAGCCGGCAGGAACTATCAATTCCCGGTGGACAGCCGAAACCTGGCGGAAGGTATGTACCTGGTGCGGTTGACGACGGGCGAAACGGCTCAAAGTTTCCGCTTGCTGAAGGCGAAATAAGAGGCTACTGGGCACAGCAGTAACAGGTTGTCCTGCTGTGCCCGGAAGTTGGCAGGTACTGTAAGAAGACGCACATGCGGCTCTTTCATCGTGTTTCCATATGCCCGGAGACATGATGGGAGGGCCGTATGTGCGTCTTCTGCTTTATCTTGAAACCGACTTCACGCCATTCCTATGTTCAGCAAAACCATCCTGTGTTTTCTCGCCTTGCTTGCTAGCCGTTTCGCCACCGCGCAGGTATACTCCGTCACCGACCCGCTGGCGCACACGTTTTCCATCGTGGCCCGCGACCTGAAAACCGGCGATATGGCCGTGGCCGTGCAGAGCCACTGGTTTTCGGTGGGTACGTCCGTGAGTTGGGGCGAGGCCGGGGTAGGTGTGGTGGCGACGCAGTCTTTCACCAACAAATCCTTCGGGCCACGCGGGCTGGCCCTGCTCAAAAGCGGCAAAACCGCTCAGCAGGCGCTAGATGCGCTGCTGGCCGCCGACGAAAGCCGCGACGTGCGACAGGTTGCCATCCTCGACGCGAAGGGCAACGTAGCCACCCACACCGGCAAAAAGTGCATCGACGAGGCCGGCCACGTCAAGGGCAACCAGTTTTCGGTGCAGGCCAACATGATGCTCAATAATACGGTGCCCGCCGCCATGGCCAAGGCCTACGAGCAAAACGCCGCCCTACCCCTGGCCGAGCGCGTGCTAGCGGCCCTCGATGCCGCCCAGGCCGCCGGCGGCGACATCCGCGGGCGACAGTCGGCAGCACTGCTGATGGTGCGCGGCACCGCCACCGAAGGCCCCTGGGCCGACCGTCTCATCGACCTGCGCGTGGATGATGCCGCGGAGCCGCTCCAAGAACTGCGCCGCCTGCTAAACCTGCACCGCGCCTACGAACACATGAACGCCGGCGACCTGGCCGTAGAGAAAAACGATGTGCCCGGCGCCATCCGCGAGTATGAGGCCGCTGAGAAAATGTTTCCGCAGAACCTGGAAATGAAGTATTGGCACGCCATCAGCTTGGCTAACAAACAGCAAGTGCCCGCCGCGCTGGCCTTGTTGCGGCCTATTTTTCAGCAGGAACCCAACTGGCGCATCCTCACCGGGCGCCTACCCAAGGTAGGACTGCTCACGGTGAGCCCCGCTGAACTGAAGCAGATTATGAGCCTGTAGAAGCGACTTGCGGGCGCCCGTTCGCCTGCTTTGTTGCTGAGCGGGCCTCATTTTGGCAGTTGTCTATTCTAACTATCTCACCCTCACGGGCGGCTACCAGGCGCCCCTACTTCCACCCGCTATGCGCAACATTCTACTTCTCTTTTTCTCTTTTCTATTGCTCGCCGGTTGTGGTAGCACGCGCTCGGCCAACCCCGGCCAGGCCAGCGTTACCACGGTGTACATCGTGCGTCACGCCGAGAAAGACCCGGGTCCCAACCTGCCGGATCCGGCCCTGACACCAGCCGGCGAACAGCGCGCCGTGGCCCTACGCGAACTGCTGGAGCGCCGTCCCGTAACGGCCATTTTCACCACCGATACCCGCCGCACCCGCGGGACGGTGGCCCCGCTGGCCACCGCGCTACGGCTGCCGCCCATTGTGTACAACCCCCGCAACCAACGGGGCCTGGCCGAGCAAATCCGGCAGGAATACGCGGGCAAAACCGTGGTGGTAGTTGGGCACTCCAATACGATTTTGCCCTTGCTAAACGAGTTGCAGGTGACGCGCCCACTACAGGAAATAGCTGATAATGAGTATGATTATCTGTTTGAGGTGAAGCTGCCCCGCGCTGGTGGCCCCGGTACGGTGGCAGTGCAGCACTACGGCGCCGGGGCGAAATAAGGCGCTTTCGTTTCTTCCCCTGGGCAGGCTTTCTATATTGCGACTTCGTTCTGGTTGCTTTTCTGACTCTCTACCATACTCCTCTCTACATGCGCTTTCTCTCTCGCGGGGTAGCGGCCGTGGCCCTGGCGGCCCTGCTGGCTCCCGCTGCCCAGGCCCAGTCGGCCTCCAAAATCGACTCGCTGGCCATCCGCACTATTTACGACGAGGCCCTGCTGCGCGGGCAGAGCTACGAGAACCTGCGCCAGCTCACCAGCCAGGTAGGCGGGCGCCTCAGCGGCTCGCCGGAGGCGCAAAAAGCTGTGGAGTGGGGCAAAGCCGCCATGGAAAAAGCCGGCTTCGACCGCGTGTATTTGCAGGAAGTGATGGTGCCGCATTGGGTGCGCGGCGCCAAAGAGAAGGCCGAAGCCAAGGTCGGCAGCAAAGCCACCAAGTTCAACGTGTGCGCCTTGGGCGGCTCGGTAGCCACCAAGGGCAAGCTGAAAGCGGGCGTGGTGGAAGTGACCAGCTGGGACCAACTAGCCGCCCTACCCGACAACCAGGTGAAGGGCAAGTTCATCTTCTATAATCGCCCCATGAACCCTACCTTCATCGAGACGGGTAGGGCCTACGGCGACGCTGGCGACCAGCGCCGCCGCGGAGCCATCGAAGCGGCCAAGCGCGGCGCGGTGGGCGCCCTGGTGCGCAGCCTCTCCCTGGCCCACGACGACTACCCCCACACCGGCACCATGAGCTACGACGACAAGGTGACCAAAGTGCCCGCCGCCGCCCTCAGCACCAACGGCGCCGACCAGCTCAGCCAACTCCTCAAAGCCAATCCTACCCTCACCTTCGAGCTGGAAATGGCATGCCAGCAGCTACCCGAGGTGAAAAGCTACAACGTGGTAGGCGAGCTGAAAGGCTCAAAATATCCCGACGAAATCATCAGTGTAGGCGGCCACCTCGACTCTTGGGACTTGGCCCAAGGCGCCCACGACGACGGCACCGGCATTGTGCAAAGCATGGAAGTACTACGCCTGCTAAAAGCCACCGGCCTGCGCCCCGAGCGCACCGTGCGCGCCGTATTCTTTATGAATGAGGAAAACGGCACCCGCGGCGGCCTGAAATATGCCGAGCTTGCCAAAGCCGCCAACGAAAAGCACGTGGCCGCTATGGAATCGGACGGAGGTGGGTTTACGCCCCGCGGCTTCGGGGTAGAGGCAGACCCCGCCACGCTGGCCAAAATCCAGAGTTGGGCACCGTTGTTCGTGCCCTACCACAGCGAGGAAATCGGCCCCGGCCACGGCGGCACCGACATCGGCCCGCTGAAAGGCCAGGTGAAAGCCCTCATCGGTTACGATTGCGACGACCAGCGCTACTTCGACATCCACCACACCGCCGCCGACACCTTCGACAAGGTAAACCGCCGCGAGCTGGAAATGGGTGGTGCCAGCATGGCCGCCCTCATCTACCTCATCAGCAAATACGGGCTGTGAGAAGTGGTGAAGTGGTGAAATTTTGAGGTTGTACAGTGGTGAATAGCAAAGCGGCTGTCATCCTGAGCGGAGCGAAGGACCTTATCACGTTAGAACAAGTCGTTGTTACGCTTGTCGCTCTGACGTGATAAGGTCCTTCGCTCCGCTCAGGATGACAGCCGTATTTTTACTTCGCCACTGTACAACCTCACCACTTTCTAATTCTGCTCCAAGATCTGAAACAACTCGTCCAGTTTTGGGGTCAGAATGATGTCTGTGCGGCGGTTGAGTGCACGGTTTTGGGCCGAATTATTAGCTACAATCGGCAAATATTTCGAGCGGCCTGAGGGGGTTACCTGGTCGGGGTTGAGGCCGTTGGTAGTGAGCAGGCGGGTAATTTCCGTGGCGCGTAGCACGCTCAGGTCCCAGTTGTCTTGCATGCCGGCGGTGCCGCGGGCAATCGGCACATCGTCGGTGTGGCCTTCTACTAGTACGTTCACATCCTTGTTGCCTTGCAGCGCAGTTGCCAACTTTTTGAGGGCATCCTGACCTTTGGGGTCTACCTTGGTAGAGCCCGATTTGAACAGCAATTGCTCCGAAAGCGATACGTATACTTTGCCGTTTTTGAGCTGCACCTGCAAATCATTGGCGTTGAAGCCTAGCAGTGCGTCGGCTACGCGCTGCCGCAAATTTTGCACCCGCTCCTGCTGCTCGTCTAGCACGCGCTGTAGTTCCGCAATGCGGGCCTCACGCTCCTTGAGCTGCTGCTGCGTCATGCCCAGGTTCTCGTTGAGCTGACTTACCTGCTGGTTTTTGTTGAGCAGGCTGGAGCGCAATTCTTCTTCCGAACGCGTTTTTTCCTGAGCCAGCGCATCTTTTTCGGCCTGTAATTGCTCCCGCGAACGGGTCAATTCTTGGTTTTGCTGCTGAAGGGCAGCAATTTCTTTTTTGTTACATCCGGGGGCAATCAAGAGGGTGCCGCCCAGAAGAGCAGTCAATGCCACACGGGAAAGAGGAGAGGTCATGTATTTAAGATTCAGGGAATAAACAAAGTGATGGGCCGGCTACCGTTGGGCTTACCGGCGAACTGTGTTGTATACGCAAAAACTCTGGCCGGGATAATATATTGTGCTTTTCCGGGAAAGGTAAATTGCATAGAGCAGTTGGCCATCAGCAATAATAGTAGGAAAATTGAATATCTACAGATGCGCTAATCTTGACTGATGATGCACTAGTTCTTGGCCAACGGGTATGCCATTCGCGTTGTACCTTACGCCTCGTTTCGTTTTGGCTTTTGAACTTTGTGAGTAAACGCATTTACTTCTTGTGTTGCCAGTTGCTGTTGGGGATAGGTGTATGGCTACCTTCGACAGGAAAGGCGCAGGCACCTACCACCCGCTATTGGGTGCAGTTGCGCGACAAAAAAGGCGTTAATTTTAATCCTAAAGCCTATTTCGTCCCAGCGACACTAGCCCGACGTGTGCGCCAGCATCTGCCCGCGGCTGATAGCACCGACTACCCCGTACGCCCGGCCTATCTGCGCGCCCTCTCTGCCACTGCCGACTCGGTGACCTTGGTGAGCCGGTGGTTGAATGGGGTAGTGTGCCGGGCTACGCCAGCTCAGGCGCAGGTACTGCGCCGGTTGCCGGGCGTGCTCAGCGTGACGCTGTTGCCGGAACGTCAGCTACAACTAGCAGCGCACACCACAGCAGCGGAAGGAGCTTCTATGCAAATTTCGACCGTCAACCGCCAGTTGGCCCGTCGTCAGACGGAGAGTCTGGGCGCCGTGCAACTCCGCCGGGCCCACCTCAACGGCCGCGGCCTTCGCATTGCCATCTTCGACGCGGGCTTCAATGGGGTAGACAGCCACCCGGCGTTTGAGCATCTGCGCACCGAAAAGCGCATTGTGGCGACGTATGATTTTCTTAAACGTCAGCCCAACGTGTACCACGGAGCCAACCACGGCGGCGAGGTACTGTCCTGCGTGGCAGGCGCCCTACCCGATGGCAGCTACCTGGGCCTGGCCCCCGGTGCCGAGTTTCTGCTGGCCCGCACCGAGCAGATGTTTCGGGAGCGATATGCCGAGGAAGAAGCCTGGCTGGCCGCCGCCGAGTGGGCCGACCGCCAAGGCGTCGATATTATCAACTCCTCTTTAGGGTACACCAACCGCCGCTACTTTCCCGAGCAGATGAACGGCCGCATCAGCCTAATTGCCCGCGCGGCCGAAATGGCGGCGCGCAAAGGCATCTTGGTGGTGAATGCCGCCGGCAACGACGGTGAGGACGAAGAGTGGCACACCATCGGTACGCCCGCCGACGGCGACTCGGTGCTGACCGTCGGAGGACTCGACCCTGATACGTACCTGCACAGCGACTTTAGCAGCTATGGCCCCGGCGCCGGCCGGCGGCTGAAGCCCAACGTGGTGGCTTTCGGCACAGCCCTGGTGGCCGCACCCGGTGGGTATGAGCGCATTGAGGGAACCTCGTTTGCCAGTCCGCTGATGGTAGGGCTGGCGGCGTGTGTATGGCAGCAACAGCGTCAGCTCACGGCAATGGAGGTGTTTCGAAAGTTGGAAAAGGCAGGGGAATTATATCCGTATTATGACTACGCCCACGGCTACGGCCGTCCGCAAATTGCGTCTCTGCTGGCGCCGTCTGGCGTAGCGGCAACCCCGGCGCCTACCTTCGATTTTGTGCGACACGATTCGGTGGTGGCCGTTGTCATTCGGGTGGCTGCGGCAACGGTGCCCGCGCGCACGCTACCGCTCTACGCCGATTCGGTGCGGGCCGTGACGCCGGCCGCGCGCCCCAACGAAGTGCCCGCTCTGGGGAAGGAATCGACCGTGCCTCCCCCCGAGACACCCGCCGAAGAGGAACCCGTGCTTCAGGAGCCGCCGCGCTACCTCTACTGGCACATTGCCAACCGCCAGGGCGTGCTGCGCCGCTACGAGGTGCGCGATGTGACTCAGCGGGCCGTGCTGGAAGTGCCCCGGCGCCTGCTCCAGCCCGGCGACATGCTACGCGTGCACTACCGGGGCTTCACGCAAACCTACACTGCTGCGCCATGATGCTGGTACTGAAACGAATAGGCTTGCTGGGGTTGCTGCTGGCCTGGTGGCTACCCGTCGCCCAGGCACAACGAATACTACTGTGCGCCAATGTCGCCAACGATACTACCTACGAGAACTATGGCCCCAACCGGGCTTTTTACAATCATTTTTACTTCGGCTACGCGGCCGTGGTGGGGCCCTCGGCCAGTACGGGGGCAGAGCTGGAATATGGCCGCTCGGCGGACATCTTTGTGGGTCTGCGCAACAAGTGGCGCCTAAACCAAACGCTGTCCTTAGGCGCCGATCTGCGCTACGACCGCCTGGCGTACTACCTGCGTCAGAACGACCAGAAAGTGCTGCCCACTTCTGCGCAGCACCACACAGAGTATCTGGCGCTGCACCAGGCGCAGGCCCACGGCTTTGTGCGCATCAACTACGGCCGACGCGGCAACGCCATTGGGCGCTACGTGGACCTACTGGGCTGGGGCGGCTGGGTAATGGGTAGCACGCACTTCTACGAGGACCGCCCCGGCCCGAATGGAGCCCGCAAGCAGCGCATATCCGAGCGGGGGCTGAGCTATGTGCGGCGCTGGCCGTACGGCGTAGGTGCCCGCGCCGGCATCGGGCGCTTTGCGCTGGTAGGCCGCTACCGCCTGGCCGATACCTTCACTTCCAGTGCCCAAACGCGCTACCCCGAGCTACCCCGCTGGACGCTTGGGCTGGAGTTGAGCTGGTTGTAAGAACGCGTCGGGCGTGTGACCCTGACATTACCTGATGCGTATAAGAAAGGCAGAAAAGAACGCGCCCGCCTGTTAATTCTGGTATAAAATTCGCGGTCGGGCGCGGTGGGTTGATTTGTGAAGCGAGTCAGCCGCGTATCTTGCCGCATGATTTTAATTGGCCACGGCCGCACAATGAAAAAACTTCTTCTCTCCGGTGTCGCCGCTGCTTTGTTGCTCCAGGTCACTTCCTGCATCAATACCGAGCGCGAAGTAGGAAACTCCAAGAATGCCGACAAAGTGTATTCGCCGCCTACGGAAAGCAACCGCCTTACCACCCGCAGCATCTTGAATACGGTGCGCACTACGCACTATTTTTCCAGCGCCAAAACCAAGGATAACTTCATTCTGCAACTGCAAGGCGCAAAGATTCTGAACGCTCAGGCCCGCTTCATCATCCTGACCAGCACCGGCGATACGTTGCGTAAGGAAATGATTCCGGCTGTTGCCCTCATAGAAGCCCGCAACCTGGAAGACCCGCAGGCAGCTACCACCCGCGCCAAGGAAATTGCCATTTTACAGGCCATGAATGCTTTCTTTGCCGACGACCGGTTTACGCAGCCGGCTGTGCCGCGTGCCGCTACCCAGCCCGCCAACGTAGATGCCGAAAACTGGCGCGCCGTGAAAGCCGATACCAAAGCCGTGGGCTTCGACTATACCTCGAATACCGGCCGTGAGCGGCGCATTGCCTACGCCAAAACGTTGGGCAAAGCCGTCGTTATTGCCGAGTAGTTGTTGTCAAAATTGATACAAAAAGGCCGCCCCGCATACACTGCGGGGCGGCCTTTTTTGTTTTGAATAGAGACTTGTTCCTACATAAAGGAAACGAAGAAAGAACGTCATGCTGAGCCTGCCGAAGCATGCGAGATGCTTCGGCAGGCTCAGCATGACCGCCAAAGTTTAGCCGCCATTTCTAAGTTGGAAACAAGTCCTAGAGCTACATCAGGGTGTCGCCAACGCAAACGCGGCACACCCTCCGAAGAGAATATGCCGCGCTGTACTCCAATCACCGGCTCGAAGGTAGAGCGTGGCGCATGAGCGAAAGATGAAGTTGCTGAGTTTATTGTTGAGTTATCTTTTGCAAACCTTCGGCTGCTATGCGGTCCTAAGCGTATCTGAACAGCTAACTGTTCATCAGGAAGCAGGCGTTTTTGTCAGCCAGCCCAGGCTGCCGCTGGCGGCGCGTACTAGCTGGTAGCCACCAAATTCGCCCAGCACAGCTACTTTGGTTTGGGCGGGTAGGGTGTCCAGCATCGGTGCCGTGGGGAGGGGAGTAGCCAGGAGGTCGGTGGAGCGGGTAAGACTCTCGCGACGTAGGGGCGTGGTAGCGGGTACCACGGCGTGGGCCGCCACGTAGCCCAGTTGGCCATCGGGGTGTTGTACACGGTACCAGTCAGTTTGGCTGCCTACCACCAATAGGGGAGTGTGGCGGCGCAACGCCGCTACGCGCCCGGCTTTCTTTGCGGGACTGTACTGTAAATCAGTGCTTTTATCCTGCACGCGCACCCACTCACCCAGTCGCTCTGTCTTGGTGCGCGGCGCAGCCGGGGTAGCATCGGCATGGCGAATGAAAGGGTAGGGGTCTACAGCCCCGCGTCCGCCCCGGTAGATGCCAAAATGCAGGTGAGGCGGTGTGGTGCGGGCGTTGCCAGTGTTGCCTACCAGGCCCAGCGTGTCGCCCTGGCGCACCTGCTGGCCGGGCTGCACGAGTTGTTTGTCGAGGTGAGCATAGTAGATGTGCTGACCGTGCTCAGCATCGGCCAGCCACACCACGTTGCCGCCGAGGTTGGTTACGCCGGTGCGCGTCACGTAGCCATCTATGGCGGCCACGGTAGGCGTACCGCGTTTGGCAAAGATGTCGATGCCCTCGTGGCGGCGCTTGCCCCCGTCGCGGTTGGCGCCCCAAAAGCTGCCTACTGCCACGTCGCTCTTACCCTTCACCGGAAAGCCCAGCGAAGGCGCCCGCTGAATGCGAACGGTATAGCGGCCGTCGCGCAGCAACTCGGGCTGCACGCGCAGCAGATGCTGGTGGTCGTCTTTCACGTCGTAGCTGAAGGTAAGCGCCGTGGTATCAGCCGAGGTGATGGGCTGAGGGGTAGGGCGGTCGGGGTTCAGCTCGAACGCATCCAGAAACACACGGGCATCGGTGCCAGGGCTTAGGGTGAGCGTCACGCGAATGGTTTCGCCGGCCCGTACGGCGTAGCGGTATGCGGCCGCGGAGGCTTTATCGGCCCGGAAAATGCCGGATTCCTGGAAAGGTAGCGTCACGACCAGCGAATCGCGCAGGGCCTGGTCAGCAGCTTGCAGCCAGTCGCGGCCCAGGGCGGTTTCGTCGAGGCGGGTTTGGTGCAGTTGGCGGGCGTAGGCCTCGTGCGGGGTGCGCGGTTGGTTGAAAATGCCTTGCAGGGTTTGCTGCTTGCCGCAGGAAGAAACCAAAATAAGCAGAAAGAGCCAGGCAGCAAAGCGGTGTGCGGAGGATAGGAGCATGAAGGAAGACGTAAATCTTCCTCTCAACTTCCCGCGTCCCAAACTAGTTCGGTGGGGTAGGGAGCAACTGCTGAGTTGGGTCCGGAGGTTGCTGGTAGTACCCTGTGAGACCCCGCGTAATGCCCCACAAGTTGAGTAGATGCGCCTGTACGGTGATCTGAGCGGGATCAGTAGCCACGTTCCAGCTCAAAACGGGGCACGCTTGCGGCAATTGCACTACGCCGGCTGGTGCGTGGGCCAGATAGGATAGCGCCTGTTGCTCGCAGTTGTTGTTATCAACCGGCGAGATGTGCAGCCGGTCGGCATTCAGAAAGATAGCAGAGAATACACCCAGGAGTACTATGTAGCCTACCCGCAGCCGGCCCATGGGTAGGTAGCGCCACACGTAGTAGGAGGAGGCACCGTATAGGCACACCATGCCCAGAATAATGGGTAGCACCGTATCGCGGCGGAGCAGCAGCGGCCGGTAGGGGCGGTAGCCACCTAGCGGAAGCAGCAGAATATAGACTAGGGCAAATAGGGCCAGCCAGCGCAGACTGCGGAGCAGGTGCTGTCCCTCGGAAGTAGCTGGCAATACCCGCCGAATCAGCTGCGCATTGAGCAGGAGCATGACCAGCAACAGAGGAAGGCCCAACTTCACCGTGAACTGCCGGAAAAAACCCAGTGGCAACCGCTGATACCGCTCCCACAGCGAGGGTAGTACGGTAGGGTTCTCGCTGTTGTTAAGGCCAATGTACAACGAGTAGACGCACAACAGGCCCAGCAAGCTGAGCAGCAAAATGGGCTGCCAGGAAGACCATAAAAACATCTTATCTACCTGCGCCTGGCGGCGAAGCGCATAGAGCACAATGCCGGGTAGCAACACGGCCACTGCCCCTAGCACAACGGAGCCGTTGAAGGCTACTACCATCGTCAGGCCGATCAAGGCGATTAGTTCAACCCACCGGAGTGGCCGCCATACGCCGTGCTGTGCGGCCCGATAAAAAGGCAATAGCAGCAACAGCAGTAGTGCCATAGGTAGGGCGTAAAACGCGGCGTAAGTAGTGGCATGGTCAATGATGCCCATCTGGAGGTTGTAGCCTGCCGTCTGAAACAAAGGGAGCAACAGCGCCATGACCAGCCATAGCCCTCGATGATTCAGCTTGCTGGCACCCGTGGCGTAAACAGCCAACAAGTAGAGTAGCAACAGGTGCGTGAGCAGCTTCAACAGAGCGATGGCAACATACACGCTCTGGATGGGAGCAAGGAAGTGCTGCAACCAGCCGGGTACGTGCCGAAAGTATTGATTGAGCAGCACATGCGCGAAAAAACGGTTAGGAGCGGCATACACGGCATCATGCGTAAGCACGGCCCACCCAAATGGGTCGTGTAGTACCCGCGCATACCACCCCAATGGTACCACGATGGCGGCCAGGTCGCCATCTATAGGAAGCTGCATGTATTGATAAAAAGAACGGCCCAGCCAGGCCAGCACGAATACAATAAGTACGCTGAATAAAGAGCGTTTCCACATCGGCCCAATAGTATACATAGGTCACGAAGCTAGGCGCAGCAGCACGTATATCCTAGTTCTAGGCAACAGGGCCGAAGTCGCTGGTCGGGTTCGTAGTACTTTTGCGTATACCTACCCCCACCCACGTATCACCTTCTATGCAACTCATTGAATGCCCCCGCGACGCCATGCAAGGCCTGGCCGACTTCGTCCCTACGGCCACTAAAATTGCCTACCTCAACCAGTTGCTGCGCGTCGGCTTCTCGGCGTTGGATTTCGGTAGCTTTGTATCAGCCAAGGCTATTCCGCAGCTGCGCGATACGGCCGAGGTGCTGGCCGGCCTCGACACCGGCAACTCGCCCACCGAGCTGCTGGCCATCGTAGCCAACCTGCGCGGAGCCGAAACGGCGGCTGGCTTCTCCGAAATTGCCTACATCGGCTTTCCGCTTTCCCTGTCCGAAACCTTCCAGCGGCGCAACACCAACAAAACCATTGCGGAGGCCCTGGAAGAGGTAGCGCAGATGCAGGCATTGTGCGGGCGGGTAGGCAAAACGTTAGTTGTGTACCTGTCGATGGGTTTTGGAAATCCCTACGGTGAGGCGTGGCACCCGGATATTGTGGCGGAATTCACACGCCGGCTAGCGGCGCTGGGCGTGCGCATTGTGGCCCTGTCGGATACCATTGGGGTGAGTACAGCCGCCACCATCACGCCCCTGTTTGAAACCCTGATTCCGGCTTTCCCCGACATCACCTTCGGGGCGCACTTGCACACCACCCCCGATGCCTGGCAGGAAAAAGTAGCCGCTGCCTACCACGCCGGTTGCCGCCGTTTCGATGGCGCGCTGGGCGGCTACGGCGGCTGTCCCATGGCCACCGACGAGCTGACCGGCAACATGCCCACCATGCACTTGGTCGCCTACCTGCAAAGCCAGGGCGAGGCGTTGGGTCTGGATATGCAGGCCTTTCGGGAAGCACAGGTAGCGGCTGGGCAAGTATTTTGAGCGCACTATATTGATTGTCAGTTAATGAGCGTTAGTTGTAGATATCGGTTTGATTTACAACTATCTATTGCGCTATGCTGATGTGTCGGATTCTGCTGCTTGCTGTAATGTGTGCTTTGTTTACCAGTAATAGCAGCTACGCCCAGCGACGGGAAGCGCTGTTGATTAATGGTGGGTTAGAGGATAATATTTGGCCTGGATATCGGAATATCCTGCAAAAGGGAAAAGGTGGCCCAGTAAAGCCGGGTGATACGCTGCGCATAGTTTTTGATGAGAATTCATTCTTGCCAACAGCTATTCACTTTGCAAGGGAGCTGCACAACCCTGTGGAACAGCCGGTGCTGTTGGTAATGCCTGGCGACGTAATTACCATTCATCATATAAAAGCTACCAACGCCTACACATTTGCCGGTAGCCACCCTACTGAATTGCGCTTTTTCGACCGGCTTTGGTGCAGTCCGTTCAGTCTAGGTAATTGGGCATTTCTGGATGATCAGACTACCCTAGAAATGCCCGCCACGATGGAAGAGTTTATGGCTCACTGGCAACGCCTACGCCTCACCGGCGACAGCCTGATAGCAACTGTGCGCACCACACCAGGTATCCGACCAATCATAGCTGAGGCTCTGGCGCGGGAACTGCACTTGCAACGTGTCATCTACCTACTTGGTGGTGTCTGGTACCACAAGTTACACAACACGCAGCCCTTCGTCTCGCGTGGCGTGCGGATGATGCGAGATACACTAAAACTGGATTTGGTGACAACGTTTCCAACTGTCTACCAAGATTCGGTACGCGCACAACTACGGCTACTGCGGAGTATGCAGTTGCTGCCGCCAACAGCTTCGCCGAAACGGTTGCAAACACTGGCAGCGATGGTTCCCTACCTCACCATGCTGCGAAATCGGCCAGCTTCCACCAGCGCGCAGTACGCGGTGGCAAAGCAGGAGCTTACAGGCCTGGAGCGGGAATGGGTATGCTATGCGTTGATGGAAGATGCACAGTCTATGCACCGCCCCATCGGCCCGCTGCTGAAAGACTACCGCACCTGGGTGATGCCGGAGAGCCGTTTCGTGCGCAGCCTCACCCATCAGGATCAATTCACGTTGGTGATGCCCAACCAGCAAATGGCTACCAATGATACGTTGGTAGCCCCCGACGGCTCCCGCCAAACGCTGGCCGCGCTGCTGGCCCGACACCGGGGCAAAGTCATCTACCTCGATCTGTGGGCCAGCTGGTGCGCACCCTGTATCATGGAATTTCCCGCCACGGCAGCGCTGCGCCGCCACTACCAGGGCAAGCCGGTAATAGTCATTCAGCTCTCTACTGACAAAGACAAGCAGGCGTGGCAGCAGGCCGGCAAGAAGTTTCTCGCGGGCGTGCGTGAGCAGTATCATTTCGCCAGCCCTACCACGGCTGGCTTCCTGAAACGCTTCACCGTCAATAGCATTCCGCGCTACGTGCTACTCGACAAGTACGGCATCGTGCGCTACGCCGACGCCCTGCGCCCCGCCGACCCCGAGCTAAAGTCCCTCATTGCCGATTTGCTAGTGCGTTGATTTTTCTAGCTATTGGCCGTTAGCTGATAGCGTCTCGGTAGAAGACAAACGAGACAGCATAAGCGCTTGCATTGCCTGGCTGCCCCTACCTTTGCAGGGCATTGTTGTCTTTTTCCAGATTCGGCTACCGTTTCGCAGTGGAAAAGCTAGCAGCCAGTAGCCAACAGCCAAACATCCTATGCCTGCCGTCGACCTCTTTATTCCTTGCTTCGTTGATCAGCTTTTTCCTACCACGGCCCTCAACATGGTGAAGGTATTGGAAGCCGTGGGTTGCGAGGTGCACTACAACGGCAACCAAACCTGCTGCGGCCAGCCGGCCTACAATGCGGGCTTCAAGGCCGAAAGCTGCGAGGTAGCCACCAAGTTTCTGAAGGATTTTCCCAACGAGCCGGGCCGCTACGTGGTCAGCCCGTCGGCCTCGTGCGTGGGCATGGTGCGCAACACTTACGCCGAGCTGTTCGATAGTACGCCCCAGCAAACTCAGCACTACGGCCTACAACGGCGCGTATTCGAGTTGACCGAATTCCTGGTAGATGTGCTGGGCATTACCACCATTCCCGGCGCCGCCCTACCCGGCCAGTATACCTACCACGACTCCTGCTCGGCCCTGCGCGAATGCGGCATCCGGGAGGCACCGCGCCAGTTGCTAGACGGCGTGCAGGGCCTCACGCGCCTGGAAATGGCCGAAACAGAGACTTGCTGCGGTTTCGGGGGTACGTTTGCTGTCAAGTTTCAGGCAATTTCCGTGGCCATGGCCGAGCAGAAGGTAGAGCACGCCCTGGCTACCGGCGCCGATTACCTCATCAGCACTGATACCAGCTGCCTAATGCACCTCAACGCCTACATCCGCCGCGAGAAAAAGCTCATCAAAACCCTGCACGTGGCCGATGTGCTGGCTAGTGGGTGGTAAAGAGCAACGGTAGCAATAGATAAATAGACAGAAAACGGGTGTCATCCTGAGTGTAGCGAAGGACCTTATCACGTAAGTACGACAGTCGTTCTTACGTGATAAGGTCCTTCGCTACACTCAGGATGACACCCGTTTTCTGATTGCTTAGCGCTGCTGTGGTGGCTACCCTACCGTTACCCCCTGCATTTTGTGCGTTAGCACCGTAATCTTTTCCTGTAACCCTTCTGACGCCTCTACTAACGGCAAGCGCACAGCAGCTGAGCATAAGCCCTGTGCCGCCAGAGCAGCTTTCACGCCTACGGGGTTGCCCTCCTCGTACATCAGCGGGTTGAGGGCCACAAAATCGTAGAGCACCTGGCTGGCCTGGGCGAAGTCGCCGGCCAGGGCGTGGCGGGTCATGTCGGAGAAGGGGCGAGGGAAGGCGTTGGCCAACACCGAGATGATGCCCACGGCGCCAAAACTGATGAGGGAAGTCGTCATCATATCGTCGCCCGAAATCAGCAGGAAATCATCGGGCTTGCCGGCAGCAATAGCAATGCACTGCTCCAGATTGCCGCTCGCCTCCTTAATGCCAATGATGTTCGGGTGCTGGGCCAGGCGCAGGGTAGTATCCGCCGTGATATTAGAACCCGTACGACCAGGCACGTTATACAGGAGTAGGGGTAGGGGCGAGGCATCGGCCAAGTGCTGGTAATGCGCCTCGATACCAGCCTGCGACGGTTTGTTGTAGTAAGGCGAGGCCGACAGAACGGCCACTACACCGGTAAGATCAATGGTGCGCAGGGTGCGCGCCACAGCGGCGGTGTTGTTGCCACCCAATCCGAAAACCAGCGGCACGCGGCCGGCTACCTGTTCTTGCGCCACGCGCAGAATCTCTGCCCGCTCTTCCACTGTCAGGGTAGGCGACTCTGCCGTGGTTCCGTTAATCACCAGATAATCAGCACCTCCATCTAGTGTAAAGTCAATTATACGACGCAGCGCGGCGTAATCCACGGCGTGGTCAGGGGTAGGCAAAAAAGGCGTGACGAGCGCAACGCCCGTACCACGGAGTTGGTTCATGAGTGGAAAATCAGTTGATTTGTAAGGAAGCTGCTCTGCTGAAAGTACAATGCATAAATGCACTCATCCAGCGCAGCCTTTCCCATTAATTATTTTCAAAAATACCCATTTTTTGAGAGCGTGGTGCTCTTAAATATCCATGATTGTATTTCGTACCGCTTTGCTAGCCGCCGGGCTGGCTACTACGCTGGCCCTACCCGCCTGCGATATCAAATCTGCCACCGCTTCCGAAACCGACCCTCCTACAGCTGTAACTACCGATTCTGCTACTGTCGTAGCGCCTGTTGCGGCCCCAGTTGCCGCTGCGCCCGCTAGCATTCCGGCGGCTAGCGTAGCTAGCGCGGCGGTTATCTACGCCCGGCCGCAGGTGCCTATCCTGTGCTACCATCAAATACGCGACTGGCGCCCGCGCGATTCTAAATCGGCTAAGGATTACATTGTGCCGGTAGACGCGTTTAAAAAGCAGATACAGATGCTAGCCGATTCGGGCTACCACACCATTCTGCCCGATCAGCTCTACGCCTACCTCGCCACCGGCGCGCCACTACCCCCCAAGCCTGTGATGCTCACCTTCGACGACACGGACCTGGACCAGTTCACCGTGGCCCGCCCCGAGTTGGAAAAGCACGGTTTCAAGGCGGTGTATTTTGTGATGACCGTGAGCCTGGGCCGCCCCAAGTACATGAGCAAAGCACAGGTGAAACAGCTCGCCGACGAAGGCAACGTCATTGGCTCACACACTTGGGACCACCACAACGTAAAGAAATACCAGGGTCAGGATTGGGTGACGCAGATCGAAAAGCCGACCAAAACCCTGGAGGAAATCACGGGGCAGAAGGTTACCTATTTCGCTTACCCCTTCGGCCTCTGGAACCCCGAGGCCATTCCAGAGCTGAAGAAGCGCGGGTTTGTGGCCGCTTTTTCTTTGGCCGAAAAGCGCGACCAGCAAGATCCACTGTTCACCATTCGCCGCATCATTGCCAGCGGCTACTGGACGCCGCGCACGCTGCATAACAGCATGGTGCGCAGCTTTTAAGCATCTATATTTAAAGTAAGCATAACAGTAGCACGTCCCGCTGAGCTTGTCGAAGCCTCTCTGCCGCAACGCTAATCATATAGTATAGTATGATAACGAGGCGGTAGAAAGGCTTCGACAAGCTCAGCGGGACGTGCTACTGTTATGCTTACTTCCTGCTGAATACTTTATTCAGAAACGCCACGGTGTAGTCCAAGGTAGGCGCAAACCACGGGTTGAACAATGGAAAGGGGTGGGGCGCGTCGGGGAAAGTGTGCACTTCGTGGTAGATGTTGAATTGACTGAGCTGCTGCATCATATCGTCGCGGCCGGCGTGCATGCGGTCCACGGAGCTGTTGAGGAACAGGGTAGGGGGCGTGCGCGGCCCTACGTAGGTGAGGGCCGAAGCCTGGCGCCACAAAGCAGGCCGCTCGGTCTTGGAGCTGCCAAACCAATAGGTGGCCGCCGAAATGCTTTTCCGGTCGTCGCCTTCGCCCGATTCGGGGTGGATGAAGGCCAAAATGCCGTCTACGTCCACAATGGCCTGCACTTGGCTGGAATAGCCCGTGTTACACGCCAACGAATCGAAGCGGGTTTCCTCGTTGGTAGTGCCAACAAGCGCTGCTAGCTGGCCTCCTGCTGAAAACCCCCACGAAGCAATCTGTTTGGGATTTAGATGATACTCCCGGGCATGCGCCCGCATCCATCGTACGGCTGCTTTCAGATCCAGCACAGCCGCGGGGTAGGGCGCTTCGGTGGAGAGGCGGTACTCGGCCGTGACGGCTACAAAACCGCGCGCCGCTAGTTGCTGGGCCATCGGCACGTGCTGGCTCCGGTCGCCAGAGCGCCACCCACCTCCATGAATCAACAGCACCGCCGGGTAGCCGCCCCGGCGGCGGGCTTTGGGGTAGAACACGTCGAGCTGCAACGCCCGCCCACTAGCCGTACAGTACGGCACGTTCGTCTGCGAGTGAATAGTTGCCGGTACCACTGGCTGGGCCAGCGTAATGGTAGGATCGGTCTTGCGGGCTTTGGCGAGGGCGCTGTATACCGTGAACGACGTATCGCGCGCCAGGGTAGGCGTTTGGGCACGGCTCGCCCAGCTAGCCAAGAGCAGTCCTAATACCAGCACCCAACCGCTACGCTTACAGCAGAAAATACCCATCGGGCTATTCCGTTGGCAAGCCGGCTGCCTTCAAATCTTTGAAGCCTCCTGCGTTGTCTACCTTGGCAAAGCCCTTTTCGGCCATCAGCGTGGCTGTTTTACCGCTGCGGTTGCCGGAGGCGCAATACAGCACGTAGGTTTTGGATTTGTCGAGCTGGGCAATCCGGTCGTCAAAGTCCGGCGCTTTGAAGTCGATGTTGCGGGCACCGGCCAAGTGGCCATCGGCGTACTCCTCGGGCGTGCGCACATCCAGCACCACAACGTCGGGCTTTTGCAGCAGCGCGGCGGTTTCGGTAGGCGTTACCGATGTGTTTGAAGAGCAGGAAAGCTGCGTGAAGGTGAGTGCGCCGGCGAAAGCCAGTAGAAGGAAACGGGACATTATGGGTAGGGAAAGTGTTTGAGAAGCGGGACACGATTTAGAAGTTGTTTGAGGTAGTTGTTGTACGATGTAGAGACGCATATTTGCGTCTCATCGCTGAACAGTTTCGTCCACACGGCGCAGCCGACGAGACATCGTGCAACAACTAACTCAAACAACTTCTATAAGAAAACTTAGTAACAACAAGGTTCAGAATGCTATACGTGATACTGATCAACATTTAGTGACAGAGCTGCTGTATAGCGACGCGTCACTTATGCCAATCAGAACAACGACCCTTGGCCGCCCTGCGGTAGGGTCGGGGCAGCGAGGGCATCCAACGCCGAATCGGCGGCGGCTTCGGCCTCGGAGTCGGGGAGGGTAGCGGCATCCGGGAGCATCGCCAGTAGGTCGGTTTCGGAGATGATGGGCACCTTCAATTCCGTAGCTTTTTCGCGCTTGGCAGGACCCATCTTGTCGCCGGCCACCAAGTAGCTCAGCTTCTTGCTAATGCTGCCCGTTACCTTGCCGCCGTGCTGCTGAATCAGTTGTTGCAGCTCCTCGCGGCTGTGCTGCTCAAACACGCCCGACAGTACGAAGGTTTGTCCGGCCAGCCGGTCGCTCTGGGCCTTGGGCGCCTCGCCGGTGAGGGCCAACTGAACCCCTGCCGCCCGCAGCCGCTCCACCATCTCGCAGTTTTGCGGCTCCTGAAACCACGCCGCCACCGATTCGGCAATGACACCGCCTACCTCCGGCACGGCGGCCAGCTCCTCGGCCGTAGCCGCGCCTAGCGCCTCCACCGTGCGGTAGTGCGCAGCCAGCTTCTCAGCCACTGTTTCGCCCACGTAGCGAATGCCCAGGCCAAATAGCACCCGGTCAAATGGCACCTGCTTGCTGGCTTCCAAACCCGCCACCAGGCGCTGTACTGATTTCTCGCCCATACGTTCCAGTTGAGCCAGCTCCTCGGCCTTCCCAGGTAACTCGTATAAGCTGGCAGCATCCGTCACTAGGCCCAGATCGAAGAACCGGCCCACAGTTTCGGCACCCAATCCGTCAATATCCAGGGCTTTGCGCGACACAAAGTGCTCCAGCTTGGCTTTCAGCTGGGGCGGGCAGCCCCGGTCGTTGGGGCAGCGGAAATGCGCCTCGCCTTCGGGCCGAATAAGCGGCGTACCGCAGGCTGGGCACTCCGTGGGGTAGACAATGGGCTGGCTGTCGGCGGGCCTGGCCGTGAGGTCGACGCTGGTAATCTTGGGAATGATTTCGCCGCCTTTCTCCACAAATACCATGTCGCCCAGGCGCAGGTCGAGGGCAGCAATCTGGTTGGCGTTGTGCACCGAGGCGCGCTTCACGATGGTGCCGGCCAGCGGCACGGGGTCGAGTAGGGCTACGGGCGTCACGGCGCCGGTGCGGCCTACCTGGTATTGTATCTCGCGCAGGCGGGTGCGGCCAGCCTCGGCTGGGTACTTATACGCAATGGCCCAGCGCGGACTCTTGGCCGTGTAGCCCAGCAGCTCCTGCTGGCGCAGGTCGTCTATCTTCACCACAATGCCATCGGTAGCCACGGGGAGGGTGAAGCGGTGCTTGTCCCAGTGATGAATAAACTCCAACACTTCGTCCAACGAGTGGCACTTGCGCCACGTGTCCGACACAGGCAGGCCCCAGGCGCGTAGGGCCTCCAGGGCGGCGCTGTGGGTAGGGAAGTTGCGGCCCTGGCTGAGGTAGCTGTATGCGAAGAAGCGCAGCCGTCGCGCCGCCACCAGCGCCGAATCTTGCAGCTTGAGGGCGCCGCTAGCCGCGTTGCGCGGGTTGGCAAGCAGGGCCTCGCCGTTGGCTTCGCGCTCCTGGTTCAGCTCCGCAAAAACTGGCTGAGGCATAAAGATTTCACCGCGCACCTCAAATTCCTCGGGCTGGGCCGGGCCAGCGTTGCGCAGGTGCAGGGGTAGGTTTTTGATGGTGCGCACGTTGCTGGTCACCACGTCGCCGCGGGTGCCGTCGCCGCGCGTGACGCCCTGCTTGAGCTGGCCGTTGTGGTAAGTAAGGCTCATAGCCACGCCATCGAACTTCAGCTCGCACACGTAGGCGTACTCGGCGCCTTCCAGGCCGCGCTGCACCCGCTCGTCGAAGTCGCGCAAATCAGCCTCCGAGTAGGTATTGCCCAGGCTGAGCATGGGGTAGCGGTGCAGGGCCGTGGGGAACTGTTTGGTAATGGTGCCGCCCACGCGTTGGGTAGGCGAGTTGGGCAGGGCTAGCTCGGGGTGGGCTCTTTCCAGGGCCGCCAGCTCCGCTAGCATCTTGTCGAACTCCTGGTCGGGCACTTCCGACACATCGTTCTGATAATACTGATAGTTAAGGTGATGCAGGCGGGCCGTGAGGGTGGCTATCTGTTCCTGAATGCTGGACATAGTAGTGAAGAGTGCGGAATGGTGAGAGGGTGAGTTTAATTTCTCGCCGCGCAGATACTGCAAGTTGCGTCGCAAAAACGGCAAACTCACCATTTCACCACCTCACAATTTCACCACTCACTGCACCCGCACGCCGTCGGCAATGAAGTTGTATTGCTCTACGGGTGTGGTGATGGCCGCAATTTCCTGCTTCGATTTGCCGGCGTCCTCGGCATAGTGGCGCTGCTGAGCTACCGATACGGTTTCGTGCACCACTACCCCTTCAATTACGGCCGTTTTCCCGCTGATGTCTTTGGGCACAAAGAAAGCGTGGTCTTTAAAGCGCACGCGCATCATTTGGCCGGGGGCGGGTTGCATGGTCATCCAGCAGCCCTCGGCGCGGCACACGTCGGCAATAGGGCCTACCAGCTTCACGCGGGCCGAGTCGCGGCCGGCCAGCACTGTTTGCAGCTGCTGTACGGGCACGGCCCCGGCGGGCGTCACGGGCGCGCCGTAGGTCTGCGGCTGCGTGGTAGCCAGCAACGCCGTGTGGGTGCTGGGTTTGGTGGTTTTAGGCGATTTATTGACTTGCCCTATGGCCAGGGTGCAAGACAAACTACAGGCAGTTACAAGGAAAAAACGCATCGGAAGTGGGATGAAAAGTAAGGGAAAGCCACCACCGCCACCGCTCAGGCGTTGTCTGCGAGAAAGGCTGATGGTCAGGGCGTATTGTTGCAAAATAGCAAACAAACCGCACATCAGCGCCCCGCAACTCCGCGCCTACCGCTTCGCCAACTCCTTCACCTCGCGCAGCTTATCCCGGTCGTAATACTCGGTGCGTACAATGCCCACCGAAGGGGCGTAGTACGTTACTTCACGCTCCACTTTGCGAATGGCTATGTCGGCACGCGCGCGGGTGGTCAGGTCGCGCTCAGCTTCTACTTTGTAGCACTGAAAGGTGCCGGCGGGCGTGGTCACGGCCTGGGGGCCACTTACCACCCGTCGATTCGTGAGCATGGCCTGCACCTTGGCAATGTCCACGGCCGAGCTGCTGACTTGCACCACTACGCCGCCGTCGGGCAGTTTGCTGCCTACGGTGGGGTTATCGGGCCAGGCCAGGCGGGTAGGCTGATAGGTGTAGATCCGGTCCCGAAAACGGCGTAGCGCATCCGGCGACAACTCGGCCATCCCATCGGTGAAAGACGTGTCGCGGTGAGCGGCGTAGGTGAGGTCCTGCATACGCACCAAGCGGTTTTTGGCGTCGTAGGTACCGCTTTTCAGTAGGGCGGTAGTGGTAGTGAGCGTTTGCTTTTTATTGGTTTCGGAGCCAAGCAGCACCACACGCTGGGTGATAGAGCCCGTTTTCTTACCCTTCGCATCCAATAAGTTATACACCAACTCGGCGTTATCGGCGAGATGAAACGGAGTAGGGTCTTCCAAAAGGAGGTGGGTAGGAGTGAAGGCGCTGGCACCAACCAAGAGTGCCAACAGCGCAGCCGGACGCGTGAGAATGCGTATCATGGAAAAGGAAAAGTACAATATGGGTAGGGTACTAGCTATTTTGCTGCATACGCGGGGCAGGGGGGCATAAGTTACGATTGGGGTAACCCTGCGGGGTGTTTTGCGTTTGCCGGGACATGGCCGTAGCTTGCGAGCAACGTGTCCCGGATACGCTTCTACCCAAATTTCTTACCAAAACCTATATGGCTGACTCCGCCGCTCCCACCACCAACTGGGCCGATATGGCCGCTTCTGTGCTATCCAAGCTCTCGGGCGGCGTAGAGCTGTCCTGCGCTTTCGATCAGATAGAAGTGCAGGTGCCCAATCCGCAAAATCCTGCCGGCGCGCCCGCCACTTGGCGCATCAACGGCTCGTTGCGCATCCGCACGCGCGGCGAAAACCCTACCCCCGGCTCCACGCCCCAGCCCCTTGGCTAGCGGCCTCGAAATAGACGCCCGGCTGACCGTCACGATAGAGGGCGACGAGCTGCAATTGGCGGCCTCCGGCACCTACCTCATCCTGAACGTGCCCAGCCAGCGCGTCCTCGACAAGCTCACCAGCGGACCACCCAAAGACCCCAACGCCCCCCCGCGCGCCCCCGGCCCCAAACCCGACCCCTTGCAGCAGCTGCATGAGCTGGCCAAACGGCTGGGACTGGTGCTGGAACTGCGCGTGAGCGGCAAAACCTACGTTACGTTTGGGCAAGGGAAACGCCCGAGTATCACCTTTCACGCGGTACTGGGCAAAATCGGGTCATTCTTTCGTAGCTGAGCCGACGAAAACAAGCGGCAATCCGTGTGGGTTTTGTTTATATTGGCAAAAGGCTCAATGGGTTTGCCACGGAACTAAAGGTCCCTGAAATAACTTGCCCAACCGTATGCTGCTACGTCTGCTCTGTAATGAATTCTGATTTCGGTAAAGAACGCCAGGGACGAATCGGGGCCAATCGCCCTACCCCCTCCACCCGTCCCGCCCGGGTGCCCCTGTCGCTGCTGCTGCTCTACCTGGGGCTGGTGGGTAGCCTGGTTTTGTTTGTGGTGCTGATATCGGCCTACGCGCACACGCGCTACACCAGCGGGGTGCCGGCGGGGCTGCACCCGTTTCCGCGTTACTTTTCCATCAGTACGGTGGTATTGCTGGCCAGTAGCTACACGCTCAGCCAGGCCCAACGCCTCTACCGCGAAGACGACGTTACGAATCTGGCGCGCTGCCTTGGGGCTACGCTGCTGTTAGGCCTGGCCTTTGCCGGCTTGCAGGCGCTGGGCTGGCATGATTTGCAGGTGCAGGGCGTCTTCTTCAGAGACAAGCCCAGCGGCACCTACGTCTACCTCATCTCTGCCATTCACGTCATGCACCTGTTGGGTGGCGTGCTCTTTCTGATGTTGCTGTTCCTGCGCGCCCAGCACGCTTCCCGCGACAGTATTCGCACGCTGCTGTTTATCCGCGACCCGTACCGCCGCTTGCAGCTCAAGCTCATGAGCACGTACTGGCACTTTGTGGATGGGCTGTGGGTGCTGTTATTCTGTGCGTTCCTATTCTTGTATTAGGCTGAAATTAGTTATTTGTCATCCTGAGCAACGCGAAGGGCCTTAAGTTAGATGAACGACCGACGTAACAACGATTCGTTCATCTAACTTAAGGCCCTTTCTTAGTACACGACTCCGTTCGGAAGTCCTGTGGTAACTAGTTATAACACGCTTCCATGCCACCACGCCTGCTCCTGACTACTGATCCTGACCTCGCCACCCGCCAGCCAATTCTGGCAGGATTGCAGGAATACAACCGGCAGCAAGTGCCTGGCGAATCGCAACTGCTGGCTGTGCTGCTCCTCGATGAGCAAGACGCAACCATCGGCGGTTTGTGGGGGCGCACCTATTACGATTGGCTGTTTGTAGAGCTACTATTTGTGCCAGAGGCGCTACGCGGCCAGGACCTAGGTGCCCGCCTGCTGCAAGAGGCCGAGCAGGCCGCTAAGCAGCGCGGTTGCCAGCACGCCCACCTCGATACGTTCGGGTTTCAAGCCAAAGACTTTTATCTGAAGCAAGGCTACACCGTGTTCGGACAACTCGAAAACTACCCCACCGGCTTCACTCGCTACTTTCTGCGCAAAGCGCTTGTGTGAGTAGGTGGCGTGCCTGATTAGTGGCGAAAAAGACACTGTGTTGCGGAAGAAATAGACTGTTTCAAATAGTATATGAATATTGCCGTATAGTGTTTGTTTCTAGATAGATAGTAAGTAGTATGCAGCGTATTAACCTACTCACATAACTACTATCTTATGCGGTGTTTTGGTTCTTTTATCCGACTGTGGCCCCTGGTGGCTGCGCTCCTACCAACTGCGTTGCCATCGGCGGCGCAAAGCAAGCTGCCCGAAGGCCTCACCCGCGTAGCATCGGTGGAAGGCATCACGGAGTATCAGCTGAAAAATGGCCTGCGCGTGCTGTTGTTTCCCGACAACTCCAAGCCGACTACCACCGTCAACATCACCTACCTGGTAGGCTCGCGGCACGAGGGCTACGGCGAGACCGGCATGGCGCACCTTTTGGAGCACATGGCCTTCAAGGGCTCTGCCAAGCACAAAAACATCCCGCAGGAGCTGACCGAGCACGGTGCCCGCCCCAACGGTACCACCTGGTACGACCGCACCAACTACTTCGAAACCTTCTCGGCTACCGACGAAAACCTGAACTGGGCCCTCGATCTGGAAGCCGACCGCATGGTGAACAGCTTCATCGACGCGAAGGACCTGGCCACGGAATTTTCGGTGGTGCGCAACGAGTTTGAAATGGGCGAAAACTCGCCGAGCCGGGTGCTGATGGAGCGGGTATTGTCATCGGCCTACCTGTGGCATAATTACGGTAAGTCGACTATCGGCTCCAAGGAAGACATTGAGCGCGTGCCAATTGACAACCTGAAAGCCTTCTACCAGAAATACTACCAGCCCGACAATGCCGTGCTGGTGGTAGCCGGCAAGATGGACGAGCCCAAGACGCTGGCGCTGGTAGACAAGTATTTCAGCTCTATCCCAAAGCCAACCCGGCAGCTGCCCAAAGCCTATACCACCGAGCCTACCCAAGATGGCGAACGAAATGTGACCCTGCGCCGCGTGGGCGACGCGCAGAGTGTGGCCGTGGCCTACCACACGCCCGCCGGCGCCCACCCCGACTACGCCTCCCTCGACGTACTGATGGACGTGCTGACCAACGAGCCCTCGGGTCGTTTGTACAAAGCCCTTATCGACACCAAAAAAGCGGCCTACACCTACGGCTGGACGCCCGCCCTGCACGACCCTGGCTTTGCCTTCTTCTACACCGAAGTGCGCAAAGAACAGTCCCTGGACTCGGCCCGCACGACCATGCTGCGCACCCTGGACAGGGCTGCTACCACAGCGCCTACCCCCGAGGAGGTAGACCGCGCCAAAACCAAACTGCTCACGGGCATTGAGCTGCTGTTTAAGAATACCGACCGGGTAGGGCTGGACCTAAGCGAGTGGATTGCGGCCGGCGACTGGCGCCTGGTGTTCCTCTACCGCGACAACATTCGCAAGGTGAAGCCCGCCGACGTGCAGCGCGTGGCCAACGCCTACCTGAAACCCTCCAACCGCACCGTCGGTACCTTCATTCCCGAGCAGAAACCCGACCGTGCCGACATTCCGGAAACGCCCAACGTGCTGGCGCTGGTGAAGGACTACAAAGGCGAGAAAGCCATAGCCGCCGGCGAAGCTTTCGACGCCTCGCCCGCCAACATTGAGGCCCGCACCAAGCGCGGTGAGGAGGGCAAAGGCACCAAGTACGCCGTACTGCCCAAAAGCACCCGCGGCAACAGCGTAAACGTGCAGCTCACCCTGCGCTACGGCGACGAAAAGAGTCTGACCAACAAGCCCGGCCTAGCCAGCCTCACCGCCTCTATGCTGGAGCGCGGCACCAAAACCCGCTCCTACCAGCAAATCCGCGACGAGCTGGACAAGCTGAAGGCCCGTGCCTACGTGTATGGCGGCAGCCAGTCGGCCGGGGTGGTGGTGGAAGCTGCAAAGGAAAACCTGCCGGCCGTGATGAATATTGTGACGGACTACCTGAAGAATCCGACGTTTCCGGAGGCGGAGTTCAACAAGCTGAAGCAGGAACGCTTGGTTTCGCTGGAGTCACAGAAGCAGGAACCAGATGCCATAGCGTTCAACACCAGCCAGCGCCTGCTCAATCCCTACCCCAAAGGCCACCCACTGTACGTGATGACCTTCGAGGAAGAGATTGACGCCCTGAAAGCCACTACCGTGAACGATGTGCGCCAGTTCTACAAAGACTTCTACGGCGCCGAAAACGCCACCGTGGCCGTAGTAGGCGCCACAGACGAAGCGGCCGTGCAGAAGCTGGTGAAAACCGATCTGGGCAAGTGGAAAGCCAACAAGCCCTACGCCCGCATCGTGCGCAACTACCAGGATGTGAAGGCCGGCAAACAGTCGGTGCAGGCCAACGATAAGGCCAACGCCGTGTACGTGGCCGGCTTCAACCTACCCATGCGCGACGACGACCCCGACTACCCCGCGCTGGTATTGGGCAACTACCTGTTCGGCGGTGGCTTCCTGAACTCGCGCCTGGCTACGCGGGTGCGGCAGAAGGAAGGCATCAGCTACGGCATCGGCTCGCAGGTGAGTGCCGACTCGCGCGACAAGTTGGCCTCCTACATGGTGTACGCCATCTACAACCCCGAAAACAACGAGCGGCTGGAAAAAGCCATTCAGGAAGAGTTTGCCACGATGTCGAAAACTGGCTTTTCGGCCGACGAAATAAAAGCGGCCAAGAGTGGCTGGTTGCAAAGCCGCTCCGTATCGCGCGCTCAGGACGATGCCCTGGCCGGCCGCCTGAACTCCTACCTCGACCTGAACCGCACCCTGGCCTGGGACGCCGACTTCGAGAAGAAAGTAGCCGCCCTCACGCCCGAGCAGGTGAATGCCGCCGTGAAGAAATACCTCGACTACAACAAACTGGTATTCGTGGAAGCCGGCGACTTCGAGAAGGCCAAGAAGACTCTGGCCGAGAAGAAAGCGAAAGAACCCGCCTACCGCTCGGCCCCACCGGCCAAACCGTAGAGTAGGTGCCAGAAGCAAAAACAAAACGCCCTGGTCGTGCTGCACGACCAGGGCGTTTTGTTTTTGCAAAAGCCTCGCTACTGATAGGCAGGCGCCAGCGTCAGCATGCCTTTGAAGCGGCGCTTGTTGGTGTACTCAATCAGGTAGAAATACACGCCGGCGGGGCGGCCGCCGCCGTCCCAGCGGAAGTTGCGGTCGGCGGAGCTGTATACCTCGTTGCCCCAGCGCGAGAAAATCTTGATGTTAGCAAAGCGGTTGTCGCAGAAGTCAGGCGGGAGAGTAGGTAGGGTGAATTCATCGTTTTTACCGTCGTGGTTGCCGGGCGTGATGATATTGGGCGGCAGAAACGCTAGCGTGTCGGGGCTTACTACTTCAAAGCGCACCACCTGCACCTGGGGCTGCGGGTAGCACGTGCTTTCCTGCACCCGAAAGGTGACCTCCATCTGTTGCAGGAGCGCCGCCGAGCAAGACGCCTCCCACCGAAACACGCCCGTAGCCCGCCCCTTACCATTCGTCGGCACGAAACTCATGCCGGCCGCTGTCATATCGAAGCCAGTGCCGGCTGCCGTAAGGATCAGTGGGTCGTTGTCGGCGTCGGTAGCCGTGAGGTTTGCCTCATACACGCTACCGGGGGCTACGCGTATCACCAGGGGCGTGTTGTTGTCCTGCATCAAGGTAGGCACCGAAGTTAACTCGGGCGTATGGGTAGGCGCGGGCTGGGCCAGAATAGCCAGTTGCACTGTATCGCGCTTGGGCAGGCTACAGCCGTTGTCGGCCACAATCACATTCAGGTAATACACCTGGCCCTTTGTGTCGAAGCAGGTAGGAAAGCACAACTGCGAAATGAGGGTGTCGGGCATGCCAGTGGCGCGCACCATGCCTTGTAGGAGTGATATGCTGGGTAGGGGCCCTGTGAAGTTCACGGGCTGCAAGGAAAGCGACAGCGCCGAGGCATTATCCGCGTCGGTGAAGCGCAGGCGCACGCAAGGGTTGCCGCCTGGCACCAGCCGAATGGTGTCGCGGCCGGGCAGGTAGGTAGCGTTGCCAAGTTGGGCCTGCGCGGTAATAGTCGGGTCGGCATTGGTAGGGCACGTAATGACCTTCAACTGAAAGTCGCGCCGCGTCTCGCCAATCTTCACCTTGTTGCGGTACTCCGAGCATTTGATACCAAATACAAACAACCCCAGCTGGGTAGGACGTACCTCTAACCGCCCTGTGCGCCGGTTGATGGTGAGGGTAGGAGCGCCCGGTATCTGGCTTTGCTCGCTACGACCAGGACCCCAGCTGATAGTAGGGTAGGGCGCTGAAGTAGCCGTGGCCGGCTTGGGTACGCGCGTAGAGGAGTAGCCGTTGAGCGGCGTGGCCAGCTCATACACCAGCGAATCGCCATCGGGGTCCTGGCCGCCAAAGTCGTAGTAAAACAACTCGCCCAAGCAAGCGTAGTCGCTCAGAGGCGGAAAAATGCGGGGCGTGGAGTCGCGGAAGGGCTGGCCGTTGCGCAGTACCGCCGGAAACTCCAGGTAAAACGTCTGGCCCGACTCGCCCGGCCTCACAATGTTGCTGATGCCGTTGTTGCGGCAGCACCGCTCCACGGCTACATAGTAGCCCTGGGCGCCGGTATACACGTTGGGCGAAAGCTGCACCACACTACGATACACCAGCTTGCGTGTGCTAAGCGAGGGCGACGTACAGGCCGGGTTGGTGTAGGCCACGTACGTATTCTCCACCAGCGGCAGCACCACATTCTGCATCGACCCATTGGTGGCTTTGTCGAAAATACCAGCCGTCAGGTCGTTATCCAGTGCGCCAGGGCTGCCGTTGATGGCGTCGAAATAGAGCGTGAGCGTCAGCTGGTAATTATTGCCTGATACATATTGCAGATCCATCTCTCCCCCCACAATGTGCGTGGCCCTTGCTGAAAAGCTCAGCAGCAGCAACAGTATAAGCAGCCCACCACTCCCTAACAAGCGTAGAAAACAAGCCATAGCACCATCTTAAGACAAGGATATTTTTCCTTGAAAAGATACTGCTTCGGCGCGGCAAATCATAATAGGCCAGATGTTGGCGCTATTTAAGAAACTGCTGGGCGCACGCCTGCTCAGTTGCACTGGCTGCGGGTAGGTTAAACACGGCATCCAGCAGCTCATCGAAGGTATGCGCCGGGGCAAAGATGGTGTCGTGGTAGGGGTTGCTCACAAACCGGATAAAGCCTGGCTGGTCGTTGATGCGAACCAGGTCTACCGTCACGTTGCCGAAGCGCTGGTTGCAGCGGCCCGTATCGGGGCAGTCGCCGGGTGTGGGCTTCAGAAAGTGCTTCTCAATGGTTTCGGTGTACTCGGGGTGGGGTAGGCGGCGCCGGTCGGAGGTAGAGAGGTGGTAGCCCAGCGCCAGCACCCGGTCGCGAATGAAGTCGAACAGGTGCTGAAAATTAGATCCAATGCTGGGATCATAGAAAAATAGAGCCCCCTGCCGGCCACCCTCACTCAACAATTGCACGCGCAGCCCCCGGCCGCGCACGTTGGTTTTCTGAAAGTGATAGGCCTTGAAAAATGGCCCCATCCAGTTCAGGTACACCCGTTGCTCCACCCAGCGGGCGTAGGCTTGCTGCTGCACATTGGTACGCACCAACGGCTGCCACTCGGCCTGACAGGCAGCAGCAGTAGAACCAAAAAGCTGTTTGAAAAAACGACGCAAGGGTGGAAGGAAAGCAGGTTCGGAGTTTCAAAAGAACACTCGACCTTGCAAATAGTTTGCGGGTAGGGGCGTCGGAAGGCTGCGCAATTACAGCGCCGTGCCGGGTTTCAGGCGGTGCCAATAGTGGGAGCGGCCCAGCAGTGAAAAACCGATATAGCCCTTCACCTCCAGCCGGTCGCGCGACTCCATGTGCAGGTAACAGGAATAGTAGTGGCCGCTGTGCGGATCGTAGATTTCGCCGTCTTCCCAGCGGCCCGAGTCGGGGTTATAGCGCATTTTGTACAGCACCACCAAGTTTTGAAGCGGACGGGTGCGCAGCGTAGGATTGGGGTTGCGCCCATCGAGGTGGGGCTGGCCGGTTTTGGGGTCAATGGCGTGATGCATCCAAATCAGGCGGCCCGTCAGCTCACCGTCGCGCACGCTCACTTCCACGCGGGCCTCCCCCGAGTCGTCTTCCCACATCCCCACCGGCGACAGTGCCTGCGCCTGACCCATCAGTGGTAGCAACATGCCCAGGCAGAGCAGCCAGATAGAAAACATAGGAACGGCACTAGCAATGGGGCGGGGAAGGATGGGCATAGGCGCAGGGAAACAAACTGGTTACGTAAGAAAAGAGAGTGTAGCTACGCCAGGGCGGTAACCGGTTGAATATAAGCAAAAACAGCGGCGTTCCGCTGGAAACGCCGCTGCCTGCTAAATAAGTTCGTCGGTTACTTCACCCGCGTCCAGGTCTGCGAGCGGCCAATCAGCGAAAAGCCGATGTAACCCTTCACTTCCATGGTATTTGCATTCAGCATTTTAATGTAGCAGGAATACGTTTTGCCGCTTTCGGGGTCGTAGATTTTGCCATCGTCCCACTTATTATCGGAGTCGTACTCAAAGCCCTGCATGAACACCATGCCCAGGCGGGGACGGCTACGCAGCTTAGGGTCGGGGTTTACAGTATCGGTTTTGGGCTTGCCGGTTTTGGGGTCGTTTGGTACGGTCAGCGACACAATTTTGCCGCATAGCTTATTGCCATCGCACTTGTAAATTTCAAACGTGGCCTTTTTCTCGGAGTTTGTCCATATGCCCAATGGCGAGAGGCTTTGGGCCGTAGCAAGCGTAGTGAAACCCAGCAGCATTGCCAGGCAGAGAAACAACATCTTTTTCATGGTGATAATTGAGAGTGGTGGGTTCGGGGAAAAAGATAGAGGAAAACCATGAAACGATCAAAGCAACTGAGTGCAAACAGACCGCGCCAGAGTACCATGCTTAGGATGCAAACATAACGCCAGCTTACCAATCAGACGATAGCGAAAAGAAAGACATCTTTTTTCTGAAAAAAACGTGCTGATGCTCAGGGTAGTAGCTTCAGGGGGTAAAATAGTAGGGTTTTTATTTTGAACCATCCGGTGGGCTTTTAACTTTACAGACCAGTAGCGAGTGCTACAGCCCTGTTCAAGCAGCCCTAAGGTGCTGGGCCGCGCGAACAACGGTTATGTCGAACGTAAAGAAAGGAGGTACAAAATGTCTAGTAGTCCCAACCAAATCCTGCCGAGCCTGTCGAATGTAGTCCGCATCACCGCCGGACGCGCGTAATAACAGCTTTTCGCGCGGAGCACTTGTTAGCCCAGCAGGGCGTGCTCCCGCATTCTGGCAAGGTCTTATCTCACGGATGGCGGGGCTGTACCCCAGACCCGTCGCTTGGTAAGATTTGAAGGATTAGATGCCCGGTATTGCCCAGCAGCCTTTCAGTAGGCCTGCACAGGCAGTACCGGGCATCGCTTTTTTAGAATGGTGAGTTGAGAGTTTGTGAAGTTGTGAGTAGGCAAGCGTCTGTCATCCTGAACGCAGTGAAGGACCTTATCACGTGAGAACGATACTTGCCACAACGACTCGTTCAACGTTTATAAGGTCCTTTACTGCGTTCAGGATGACAGACGCTTGCCTACTCACAACTTTACAAACTCTCAACTCACCATTCTAAAGCACTCTCCGCACTTGCATAAAGCGGCGCTCGTAGCCGGAGCCTTCTACCTGGCTGATTTTCACGCCGGACTCACGGCGGGCCGAGGAGGAATGAATGAAACGCAACGGCTCGCCGGGCTCCGAGAGCACAATGCCCGCGTGGCCGGGCGTGGTGGAAGTAGCAGCCGTACCCGTAAACACCACAATATCGCCGGGGTGGGCCTGGCTACGCTCCACGGGCCGGCCCACGCTGATAAGCTGCGCGGTGGAGTGCGGTACGCTGATATCGAACTGCTTGAATACGTAGTACACGAAGCCTGAGCAATCGAAGCCACCCGCGGGCGTGGTGCCGGCGTAGCAGTAGCGCGTGCCTAGCTGCTGCTCGGCAAAGCGGATGATGGCCTCAGCCCGGTCGTTCATTACGGGGGTAGGGGCGCGGGGCGTGCGGTGCACAACGGCTACCACCGGCACGGCTTGGGTAGGCGCCACGCGAGCAGAAGGAGCTGCCGGGCGTGGCCAGAGAAACACGGCCAGTAGCACGGCTACCAAACTCAGAAAGGTTATCCAGACGTAGCGCATAAGAGGGTAGGGAAGTAAGCAGCCTAACGGCAACCAGCGGGTAGGGGTTCCGGCGGGGTAGGAGCGGACGAGTAGGTAGGCTCAAAAATCGGCTGTACTTTGCAACCCCGGCTGCCTTTTGGGGTCGGGTGTACTCCTGCTTTTCTACTTATTATTTTTTGTTCATGCTGCCTACCCGTTTCCGCACACTGGTGGCCGCTGGGGCGCTGTCATTTTTGACGGCCGCCACGGCCGCCGCCGCTTCGCCTACCCTGCGCTACACCCTCTCGATGCCCGCTCCGCAAACGCACTATTTCGAGGTGGAAATGAGCTTGGGAGGATTCAACAAGCCCTACACCGACGTGAAAATGCCCGTGTGGGCACCCGGCTCCTACTTGGTGCGGGAGTTTGAGAAAAACGTGGAGGGCATGGTAGCAACGGCCGGCGGGCAGGCGCTGCAAGTCGATAAGGTGGATAAAAACACTTGGCGCGTGTATCACCCGAAAGCCAAGGACTTCACCGTTAAATATAAGGTGTACGCCTATGAACTGAGCGTGCGCACCAGCTTCCTGGACGCTTCGCACGGCTACCTCAACGGCACCAGCGTGTTTATGTATCCGGCCGAGGGAAAAGCGCTGGAGAGTACCCTCACGGTGCAGCCCGCCACTGGCTGGAGCCAGGTGAGCACCAGCCTGAAGCCGGTGAGCGGCAGCGTGCCCTTCACCTTCCGCTCCACCAACTACGACGAGCTGGCTGACTCGCCCATTGAAATCGGCAACCAGAAAATCCTGCAATTCACTGCCAACGGCACGCCCCACACGGTAGCCATGTACGGCGAGGCCCGCTACGACGAGCAGCAATTGCTGGCCGATATGAAGAAGGTGTGTGAGGAAGCGCACCGCGTGGTGGGCCAGAATCCGCTGGACCGCTACGTGTTCATTGTGCATAACCTGGAGCGCGGCAGCGGTGGTCTGGAGCACCTGTTCTCGACTACCCTGGAAGTGTCGCGCACCACCTACAACACACCCGGTGGCTACAAAGGCTTCCTGGGGCTGGTGGCGCACGAGTATTTCCACCTTTGGAACGTGAAGCGCATCCGGCCCATCGCACTCGGGCCGTTCGACTACGACAAGGAAAACTACACGCACATGCTGTGGGTGAGCGAGGGTGGCACGGAATATTTCTCCAACCTGATTACCCAGCGCGCCGGCTTCGTGAAGCCCGAAAACTACCTGGCCGACCTCAGCAACGTGATTACCCGCGTAGAAAATACGCCTGGCAACAAAGTACAGTCAGCCGCCGAGTCGAGCTTCGACAGCTGGATCAAGCAGTACCGGCCCAACGAAAACTCCTACAACACCAGCATCAGCTATTACGATAAGGGCGAGGTGATTGGTGCTGTGCTGGATCTGATGGTGATTAACGCCACCAAGGGCGAGAAAAGCCTCGACGACGTGATGCGCTACCTCTACTCGGAGTACTACACCAAGAAAAAGCGCGGCTTCACCGACGAAGAATACCAAGCGGCCGTGGCCAAAATAGCCGGCCAACGCTTCGACGACTTCTTCCGTCGCTACGTGTACGGCACCGAAACCCTACCCTACAACACGGCCCTAGGCTACGCGGGCCTGCGCCTCACCAACACGCCTACTACCTCCGATGGCGTCCTGGGTGCCGTGGTCAGTACCCGCAGCGGCGCGCCTACCGTCACGACGGTCGTGCGCGACGGTAGCGCTTGGCAAGGCGGCCTGAACGTGAATGACGAAATCCTGGCCCTCGACGGCGGCCGCATCACCACCGACCCCAACACGGCCCTCACTGGCCGGCCGGCCGGTACCACCGTCAAACTCTTGGTAAACCGCGACGGCCAGATCAAGGAAGTGAGCTTCCCGCTGCTGGCCGGCACCACCCAGCGCTACCGCGTGGAGCAGGTAGAAAACCCCACCGAAGAGCAGTTGAAAGTGCTGCGCAAGTGGCTGCCGGTAGGGCAGTAGGTTACAGACAGTAGGAGAAGTAAACAATAATCTTTTTGTACGCTTTCGTCCTATTATATTCTCCCTAACCCAACGTCCTTTAACTGCAAACGGCCCCGCTGAAAGATTCAGCGGGGCCGTTGTATTGTGACAAAACGCAAGCTCAGGTTTTCTGGTACACCCCAAACAGAATGTCGCTAGGATGGTAAGTCAGGAAAGCGTCTTCTGCCGCAAACAACGTAGCCAATAACTGGTGCGTCTGTGGCGTGTTAGCAAGAAAGTGATGGGCAATGTCCTTGAGCACGAGGGCAAGCAAATTGCCGCCTACTTCAGTTTCCTCCAGCAGCGTAAAGCGTTGCTTTACTGCTCCTCTGATCTGTTCACTCTCCACAGCTTCCGAAGGGTCTGAAACCAGCATCCGGATCAGGCCGGGGCCGCTGATGCGCGTTTTCAGACGCTGGCTGCGGTAGCGCCGCCGATACGAGGCTGGTAGGGTCGCCAACAACTCGTTGGCAGCGAATAGCTGCGCAGCGCTCCATTGCAAGCGGTTGGGGCCTACATAATCATAAAGGACCACTAGGCCGCCGGGGCGCAGGGCGTGCCACACATTGTCCAGCACGTCGTCCACATGTTGGAAGTGATGGAGGGCTGAGTGGAACAGCACCACGTCGTAGGTGTTTTGCGGCCAGTGCTGGCGGTTGATATCGCGCACCACGAAGTGCATGTTGTGCAGCCCTTCGCGTTGAGCTTGAATTTTAGCTTGGTCCAGTAGGGCACGAGCAATGTCTACGCACTCTACTTGGCTAAATGCGGCGTGGCGGGCAAAAGCCAGTTCGTGGCTGCAACTGCCGCTTCCCAGCGAGCACAGCGACAAGCCCGTGCGGTTTCGCAGATACTTTGCCACCACGTAGGGCTCGTAGGGAAAGGTAGGGTCGCCCGTGATTCTCTGATTCCAGCGCGCCCGCACAGCAGGCACAATCCACCAGTTAGCCGTTTGCAGCGTCGGGTCGTCGAACGTGCGCTGGGTGCGGGCTAAGGCACTAGGGTTCAGCTTTGAGAAAAGATAACTTGCCCCCCGTTGCTGCACTTTCGCTAGCAGCTCTGAAAAATCGTCGCGGGTTAGTAAAGGCATAGCAACAGGTGGGCGAGCCGTACTTATTGAATTCGCTTGAGGGCTACGTCACGAACGGGCGCAATCACCAGCGGTACTTTTTCCACCTTCACCGAACTGGTATCGAGGCCGAAATACTTGTCTTCCGACGCAATGAATTGCTTGATGTAGAAATACGCCTGCATCACCAGCTTTTCCACGGTAGGGAAGTCGTTTTCGACAGACAGGTACTTCTCCAGCACCACAAAGCGGAAGTCGCCCGTCACGTGCTGCTTGCTCAGCGACTCGTAGCGCGAGGTGATGTCCACTTCCTTGTTGCGCACTAGGTCCTCAATCACCTTGCGGAAATAGAGGTTGATGCGTTGCTCTACCCGAAAGCCCAGTCGGAACGTGATGCGGAAGGCATCGTTGGGCGCTAGTTCCACCACTTTATATTCCATGGTATACGGCTCGTCGGTGGTATCTACGTGCACAAACCAGTAGATATCAGCACGCTTGGGACGCTTCTGGAAGATGGAGTAGATGATCTTCGACTCAATTTCGGAAGCTCGCTCGGCCGAGGTCATGAACACCAGGTGGGTGGAATATTTGGGGATGGAATCATCGTGGCTCAGATTCTTGAGCGCTTCCATATAGGGGTCAATCTTGACGAACTCCGTGAGGCGCTTCTTGATGTAGAAGGCCCGCAGCCACACATACATCACGCCCACCAGCGCGGCCCCAATGGCCAGCGACACCCAGCCCCCGTGCGGGAACTTGATGAGGTTGGCCACTAGAAATGACCCCTCGATGCTACCGTAGAGTAGCACAAACAGCACGACAGCGGCTATGGGTACCCGCTTGCTGCGCAGCCACATGGTGAGCAGCAGCGTCGTCATCAGCATGGTGAGGGTGATGGCCAGACCGTAGGCTGCTTCCATGTGCTCGGAGCGCTGAAAATACAGCACTACCCCAATGCAGCCAAACAGCAATAGCCGATTCATGCTCGGGACAAACAGCTGGCCCTTCACATCGGTAGGGTAGTTGAGCTTCACCTTGGGCCACATATTCAGGCGGATAGCTTCTGCTACCAGGGTAAACGAGCCCGTTATAAGCGCTTGCGAGGCAATAACCGCTGCAATGGTGGCAATGCCGATGCCGATGATCAGGAACCACTCGGGCATGAGAGCATAGAATGGGTTACGACCATCAAGCTGTTCGCCCGCATGGCTTATCAGCCAAGCGCCCTGCCCGAAGTAGTTGAGTAGCAGGCATAGCTTCACGAACATCCAGCTGATGCGGATGTTGCCCTTGCCGCAGTGGCCCAGGTCGGAGTAGAGTGCCTCGGCCCCCGTGGTGCACAGGAACACGGCACCCAGTAGCCAGAAACCGCCGGGGTAGTTCACCAGTAAGTCGTAGGCATAGTAGGGGTTGGCAGCTTTCAGAATTTCTGGATGCTGCACAATGCCTAAGATGCCCAGGGTAGCCAACATGCTGAACCACAAAAACATAATTGGCCCAAAAGCCTTGCCCACAATCTGCGTTCCGAAGCTCTGCAACAAGAACAACAGCAGCAAAATACCGATAACGATAGGAACCGTAGGGATAGTGGGGTAGATAGCCTCCAACCCCTCTACCGCCGACGACACCGAGATGGGAGGCGTAATAACCCCGTCGGCCAGCAAGGCTGCGCCGCCTACAATGGCCGGGATGGTAAGCCAGCCCGCTCGGCGCCGCACCAATGCGTAGAGCGAAAAAATGCCGCCTTCACCGTTGTTATCGGCGTTCAGTGTCAGCAATACATATTTGATGGTGGTTTGCAACGTCAGCGTCCAGAGTACGCACGAGATGCCGCCGTACACTAGAATCGGGTCGATGGTGCCCGGCACAATTGCCTTCATCACATAGAGTGGCGAGGTGCCAATATCACCGTAGATAATGCCCAGGGCGATAAGCAAACCTGCCGTAGAAATGGCGGTGTGCTGGTGTTTAGAGTCCATAAAAAATAGGAGGGAAAACGGTGGTATTAACCAGTGAAACGGACGCGTCAAAGGTAAAGCAAAACCACTGGATGCGCGGTTAAAGCAATGACGGGTTAAAACGAATCGGTAGGTGGAGTTTCCGGGGCAGCGTCGGGCGGGGTGAGGGCAGCCAGCAGCTGCGCGGCATGGGCTGCGGCAGCATCATGCTGGGCCCGAATGCGGCGGTTTAGCTCACGGAGTAAGGGCTGCCAAGTGGCCGGGTCGCCGGGTAGGGAAAAGTGCGCGGCTTCGCGGCCGGCCCGGTGCAGGCGCAGCCGGTTGGTGCCGCGGTTTCCGTAAATCAGTAGCAGAGCGCCTACCGTCAGACCCAGCGCAGTAGGTAGGGTGCGCAGCCAGTTTTGCAGGAAAGCCAGCAGCACCCCCGCCAGCACCAGCGCGCCCAGCATATACCACAGCAACCACCGCACAGGCGTCAGCTCGGCGGCTTCCAGCTCCAGCAGGCTGTAGCGTTGGTCGTGCACGCGCAGAGTTGTGGCCGTTAGCTCCAGGCGGTTGTCCTCGCTACGCAGGGTAGGCAAGTCGACGGGAGGAAGGGGAGGAGTAGAAAAGTCCGTAGGAGAAGGCAGGAAAAACGTTTCCCCGACAGCCGCCGGGTCGGAAGACGCAGCGGGTGCCGGGGAAACAGTTAGTTATTCACTTTCAGCAATTCCACGTCGAAGACGAGCGTGGAATCGGGGCCGATGTCGCGGCCGGCGCCACGCTTGCCGTAGGCCAGGTCCGAAGGGATGTAGAGGCGCCATTTTGAACCTTCGGGCATCAGTTGCAGGGCTTCTGTCCAGCCGGCAATTACCTGGTTCACACCAAAGGTAGCGGGCTGACCGCGCTGGTAGCTGCTGTCGAACACGTTGCCGTTGATGAGCGTGCCGTGGTAGTGTGTGGTTACCGACGAGCTAGGGGTAGGCTTGGGGCCATTGCCCTCAGTCAGTACTTCGTATTGCAGGCCGCTGGGCAGGGTAGTCACACCCGGCTTGTTTTTGTTTTCGGCAAGGAAGGCTTCGCCTTCGGCTTTGTTGTTGTTCATGGCGTTGGGGTCTTGGGTGTCATCTTCTTCGGCGCCGCCCAGTTGCTCCTGGAGCTGCCGCATGGCGGCCTCAATTTGCTCGTTGGAGAGGGCGCTGGGCTTGCCGCCCAGGGCATCCTTCATACTTTGAGCCAGCACATCTACGTTTAGGTCGAGGCCTTGCTGCGAGAAGTTACTGGCCATGTCGCGGCCGATAATGTAGCTGATTTGCTCCTTGAGGCTACTCAGGTTCATACATTCTAAATTGTGCTGCAAGCCAGTATAATGGGGTAGCAGCGAGTGAAAAGTAGAGATGACCCTGTATGGGTTAACTCAGCGTGAAGTACCGAAAACCCCTGCGAACAGTTCTGATTTTTTTGGATTTATAAAATAATTATTTGATAATCAGTGAGTTTTTGTACGATGCGCCAAGCATAGAAAAACCCCGCTTGTAGCGGGGTTTAGGGAAAAACAGCTAGTAGGCAGCAGCCTAGAAATGCAACTCCTCGCCGTCGCGCAGGTCAAAAAACAGGTTCAGGTCCCGCACCTGAGAGGCCAGGAAGCTCAACGACCCCAGGCTGCTCAGCAACAGAAACGACGAAACGGCAACAGTGCTTCTTTTCATAGTGATGGATGGTAGCATGATGATGGTCAGTTGGTTGTGGGCAAAGATACTATATTCAGCTGAATAGATGGCTGGTAGGTACACAAACTTAGTAATAGAGCGGACGGAACACGAGCCCGCGCTTGGTATTGTATTCCAAAGCCGGTGCAGGTATGCGCACAATGCTAAGCACGTAGAAGGCTGTGCGCAGCAGGCCACTGCGCGTAGGAATGTTCTGTAGGTTCAGGTCGGGAGAAAGGTAGAACTTGCGGTAGGACCGGTAGCCCAGCGCCCGGTTCTGGGCCGGGTCGCCTGCCACCATCCCGGCAGCGCCGTAGCCTACTGCCACGTTCAACCACTTCGGGTAGCGCGTGCTAGAGGGTAGGAAGCGGGATATATCCGTCGAGAGCCAGTAGGTTTGGCCATTGTAGTCTTTCAATACCTGCCCGGCGTAGCTGTTGCCCAGGCTTTCGAGGCGGGTAGTGGGGTAGGACGTACTATGAAACGAGAATTTCGGCATCACCCTGATTTCGCCCCAGGCCAACTGCTGCCCCAGCACTCCCGCCGCACCGGCAGCATTAGCTACCATATCGCTGTTGGAAAAGCCGTAGCCTTCGCTCATGCCATCCAGTATTTCGATGGGCGTTTGCAGGGCCAGACCAACTAGGCTGCCAAGCCAGATGGCTTTTTTCTCGGAGGTGCCTGCCCAGCGCAACGCGTCCACGCCCATGCGGCTTTCGTGGAAAGCAGTCCAGAAGTGGCCCGCTTTATCCATCTGCTTCCAGTGGTGGCTGTCGTCGTAGAAGTGAAAGCGGGTGCGAGGATATTCTTTGTACCACGCGTCGCTGAGCAGTTTGAGCGAAACCGCATAGCCCACTACAAAGCCAGTACCCAATACAAGCTGCCGAGTGCGTTTCTGCTGGGTAGTCAGCGTATCAGATGGGGTGGCTGTGGGTTGTGCAACAGTCTGGAATATAGTTGCAACATTCAGAAGTATGCTGCCAACTACTTTGGAGAAAAAGGAAAGCGCATTAGTTGGCGTCGAAAAATTCAATAAAATCTGTTTTAAGTGAAGCAAAAGTCTCTTACATACGGCAATTCGTCTTGCACGGCCATAAGAGGCTTCACATTTATCAAGCTAGATTACACATTGAGCTTTCGAGCGCCCCGCCACCTGCTTTCATCTCAGGCCCAGTGAGGTATAGTGCTCACCGGGCCTACTCTGCATCTACGGCCTCTGCTTATACACTCCTACCTCGCTCAGGGCCACACAAACCGGCGATGCTGTGATGGCCACGCGCAGTTTGGTGGTCGTCACGGGCGCATCCAGCTTCACCAGCTTCTTGGCCCCAATGCTCGTGCCTGTGTAAAGTGGCTTCCAAGCGCCATCCTGCCAAGCTTCAAGGGTGAAACCCTCTACGCGCTGGCCCAGCGGAATGTACTCCTGCAAGCTGATGATATCGAACGTTTTGGGCGCGGTGAAAGCTATTTCCAAGCTGGGCGTGTGCACGTTGTCGGTGGTGGCCCAGTAGGTTTGGCGGTTGCCGTCGAGCAGCTTGGCGGGGGCGTAGGTGTTGTGGCGGGTGTTGCTGGCCGTGAGGCGGGCGCCCTTCGCTAGGTTGTCAGCGAAGGTATGCTGCACCATATCGCCAAAGGTTTTGAGGGCTGCTACGTCGTCGGCGTGTAGCTGGCCGCGGGTGTCGGGGGCCAGGCCCAGGTCCAGGGCCGCGCCGCGGCCTACGCTTTTCAGGTACAAATCAAACAGCGCTTCGGGCGTTTTGGGCGCCTCGGTGGGGTGGTAGAACCAGCCTTTGCGAAGTGGTACGTCGCACTCGGCCGGCATCCAAAACTCGCCGTTGCGGATACCCATGGGGCTTTGCGGGTAGTTGGCCTGACCCGGCACGGCTACGTTTTTACCCTCGGGCGGGCGAGGCGTGAAGGTAGCCCAGCTGGTTTCGGCCGCGTGGCCTTCCTCGTTGCCTACCCAGCGCACATCCCAGCCAATATCGCTGAAGATATTGGCCATGGGCTGCATCTTGCGGGTGATGCCCCAGGTTTGGTCCCAATTATAATAGGTGGTGTTATCGATGGAACGCTTCTCGCGGGCACCGCCGTAGTAGCCGTCGCCGCCGTTGGCGCCGTCGTGCCAGCTCATAAACAGCTCCCCGTAGTTGGCGTATAGCTCTTTCAACTGGGCCTGGTAGATGGGGAGGTAGGCGGAGGTACCGTAGGCAGCGTTGTTCCGGTCCCAAGGCGAGCAGTATACCCCGAACTTCAGGCCCTGCTTCCGAGCCGCCTGCTCCATCTCCTTCACCAAATCGCCTTTTCCACCACGAAAAGGGCTTTTTGAGATGTTGTACGCAGTGGTTTTGGTGGGCCACAACGCAAAGCCGTCGTGGTGCTTGGCTACCAGAATAATACCGCGCAAGCCGCCTGCCTTAGCTGCTCGCACAATCTGCTCGGCATCAAAATCGGTGGGGTTGAAGACGCTCGGGTCCGCATCACCATAGCCCCACTCCTTGTTCTCGAAGGTAGTAGGCGTGAAATGCACAATGCCGTATACTTCGGTGGTGTGCCACGCCTGTTGCCTGGCCGAGGGTAGGGCGCCGTAAGGCTTCGGCGGGGTCGCCGGCGCGCTGACACTAGGTCGGCCTGGCAAGTGGTGGGCAGATAAATAGTCGGAGGTTTTGCTGGCTAAAAAACAGGTGGAGCCACAGAGTAGAACGGCGCTGAAGAAGCTTCTCGACATACAGAGAGTTGAAAGGTGCGGGCCTACAAGAAACAAACTTTGCGATTAGGCTACGTCGCTCCGCCGTTTCCTACCCCAGATACGCCATGTCCTCCGCACTCAGTTGGATAGCGGCAGCAGCCAGGTTTTCCCGCAGGTGCGCCAGCGAGGAAGTACCCGGAATCGGCAGAATCCAGAGCGATTTGTGCAGCTGCCAAGCCAGGTTAATTTGGGCAGGCGTGGCGTTGTGGCGGCGGGCTATCTCGCCAATTTTATCGAGTTCTTTGGGTAGGGCGTGCAGCAGCGAGAAAAAAGGAATCAACGGGATTCCGTGCTTTTCGCAGAGATCCAGCACTTCCTCGCCGCCGGGGTTGTGGCCGTGTGCATGGGCTAAGGTAGTGCGCTGGGCGTAGCCATACATGTTTTCTACAGTAGCAATTTCACCTAGCTGCAAGCCGGTTTCCAGCTCCTCGCGGGTCACGTTGCTCAGGCCCACGTGCAGGATTTTACCCTCGCGCTGCATCTCAAACATAGCGCCCAACTGCTCGTCCAAGGGCACCGCGCCGTGGCCCATCAGGCGCAGGTGCACCAGTTGGATCTGCTCCTGACCCAAGGTGCGCAAGTTGTTCTCGATGCTGGTGCGCAGATTTTCGGGCGTGTTGAAGGGTACCCAGCTTTTATCGGGTCGACGGGTAGCGCCTACCTTAGTGCAGATAACTAGGTCGGCGGGGTAGGGGTAGAGGGCTTCGCGGATGAGGCGATTGGTGACGTCCTCGCCGTAATAATCGGCCGTGTCGAGGAAGTTTACGCCGTTTTCTACGGCCGTGCGTAGGATTTGCAGGGCCTCGGAGCGGTTGGCCGGCTCACCCCACACCTCGGGTCCGGGTAGGCGCATGGTGCCGTAGCCCAAGCGGTTGACGGTAAGCGGTTGGGTGGAGTGAGAGGCGATGGTGATGGTGGAGGGCATGGGGAGGGGCGGTTTAGGTGCGTAGAAGGATGCCAAGTAAACCACCCTGGCCTGCGTAAGTTCGGGCGCTACTTCAGCGACAGTGTTTCCTTTGTAGCTCTGCCGCTTCTGCTACGTTATAGGCAATGGCTTTACTTAGATCTTTGCATCCAAGCGCTGGTTGCTTGCGGTTTTCAATAAAATATAAGGCTTTTGTGAGGTAGGCATAGCCAATTTCTTCTCGTAAGCGCAGGCTGTCAATCCTTTCTAACTCATGGCTAGTGGACTTGCGAAGTCCATTTAACGCTTGCCGCATTTCTGCTATGCGTAAATCACTAGTTTCAGTGAAATGATTGTCATCCTGCATCATAGCATATGTATCAGCCAGTTCTTTATATACGGCTGAGCGGTTATGATAGAGCGTAAGGGCCTTTTTATCGTCATCTATAGCAGCTGAGTAATTGCCTTGCAGGAAATATCGAAGGGCTCGTTGGCTATAGTAATAACCTACTTGCCCATTTAGTGCAATAGCCTTGGAAAGCGAGGTAATAGCTTGATCCTGGTCTTCTTGTAAACCAGCTAACCAAGCCCAGCCTAAATCTAGATTCGGATGCGTCTGAAGCCAGGATTGAAGCTGCGTCTTCTTCTTCAGCTTTGCCTTCTTTGAAGAAAGCATGTTTGGTGAAAAGTCTTCCACCATTTTATTGATTAGATCCGGTGATTCTTCGAGAAGCTCTGTAGCCTCCTGGAGCCGTTCCTGTGAAGTAGCCGCACGCTTATTGTCATCGGCGACATAGTAGACGGTATTGAATGGCGATGATTCTTGCGTTATGATAGGCGCCAGAACTGTTAGTTCATCCGTTACTCTCACTAATGCTGCGGCTTTGGTGGTAGGATCAATTAGTGTCAATGGAGTCGGTGAGGAACAAGCTGATAGAAATACTACAAAGAACAATAGGTGATAAAGCCGCATAGCTAGGTGTGAGGGTAAAATGTTGTTTAATAAAAAAGTAAAACTATTAATCTTCCTCTCATAAATACTACCTACCAGTAGCCCTACTCTGCATCCGCCGTTCCCAGCGCTTGCGCTTAGGCGCAATGCTGCCGCGCAGGTACTTTTCCATCACCAGCACCGCACAGGGCGCCGCCGCTGTGGCCCCAAAACCTGCATTTTCAAGGTACACGGCCACGGCAATTTTGGGATTGTCGGCTGGGGCGAAGCCGACGAAAGCAGCGTGGTCGTCGCCTTCGTCGTTTTGCACGGTGCCGGTTTTGCCGGCTACTGTAATGCCTACGTCGGCCAGGCTAGAGGCTTCGGCCGTGCCGCCACGCTGTAGCACGGCCACCATGCCGGGTAACAGCGCCGCAAAGTTGGCGCTATCAATCAGGGTATGATGCTTTTCCCGGAAGCGGGGTAGAGGGCCGCTGTTGCCCACGCTGCGCACCAGGTGCGGCGGGTAATACCAGCCGCGGTTAGCCACAATGGCCACCATATTGGCCATTTGCAGGCCCGTCAGGTTGATTTCGCCCTGCCCAATGCTGAGCGAGTAGATAGAGCGGTAGGTCCACTTTTGGGTGCCGCGGCTCTTATCATAGTAGGCGGGGGTAGGGAGGAAGCCGGGTGCCTCGCGTGCTACGTCGGCACCCAGCACCGAGTCCAGCCCAAACGACCGGACGTAGCGCCGCCACAAAGCCAGGTTGACGTGGCGGGCCGCCGCCGAATCCTGGGCCAGGCTGTCGGGCACGCGGTTGATGAGCTGTTGCATTGCCTGGTAGAAGTAAGGGTTGCAACTGTACTTCAGGCCCATGGTCAGGCTGTTGGCCTGGGGGTGATGGTGCACGCAACGCACCAACGATTGGTCGCAGCGAAACCCGGTGGTAGGGAGAATAGCACCCAACTGCAACGCGGCGGCGGCATTCACCAGCTTAAACACTGAGCCGGGCGGGTTGGCCAGCATGGCCGGCCGGTTCAGCAGCGGCATATCGGCATCTTGCAGCAGCTGGGTGCGCACCCCAGCCTGGTCGGGCGCGGTGATGGTGCTGGCCGGGTACACCGGGGCCGACACATAGGCCAGGATTTCGCCGGTGCGCGGGTCCAGGGCCACCAGGTAGCCCTTGCGGCCGCTCAGCATCTTTTCGGCGTAGGCCTGTAACTTTGCGTCGATGGTTAGGTGCAGGTCTTGACCCTGCTGAAAAACGGTATCCTTCGCCCAGGTGCCATGCTGATTGCCCTGTTCATCCACCAGCGGGTGCAGATAGCCCCAATGCCCGGTAAGCAGCCCATTATAATAGGTTTCGACGCCACCACTGCGCAGTCGGTAAAAGCGGCCGCGCTTGGTGCGCTTGGCCTGGCGGTAGAAAGCCTGCGCCTCGGCACCCAGATAGCCCAGTACGGAAGCTCCCGCGCTGGTGGTGTACACGCGCTGGCGCCGCTGGGTCAGCACAAGCTTTTGGAGCTTGGTGGCGCTGCTGTCGCGGCGCACGCGCGCGGCTTCCTTGGCCGTGAGGCGGAACTGGATGGGGTAGCCGGTAGAGGCTAGGCCGTAGGGTAGGGCATCGGCCAGGCGCTGCCGGACGGTCACCGAGTCCCAGTCCAGCAGCTGACCCAGCGCCAGCGTGTCGAGTAGGCGGCGTGGGAGTTTCAGGAGAAACTGCGGGCGCGTATCCACCAGCACCGAATCGCACCGATCCAGAATGCGGCCCCGGTGCAGCGAGTCGGACACCACGATGCGCTGCCGGGTGTAGGTAGGGTCTGCGGCCTGGGCCGGGTCGCTGGTTTGCTGGTCCGACGAGGAACAAGCAGCCAGCCCTACAAACAGCAAGAAGAAGAGTAGTCCTTGAATCGTGAAAACCGTGCGCATGAGAGTAAAGCTAGGCATTTGCGGAGCTTCGGGCCGTGCTTTTCGATGAATCGAGTGTGATCCTATCTATCGTCAGCACGCAAGATGCTTCGACTCCGCTCAGCATGACGTTCAACCTCCCTATTTTCAACTTCCTAAACAGCTTTATCATGAAGAAACTAAGACTATTTATATTCGCAATAGTGGGCGGGGTTATAGGTTTTCTATGTGCCAAGTACGGATTACTTTCCCCTCCCATCACCTTGCACTGGACCCTGATGCAAAAGCTGGGGCTGCTGGCCCTGCTGCCGGTGGCGTGGCTGGTGGCGGTTGGGTTGCACGAATTGGGCCACGCGCTGGCCGGACGCCTGCAAGGGTTTTGCCTGCATTGGCTGACGATAGGCCCGCTGATGTGGCGCCGCCAGCCCACAGGCCGCCTACGCTTCGAGTGGAACCGCAACCTCAATACGGCCGGGGGCCTGGCCCTCAGCGTGCCCCCCGACGACGTACACCTGCGCGAACGGTTCCGCGTATTCGCTGCGGGAGGGCCATTGGCGAGCCTGGCATGGGGCGCGCTGGGGGTAGGCCTCTACACGCTGCTGCCGGCCGCAACTCAAGGCACGGTGCCGGCAATAGCGCTGGCCCTGAGCGGTGGTATTTCTCTTCTGCTGTTCGTCGTCACCATAATCCCCTTTCACACCGGAGGCTTCGCCAGCGACGGCATGCGCCTACTCAACCTAAGCCGCCGGGGACCAAAACAAGAACTGGAAGTGAGCATGCTGACGGCCTCTATCCGCAGCATGGTCGGCACACGACCGCGTGAGTTGAACCGCTCGGCCCTGGAAGCCGCCGCTGCCCTGCACGTCGAGCACCCATTGAAATGCCATCTGTCTCACTACCTCTACCTGCACTATCTCGACGCGGGCGACCCGGTAGCCGCCGGGCAGCAACTGGCCTACTATCGCCAACAGCTGTCTCAAGTGCCGGCGGCATTGCAAGCCAGCGGCTGGCTGGAATCCGCGTTTTTCAGCGCCGCCTACGAGCACGACGCCACGGCAGCCCGCGCCTACCAGGCCCAGGCCCAGCTCAACGCCTTCACCCCAGCCGACCAACCGCCGCGCGTAGAAGCGGCCCTGGCTCGCCTCGCCGGCGATGCCGAGCGTGCCCGCACGCAGGCGCAAGCCGCCCTACGCGAGCTGCCTCGCAACCTCGATCAGGGTAGTGTTCATCTGTATCGGGAATGGCTGCAAGACACCGTGCGCTGGGCAGAACAAGCAGCCGTTGCGCGGGTAGCGTCCGTGTAGGGTAGCCAAGGTCGAGGCCAGCTTACGCAAGTAGGCATTGTACCCAATCGGAGCGGTTTGCCCGCAGGCTCACTAAAGATACAACTCGCATATAGTAGCTGCAACCGCAAGGTAGGCTGTACGCCCTCGCGCTGGCTGGGGTCGTGCTGAGTGGCCACCTCGTAGCTCATGGCCCAAGGCTGTTTTACCTACAGGATATTGTCATTTTGCAGCCTCAGTGACAAGACATTGCTGAGTTGCTGTCGTGAACTAGCCGATAACGTTCTACCCTCCTCCAGCCCATGTATTAGGAGACAGGGTAGTATCACGAAAGAGCGATTGACTATACCGGAGCTAGGTATGTTGATGCAGCATAATTTCGTGGCCTATAGAACGCTATAATGTTGACTGCCACCTATATGCTTGGTGACGAAAAACGGAAGAAGAAGCTCGGCCTTAGCGCGGTCACAACAATAGGATTTATGGGGTAGGAGGCCTTGGTTTTGTCTTCGTATCGCAGAAAGTAATGAGGTTGTTTATAAGTGCAAAATATTGATAATAAGGTAGTAATAGTAAATAAAAGCGCGGTGTTTGTTGCTGATCGGTGCCGCCAACAAATCGACAGGGGGACCGTTGAAAGGGCAAGACAAGTGATTCTCACCTTCGATCTTTTATCCTCTGTATCATGAAAACCGACGACCTAAAGCAACTCATCAAAGACGGCTTATCGGCCCAAAAAGCAGGAAGCCAGGTAGCCGCCAAAGCAACCGACGAAATTCTCGACGACGCCACGCACCCCGAGCTGAAAGCCGCCCTCAAGGAAGGCAACGAAACATCCAAGGAGTGGGCCAAGCGCCTTGATCGTGCCATCGAAGAAGTAGGCGGCGCGAACAACCAGGACAACGAAATCATGGAAGCTCACTACCAAGTGAGCAAAGAGATTCGGGCGCAAGCCAAAACTGACAGCGTGCGCGATCTGGGCATCATTGCCAGCGGCCAAATGGCCCTACACTATTGGATTGCTTCCTTCGGCACGGTGGCCTCGTACGCTGCCTCCGCAGGCCTCTCGCAGACCGAAAAAGAACTGAAAGCCTCCGTGCAAGAAGCCAAACAGGCCGACGACAAGCACACCGACCTTGCCCAGCGGATTCTGTCCGAACAAGGCCAAGAGTAGGGTAGTATTCTTCTCTGCTTACCATAAAACCGCGCCGCTTGGATAGCTCCAAGCGGCGCGGTTTTATGGTTCAGCTTTCCCACGATTGGGCACCTTCGTAACGCCAATAGTCTTTCTTGATTGGCAAGATAGTGCCATTGCTCTCATAGGGAATAGACCACTTATCGAGGTCAATTTCCCAGGTAAATGTTTGTATGTCGGTGTATTCGGTTTTGAAGTGAACAGCCGCTGATAGCCAATATAACCTAGTCAGCAGATTCTCAAACTTGTCTTTCCATTCTCGCCACTCATGTTCTATCGATTTAAAGTTTGCTCCGAAATGTATTATCCTACCCGAATAAGCATAATTGATTCCCGGTCTATTTAAGTCACAATGCGTGATAGCAAACATATTTCGTGTCAGAGGAGGCCATTCATCTTTAATAGGTAAGTTTCCAATCACCTTTCTATTATGATGATAGACCTCGTTCTGCTTTATGCCTTTTAGTAAGCCGTATTCTTCGATACAGCCATAAAGCCTAGTTGCCATCCCCATGTTCTTAATCCTCTATATTTCCTGTGCAGTAATTAATAAATGGAAATATTTCTTAACAATTTAACGCCGCCCAGACGACTCAAAGCGGCGCGGTACCGGCTGGCCGCTGGGGCGGCTAGGGCTTCTTGTATACTGAATCGGCACAGCTTACGCTGCAAATGAAATTAATTGTTTTCAGATGAGCCTAGTATTACTTCTCTATATATAGCAATTGGACTAATGGCTATTTTAGGGTATGCTGGCACATAAAATAACTTTTCAAAGTTTTCAAATGTAGAAAACATGTTTCGAAAAGCTTTGTCAAACCCCTGTACGTCACTTAAGTCATCCGATGAATAAATGAGGAATTCGTCGTTTGGGTCAACTCTAACATCCTGTTGGCGAGGTGCAGATGTGATTATCCCTACTACTGTAAGTTTAACATTAGGCCTTGTGCCATAAGTATAAATTATACTTTCAAAATCTCCGTCAATAATATACTTATCCTTAAGATTTGCAAGAATTTGAAATTCATTAAAATTATCGAGTGGGAGTAATCTGAAGTTTAGCCTTTTAGGAGTAAAAGTGTTTAAAAATGTCTTTACTCCTGAAATAAAATCTTCGTCGATAAAACTTATTCCCGTGTTATTTTCTAAAAGAGAGTCTATCTTCTTTTCAAATGCTCTGATTTGAGCTAAATCTCTAGACTTGACGTTACGGTCGTCTTTTTGATGGGCTAGTTTGCGAGCATCAGATAGTTGCTTTCTTAAAGATAGCAGTTCAGGGCTGTTGTCTAGTTGAGCCTTGTAAATCAACCGCTGTACTTCGTTGTAGTTGGATAATATATGCTTAAATCTTTCAAAGTCTTCAAATATTCCCCATCCGCTTGCTTTGATATAGTTCATATTATGAATCTCACCCATAAAACCATTGTATGAGCCTTGCCATAAATCGAAGCTATTGTTAATGTTCGTTAGTAAACTATTGTTTAATAACTGCTTTTCTATTTCGTTTAGTAACTCGTGGTATAGCTCTGATTTTTCAGTCTTAACTAACCTCTCTTTGCCTCTGCCTCCTACGTTGGCTTTAACTAGTTTGATGTCAATTCCTATTCCGGACGAAACCTCGTTCTCGTCTTCAAAAGCTCTAGATATTTCACTTATTAGTCCTCCGCTTAATTGACTTATTAGCGATTTGGCTTTTTCAAGATCAAAATATATCAAGTCTTTGATTGATTTCACGTTTTTGAATAAAATAAGTGTGACTTAAAAAGGGTGCTACCTCAGCAAGATAGCACCCTTTCACAATAGCTGAAATCAGCTCCAAATTACATATTCCTTCTATACTGCCCGCCTACCTCAAACAGCGCATTCGTAATCTGCCCAAGCGAGCAGAACTTCACGGTTTCCATCAGCTCCTCGAACAAATTCCCGTTGGCAATGGCTACCTGTTGCAGTTGCTTCAGGCGCTGCTCGGTGGTACCTTGGTTGCGGGTGTGCAGGTTTTGCAGCATCGTGATTTGATACTGCTTTTCCTCCTCCGTGGCCCGGATTACCTCGGCCGGAATGACCGTGGGCGAGCCTTTGGAGGAGAGGAAGGTGTTCACGCCGATGATGGGATACTCGCCCGTGTGCTTGAGCATCTCGTAATGCATGCTTTCCTCCTGAATCTTGCCGCGCTGGTACATGGTTTCCATGGCGCCCAGCACGCCACCGCGCTCCGTAATCCGGTCAAACTCGGCCAGGACGGCTTCTTCTACCAGGTCGGTCAGCTCCTCGATGATGAAGGAGCCTTGCAGCGGGTTTTCGTTTTTGGCCAAGCCCAGCTCGCGGTTGATGATGAGCTGGATAGCCATGGCCCGGCGCACCGATTCTTCGGTGGGCGTAGTGATGGCCTCATCGTAGGCGTTGGTGTGCAGGGAGTTGCAGTTGTCGTAGATGGCGTAGAGGGCCTGCAATGTGGTGCGGATATCGTTGAAGTCGATTTCCTGGGCGTGCAGCGAGCGGCCGCTAGTCTGGATGTGGTACTTCAACATCTGCGAGCGGGCATTGGCGCCGTACTTCAGCTTCATGGCCTTGGCCCAGATGCGGCGCGCCACGCGGCCAATCACGGCGTACTCGGGGTCGATGCCGTTGGAGAAGAAGAACGACAGATTGGGCGCGAAGTCGTTCACGTCCATGCCCCGGCTCACGTAGTACTCCACAAAGGTGAAGCCGTTGCTGAGGGTAAGGGCCAGCTGCGTAATAGGGTTGGCGCCCGCCTCGGCAATGTGGTAGCCCGAAATCGACACCGAGTAGAAATTGCGTACTTTCTCCGTGATAAAGTATTCCTGCACGTCGCCCATCAGGCGCAGGGCAAACTCCGTGGAGAAGATGCAGGTGTTCTGGGCCTGGTCTTCCTTAAGAATGTCGGCCTGCACGGTGCCGCGCACCTGCGAGAGCGTGCGCGCCTTAATGGCAGCGTACACGTCGGAGGGTAAGACCTGGTCGCCGGTCACGCCGAGCAGTAGCAGGCCCAGGCCGTCGTTGCCCTCGGGTAGGGCGCCCTGGTAGCGCGGGCGCTCCAGGTTTTTCTCCTGGTAGAGCTGGTTGATTTTGGTGTCGACCTCGCTTTCCAGCCCGTTCTCCTTAATATAAAGTTCGCACTGCTGATCGATGGCCGCATTCATGAAGAACGCCGCCAGCGTAGCGGCCGGACCGTTAATGGTCATCGATACCGACGTGCTGGGGTTGGCTAGGTTGAAGCCGGAGTAAAGCTTCTTGGCGTCGTCGAGGCAGGCGATGCTCACGCCGGCATTGCCGATTTTGCCGTAGATGTCGGGCCGCAGGTCGGGGTCCTCGCCGTAGAGCGTTACCGAGTCGAAGGCCGTGCTCAGGCGCTTGGCGGGTAGGCCCATGCTCACGTAGTGGAAGCGCCGGTTGGTCCGCTCGGGGCCACCTTCGCCGGCAAACATGCGGGTAGGGTCTTCGCCCTCGCGCTTAAACGGAAACACGCCGGCCGTGTAGGGAAACTCGCCGGGCACGTTCTCCTGCAACTGCCAGCGCAGCAAGTCGCCCCAGGCTGTATAGCGGGGTAGGGAAACCTTCGGAATCTGCTGGCCCGAGAGGCTCTGGGTGTGCGTCTGGATGCGGATTTCCTTGTCGCGCACCTTAAATACAAACTCTGGGGCCTTGTAGGCGGCTACCTTGTGCGGCCAGGTTTCCAGGAGTTTCCAGTTTTGCCCGTCCAGCCGCAGCTTGACTTCCTCGAATGTGGCCTCCAGGCCGGCCACGAGTGCGCCGGCGTCGAGGGCTGGGCTGCCCCCGCTGGTTCCGCTAGGGCTTCCGGCCCCGAGGCTGCGGACGGCGTCGACACTTTGCTGAAGTCCGAAAAGCTGCTGGGCAGTTGCGGATTGTTGGTGGACCCACTGGTCATATTGGCGGTTGGTTTCGGCTATTTCGGAAAGATAACGCGTGCGGTGGGGCGGAATGATATAGATCTTCTCCGATTCGCCCACCGGGGTTTCCAGGTGCGAGGCAAAGGTAGCACCCGTTTTTTCTTCCAGCACGTGCAACACGGCCCGGTACAGGCGATTCATACCGGGGTCGTTGAACTGGCTGGCAATGGTGCCGAACACCGGCATCTGGTCCAGCGGCGCATCCCATTGCTGGTGGTTGCGCTGGTATTGCTTGCGCACGTCGCGCAGGGCGTCGAGGGCGCCGCGCTTGTCGAACTTGTTGAGGGCGATGACGTCGGCAAAATCCAGCATGTCAATCTTTTCCAGCTGGGTGGCCGCGCCGTACTCGGGCGTCATCACGTAGAGGCTGGCGTCGGAGTGCTCGGTGATTTCCGTGTCCGACTGCCCAATGCCTGAGGTTTCGAGGATGATCAGGTCGAAGTCGGCGGCGCGCACCACGTCCACGGCGTCCTGCACGTACTTGCTGAGGGCCAGATTGCTCTGACGGGTAGCGAGGCTGCGCATATACACCCGCGGCGAGTTGATGGCGTTCATCCGAATCCGGTCGCCGAGTAGGGCGCCGCCCGTCTTGCGCTTGCTGGGGTCGACGGAAATAATGGCAATGGTCTTCTCCGGAAAATCGAGCAGGAAGCGCCTTACCAGTTCATCTACCAAGCTCGACTTGCCCGCGCCACCCGTGCCAGTGATGCCTAGTATTGGTGTTTTAGCTATTAGCTGTTGGCTGTTAGCTGTTGGCTTGTCATTATTTTCTGTGGACGAAGAGCTAGCAGCTAACAGCTGAGAGCTAACAGCTGAGAATTCTTCCGGGAAGTTTTCGGCGGCCGAAATCAAGCGTCCAATGCTGCGGGCATCTTTCTCTTGCAGGTGGCTGACCTCACCGTTGAGGTGCTGGCCTGTCGGGAAGTCCGATTTTTCCAGCAGGTCGTTGATCATGCCCTGTAAGCCCATGGCCCGGCCGTGGTCGGGCGAGTAGATGCGGGTGATGCCGTAGGCTTCCAGGTCTTCAATCTCCGTGGGTAGGATAACACCGCCGCCGCCACCGAAGATCTTCACATGACCGGCGCCGCGCTCTTGCAGCAGGTCGTGCATGTACTTGAAATACTCGTTGTGGCCGCCTTGGTAGCTGGTAATGGCAATGGCCTGGGCGTCTTCCTGAATGGCGCAGTCTACGATTTCCTGCACTGAGCGGTTATGGCCCAGGTGGATCACCTCCGCGCCGCTACTCTGGATGATGCGGCGCATGATATTAATAGCGGCATCGTGCCCATCGAACAAGGCAGCCGCCGTTACGATACGAACGTGGTTCTGGGGTTTATAAGGGGCAACGGGGGTGGTTTGCATGTTGGGTGGGGTAGGGTAGTTTGGGTAGGGCTAAAGGTACGAAATAGGCAGCGGGGGCGCGTATAAGGCGTCCGTGCTGTGCTATCTCATTCAACTCGTGCTACCTAAACAACGTCAGCAACGACGAGCGCGTGCAACGCGCCCCTACCGCCAGCTCTGCACATTCAAATACAGGCTGGGCTGTCCGGGGTAGAATTTCCACTGGTCCTGGCTTTTATTCCGGGTGTAGACCAGATGCAGGGGAGTCGGGAAGGCCGCTGGAACATCGAAGGAATCATAGCCAGCTGTTTCTCCCACCGCGTCGAGCCATTGCAGCGCCACTACTATCTTTTGGCCTTTGTTGAGTTGCAGATTATAAGGCCTCAAATCGACGCTAATCCAGCCGTGCTGCTGTTCGGTAAGCACCAGTTGAATATCGGCGGGCAGCAACAACTCCGCCGGCCGGCTGTTGCGGACGGCGTAGAACAGCAGCCGCAGGCGGACCTGCCGGAACGGATTTCTAGCCACGTACACGTTGAAATCGTCTACGTAGCAATTACGAGAGGAAGTGAGGAAAGTCCCGAACTCCGAGCCGAGCTTTTCGCGTCGGCGGGTACTATCCGCCACGATACTATTCACACCCCAGTGGGCTATTCCGCTGGTGCCGGTGCGTCCCAGTACCTGTGGCTTTAGTTGCTGGTGCCGCACCATTACCTCGCGCAATGTCTGCGGCTGCCTCCGCAGCCGGATAGTTAAGGGCTGTTGCCGTAACTGACGTACTACCAGTCGAGCCGGCTGGTAGCCTACGCACGTGACCACCACGGTATCCGTCGCCGCAAGATCCGGCGAGTCTGAGAAACTGAAGCGTCCTTGGGCATCTGCTACGGTTCCCAAAGCCTTGCCCTTCACCCCAACAGAAGCAAACGGCACGGGGGCAGCAGTTGAATCGTAGTACACTTGCCCTTGCAAGGTTTGGCCAACCAGCAGGGTAGGCCGACATAAAATCAATGAAAAACCGATTAATAGGGTAAAGCGCATGAAGCTGTAGCGTTGATTGATACAGCTAAGGGAGTGCAGCCGGGTAGCGTAGCGTTGCAACGCGCATAAAAAAGCCCTGGCGAGGGCCGAGGCGTGGTGCGAGTTTGCATTAGGCAGACTATTCATTCAGAATTAGATGAATCTTCTTCGAAGTCCTCAATGAAGTTTCTACCACCAGTAGTATTAAAATTGTTTAAAATGTATTCCAGAGCCTCAATGGGAATGTCAATACCCTGGTGAAATGTTGAGAATGTTATCTTTTTCAAATCGTCATGCCTGAATATCTCTAGTAGTAGTGTATGGCCCTCCCACAACTCCCAGCCCAAGCCATCGCGTGGGTTCACATCACTTGCTATTACAAGCCGAAAATTCCGGTTATCAATAATAAGAGCCATATGCTGGGTTTAAGAAGTAATGATGCGTAGTGAAACCAGTAAGGATAACCTATTTCACCGCAGTTCCGTCAGCCGCAGCCGAAACCCTGGCAGCACCGCTTCGCCCGAAAGCTCCTGGTCAAAGCCTTGTACTACCTCCGGCTCTGGCTGGCCGGGGCGGTATAGGTAGGCGGTTTCTGTCTCGGGTACGAGCAGCCAGGCCAGTTGTGCACCATTGCGGAGCCAGTCAAGCATCTTCGCTTGCAGGGTTTTAGTCGAATCAGTAGCCGATTTCAACTCCACCACAAACTCCGGGCAAACGGGGGCAAACTTATCCTGCTGCTCAGTCGTCAGGGCGTTCCACTTAGCCGCCGAAACCCAGGAAGCATCCGGCGACAGCACGGAGCCATCGGGTAGGGTGAAGCCGGTGTTGGAGTCAAAGACCTCTCCTAGCTCTGTATGGTCAATAAACCAGTTGTATAACTGCCCATTCAAGCGGGCGTTGCGTTTGCCGGAGCGGCTGCCGGTAGGCGACATAAGCACAATTTCGTGGTTGGCCGTGCGCTCGATGCGCAACTCCGGATGCTGCTGGCAGAAGTCGAAAAACTCCGCATCGGTCATCTTTTCCAGGTACGGGCCGCGCAAAACCAGGCTGTGTTCGGAGAAGAGAGGTAGCATAGCAGAAAGATACGCGTTTGGTCTTAATGCCAAAACGTGGATAATAGTCTCAACGTTCAGGAGGCGCTTCTGCCTCATCCATCCATTCGCGCACAGCTAATAAAAAAAGCTCCGGCCAATGGCCGGAGCTTTTTTTATTAGCCTATTGAGGCGTGTGTACTACGGATGCAGCAAAGAGACTACCTGCCTTACGCAGCGTCGAGGGCTTCGCGTAGCTCCTTGGCAGCAGCGGCCGGATCGGCGGCGCCGTAGATAGCGCCACCGGCAACGGCAACAGCTACGCCAGCTTGCTTCACGGCAGCAATGTTGCTCAGGTTGACACCGCCCGCAATGGAAACGGGTACACCGGCGCGCTTCGCCTCGTCAATCAGGACTTGGATGGAGTAACCTTCCAGAGCCTGCTCGTCGAGACCGGCGTGCAGCTCCACGAATTCTACGCCCAGCGCACTTACTTCCTGAGCCCGCTTCACGCGGTCGGTCACGCCAATAGTGTCTACTACCACGCCTTTGCCGTGGGCCTTGGCGGCTTTCACGGCACCTACGATGGTGGCGTTATCAACAGCGCCCAAGATGGTTACCAGGTCGGCGCCGGCTTTGAAGGCCATATCGGCTTCCAGCTCGCCGGTGTCAGCCGTTTTGAAATCAGCAAAAACGAGCTTGTCGGGATGGGCTTGCTTCATGGCCGTAATAACGGCGAGGCCTTCACTCTTGATAAGGGGCGTGCCCAACTCAATAATATCAACGTAGGGTGCTACTTTGCCAGCCAGGGCCAGGGCTTCCTGGGTGGTCAGTAGGTCGATTGCAACTTGTAATTTAGCCATGTTATGGGGGTGAGTTTGGGTTACATGAAAGAAAAAGGGGAGGAGCCTCCCCAGGAAATTATTCTAGGTTGGCGTGCCGCTTCCACAGCTCTTCGGCCGGGGTGCCATCCAAGCCCCATAGGGTTTGGAAGATAGCATCGAGGAGCAGCAGAACGCTTTGCTCGAACAGGCTGCCGGCATATTGCGCCGAGATTTCGCCGCCGTGGTCCTGCTTCTGGGCGGCGGGCAGCACGGCCACATGCGTAGCCAGCGCCGCCAGCGGCGACGAGGTAGTAGTGGAAATAGCCACCACCCGGGCGCCGGCTGCGGCTGCTTTTTCGGCTGCTTTCACAATGCTGCTGGTGGTGCCCGAGCCGGAGCCGGCCAGCAGTACATCGCCGCTGCCGATGGCGGGGGTAGTGGTTTCGCCTACCACAAACACCGTCAGGCCGAGGTGCATCAGGCGCATGGCGGCGGCTTTCAGGGCCAGTCCGGTGCGCCCAGCGCCCACAACAAACACCCGGTTGGCCTGTTGCAAGAGCGGAAGGATTGCCGCTACCTGGTCGAAATCAAGCTTTTCGGCTAGCTGTTGATTTTCCCGGATGATCTGCTCTAGATGGTTGTGCAGGGTTGTGCTCAGCGCATCGGAAGGTGTCTTGCTCATGGGGTCCGCAGGTTTTGGATTCGGCTACGTAGCTGGTTACTCAGGTAGTACCGCTCGGCTGGAAAAGCGAATCAGGATACTATGCTGCAAAGCTAGGGCAGGCTGCACGGCCATACTGGCAGAATGGTATCAAGTGGTAGCAGTATCCTATCGAACCCCACCTGCGGGCTACGTTTTGCCAGGTAGCCCGCATATTTTACCTCCATTTGCATCGCTGCCCGAGGGCAGATACATTCTGACCACTCACCCATGCGTGTACCTGATTTGCTTCCTCTCATCCCGCTGCCCAACGCGCAGAACCTTACGACCCTGATTGACAACCGGCGGGTACAAACGCTGGAAAACTATGAGATTAGTCTGCTCGAAACCTATATACAAAGCGCGCAGGTAGAGCAGTCGTACAGCGACTTGGTGCTCACCAATATGCTACGTGGCAAGAAGGTGATGCACCTGTTGGAGCAGGAGAAGTTTAACTACCTGCCCGGTAATACGATGGTAGTGCCACCCAATTTGAAGATGAGGATTGATTTCCCGGAGGCCTCAGATGAGAACCCTACCCAGTGCGTGGCCCTGGCCATTGACCGGCTGCAAATCATCGACACGGTGAACTATCTGAACGAGCACTACCCCAAAACGGAGGACGAAAAGTGGACCTTTAGCTTCAACCAGCACTACTTCTACAACGATGAAGAAGTGACGGCGCTGCTATACAAATTGGTGCGCATTGGGTTCGGCGACTCCCGCAACAAGGATATTCTGGCCGATTTTACGGTGAAAGAGCTGCTGCTCCGCATCATGCAGGTGCAAAGTCTCCACGAAAAGGAGCACAACGTGGCCGTGCTGGCTACCTCAAACCGGTTTGCCCACATTCTGCACTACATTAAGGAGAATATTGCGGAGAAAATCAGCGTCGACGACCTGAGCGAGAAGGTGTACATGAGCAAGCCCAATTTCTACCGGGCCTTCAAGCACGAGTTTGGCCTGTCGCCCATCGACTACATCATCAAAGAGCGCATGCGGCTGGCCAAGAAGTGCCTGAAAAACCCGGCGCTCAGCATCACCGAAATATGCTTCAAAGCGGGCTTCAGCAACCTGAACTACTTCACGCGCATGTTCCGGCAACTGGAAGGCATCACCCCGACGGACTATCGAGTATTGTGTCTGGCTAGGTAGACTGGGTCCCTACCCGGTGGCATTGCACCTGGTACTAGCAGCCATCCACCTATTATAGTATGCCGCTTGCTACTTCGTAGCCGAAGGCTTCAGTCCTGGGACGATAGGCCCCGTTCATTTTAGCTTTCAAAGCTGAAGTCCTGGGCTACGGAAGGGTGCGGTCTTCAGTCTAATACTTCTCTAGTCACGGGGACTCGCTACTGTCACATACAAGCTCAGATTTACGGGTTGCACGTGCCATTGATCCTCGGATTTGTCACGGAATACCATGCGGTGCGTAGCCGATAAAGCAGCCGGAATCAGCAGTACGTTCCACTGGTTTTTGTCGGCGCGGTCGCGGGCTTCCAGGCCGTCGAGCCACTCCAGCGTCACGGCCACGCGCTTGTTGTCACCTACGCAAACCAGGTAGGGTTGTAGGTTGATGTGTTGCCAGCCTTTGGGGGCATTGTCGGGTACGGCAAACTGTATGTCTTGCGTGAGCAGGCTGGCGGCCGGGTGGTCTTCGGCGTCGAGCGTGCGCACGTTGAGGCGGAAACGTAGATTCTTATAGTTGCGGGTCCCGAAATATACGTGTGCATCTTCTAGGTAGCTGCCTGGTTTCACGTGCAGGATGGTCCCTACCTCACGGCCAGGGATGCTGGCGGGGCTTTTGTCGGTAGACAGGTGAAAGTTGTAGTAGGTGAAGCCCCAAATACCGTCGCGGCCCAGGCGGTGGCGTTTCCAGCCATTGGCGCGCACGTGCACTTCGCCCAGGGTCTGGGCTTGTGGCGTCAGCTTGATGGTGACGTGACGCGTCAGCTCAGCAGCTAGTACTTTGTAAGGCCGGTAGCCCACACAAGAAAATACTACCGTGTCATTAGCCGCAGCGGCAGCCAGTTGCTGCGGGTTAAAATGTCCCTGGGCATCAGCCACCGTTCCAATGGGTTTGCCTTTCACCCCCACAGAGGCATAGGGCACGGCGGCGTTGGTGTCAGCATTGATAATGGCTGGGGTAGGGGCCTGAAAGAAGAATGATGAAAGCGGAAGAAATAGGAGATAGGCTATCATGTAAAGAAGAATGATGTAGCCAATAGAGTGAGAAGGAAACCCCAAACGTTGCAACGCTACCCTCCCAAAAACAAAACTCCCGGCTGAAGCAACGCGCTTAAGCTGGGAGTTTTTAGGTTGAATTTGTCCGAAGTTGTTCAGGCAAATGCTAAGTCAGAGTTAGCAGTAGGGATACAAAATAATCGGAGTTGCTGATGTCAGTTCAGTTGCGTAGTTCCAAACGTCCAACACCACAACAGCAACGCAATGGTTCCTACCCTACAAACAAATGACCCTGTTGCGTCTTGCCGCTGTGGCGCTCGTCCAGGTCACGGTTGAGCTGGAACGCGGCGCTGATAAGGGCCAGATGCGTAAAGGCTTGTGGGTAGTTGCCGATCTGCTCGCCGGCCGTTCCAATCTGCTCGGAGTAGAGGCCCAGCGGACTCGCGAAGCCCAGTAGCTTCTCAAATAGCAGGGTAGCCTTGTCCAAATCGCCTGCCCGCGACAGGTTCTCGATGTACCAGAACGAGCACATCGTGAACGTGCCTTCCTCTCCTTCCAGGCCATCGGAGGCACCCCCGCCGGCGTGGTAGCGGTACATCAACGAGTCAATAATCAGCTCCTTTTCGAGGGTGCGCATGGTAGACTGCCAGCGCGGCTCGGCTGGGCTAAACATGCGCACCAGTGGGAGCAGCAGCACCGTGGCATCCAGCACATCACCGCCTTTATACTGCACAAAGGCTTGTTTCTCCTCGCTCCAATAGTTCGTGAATACTTCCTGGTAAATCTCATCGCGCACCTTGTACCACTTTTCCAGCGGGGCCGGGAACGAGCGGTCGTTGGCAATCTGAATGCCGCGGTCCAGCGCTACCCAGCACATCATTTTGGCCGAAATGAACTGGCGCTCCTCGTCGCGCACCTCCCACATACCGTGGTCCTCCTCCTGCCAGTTCTCCGCCACAAAATCCACCAGCCGCGACACGTGTTTCCAGAAGTCGTAGGTGATGGCCCCGCCGTACTTGTTGTAGAGGTAAATCGTGTCAAGCAGCTCGCCGTAGATGTCAAGCTGAAACTGCTGAGCGGCGCCATTACCAATGCGCACCGGACGCGAATCGCGGTAGCCGGCCAGGTGCAATAGCTCCTTTTCGGGTAGGTCAGTGGAGCCATCCACGGCATACATCAACTGCAAGTCGGCGGCGTCTTTCAACTGGTTGCACCGCTCCATAATCCAGTGCAGAAAAGCTTTCGATTCGGTGGTAAAGCCCAGACGCAGAAATGCATACATGGTAAAGGCCGCGTCGCGAATCCAGGTGAAGCGGTAGTCCCAGTTGCGAGCACCACCCACGCACTCGGGTAGGCTGAAAGTAGCTGCCGCTACCGTTGAGCCGTATTGGAGTGAGGTGAGCAGCTTGAGCGTAATAGCGGAGCGCAGCACCGTTTCGCGCCAACGGCCAATGTAGGTACTACTTTCAATCCACTCGCGCCAGTACGTTAGCGTATCCTGAAAAGCGCCTTCGGTGTAGTGCGCCAGGTCGCGGGCGATAAAAGAAGGGTCGTCAACGGGTGTGGCTTCAATTACAAAACTGGCCGTGTCGCCGGCTTCCAGGGTCCAGGTGCCGGTAGCGTCGCCGGTGCCGGTAGGCTGAAGCGGCCGGTCGCCAAGCAGACGAAACTGAAAGTCCTTCTCGCCGGTGCTGCGGAAAAGCAGGTCATTCTCCTGTTGCACCAGCTCGTGCGGCGCGCGGGCGTAGTCGAAACGGGGACAGCAGTGCATAGTAAACGTCATGCTGCCTTTGATGACACGCAGCATCCGCACCACGGCGCAGTTCTGCTCCTGGTGCTTGATGGGCATGAAATCCGTCAGCTCGGCAATGCCGCCTTTAAAGTAGAAGCGCGTTAGGAGCACGCCCGTGTTAGGCAGGTAGAGTTGTTTGGATTGCACCCCTTCGTCGGCGGGAGTCAGTGCCCAATGTCCGCCCTTTTCAGCGTCGAGCAGCGAGGCAAAGATGGTAGGGGAGTCGAAGCGGGTGAAAGGAAGGTAATCTATTGAGCCTCTGTTCGATACTAGCGCAACCGTGTGTAGGTTGCCAACCAGGCCATAGTCTTCTAAAGGAGTAGCTTGCGTCATAAAAGAAGTAGGTACACGAGTGTGCAGTACCCTAACAACGCAAAAGGTCCTTCGACAGGCGAGGTTGACGCAAATTTTGTAGAGTGATTTGAGAAGCAGACGACTTTCACAAACCTCTCGGCAACTCGCGGAACTTATGCGCAGAATTTCCGAAAGTCGCCGAGTAGTTTGTGTGTCTACTTACTTATTTGTTGGCAGCTTTTTCAAGCGCCTTTTCCAGCTCGTCGGCGGCCTTTTCGATGTCGTGGTAGCCTTGCTGGGCGGCGCGCTCCTTGGCCGCCAGCAGGCCGTCGCGGTGCACGGTTTTGAAGTCACCGTAGGGAAACTTATAACGGCCTTTCGTGTCTTCGCCCTTGCTAGTGTCTTCGCCGAGGTGCCACTTGGCGTACTCTTCTATCTCGTGCTTTTCGAGAAATTTGTTTTCATCGGCCGTGTCGGGGTTGTGCTCGCTCCAGTGGCCGGAGTCGTTCTTGATTTTGCCGTCTTTGATCAGCTGCTTGGCATACGTCACAGCTTTTTTGTTTACCTGGATGCTCATGGTTGGGGAGGGGGTAGGAAAATGAATAGAGCCTACCCTAGCAGCGGCGGGCTGCCACGGGCAGGATAGGGTTTTCTTTAAACGCAAAGGTCATTCGGCGCGTTTGGTCGAGCTTGGAGGTAGCAGGGCGACTTGTGCCGGCAGCTAGCTTTTGCGGGCCGGTTTGCGTAACTTTGTGGTTGCAAAAACCGCCTCTAGTGAAGAACATTCGTAATTTCTGCATCATTGCCCACATCGACCACGGCAAAAGCACCCTAGCCGACCGTCTGCTGGAATTCACCCAGACCGTGGCCCAGCGCGATATGCAGGCCCAGCTGCTCGATAATATGGACCTGGAGCGCGAGCGGGGCATCACCATTAAGAGCCACGCCATCCAGATGCAGTATCAATACAAGGGCGAGCCCTACACGCTCAACCTGATTGATACGCCCGGCCACGTCGATTTTAGCTACGAAGTATCGCGTTCCATTGCCGCCTGCGAAGGCGCGCTGCTGATCGTGGACTCGTCGCAGGGGATTGAGGCGCAGACGATTAGCAACCTCTACCTGGCCATTGGCTCCGACCTGACCATCATTCCGGTCCTCAATAAAATTGACCTGCCCCACTCCATGCCGGAGGAGGTGTCGGACGAGATTGTGGACCTGATTGGCTGCGACCGGGACGAAATCATCCACGCCTCGGGCAAAGCTGGTATTGGCATTGAGGAAATTCTGAATGCCATCTGCGAGCGGATTCCCGCCCCAGCAGGTGACCCTGAGGCCCCTCTGCAAGCCCTGATTTTTGACTCGGTGTTCAACTCCTACCGGGGCATTGAGGTGCTGTTTCGCATCAAAAACGGCACCATGCGCAAGGGCGATAAGCTCCGCTTCATGGCTACCGGTAAGGAGTACGGCGCCGATGAAATCGGCATCTTGGGCCTCAAACAGGAGCCCCGCCCCGAGATGCGGGCTGGCAACGTAGGCTACCTGATTTCGGGCATTAAAGAAGCCCGCGAGGTGAAGGTAGGCGACACCATTACCAACGTCATCAATCCCACGAAAGAAGCCATTCACGGCTTCGAGGACGTGAAGCCGATGGTATTTGCTGGTATCTACCCCGTGGATACCACTGAGTACGAGGAACTGCGCTCGTGTATGGAAAAGCTCCAGCTCAACGACGCCGCCTTGGTGTGGGAGCCCGAAACCTCCGCGGCCCTGGGCTTCGGTTTCCGTTGCGGCTTCCTGGGTATGCTGCACATGGAAATCGTGCAGGAGCGCCTGGAGCGTGAGTTCGACATGACGGTAATTACCACCGTGCCCTCGGTGCAGTTCCACGCCACCGGCACCAAGGATCAGGAGTACATCATCAATGCGCCCTCCGAGATGCCTGAGCCGAACACGGTAAAATTCATCGAGGAGCCGTTCATCAAGGCCCAGATCATTACGGCCGCCGACTATGTAGGCTCTATCATCACGCTGTGCATGGAGAAGCGTGGCATCATCAAAGGCCAAAGCTACCTGACGTCTGAGCGGGTAGAGATGACCTTCGAGCTGCCGCTGTCGGAAATCGTGTTCGACTTCTTCGACAAGCTTAAGACCATTTCGCGCGGTTATGCCTCGCTCGACTACGAGCTGATTGGCTTCCGCGAGTCGGACATGGTGAAGCTGGATATCATGCTGAACGGCGAGAAGGTCGACGCCTTGTCGGCCATCGTGCACCGTAGCAAGAGCTACGAGTGGGGTAAGCGCCTCTGCGAAAAGCTGCGCGAGCTACTACCCCGCCAGCAGTTCGAAATTGCTATTCAAGCCTCTATCGGCCAGAAAATCGTAGCCCGCGAAACGGTGAAAGCCCTGCGCAAAAACGTAATTGCCAAGTGCTACGGCGGCGACATCTCGCGTAAGCGTAAGCTGCTCGAAAAGCAGAAAGAGGGCAAAAAGCGGATGCGCCAAGTGGGCTCCGTAGAAATCCCTCAGGAAGCTTTCCTGGCTGTATTGAAGATTGACTAATGCCCGAAAGCGCGGCTCCGACAGGGGCCGCGCTTTTTGTTGGCCCCTGTATTTTTCACCTCATACACTTCTTGACACGGCGTTGTATGATTACACATCCATCCCATGTCTGAGAACATCACCAAGAACTGCAAAAGCCAGGAGCAACTGGAAAAAATCATCAAAGGCCAGGAGCGTAAGTTCCGGTGGCGCGACGATTGGCCCGCTATGGAAAAAGCCCTCACGGAAGCCGGTAACGCCGCCATTGCCGCCCACGAAAACAAGGCCAAAACCGACCAAGAGTAAACCCGCATTAATATGACCCCAGCCCCCGAAGCTGCTACCTACCAACTCATCGACGGTAAGAAAACCGCCGAGGACATCAAAGTTGAAATTGCCGCCGAAGTAGTGCAGCTGAAAGCCGCTGGCCAAAAGGTGCCTCACTTAGCGGCCATCCTCGTCGGCCACGACGGCGGCTCCGAAACCTACGTGCGCAACAAAGTGCTGGCCTGCGAGCGGGTAGGCTACAGCAGCACCCTGCTGCGCTACGAAGACACCATTACGGAGGCAGAACTGCTGGCGAAGGTAGAGGAGCTGAACCAGGACCCCGAAATCGATGGGTTCATTGTGCAGCTGCCCCTACCCAAGCATATCAATGCGGAGAAGGTGATTGAGGCAGTCCGCCCCGAAAAGGACGTAGACGGCTTTCACCCTATGAACCTGGGCCGTATGGTGGCAGGGCTACCGGCATTACTGCCGGCTACCCCTTCGGGCATCGTGGAGCTGCTGAAGCGCTATGACATTAAAACCAGCGGGAAGCATTGCGTGGTGATTGGGCGTTCCAATATAGTAGGTACGCCGGTTAGTATATTGCTGGCTAAGAACCTAGAGCCTGGTAACTGCACGGTTACTTTATGCCACTCACGCACGGCAAACATAGCCGAAATCACGCGCCAGGCCGATATTGTGGTGGCTGCCCTAGGCCGCCCAGAGTTCGTAACCAGCGACATGGTGAAGCCAGGCGCGGTGGTGATTGACGTGGGCACTACGCGGGTAGAGGACGCCAGCCGCAAGTCAGGCTTCGTGCTGAAGGGCGACGTGAATTTCACTGAGGTAGCGCCGCTAACCAGCTACATCACGCCGGTGCCGGGTGGGGTAGGCCCCATGACCATTGCTATGCTGCTGCTGAACACGCTACGCGCCGCGAAAGGCGAGGTGTACCCGCGGTAAAAAACCAGAACCAAACCGCCATTTTCGTGGTTTGAAGCTTTACTAGTATCTTTAAAGTCGGGCTTTAGGCAGGGTTTTTGGGTGCCATGGTACCCAGCGCCTTTCCTAAGGCCCGATACCTTTTTTGCCGACTGTTTTGTTACATCAACTTCCCGTTGCAACTGGCCTGATGGCCGATAGCACAGGGGCAGCCACGCTGCCCCTGATGGAGCATTTCTACACGATTCAGGGCGAGGGCTACAACACGGGCCGCGCTGCGTACTTCCTCCGCCTGGGCGGCTGCGACGTGGGCTGCGTGTGGTGCGATGTGAAAGAGTCGTGGGATGCCGAGGCGCACCCGCGCGTGGCCATTGCCGACATGGTGGCCGCCGTCACGTCCTACCCCGGCCGCAACGCCGTGATTACCGGCGGCGAGCCGCTCATGCACGACCTCACCCAACTCACCAGCTCCCTGCAAGAGGCCGGCTGCCAAACCTGGATTGAAACCTCCGGCGCCTACCCGCTCTCCGGCAGCTGGGACTGGATCTGCGTTTCGCCCAAGAAATTTAAAGCGCCTCTACCTCAAGTGCTGGCTGAAGCACACGAACTTAAAGTGGTAGTATTCAACAAGTCTGATTTTAAATGGGCTGAAGAACACGCCGCGCAGGTAGGGGAGAACTGCCGCTTGTACCTGCAACCCGAGTGGAGCAAAGCCGCCGTCATAACCCCGCTTATTATCGATTACGTGAAGGCCAATCCGCGCTGGCAGGTGTCGTTGCAAACGCATAAGTACCTCGATATTCCTTAGCCGATCTTCTGGTTTAGCCCACCCTTTCTCCTTCCATGCGCTTCTCCTTTCCTGCTTCATTGTTGGCGTTTGTGCTGGCGTTGCCTCTGTCAAGTTCCGCGCAGGTAACCCTGGCCACTACCAATACCAAAGCGCGCGGCCTATGGGATAAAGCGCAGCAGCAAGCCAAAGCCCGTGATTTTAACAAGGCACTAGAAACGCTGCAAGTGCTCAATGAGAAGTTTCCTTCCTTAGGCGAGCCATATGTACTACGCGGCTCTCTGTTGAAGGCAATGGGCGAAAACCAGGGTGCCTACGAAGCCTACCGCGACGGACTGAGCAAGTTACCGGTGGCCGCCGGGCAGGCCAACAGCTACTTCACGCTGGGCGAACTGGCCCTGAGTATGGGCGATTACAAAACCGCAGCCGATGGCTACACCAAGTACCTGAAGGTAGGGCCAAAAGGGCAGCGCAATACGGCGCGGGCGCAGCAGCAACTGCTCAACTGCGAGTTTGCTCTGAAGGCTATAGCCAACCCCACCGGCAAGCAGCCCGAGCGCCTCGGCGAGCCGCTAAATACGTTTTACTTTCAGTATTTCCCGGTGCTGACGGCCGACAACCGCTTTCTGGTGTTCACGGCCCGAGCCAGCGCATCAGATGATAGTTTCGAGGATATCCTGATTTCCAAACAGAGCAAGGATGGGTCGCTGAGTGAGCCGGTATCGATATCACCGGCCATCAATACGCCTTACAATGAGGGCGCGGCCACGATTTCGGGAGATGGCAAGACGTTGGTATTTACTTCCTGCGACCGGCCTGGCTCCGTGGGCTCCTGCGACCTGTACATCTCGCGGCGCACGGGCAACACCTGGAGCAAGCCCCAGAATATGGGCCGCAGCGTCAACTCGCCCTACTGGGATTCGCAGGCCTCGCTCTCGGCCGATGGGCGCACGCTCTACTTCACCTCCGACCGGCGCGGCGGCCTGGGTAAGGAAGACATCTACGTGACCACCCAGCAAGACGACGGCTCCTGGAGCCCCGCCCGCAACCTGGGCGCCCCCGTGAACACGCCGGGCCAGGATATGGCGCCTTTTATTCATGCCTCGGGCACCACGCTCTACTACGTGACGGATGGGCTGGTAGGCATGGGCGGCTTGGACGTGTTCCGTAGTGCCGTGCAGCCCGATGGCAAGTGGGGCGTGCCGCAGAACCTGGGCTACCCGCTCAATACCTTTGAGAACGAAGCCTCGCTGTTTATTTCCTCCGACAACCGCCGGGGCTTCTGCTCCCGCTCGCGCACTTCGGAGCCAGGCGTAACCAAGGTGCGCAACCGGCCGGTAGAACTGTATAGCTTCGAGGTGCCGCAGTCGGTGCAGGCGCAGGAAACTAGCACCTACACGCAAGGTAGGGTGTTCGATGCCATCACGAAAAAGCCGCTAAAGGCCGATGTGCAGCTCTACGACCTCAACACCGACCAGCTCACACAATATGTGACCTCCGACCCCGAGCAGGGCGACTACACGGTGGTGCTGAACGAGGGTAGGCAGTACGCCATGTACGCCGTGGCCGATAAATACCTGCTCAAAAGCCTAAGTTTCGATTACACTGACAAGCGCAGCTTCGACCCGCTCACGCTTGACATCTACCTAGAGCCCGTGCGGGCCGGGCGCACCATCGTGCTCAATAACTTGTTTTTTGATACCAATAAGTACGAGCTGAAGCCCAAGTCGCGCACTGAGTTGAACCGGCTGATTCAGTTTATGCAGCAGTATCAGGAGGTGCAGGTGGAGATTTCCGGCCATACCGATGATGTAGGCGCTGATGCCGACAACATGGTGCTCTCGCAAAACCGCGCCAAGGCCGTATATGATTACCTAAGCGAGCACGGCGTGAAGGCTACCCGCTTGCGCTTCAAAGGCTATGGCGAAACCCGTCCCTTGGTCGCCAACGATTCAGAAGCACACCGCCAGCAGAACCGCCGCATCGAGTTCCGGCTATTGTAGCTCACTACTCGTTCGACACCCAAGCCAATAGCCTCCGCTATTGGCTTTTTTTATGATTGTAGTATTCCTTTTTCAGGCACCGAACAGGTAGCTGGGAATAAGTATGTTGTATAAGTTTAGTGCAAGTTATCAGTTATTTAAATACTACAATATCTTTTTTAAGTTAAAATTTAGCCAATACGTTTGTACCGTTCCACAAGGCTAATTATCCATTGAAAATAGGATTTAGCCTTGTGGAACACAATGTCAATACATAGTTGTATCCGTTCATTTTCACTCTTTCACTTACCACGAGCATGAAAAAAGCATACTTAACCGCCGCCTTGCTACTAGGATTGTACTCAAGCAGCCTGGCTAAGGGGAGCCATCAAGAACCCGATGAAAAAGCTACTATTCAGCAGCGAGCGGTAGTACTCACTCGGGCCATGGCCACCAAGATGCGCCTCGATGAAGGCCAGTATCTAAAGTTAAAGCAACTGAATATTCGGTGGCTTACGGAGATGGAAGCGCTTAAACAAGATGGTAGCACTACTATATCGGCGCTGGATGAAAACGCTTCGGCTATGCAGGCGCAATACGAAAGCGAGATGCTGGCCCTACTGTATCCTGCCCAGCAGCAGATCTACCGTCACCTCGAAAATACTCGTATGGCCTTCCGCGCCGAGTAGCTTCGCTGAGCTGAAAAGACAATTCTTCGTCGTCCCTCTTAGGGTAGTAATACAATTATCATGCATTTCTACTTCTATCAGCTCGGAGCTAAGCAATGCAAAAACGAATAGGAATGCAGCTATAGATTAGTTAAGTGATAGTTAGTAGAAAAATATAATAAGTTTATGTTGCACTTTATTAATAAATAGTATTATATTCGATTATAATTATGTTTTGCCTCATTAGCCGGTCTATGTATCGCCAGTGCTGCCACCAGTTAACTTTTTCCATTGTCTCATTCCTGTAATACAGTTCATCTTTCCACCTTCTACCCAGTATCAACCATGAAAACGAAATCCTACATTCTGCTCGCCGTATTCGCTCCGTTCAGCACGACTTCTGTAGTAGCTGGTGGTCCCGGCGATTCGCCTCTGGCAACTCGTGCCAAAACCATGACCCAGCAGATTGCGGCTAAAACGCACCTCAACGAAGGCCAGTACCTGAAAGTGAAGCGACTGAACCTGCAGATGCTGACGGCCGTGGAAACCCTGAAAAAACAGCGCACCATGGATGCAGAAGCCGTTGACAAGCAGATGGCCGAAATCCAGGACCACTACGAGTGGGATCTGGCCGCTATCCTGTGGCCCCGCCAGATGGTTGCTTACAGAGAAGCTAAAGCGTCGATGACAGCCGTGAATCTACGTTAATCGCCTGCTATCGATACAACAGCTACTTCACTGGAGTACACGAAAAAAGCCCGCTGTAAAGCGGGCTTTTTGTGTAGCGGGTAATAAGAGGCAGCTTAGCGCTGCTCGATGCCAACATAGTCGCGCTCCCGCTCGCCCACATAGATCTGGCGCGGACGGCCGATGGGCTCCTTGTTCTCGCGCATCTCTTTCCACTGGGCAATCCAGCCGGGTAGGCGGCCCAGGGCAAACAGTACCGTGAACATTTCCGACGGAATACCCAGGGCTTTGTAGATGATGCCCGAGTAGAAGTCCACGTTTGGATAGAGCTTACGGTCAACGAAGTATTGATCGGTAAGGGCGGCTTCTTCCAGCTCCTTGGCGATTTTCAGCAGGGGGCTATTCGTAACGCCTAGTTCCTGCAACACCTCATCGGCAGCCTTTTTGATAATCTTGGCGCGCGGGTCGAAGTTCTTGTACACGCGGTGGCCAAAGCCCATCAGGCGGAAGGGGTCTTCCTTGTCCTTGGCCTTCGCAATGAACTTGCTAGTGTCGCCACCATCGCGCTCAATGGCCTCCAGCATCTCAATCACCTCTTGGTTGGCGCCGCCGTGCAGCGGGCCCCACAGGGCATTGATACCAGCCGAAACCGAGCCGTAGAGCGACGCGTTGGACGAGCCTACTAGGCGCACGGTAGACGTAGAGCAGTTCTGCTCGTGGTCGGCGTGCAGGATGAGCAGCTTGTTGAGGGCGCGCACCACCACCGGGTTCACCTCGTACTTCTCCGTGGGGTAGCCAAACATCATGTGGAGGAAGTTGGCGCAGTAGTCGAGGTCGTTGCGGGGGTAGCTAAGCGGGTGCCCGATGGAGTTTTTGTAAGTCCAGGCCGCAATGGTGGGCATTTTAGCCAGCAACCGCACAATGGTCAGGTCTACCTGCTCCTTGGTCTGGTTGGGGTCGATGCTCTCGGGGTAGAAACCAGTCAGCGCACAGGTGATGCTGCTGAGGATGGCCATGGGGTGCGTACTGCTGGGGAAGCCGGAGAAGATCTTGCGGATGTCCTCGTGCACCAGCGTGTGCTTGGTGATGCGGTTGCTGAATGCATCTAGCTCGCTCTGGGTGGGTAGGGAGCCATAAATCAGCAGATAGGCCACTTCCAGGAAGCTCGACTGCTCAGCTAGTTGCTCGATGGGGTAGCCGCGGTAGCGCAGAATGCCTTCCTCGCCGTCGAGGAACGTGATGGCGCTCTTCGTGGCACCGGTGTTCTTGTAGCCCGGATCAATAGTGACGTAGCCGGTTTGGTCGCGGAGCTTAGCAATGTCAATTGCCTTTTCATGCTCAGTGCCTTCAATAGTGGGGAAAGAAAATGATTTCCCTTCGAGAATAATCTCAGCAGACTCTGCCATAAGTAGTGGTTAGAGGTGGGTTCCGGGGCGAAGCTAAAGAATTACCGGTAAGCAGGAAAGATTAGCGGCCAATTGTCTGCTATACTACAAACACAGACGTTGTGTTGTTCAGGCGCGAACCAAAGGGAAACTAAACTAGAAATAGAAGGTGCCTCCGTCTAATTTCCTGTTACGGGTTGCACTCCTATTGCCTGTGCCGTAACGCCGTGGCGCAAACCTGCGTCTCTAATACCAAACACCCCCGCATGAAATACAACCAACTAGGGAAATCCGACCTACAGGCCAGCGAAATCAGCTACGGCTGCATGTCTTTGCAAGACGACCACGCCGCCAACGCCCGCCTGCTGCACCAGGCGTTCGACCAGGGCATCAACTACTTTGATACGGCCGACCTCTACCAAAAAGGCGAAAACGAAGCCTCCGTCGGCAAAGCCTTTAAAGGGCGGCGCTCCAATGTACTACTGGCCACAAAGGTCGGCAACCAACTACTACCCGACGGCAGCACCGCCTGGAATGCCAGCAAAGCCTACATCCTACAGGCTGTAGAGCAGAGCCTGCGCCGCCTCCAAACCGACTACATCGACCTCTACCAGCTCCACGGCGGTACCCTCGACGACCCCATCGACGATACTATTGCGGCCTTTGAGCAACTGCAACAAGAAGGCAAAATCCGCTACTACGGCATTTCGTCTATCCGCCCCAATGTCATCCGCGAGTACGTGCAGCGGTCTGCTATGGTGAGCGTGATGACCCAATACAGCCTCCTCGACCGTCGGCCGGAGGAAGAAACCCTGAAGCTGCTGCACGAGCATTCTATTAGTGTAATGGTGCGCGGCAGCTATGCGCAGGGATTGCTACTAGATAAGCCTGCGAAAGAGTATTTAGGACATTCGGCGAAAGAGGTAGGCGCCATGGCTACGGCCGTTCGGGCTACGGCTGGCGAATTGCATACAGCGCCGGCGCAAGTGGCTGCGCGGTTTGTATTAGATACGCCAGGGGTAGCCTCGGCCGTTTTAGGCATCCGAACGGCGGAGCAGTTGGCAGAAGCGCTACGCATAAAGGAATGCACCGTACTACCCAGCCAGGCACGGCAGACGCTAGAGGAAGTGCTGGAAAGCAAGCAATACGAGCAGCACCGGTAGCAGGTTACCCTCGTCAGAGCTTGAAGCCCTGACGAGGGTATTTCGTTCGGTTTGCAGGCCGGGTTTTCTATACCACAGTCAGCAGGATGCCTTGCTCTTCCAGCCGTTTGGCATCGTGGTGAGAGATACCAGCGTCGGTAATGATGCGGTGCACTTGGTCGAGGCCACAGATACGGCCGAAGCCGCGGCGGCCGAACTTCGAGGAGTCCGCCAGCACAATGGTTTCCTGCGCTGCCCGAATCATCTGCTGGTTCAGGCGGGCCTCGCCCATATTGGTGGTAGTCAGGCCAAAATCCAGGTCGATACCGTCGATGCCTAGGAAGAGCTTGCTGCACGAGGTATCGGCTAGCACCTGCTCGGCGTACGGTCCCGTCACCGACGATGAACTGTGCCGTAGGTAGCCGCCAAGCTGCAACACCTCTATTTCGGGGTGGCGCAACAGCTCCATGCCCACGTTCAGGGCCGAGGTAATAACGGTGAGCGGCAACTGGGCGGGTAGGGCGCGGGCCAGCGCCAGCATGGTGGTGCCCGAGGCAATAATAACCGACTCCTGCGCCTCAATGAGCCGGGCAGCGGCCGACACAATGGCCGTTTTCTCGGTCACGTTCAGCAACTCTTTCTCGTTCACAGGCCGGTCCTTGATATACGGACTTTCCAGAGCCGCGCCGCCGTGGGTGCGAAACAGCAACCCTTTTTCTTCAAGTAGTTTCAGATCCTTACGTATTGTCACGGCCGACACATTTAGCACCTCACACAGCGCGGGTACTTCTACGTGCTTATGCTCCTGCAACTGCTGCAAAATGAGCTGGTGCCTTTTCATGCTGGGATTCATCAGAGTAAATGTATCCAATTTTTCGTGGAGCTGTCTTCTTTTATGCTCTTTCTAGCTGTTGTGTTTCGGTTACAATGAGGTAGTGGGAAGATGAGCAATAAGTTTACAGTATCGCTTCGGGATGAATATTCGTATTAAGTAATTGATAAATAGGGTAGTATGATGTGACTGCCTGTAATCAATAAAGCTGTTGCGTTATTTTGTTTCGTTTGTAAGTTTCGTTTTGTTATTTTTATATTGATATTGAAAATTAAAGTAACAAAACGAAAATATGGGCAAGCAAGTAACCGAGCGTAGTTTCCAGCGGGAGACCCTCATTCAGCAGTTGACCAGCCAGCCCACCTGGGACCTGATTGTGATTGGAGGCGGTGCTACGGGCTTAGGCGTAGCGCTCGACGGCATTAGCCGGGGCTACAAAACCTTGCTACTTGAACAAGTAGACTATGCCAAGGGCACTAGCAGCCGCAGCACTAAGCTGGTACACGGCGGCGTGCGCTACCTGGCGCAAGGCGATATTGGCTTGGTGCGCGAGGCGCTCTACGAGCGAGGGCTGCTGCTGAAAAATGCCCCTCACTTAGTCAAAAATCAGGATTTTATCATTCCCAACTACGAGTGGTGGGGTGGGGCCTTCTACACCATCGGCCTGACGATGTACGACCTGCTGGCCGGCAAGCTGAGCCTGGGCGCTTCCAAGCATCTCAATAAAAAAGAAACCATCCTGCGCCTGAGCAACATCAAAACCAACGGCCTGAGAGGCGGCGTGCTCTACCACGATGGGCAGTTTGACGATGCCCGCCTAGCCGTGAATCTGGCGCAAACGGCCATTGAGCAAGGCGGCACGCTGCTCAACCACTTCGAGGTGCGCAATCTGCTGAAAGATGCGCAGGGCAAGGTAGCCGGGGTAGTAGCCGCCGACCAGGAAACAGAGCGCGTGTATGAGCTAACAGCCAAAGCCGTGGTGAATGCTACCGGCATCTTCGTCGATGAAATCCTGCAAATGGATCAGCCCGGCGCCAAAAAACTGGTGCGTCCCAGCCAGGGCGTGCACATTGTGCTCGACAAATCCTTCCTACCCGGCAACGATGCCATCATGATTCCGAAGACCGACGACGGACGGGTGCTGTTTGCTGTGCCGTGGCACGAGCGCGTGGTGCTGGGCACCACCGACACGCCCCTGAGTGAGTACAGCCAGGAGCCTCAGGCTCTGGAAGAGGAAATCGATTTCATTCTGCGTACTGCCGCCCGCTACCTGGCGCGCCCACCCAAACGGAGCGATGCGCTAAGCGTTTTTGCCGGCCTGCGGCCCCTGGCCGCGCCCCAAGATGGCTCCGAGAAAACCAAGGAGATTTCCCGCAGCCATAAGATTCTGGTATCAGACGCGGGCCTGATTACCATTACTGGCGGCAAGTGGACTACCTACCGCCGCATGGGCCAGGATACAGTGGACAAGGCTATTGCCATAGGCAAGCTTCCTAAAGCGCAAAGCCAGACGGCGCACCTGCCCATCCACGGCGCCCTGGCTACCACCGACCGCAGCAACCACCTCTACGTGTACGGTTCCGACCAACCCGCTTTGCAGCAACTAGTTGCCGCCGAGCCGAGTCTGGGCGAAAAGCTAGACCCTACCCTGGAATTCTTGAAGGCCGAAGTGGTGTGGGCCGCTCGCTACGAGCTGGCGCGCACCGTGGAAGACGTACTGGCGCGCCGTGTACGGGTGTTGTTTCTGGATGCGCAGGCCGCTATCAGAATGGCGCCGGAAGTGGCTGCCCTGCTGGCCCGCGAGCTGGGGCACGACGCCCGCTGGGAACAGGAGCAGGTAGCTGCTTTTGGCAAGGTAGCGCAGCATTATGTGCTGCAAAGCCAGCCGCGGCCTGTGGCTGAAGAATCCTGAGTATCCATTTTTCGGTTCGTCATGCTGAGCTTGTCGAAGCATCTCGCGTGCTGATGTGGGATATTATCTGTCGTCAGCACGTGAGATGCTTCGACAAGCTCAGCATGACGCCCTAGCGGTGTAGTTGGCTGTCGTCTCTACCTTATTAGACGTGTTAAAACCCGCAATTTTCCGCAACTTCCTGCCATCCAATAAATTCCTCTATGCAGCAATACATTCTCTCACTCGACCAAGGCACAACCAGCTCCCGCGCTATTCTTTTCGACCAGAAAGGGCACATTGTATCGCAGGCGCAGAAGGAGTTCACGCAGATCTTTCCGAAGCCGGGCTGGGTGGAGCACGACCCGTTGGAAATCTGGTCGACGCAGGCGGGCGTGGCGGCGGAGGCTACCGTGAAGGCAGGGCAGAATGGCAAGAGCATCGCGGCACTCGGCATCACCAACCAGCGCGAAACGGTGGTGGTCTGGAACCGCAAAACCGGCAAGCCGGTTTACAACGCCATTGTGTGGCAAGACCGGCGCACGGCTGCCTACTGCGATGAACTGCGCGCGGAGGGTAGGGAAGACCTGATTCGCTCGAAAACCGGTTTATTGCTGGATGCCTATTTCTCGGCCAGCAAAGTGCGCTGGATTCTCGATAACGTGAAGGGCGCCCGCCAAAAGGCCGAGGCCGGCAAGCTGGCCTTCGGTACGGTGGATAGCTGGCTGATCTGGAACTTCACGCAGGGCGAACTGCACGTCACGGACGTCACCAACGCCTCGCGCACCATGTTGTTCAACATCCACTCCCTGGCCTGGGACGACGAGCTGCTGGCACTGTTCGATATTCCGCGCAGCATGTTGCCCGAGGTGCGGCAGTCGAGTGAGGTGTACGGCGAAACCAAGACCACCATTTTTGCCTCTAAGATTCCCATTGCTGGCATTGCCGGCGACCAGCAGGCCGCGCTGTTTGGGCAGTTGTGCACCGAGCCGGGCATGGTGAAAAGCACCTATGGCACCGGCTGCTTCATGCTGATGAACATCGGTACCGAACCCAAGGCGTCGCAAAACAACCTACTCACTACGGTGGCCTGGCAAATAAACGGGCAGGTGCAGTACGCGCTGGAGGGTAGCATTTTCATTGCCGGCGCCGTGGTGCAGTGGCTGCGCGACAACCTGGGCATCATCAAAACCTCGGCCGAGGTAGAGCAGTTGGCCCGGCAGGTGAGCAGTACCGATGGCGTGTATTTCGTGCCGGCGTTTGCCGGGTTGGGCGCGCCCTATTGGGACCCCTATGCCCGGGGTGTCATCTTCGGAATGAGCCGGGCTACGAAGGCGGCACACGTAGCCCGCGCCGCCGTGGAGGCCATTGCCTACCAGACCATGGACGTGCTACAAGCCATGCAGGCCGATGCAGAACTGCCCATTACGGCGCTGCGCGTAGATGGTGGTGCCACCAGCAACGAGCTACTCATGCAGTTTCTGGCCGATGTGCTGAATACAAGCGTAGTGCGCCCCCGCATGGCCGAAACCACCGCTCTGGGTGCTGCCTACCTGGCTGGGCTGGCCGTGGGGTACTGGCAAAGCGTAGAGGAAATAAAAGCGTTGGGGCAGGCCGATACTTCGTATACGCCTAAGCCCAATCGCGCTACCATTGAGGACGGTATTGCCAACTGGAACCGGGCCGTGCAGGCCCTGCAAGTGTGGTCGGAGGGCGCGCATCCCATGAAAACAGAGGCCACCCCAGAAACCACCGCCAAATGAGCCCTTTCGTAGCAGAGTTTGTGGGAACCGCTGTGCTGCTTCTGCTCGGCAATGGGGCAGTGGCCAACGTGGTGCTGAACGACACGAAAGGCCACAACAGCGGCTGGATAGTTATTAGCACGGCCTGGGCCCTGGCGGTATTTGTAGGGGTAGTGATTGCCGGCCCCAGCAGCGGTGCCCACCTGAACCCCGCCGTGACGCTGGGCTTGGCCGTAGCTGGTAAGTTTGGCTGGTCGCAGGTGCTGCCCTACGTCGGGGCACAGTTGGCGGGCGCCTTTGTGGGTAACACGTTGGTATGGGTGCTATACAAAGACCACTTCGACCGTACGCCCGACCCGCTGGCCAAGCTGGCGGTGTTTGCCACTGGCCCGGCCATTCGCAACCACGTCAGCAACCTGTGCAGCGAAATCCTAGGTACACTGGTGCTGGTGCTCACCATCTTCTACATTGTAGGTGGTGAAATCACGCCTACCCATACGCCCATTGGGTTGGGCTCGGTAGGGGCATTGCCGGTGGCGCTGCTGGTGTGGGTAGTGGGGCTGGGCCTGGGCGGTACTACGGGCTACGCCATCAACCCGGCCCGCGACCTGGGACCCCGCATCGCGCACGCCCTACTACCCATCAAGGGCAAAGGCTCCAGCGAATGGTCCTATGCTTGGATTCCGGTGGTAGACCCATTCATCGGAGCGGTGCTGGCTGCTATGCTGTATGGGTGGCTGGGGTAGGTGGTAAGGTATTTGGCTATTGGAAATGGGGTAGAGACGCATACTTGCGTCTCGTCGTTGAACGTCTGTCGCCTAAATCGTTCAACGACGAGACGCAAGTATGCGTCTCTACCCCGTTTCTAACAGCGCTTTTGCTAATTCAAGCAGTTTGTTTGGCGGTGCGGCTCCGGCTTGCCGCTAACACGGCAATGGAGGCGCAGCCTCCACATCTTAGCGGGCACGAGTTACGCTACGCTAAACTCGCGCCAGTAGTAAAAGATCCAAAGAGCTTAACCAGCGTGTTTCAGGAAGCGTAACACGGCGTCTACTACCTGCGCTGGCTTTTCTTCAAACATGTAGTGGCCGCTGTCCAGAATGCCCACGACTTCCACGTTTTCGGCCATGTATGGTAAGCTCATTTGCAAGTAGTTGAATGATACGTTGCTCCCGATACCCAGCACCGGCATCGTGAGGCGCCTGTAGGTGTTGGCGTCGGCAATATCCTGGTTTAGCGCCTGGTACCAGGCATTGGCAGCCCGAATGTTTTCGGGCTGGTTATACACGGCCGCATACACCTCCCGATCAAAGGCCGACATTTGCCGCTCGTCCAACATCACGTAGCGGAAAAGGTAGTCTAGCAAGTAGTGGAAACGCCCGGCCAGAAGCTGCTCGGGCAGCTCTTTTACCTGGTTGAAGGCCATCCACCAGACATAGGGCTGCTGCCCATCCATTTTATCGTTGAAAGCGCCGGGAGCCGGTAGCAGCGGCATCTGCCGCATGCCTTCGCTGGGATGGGCGCCATCGGCCAGAATAAGTTTTTCCGTTGCCTGCGGGTAGTTAAAGCCGAAGCTGCTGGCAACCATGCCGCCGATATCGTGGCCGAGTAGGGAGGCTTTTTCTATGTTCAGGTGGCGCAATAGAGCGTATATGTCCTGAGCCATCGTCTTTTTGTCGTAGCCGGTGGCGGGCTTCTCGGAGCTGCCCATGCCGCGAATGTCCACGATGATGACCCGGTAGTGCCGGGCCAGCTCGGCGGCAATGGGGTGGTAGGAGTACCAGGTTTGCGGCCAGCCCGGCAGGCACACCAGAGCCGGACCACTGCCGCCCTCCACATAATGGAGCCGCACCCCATTCACGGTTGCGTAGTGATTGGTAAAACCGGGCAAGCGCTGAATCAGTGCCTCGTCGGAGTAAGCGCCCAGGGTAGAAGAGGTGTCAGGTTGCATAAAATCAGTTCGTTAAGAAGGTAAGAGGAGAGGTCCAGGTGAGGTCTGGGTAGCGGGCGTTGTCGAGGGGGTGGTTCTGCACGCTAAACATGCTGAGCAGGTACTGCATTTGCTGCCAGTCGGCGTATAGCTGCTGCTCGCCGGCGGGGTTAGCCGCCCGCACGTGCTGAATGGCCGCAGCCAGATCATCCCGAGAGCCTAGCTGTGTTAGGGTGAAATTTCCCCGACCGGCCTGCTGGGCGAGGGTAACCAGCTCGCGGGGGCTGGGCTGAAAGCTGGCGATGCGCAGAAAACGGAGCGTAGTGGGGTCCAGCGCGGCGGCGGCCGTGAAAGCGGCCGTGTCATCCATCGTCGTAAAGTCGATGTGCCAGTCGGCATCTTCCCAATAGCCAACCTGCTGCTGCCGAAAGTCGAACAGGGGAATATTATAGGTCAGTACTTCAGCGAAGGCCCCGTTGAGGATAGACGTAGCGGCGATAGGGGCTTGGTCGAGGCGGCTCTGAAACTCGCGCCGCAGATCAAAATTGCGGTTTGCGCCGGGCGCCTGCTGGGTGTAGTCGCTGCAAAAATCGGAGGGAATGAAACGAGGCACGTCGGCTGCTACGGCCGCCTGAAGTAGCTGCGTTTGCGCTTCCACAATGACTTCTCGCAAACCCGCCAGCACCGATACCACGCAGCTGGCCCCAGTACAGGCTTGGGTGAGGGTAGGGAGGTCCGCAAAGTCGACGCGGCGCACCTCGATGCCCTGCTGGGTTAGGCTGTCAACTTTGGCGGAATTGGTTTCGGGGCGCACCAGCACCCGCACATGTGCACCACGCTGCCGCAGGGCATTTACAATACGGCTGCCGAGGTTACCCGTCGCGCCGGCCACTACAAGTAGAGGATTCATAGAAGAGGGAAGAGGAAGAAACGGCCGCTTTGCCGCGGCCACTTTAACTACCCCAAAGGTCCTCCAACCTCTCTCGGTCCAGCGCCTGATTCTTGCGCTTTACTTACACATTCTTGCGCTTATGCGGCGAGGCCTAACCCTGCTGAAATGCGCGCGGACTCTGACCCGTGGCCCGCTTAAAGGCAGCCGCAAAATGCGCCGGCGAGGCAAAGCCCAGCGCGTCGCCAATGGCAGCTACGGGCAACTCGCTGGCCCGCAGCAGGGCGCGGGCTTGTCGGATTTTCCAGTCCAGCACGTACTGGTAGGGCGCGCGCCCGGTAGTGTGCTTGAAGCGGCGCGCAAAGTGAAAGACGCTCAAATTGGCCAAGTCAGCCAGCACTTCCAGCGTAATGGGCGCCTCCGCGTGCGCTTCCAGATACGCATCAATGCGGGTTAGTACTGCCGTGGGTAGGCGGCCCTGGGTCTGCCCCGGTAAGCGGCGCTCAAAGGTAGCGTGGTGCTCAATTAGGTGGTAGGAGAGGGCCGTGACCAACGACTCAGCATAAAGCTGGCCCAGGGTGTGCGCCCGGCCGGCGGCGGCGAGCAACTGCTGGCCCACTTGCGCCAGTAGCCCGTCCTCGCTGCGAAACCGCTCGCGCAAGGCGAAATACGCGAGGTCCAGGTCGCGGCGGGCGCGTGTTTCCAGAGCCTGCGCATCCAAGTGCACATGAATGATGTCCGCGGGGCCATCCCACCCAAACGGGCCATACTCTCCCTGTGGGTATAGACCGACATCTCCCCGACGAAACTGGTCAGCCTCCACGCGCGCGCCGGTGCGCCTGCTGGCTACTACCGGCTGCTCCCCCTGGTGCACGAGTAGGAGGTGTTGCTCGTGGTAGTGCGCGGGTAGGGTCATTGCGTCCAGCTGATAGCGCTCAAGCCGCACCCCCGGCCAGTCCAGCGCCTGAGTGGTTGTAAGGGCCGGACGGTCGTATAGCTCGGATGTGTAGACATGGGTAGTGAAGGCCGCCATAAGGAGCAAGGTATACCGTAAAACAGGTAGATAGCAAAGCTGTTTAACAGGTCGTTTTAGATCATTCTGACCATTGCGATTCAGCAAACGGACGCCAGATCAAGCTGACAGTTAGAGACCTAAACAGCTTTAGTGCCTACCCAAAGTTGTAGGGGTAGCCGATGCCTTGTAGGTCTGCCTCTAGCTCGGCCCAGTCTTCTAGTTCGCTGTTGATAGCTAGAGCCGTGTCTTTTGTGAGTGATTCATGACGATAAATGGCCGCTACGGCGTCAGCAGCAATGGGCTGCCGGTCGGTTTCGTCGAGGTAGTACTCGGTGGCCCACTCGGTGTAGGTAGCAGGTTGTTGGTCGAAGATGAATAGTAGCTCCTCGGAGCCATCGTCTTCGTTTTCTACCACGCCGGTTTGCCAGCCGTGCGCAGGGGTGTACCACAGGCAAAACGTGGTACCAATAGAGTTGACCGGCTCCCCAAACATGAACTCATCAAACGCATCGGGTAGGCCGCGGGTCACCTGTGCTTTGTCGGGCTGGTCGTAGTCGGCCAGGAAACCGTTGATGACGCAGCCTTCCGGTCGGAATAGCACCAGCATCTGGTCGCCTTCGCCATCAGCCATTTCAAACAGCTCCTCGCTCTCATCCCACGCCGGGTTGTAGGTGTAATACCGATACTCAGGCTCCGGAGCATTAACGGCATCCAGCACCGCCAGCGACTGGCACAAGCGGCGTAGAGCGTCTATATCAGGTAGGGCAGTTGGATTTAGGGTAGAAAGCATGGGTAGGCAGAATGCGTGATAAAAGGGTCAACGGAAAGCGGCAGGATGAGGCCAGGTAAGTTATCTTGGCGGCTCACCTCGTTTTCAGATGCAAGTATACTCTTATTGGGCACGTGCCACTCTCGATTGTGCCGATGCGGCAGGTTTGCCGTACCACCTCACGGCATACGCGGGTAGCGACGACAGTGATGCAGCCGCTAAACAGGCCGTTGGGCAGCTCCTGCATACGCGTCACGCATGCCTGCTGGCCAACCAGGCGCTGGCCGAATACCCTACGGGTAGCGCTCCACTCCGGGAAGAGTTGATACAGCGCCTACACAGCAAGCAGGGCGAATTAGTAGGAGCCCTCACGCGCAACCACTACGGAAGCATCGTGCTGAATACGCTGGCCGTTATGTTTCTGGATATAGATGCAGTAGACCTACGGGAGCGAATTTATCCAACACCGCCACCACTCAGCGTAGCCGAGTTTTTTCGACGGCTTTTCAGTCCGCCGCCAGCCCCAGTATACCGCGACTTGGACGAAGCGCTGCAACTGCGCCTCACGGCCTAGCTGCACCAGCACCCCGACTGGAATTTTCGGGTGTACCGCACCCGGTTGGGGTTCCGGCTGTTGGTCACCCATCAACTCCTGGCTCCTGACACTGCCGCCGCACAAGCCGTTTTCACCGCGTTCCGCACCGATGCTACGTACGTGCGCCTGTGTCAGAAACAGCATTGCTACCGTGCCCGGCTTAGTCCGAAGCCTTGGCGCGTGGGGTGGCAGCGTCCCCGGTTGGTGTTCCCCTACGACACGCCCGCGCAGCAGCAAAAGCAACGAGAATGGGAACAGGAGTACGCAGACCGCAGCGCTGTTTACTCCGTGTGTAAGTGGGTAGGTGAATATGGAAGCGGCCAGGTGTGCCCAGACGCCGCACAAGTGATGGAACTGCACGACGCCGCTTGCCTTGGAAAAGGCAAACTGGCGTAGGCCACTACTTCCCGATACAAAACTGCGTGAAGATGCTGGTCAGCAAGTCGTCGTTGGAAATCTCACCGGTGATTTCGCCCAGCGCAGCTAGGGCCTGGCGCAGGTCGGCGGCAACCAGCTCGGTACCGGCGCCGGTGGCAAGGCCTACCAGCACCGCATCAAGGGCCACGATGGTGGCTTCGAGGCTGCGGGCGTGGCGCAGGTTGGTGACGATGGTGCTGCTGCCGGTGCGGTCGAGGCCGGCGCCGCGGACGTGCTCGAGCAGGGCCGTTTGGAGCTCGTCGAGACCGTCGCCGCGGGAGGCGGCAATAAGCACGGTATCGGGACGGGCGCTGAAGGTGCTGATTTCGTCGTCGGAAGCCACGTCGAGCTTGTTGCCCACGGCCACTACCGGCACGCCGGCGGGTAGGCGCAGGTCCTCAATCTCTGCTTCAAGTTGCGCGGGTGAAGTGCTCGTAATATCAAATAGATACAACACAACGGCCGCTTGCAATACGCGCTGCCGAGTGCGCTCTACCCCAATGGATTCCACCACGTCGGTGGTGTCACGCAGGCCGGCCGTATCCACAAAGCGGAAGCGGATGCCGTCGATGCTTACCTCATCCTCAATCAGGTCGCGGGTGGTACCGGCAATGGCCGATACGATGGCGCGCTCCTCGTGCAGTAGGGCATTCAGGAGGGTAGACTTGCCCGCGTTGGGTCGGCCGGCAATAACGGTGGTCACGCCGTTTTTAATGACGTTACCCAGCTCAAAGGAGCGCAGCAGCTTGCGCACCAGCGTCTGCACTTCCTGGCTCAATGCCACCAAACCGGTGCGGTCGGCAAATTCTACGTCCTCTTCGCCAAAGTCCAGTTCCAGTTCCAGCAATGAAGCAAACTGCACCAGCCGCGCCCGCAAATCGCGCAGTTCGCGCGAGAAGCCGCCGCGCATCTGCTGCATGGCTACCTGGTGCGATAGAGCCGAGTCGGCCGCAATGAGGTCGGCCACAGCTTCGGCCTGGGCCAGATCGAGGGCACCTCGCAAGAAAGCCCGCTTGGTGAACTCGCCGGGCTCGGCTAGCCGGGCGCCGCAGCGCACCAACAGCAGCAGCAACTGCTGCACAATGTAATTGGAGCCGTGGCAGCTGATTTCCACCACATCCTCGCGAGTATAGGAACGCGGTCCTCGAAACAACGACACCACCACCTCGTCAATAATCCTACCCTCGTCGCGGATGGTGCCATAGTGCATTGTATGGCCGCGCTGGTCGGACAACTGATGGCCGTGAAACACTAGGTCTGTAATGCCAATGGCCGACGGACCAGAGAGGCGCAGCACCGCAATGGCGCCCGCGCCCGGCGGCGTCGACAGGGCAATGATGGTATCAGAAAGGGTAGGGGGAAGGAAAGCAGCCACGGAGAAAAATCTAAGCTAATTCGGTCGTAAAAATACGTATGTTACCCTAACACGGATTGTGGGGGCAGCGTGCCGCCAGACAGGGTAGAAGGGGGCACTGCCCCTACTGCGTCACCATCAGATTGCGGCTTACTTCCGCCGAAATCAATGCTTTTTGCTGTTGGTTCACCCTGATTTCAAGCGAATTATCAAAGTCTACCTTATCCAGCACTTCAAGCTGCGCGCCTAGGCTCAAGCCTACCTTATCTAGGTAACGCAGGAAAGCGGGTGAGGTGTCTTTCACGGCTACCACGGTGCCGTGCTCGCCGGGTGTGAGGTCAGCTACTAGGCGGCTGCGGGGGCGCTGCACGGCGCCATCCTCGCTCGGAATCGGGTCGCCGTGGGGGTCGAGTTGGGGGAAGCCCAAGAATTCGTCGAGCCGGCGCAGCAGCAAGGGCGACTGCAAATGTTCCATTTCCTCGGCCACCTCGTGCACCTCGTCCCAGTTGAAGCCCAGCGTTTGGACTAGAAACACTTCCCACAGCCGGTGCCGCCGAATAGTGAGCAAGGCCACCTGCCTACCCTCGCGGGTGAGGGTAGCCCCCCGGTAGCGCTGGTAATCCAGCAACCCTTTCTCCCCGAGGCGGCGCAGCATGTCCGTCACCGAGGCCGCCCGCGTTTGCAACGCCTCCGCAATGCGGTTGGTGCTGACCTCCACACCGGGCTCGGCTTCAGAGAGTTTGTAGATGGCCTTTAGGTAATTTTCCTCGGTGAAGCTAGGCAAGGGGAAATGGTGAAATTGTGGGATAGTGAAAAGGTGAGTTTTCGTTCTGTCATTATAGGCTGTCTGTTAGCTTAAACCGTCCCTCTGTCATCCTGAGCTTACGAAGGACCTTCTCACGCGAGAACGGCCATCTTCACAACGACTCGTTCAGTTGCCATAAGGTCCTTCGCAGCTCAGGATGACAGAGGGGACGGTTCGAGATGACAGCCAAGCTAACAGGTGATGATTTACCACTTAATCAGAGCCGATGCCCAGGTGAAGCCGGAGCCGAAGGCAGCCAGGCAAACCAAATCGCCGCGCTTTACTTTGCCTTCTTGTACGGCTTCGCTCAGCGCAATTGGAATAGAAGCGGCGGTAGTATTACCGTAACGCTGAATGTTGCTGAAGATTTTATCGTCCGATAAACCCATTTTCTGCTGCACGTACTGCGTAATGCGCAGGTTGGCTTGGTGCGGGATCAGCATATCGATGTCCTGAGGCTGCATGCCATTCTGGTCCAGCGCTTCCTTGATGACCTGCGGAAAGCGCACTACAGCGTGCTTGAACACGTTCTGGCCGTTCATGTAGGGGTACATATCGGGCTCATGGGCAATGGCGTAATCTACGCGGCCTTCGCGGTTCGAGCCGGGCTCTTTCACAATCAGCTCCTCGGCGTGCTCGCCCTGGGAGTGCAGGTGGGTGCTCAGGATGCCGTGGCCTTCCTGGGTGCTGGGACGCAGTACCACGGCGCCAGCGCCATCGCCAAAAATAACGGATACAGCCCGCCCGCGCGTCGATTTATCGAGGCCCGAGGAGTGAATTTCGGAGCCTACCACCAGTACCGTATCATACATGCCGGTCTTGATGAATTGATCGGCCATGGAAAGCGAGTAGATGAAGCCCGAACACTGGTTGCGCACGTCGAACGCCGGGGTAGCTTCTTTCATACCCAGCTCGCGCTGCAACAGTACGCCCGAGCCAGGGAAAAAGTAGTCGGGCGAGAGGGTAGCAAACACGATGAGCTGCACATCGTCGGGGGTGAGGCCGGCGGCTTCCAGAGCCCGGCGGGCAGCTTTGGCGCCCATGTTGGCGGTGGTGTCTACGCCTTCCGTAAACCAGCGCCGCTCCTTGATGCCCGTGCGCTCCTGAATCCAGGCATCGGTGGTTTCCATGAGCTGTTCAATGTCGGCATTGGTCACCACACGCTCGGGTACATAGTGACCGACGCCGGCAATTTCAGAATAACGCAGAGTAGACATAGGGGGAGAGAGTTTGGGTGGGCAGCGAAACAAAGAAAACAGGTGGTCGAAGGTAAAAAAAACGCCGACCCTATTATGCAAACGGGTCGCGAAGGTCGGTAGTTACCGGATAGCATCTACTACGGACCACAATTTTGCCGCTTCCGAAGCCCAGAATACATCCGTAGGAATGCCATGAGGGTAGAAACGAGTTGCCCGCAGATCGGCTGCTAAAGCGGTTGCGTTGGGCTGCGCGAAATCTGCGCAGGGTAGGGCCGCCGTGTATGCCTGCGTTGCGGCCAGCCACAGCGCATTGTAGGGTAGCAGCATGGGGAGGCCGTGGGCAGCGTACTCAAACAGTTTAGTGGGCAAGCAACGCCAGGTACTCGGGTGAGGCTGGTAGGGCAACAGTCCCAGGTGGCTACGCTGTATGACCCGAACCACCTCGCGGTGCGGCACGAGCTGGTCGCCGCCAAGCAGCGTCAATGCCTCGGGGGCCGCCGCCACGGCTTGTTGCAGGCGGCGCAGCACCTCCGGCTGCTGACAGAAACCGATGATAGTGAGGCGGGCCGTGGGCCATACCTGCCTGAATGCGTGCGTGAAGGCAATGGCGTCGAACACGCCATTCAGCTCCGAAATGGTGCCGGAGTACAGCAGTTCCAGCGGTGCTGGGGGCATGGGTAGGGCGTGCGGCGCGGCAGAAGCAGGCTCGTTGGGTGGCGGCTGGTACTTGTTTTCCAGAATAACTGAGTTGTTGAGTGTGGCAAAGGGTAGCTCCTCGGCGTAGCTGCGTTCGGCCAGCACCAGCGCAGCGGCCCGCCGTGTCGCTGCCGTTTCGATGCGGCGTACCAACTTGGCCAGCAGCTGCCGCAGTACATGCGGGTAGACCTGCTGGGTCAGGATGTTGAGGGCATAGTTTTCCCGCACATCATATATAAAATGACGCTCCCTACCCTGGCTGCACCATAGCCGCGTGAGCGGGAGCAGCTCTGGCGCGTGCACCACCACCACTTGCGGTTGCACCTGCTGCAACAGTTGCCAATAGCGCCACTGCGCGGCTAGGCGCTGCCAACTCAGGCGCGAGCCGGCCAGCAGCTCGTGGGTGTGCAGGTTAGTTGGCGCACCGGGTGGGTGCGGGGCGCGGCGACCGGCTACGTGCACCTGTATCCCGAGCCGCTCAGCCAGCGTACGGCCAAACTTCCCGAACATACGGGTGTCGTCGAGGGGCTTAAGGACGGAGGCAAGTAGGATCGTAGTAGGCGGCATCGTTGGGGCCAAAGATGCCGGTTTTAGGGCGGGTTTGAAAGGGTAAGCGTATTTGTCATTCTGAGCGTAGCGAGGAGTCTGAATCCGTAGTTCAGACAATCCCTAGCCTGACAAACTGGTTTCTTTTCTCTATCATAGCCTTCCGCATCTATTTATCTATTCTCTCCTCCGCATGAACATCACGCACAAAGCTGCCATGAGCTGCCTGCTGCTAGGCCTCACGCTCACGGCCCCACACGCTGCCACGGCCCAGAAAAAAGTCCGTCAATTGACCACCAAAGCTCCCAAAGCCGAAGCCGCCATCCGCGAAGCCGACATCAAGCGCGACCTGTACGTGCTGGCCGACGACAAGTACCGGGGTAGGGAAGGCGGCACCCTCGACGAGTTGCGCGCCTCCGCCTGGATAGCCGAGCAGATACGTGCCATCGGCCTAGAGCCGGCCGGCGACGACGGTACATATTTCCAGTTTTTTCAGCTCCAGCGCACCCGCCTCACGTCCGCCAGCACGCTCCGCATCGGCTCTCACCAGCTCCGGCCCAACCACGATGCCGTGATTGTAGCACCTACCAACGCCAGCATCACGGCCCCGTTAGTCTTTGTGGGTACGGCCACGCCGGCCGAGATAGGGAAGGTAGACGTGAAGGGCAAAGCCGTGGCCTTGCAGATTTCCGGGGCGCCCACCGATGGCATCAGCTACCGGCGCTACCTGTTTGCCAAACTGCGCGACCAGGCCGCCGAGCTAACCAAGGCAGGTGCCGTGGCCGTGGTATTTGTGTCTGATGAGAAGGCTCAGGCTATTTACGACCATTGGAGCCACATCTTCGAGCGGGGCCGCTACGGTCTGCCCGGCGACGCCAACGTGAAGGTGCCAGCCGACCAAACGCCTGTGGTGTGGCTGCCCGCCAATGCCCTAAGCTGGGTGCGGCAAGCCGGCCAGCAGTTCAGCACCGAGCTGAAAGTGGAAACTTTCGCCTACCCCTCCGTGAACATTGTGGCCAAGATGCCCGGGACCGATGCGCAACTGAAAAAGGAATACGTGCTCTTCAGCACCCACCAGGACCACGACGGCGCCCGCGCCCCCGTGGCCGGCGACTCCATCTACAACGGCGCCGACGACAATGCCACCGGCTGCGCGGCCTTACTGGCTATCATGCGGGCCTTCAAGCAGCAGCCCGCCCGTCGCTCGGCCTTGTTTGTGTACCACGGCGCCGAGGAGCGGGGCTTGCTGGGCTCGCGCTACTACTCGGCTAATCCTACCGTGCCGCAAGAGTCGATTGTAGCCGTGCTGAACGCCGAGATGATGGGCCGCAACGACCCCGATAGTGCCGCCCTGCTAGGCTCTACGCCGCCCCACCGCAACTCTCAAGACCTGGTAGATATAGCCCTGGCCGCCAACCAGGCTGGACCCAAGTTCAAGCTCGATACCGAGTGGGACAAAGCCACCCACCCCGAGGGCTGGTACTTCCGCTCCGACCACCTACCCTACGCCCGCCTGGGCATTCCGGCCGTGATGTACACCTCCCTGCTGCACATCGACTACCACACGCCCAAAGACGAAGCCAGCCGTATCGACTACCCCAAGCTCACTAAAATGACGCAGTGGATGTACCTCACCGGCTGGCAGGTAGCCAACCGCGACCAGCGCCCGGCGCGGGAAGCAGGCTTTAAACTGGAGCGGTAGGGAACGGGTAGGAAACCCGCAGCCCGAATGTTTTCCGGTCGGGCATTGGGAACATAACCACCGCCGGCGCTAGTTTTGCCGCTCATTCCGTTTTTAAAAATTGATATGAATACTTCCGAACTGCAAAATATCATTGAAGCCGCCTGGGCCGACCGCAGCCTGTTGCAGCAAGCTGCTACCACCGACGCCATTCACGCTGTGATCGAAGAGCTGGATAAGGGCCGTCTGCGCGTGGCGCAGCCCATCGAAGGCAAAGACGGCGAGTGGCAGGTAAACGACTGGGTGAAGAAGGCCGTTATCCTGTACTTCCCCATTCAGCAGATGGAAACCATCGAGCTGACGCCCTTTGAGTACCGCGACAAAATGCGCCTCAAGACCGATTATGCCGGCCAAGGCGTGCGCGTGGTACCGCCCGCTACGGCCCGCTACGGCGCCTACCTGGCTCCCGGCGTAATTCTGATGCCCAGCTACACCAACATCGGTGCGTGGGTAGGCGAGGGCACCATGGTGGATACCTGGGCCACGGTAGGCTCGTGCGCGCAAATTGGCGCGGGCGTGCACCTGAGCGGCGGCGTGGGCATTGGCGGTGTGCTAGAACCCGTGCAAGCCGCTCCGGTAATTGTGGAAGACGGTGCCTTCATCGGCTCGCGTAGCATTCTGGTAGAAGGCTGCCACATCGGCAAAGAAGCCGTTATCGGCGCAGGCGTTACCATCACCGGCAGCACCAAAATCATCGACGTAACGGGCTCTGAGCCCAAGGAGTACAAAGGCATGGTGCCGGCTCGTTCGGTGGTCATTCCTGGTTCCTACACCAAGCAGTTCCCCGCTGGCGAGTACCAGGTGCCCTGCGCCCTCATCATCGGCCAGCGCAAGCCCAGCACGGACTTGAAAACGTCGTTGAACGACGCTTTACGCGAGCACAACGTGGCCGTCTGAACCACGGATTCGCTCAGATGTTGAGGGTTATCTGGATTTCGTGTACGACCACAAGCAACCGAACCAAAACAAAAAGAGCTTGCCATTTGGCAAGCTCTTTTTGTTTTATACTAATCCACAAAATCCGCGTAATCCTCAACATCCGAGCGAATCCGTGGTTCAGACCTACTTAGTTGCCGAAGCGGTTTTCTTCAGCTTATCGCCAAATACGGCTTTCACCTTGTCTACTTTTGGTTTTACCACAAACTGGCAATAAGGCTGAGTGCCGTTCAGGTTGTAGTAGTCCTGGTGGTAGTTTTCGGCCTTGTAGAAGGTAGGAGCAGCGCTAATTTCCGTTACCACGGGGTTGGGGAAAGCGTGAGCGTCGTTGAGCTTCTTCTTATACTCCTCGGCTAGTTGCTTTTGCTCGTCGTTGTGATAATATACCACTGAGCGATACTGCGTACCCACGTCGTTGCCCTGGCGGTTGAGGGTAGTCGGGTCGTGGGTTTTCCAGAATATTTCCAGCAACTCCTTGAAGCTGATTTTGCCGGGGTCGTAGGTGATGTTGATGACTTCAGCGTGGCCTGTCAGGCCCGAGCATACTTCCTTATAGGTAGGGTTGGCGATGCGCCCGCCGGCATAGCCCGATTCCACTTTTTCCACACCTTCGAGGTCCTGAAAAACGGCCTCGGTGCACCAGAAGCAGCCGGCGCCAAATGTTGCTAATTCCATTTTCTTGGTTGTCTTGGTAGAGGGTTTAACCGCTTTGCTTTGGGCGAGGCTGCCGTAGCAGAAGCTCAACAGCAGGAGCGCGGTAGTAAGCAGCTTGATCATACGATAGAAAGGAAATTTCAGGTAAAAAAGTTTAACTACACGGCCCACAAGCTATATAGGACTCATTTTATGCAGCTTAAAAATAGCCCGGCCCGCCGTCGACTATGTATACGTCGGCGGCGGGCCGGGCAGATTTACTGGGGTTGTAATTTTGGGGGCGGGCGCCACTACCGCCTACCCTATAAATTTTTGAACAGAGCAGGCGGCACGACCGAGCTACTTGCGAAAACGCTCGGCTACCACCAGCTCCTTGGTGCCGTGGCCCCACGTGTAGAAGCCTTCGCCCGATTTCACGCCGAGTCGGCCGGCCATTACCATATTCACCAGTAGGGGGCAGGGCGCGTATTTGGGGTTGCCCAGGCCGTCGTGCAGTACCCGCAGAATGGCCAGGCACACGTCCAACCCGATAAAGTCGGCGAGTTGCAGCGGGCCCATGGGGTGAGCCATGCCCAGCTTCATCACCGTATCGATTTCCTCTACGCCAGCCACGCCCTCAAACAGCGAATAGATGGCCTCGTTGATCATCGGCATCAGAATGCGGTTGGCTACAAAGCCGGGGTAGTCGTTCACCTCCGTGGGCGTTTTCTCCAACTGGCGCGCAAGGTCCATCACCTGCGCCGTCACCTCGTCGGAGGTAGCGTAGCCCCGAATCACCTCTACCAGCTTCATCACCGGCACGGGGTTCATGAAGTGCATGCCAATCACCTGTTGGGGGCGCTGGGTGGCGGCCGCAATTTTGGTGATGGAAATCGACGAAGTATTGCTAGCCAGAATGGCCTCGGCGGGCGCGTGCTGGTCTAGGTCGCGGAAGATTTGCAGCTTCAGGGCCTCGTTTTCGGTGGCGGCTTCCACTACCAGCTGGGCGTTGCGCACGCCGTCGGGTAGAGACGTAAAGGTGGTGATGCGCCCGAGCGTATTGGTTTTATCGGTCTCGGCGAGGGTACCTTTGGCTACTTGGCGGTCGAGGTTTTTGCCAATGGTGCCCAGCGACTTGTCTAGTGCGGGCTGATTGATATCAATCAGATGAACTGAAAATCCGTGCTGGGCAAAAACGTGGGCAATGCCGTTGCCCATCGTGCCCGAGCCAATAACGGCAACTTGCAACATAGTGTGAGAAGTGGGTGGGAAAAATGAGGTGAGCCAAGGAAGTCAAGCAGTTGCCCATCAGAGCAGTAATTGCTGTAAGGGCTGAGTGAGCCGGCCTCCTTTGCCCGCTAAATTACGGGAAATACCGGTCCACCTTGTAGTAGGGAGGTAGCAGGCATGGTAGGGGCGAACAAGCAGCCAAAAAATAGTAGTTGCACTCTCGCAATAAAAAATTTTCTTTTCAGCATATATCCTTCCAGGGAAAGTACCCGTACAAGACCACAAGCACCTGTTTTACTCTTGCTACCAATCAGGAACAGACAGATTGCCTAGTGTTTCTCTCTCCCTTCATTCATCCCTAACTTAACTCCACCACCATGGGAAATCTGTTGTATATCATTGCCGTTGTTTTGGTCATCATTTGGGCCATTAGCTTCTTCGGAGGTTTCGTAAGCGGTAGCATCATTCACGTGCTGCTGGTTATTGCCATCATTGCTGTATTGCTGCGTCTGATCCGCGGCAGCTCTGTGTAGCATTTGCGCACAAGCTGCTCGTCTGAAAACACAAAAAGGCCGCTCCCGATATCGGGAGCGGCCTTTTTGTGTTTGCTCGGCATCGGGAAAGACTATTTCCCGATGTCGAACAGGAAGTTGAATCGGATTTCGGGCTGCCCGTAGGGAGAGTTGCGATACCCGCCACTATCAAGGCCATCATTGAAGTTGTATAATATCACAATGTCCGCCGCAAAACGGTCGCCAAGCTGGGTGCGGTAGCCAGCACCGCCCAACAAGGTATTGGCTACCTGATGCCCTTTGCTGATTCTGCCATTTGAATCAGTAGCTGTTGCATTTAGCTGGGTTACCTCGTATTCACCATGCAGAAAGAATTGCTTGTACACGATGAACTGTGCAAACCCTTTCACTCCGACATTGTGGTAGTGAATCTTAGCGGGGTAGCCATTCACAGACTGTGTTAGGGCCGAATAGTTGGCACTAATGTAACTATAGCTGATACCCGGCCCAATGGCAAAGCGTTCTGACACCCGGTAGCCAATGGCGGGAGCAACCCCGATATTAAATTGACCATCTCCATAGAAACTGCTGTAACCCAACCCAAAGTTGCTATACACAAAATAGCGCCGTAAGGGCTTAGGCTGCTCGCTGGCCCGGCTACCTGGCGGGAACTCCAGCCCCGACGGACTGTTGGGGTTCGGCCGGTACACGGGCGCGCCGGGCTGGTCAGCTGGTACGCCCGGCTGCGGCGCGGGCGTAGCCGGTGCCGGGGTAGGGGCTGGCGTAGTTACCTCGTAGCCGCGGGCTGGCGCGGGAGTAGGGGCCGGAGCCTGCCGGGCAGGCGCACCGGGCGGGGCCGTGTTCAGCTGGGGCTTTGCCTGCTGCGTGCGGGTGGTATCGGGGGTGGGGGTAGTCTGGGCCTGGGAAAGGGTAGGAGCCAAACCGGCCCCTACCACCACGCCCAGCACGAGCAAAAGCTTTTTCATACGGAGCCTAAACGTTGTTACGATACAAGTTGGTACATGCGCTTGCGCTGCGCCTTCAAATGGTCATCGGCCAGGTATTCCTCGTAGCTCATGCGCCGGTCCAAGATGCCGTCGGGCGTCAGCTCGATGATGCGATTGGCAATGGTGTCGATGAACTGCAAGTCGTGGGAAGTGAACAGCAGCGTGCCCGAAAAGTCGCGCAGGGAGTTGTTCAGAGCCTGAATGCTTTCTAGGTCCAGGTGGTTCGTGGGGTCGTCGAGCACCAGCACGTTGCCGGCTTCCATCATCATCTTGGAGAGCATGCAGCGCACTTTCTCGCCCCCGCTTAGCACGTTGGATTTCTTCTGCGACTCCTCGCCCGAGAACAGCATGCGGCCCAAGAACCCGCGTATAAACGACTCGTCCTTTTCCGTGGAATACTGCCGCAGCCAATCCACCAGGTTCAGGTCGGTGTCGAAGAACTCGGTGTTTTCCTTGGGGAAGTAGCTGGGCGTGATGGTGGTGCCCCAGTTGAATTTGCCCTTATCGGCTTTCACCTGCTCGAACAGAATATCAAACAGCAGCGAAGCCGCCCGGTCGTCGCGGCTCACAATGGCTACCTTATCGCCCTTGTCGAGCGTAAAGGACACGTTGCGGAAAATAGAGCGGCCGTCTATCGAGGCCGCTAGGTCTTCCGTCGTCAGCAGCTGGTTGCCTGCCTCGCGTTCCGATTTGAAGGCGATATAAGGATACTTGCGCGACGAAGGCTTGATTTCTTCCAGCGTCAGCTTTTGCAGCAGCTTCTGGCGCGAGGTAGCCTGTTTAGATTTGGAAGCGTTGGCCGAAAAGCGGCGTACAAACTCTTCCAGTTCCTTGCGCTTGTCCTCGGTTTTCTTGTTCACCTCCTGACGCTGACGCAAAGCCAGCTGGCTGCTCTCGTACCAGAACGAGTAGTTGCCGGGGTACATGGTGATTTTCGAGAAGTCTAGGTCGGCCATGTAGTTACACACGGCGTCCAGGAAGTGGCGGTCGTGGCTCACTACGATTACTGTGTTCTGGAAGGAATCGAGGAAGTTCTCCAGCCACAGCACGGTTTCAGCGTCGAGGCCGTTGGTGGGTTCGTCCAGCAGCAGCACGTCGGGGTTGCCGAACAGGGCCTGGGCCAGCAGCACGCGCACCTTGTCGGAGGTGCCCAGGTCGCCCATCAGGGTCTGGTGCTTGTCTTCCGAAATGCCTAGGCCGGAGAGCAGCTCAGCGGCTTCGTACTCAGCGTTCCAGCCTTCCAGGTCGGCAAACTCGCCTTCCAGCTCGGCGGCCCGCTCGCCGTCGGCGTCCGAGAAGTCGGCCTTAGCGTAGATGGCGTCTTTTTCTTCCATCACCTTCCACAGGCGCGTGTGGCCCATAATCACGGTCTGGAGCACCGGGAAGGCGTCGGCCGCAAACTGGTCCTGCTTCAGCACCGAGAGGCGGGCGCCCTTGGGCATATCCACCGAGCCGGTATTGGGCTCAATCTCGCCCGACAGGATTTTTAGGAAGGTAGACTTGCCCGCACCGTTGGCCCCAATGAGGCCATACACGTTGCCGGGCATAAACTTGATGGTGACATCTTCAAACAGCACGCGCTTGCCGTAGCGCAGGCTCACGTTGGAGGTACTAATCATGCAGTAGTAGAAAACGAAGTAACAATGTGAAGGTGCGCCGGGCACCGCAACGACCCGCGAAAATACGCAAATTGACCGGGAGGCTTCTATAACCCATGGCAACGTCTCGGGGCTAACATCTATAAAATGCTGGGCTAGCTACTAAAAAAGGTAGCTAGGCACAACATCCAATTGAAAATTAAAGTATAAAAAGACCGATTGTGGCCCGTATGCCCGGCGTTTGGTCAACAGCCAACCCTAGGTAGCAGTTCCGCACACCTACCTCTTCCTTTTCAACTCTCTCTTCGACCTACCCTCATGAGTGACACTCGCCTAACATCCGAAAAAAATGGCCTCCGCTACGGCATCTACACCACAGGCGCCATGATTATCTATTTCCTCGTTGCTTCTTTGTTTGATCTTACAGACCGCATCGAGTTCAGTTTTCTAAATGGCATTATCATGTCTATTGGCGTAGCCCTGGCTATCCGCCACTTTAAGTATGCCAAGGACGACCACATGGCCTACCTGCAAGGTCTTGGTACAGGCATTATCACAGGTGCAGTAGCCGGTGTGCTATTTGGCCTGTTCTTCGTTATCTACGCTACTATCAATCCGGCCCTGATGGACCAGATTTCCGCCCGCGACCTGTTTGGATATGACCTGTCGGTGGTAATTGCTTTCTTAGCCATTGTATTGCAAAGTTTCATGGGAGCAAGCATTGTGGCACTTATTGCAATGCAATATTATAAGAGCCCTGATCATAAGCCCATTGAAGAAGTAGAGTAAGCTAATTGCTCACTATTTCTAGGACTACGTACAGGCCAGCTTCTCACGAAGCCGGCCTTTTTTGCTTTTGTATAAAAAGAATTGGACGTATCCGTAACTTTTTATGAAAAAAAAACGATATAGTGCATGAACTTTAATTATAGTAACATACATTTGTATTATTAGGGGCAAGCTAAGGGTAGCCTATAGGCCCAAGCTCCGAGTAAGGCAACATCACCATACGTGATACTTCTTTCAGAATAAATGAAAACGGCATTCTTTACGCTCCTGCTTACCTGTGCACTTGTTGGTTCTGCCTCAGCACAAAAGCAGCAAAGCCTACTGGCGGAACTGCCCGGCACCAATGAAATCTCTGCCGAACGGGTAGAGGCCCTGACGCGTGCTATGGCGACTACCCTGCACCTCAATGAAGGCCAGTATATGCGCCTACGCGAGGCAAACCGCATCAAGCTCACCCGCCTCGACGAGATTCAGTGGCAGACCCGCGACAACGTGGCCCAGCAGCAAGCGCAAACCTTGGAGTTGCAGGCACAGTACGAAACGGAATGCAGCCGCATTCTGTCGCCGTCTCAGTTGATGGCCCTGCGCGAGGAGCAGAAGAAAGACCAGCAGCCCAAGCGCGACCCCAGCATAGGTGGGGTAGGCTAAGCCATCTGTCAATTGAACATTATAAACGAAGGGCGGCTGCATCAGATGGTGCAGCCGCCCTTCGTTGTTGATAGAGGGTAGGAAAGGCGGTTACGGCTGATAGAGTACCTCGCTCACGACGCCCGTTGGGCTGAAGCGCAGACGCAGCTTGCTGGCTGCCGAGCGCGGGTGGCGCGGCTCACACTGGGCGCCGGGCGCCACGTAATAGATATAAATCTTCTCGGTTTGTTCGCTCAACTCGTTTTCGTCGGGGTGGCCCAGCAGGGCGTCGATGGCGTCGGTGCGGGTATCGTAGAGCAGGTCGCGGTGCTGGAGCAGAGCGGGGAGTAGGGCAGCACGCTGGTTACGACAGGCATAAGCATCCTGCCGCCACGCCGCCGCATCGAAGCCCGGAATAGCGCGCAAATCGTGCCCGCAGGCACTCAGCAGCACTAGGCAAACAGCAAAGGCAAACAGGCGGCGAAGGGTAGGGAGCATAGAAAACGCAATAGAAATTTAGGTAGAAAGAGCAGGGTAAATAGCTCGGCAGAACGCAAAGTAACGCAGATTTAATCGGCCTGCTACGGGGGTAGGCTGGGTGTAGTTCCGCTATTTCTGTTAAATTTGGCAAGCCAGTTCTATGGAATAGCTCTCCGCGTACCGATATCTGTTCATCTCGACTACTCACAGCCTATGTCCTACCTGCCGACTGTTAGCGCTAGCCTGCTCTTGTCCGCTCTCTCGTTTCTGCCCACCAACAGCGCGCCCGTAGCGGCCGCGCCGGCCCCTACTGCGGTGGTCGTAGAGGCGCCATCTTCCCGCGCCCTGGCCACAGCTGCCTTCGAGCAACATATTTTGCAAAGCTACGCCCAGAGTGGTTTGGTGACATCTGGCCTACCCGTCTTGGTGTTCCGCGAGGCGCTGATTGGATTCTACAACCTGCGACAGCAAGGCAAAATAGCACCCGACCAGCACGTGCTCACGGTTATCGATTTCAGTCAGTCGAGCAAGGCGCAACGGTTTTGGGTGATTGATCTGGAAAAGCAGCGCCTGCTGTTCCGCACCCTGGTAGCGCACGGTAAAAACACCGGCGAAGACCTTGCGCGCACCTTCTCCAACCGCGAAGGCTCCGAAATGAGCAGCCTGGGTTTCTACCGCACCGGGCGCACCTACCAGGGCAAGCACGGCCTGTCGTTGAAGCTGCACGGACTTGATACGAATTACAATACCAACGCCTACGACCGGGCCGTGGTAGTGCACGGTGCCAGCTACGTGAGCGAAGACTTTGTCCGGCAACATGGCCGGTTGGGTCGCAGCCAGGGCTGCCCCGCTCTACCCGTGGGCGAGTCGTCGGACATTATTCGGGCCATCAAAAACGGCTCCGTGGTGTATGCACACGGGCCTGCTCAGGCCAGCTACGCCTCCAACTGGCTGAACCTAGAGCCCGCCGTGCTGGCCTTTGCCGGCACTACGAGTAGGGTAGTAGCCGGACAATAGCGTTATAATTATGCTGATAAGCAACCACGCCCCGCGGCCAATTAGCCGCGGGGCGTGGTTGCTTATTGGGGTGGAAGCAGTTAGGCCCGGTCGCTGGTTGTTTTTACCAGGTTGATGCCGGCAAAAAAGAAAATCAGGCCCACCAGGAAGGGAACAAAAGAGTTCATCTTGCCTAAACCGATGCCGCCGACGCCAAGAAAGCCCATGGCGCCAATGATGATACCAACGATGCCTAGAACCGTGAGGATAGTGCCGAACGTGCGTTTCTGATTCATGAGAAGGGAGAGTTGAAATGGGAGAATAGGAAGACGGGAGAGTCTATTTTGACCTGATACGTGAACAAACAGAATTTGGCTATATAGCCGAAAGCAACCCTGCGTGCCGGCCGTCGTTAGTAAGCCCAACAAGGCCTACCAATCGGCCTACTCACTCCCTTTTTACTGCCCTACACCATGAGAGGACTTCTGCGCTATGTGGTCGCCGCTGTGCTGGCCCTATCCGCATTCATCACTTATTACTGCAACTCCACCACCAATGAGGTGACCGGCGAAACGCAGCACGTGGCTATGACCACCGACGAGGAAATTGCCCTGGGCCTGCAAGCCGCGCCCCAAATGGCCCAACAGTACGGCGGCCTATCGCAGGATGCGCAGGCGCGGGCCGTAGTGGAGCGCGTAGGAGAAAAGATTATCAGTAGCACCAAGGCCGGCCAGACGCCCTACAAGTTTCAGTTTCACTTGCTGGCCGATCCGAAAACCATTAATGCCTTTGCGCTGCCCGGCGGGCAAGTGTTTATCACCGAAGGTCTGTTGCGCAGCCTGACTTCCGAAGGGGAGCTGGCCGGCGTGCTGGCCCACGAGGTAGGGCACGTGGTAGGCCGGCACTCGGCCGAGCAGGTAGCGAAGTCCAAGCTCACACAAGGCCTGAGCGGGGCCGCCGCCATTGCTGCATACGACCCCGACCGTCCGGCCACGGCCGCAGGTGGAGCCGTAGCCGCTGCTATTTCCAAACTCCTAACCCTGCGTTACGGCCGCGACGATGAATTGGAAGCCGATAAGCTGGCCGTCGATTTCACACCCCAGGCCGGGTACGACCCTCGCTCTATGATCAAGGTGATGGAGATTCTGGACCAGAAAGCCGGGGGCAGCAACCCACCCGAGTTCCTGAGCACGCACCCCAACCCCAGCAACCGCATTGGGCACTTGCAGGAAGAAATTGCCGCCGAGTTTCCCCAGGGCGTACCCTCCAATCTGAAGCAATAGCCCCTGTCATGGCTGAGCAACTGCGCCACTTGCTGTTTGTGCTAAATCCCGTTTCCGGTGATATTGACAAGGATAAATTGGAAACTACCTTGCAGCAAACCTGTACCGAGCACGGCCGCACGGCCGCGTTCTGGCACACGACTGGCGAGGATGACCTACTAAAGCTGACCCAGCACCTGGCCAAGCAGCGCTACGACGCCGTGTTTGCCGTGGGCGGTGATGGTACTGTGAAACTGGTGGCTGAAGCTTTGCTGACTACAGATTCCATATTGGGCATCCTACCCATGGGATCAGGCAATGGCCTCTCCAAAGACTTGCATATTCCGCAGGACACGGATGAAGCGCTGGAGCTGATCTGGGACCACGAAGTGCAGGCCATTGACACAGTGCGTGTCAATGGCCAATTCTCCGCCCACCTAGCCGACCTGGGCTTCAATGCTTTAGTAGTGAAAAAGTTCTGCGAGGGCGATACGCGCGGGCCGGGCGCCTACGTGCGCATCGCGCTGGCTGAGTATGGGGAATACGAGCCATTGCGCTACCGCATCGAAACCGATGAGGAAGAGGTAGAGACGGAAGCGTTTATGCTGACCATTGCCAACGCCAATACCTTCGGTAGCAATGTTGTTATCAACCCCAATAGCCGGTTAGATGACGGAAAGTTTGAAATCTGTTTGGTGGCGCCCTTTCCGGCCGAGGCTGCGCCGGGCTTACTCTACCGCCTATACACGCAGGCATTCGACACCTCGGATTACACCCGGCGCCTATCGTGTCGGCGGGCTACTATTCGTGTGCCAGGGCATGAAAAGGCCCTAGTGCAGGTAGACGGCGAGCCTCTGGAATTGGAACTACCTATCACCGTTGAAATTAGCCCACAGAGCCTGCGCGTGCTGACGCCGCGGCAGGGGTAGGCGCTACGGCTTCGCTCGGAGCGGCGGCAGTATACAAGCGGCTTCGGAAGGGCTCGGTGGCGCGCACTGCGCCCGTCTGGTTGCCGGGCTCCAAGGTGCGCAGCCAGGCTTCGCCGTTGGCATAAAACTCTATCACGAAGAAGCCTTTGTGCTCGTGCGTGAAGGTAGCTTTGCCTCCCTTCTGCACGAAAGCCGTTTTGCTACCCGAGCCACTCACCAGATAGTGCCCCCCGCGCCGCTGGAAATATTGCAGGTTGTGGTCGTGGCCAGCGGCGTAGATGATGTTGGGAAAATCACGCAGCACCCGAAGCAAGCGCCGCCGCATGGCACGGTAGCGCGGGTGGGCCATGTCCTCGGCCGCGCCTACCACCCGCCGGTACGCCGGAAACAACGACCCCACCACGGGTAGAGGCAAATAAGCCTTCTTGTGCACTGCCAGCAGCGGAAACACGTGCTGCTTGGTAGTAAACTGGCCGCCGTGCATGGCATTAGAATACAGCGGGTGGTGCCCTGCCACCACAATACGCTGGTGCTGATTGGCGGCTAGTACTTGGCGTAGCTGCTCAAACGGCTCCCGGCTGGTAGTGGCCGTGCACCCGTAGGCATCGCCCAGCGGGCGCGTGCCATGCTGCACCCACCACTGCGTGTTCAGCACCACCAACAACACATTGCCAGGAAGTTGCAGGGTAGCGGGGCCGGGGCAGCCGCGGGCGGGTAGGTAGTGCGCTGTGGGTAAGTGGTCGCGCACATAGGCCTCCTGGCGCAGCAGATATTCGTAGCCGTCGCGGCGACCTTTGTTCCAATCGTGGTTGCCGCTGAGGAATATTACACGTCCTGCAAACGGCCGCAGGGCGTCCAACTGGGCGTTGAGGCGGTGCTCGGCATCGGCGCGGCCGGGGTGGGTAGGGGCCGGCAGGCCGGTAGGGTAGATATTATCGCCCAGAATAACCACTGCTCCTGCTTCGCCCGTTTGTTGCTGCCAGTCTTGCAATAGGTTAATCACTGGGTCGCGGCCGTTGGTGGCTACGGCGCCCAGGTCGCCTACCAGCGCGATACTGTAGGCCGGCGTTTCAGATGGGGTAGGGGCAGCCGCTCCCGCACGGGCAGTAGAAGCCACGTAGGGCTGACGCCGGTAGCGGCGTTCCTGACCATAGCGATACAGCAGCCACAGGGCAGTTGCGCCGGCCAAGCCAACCAGCGCATACACCAGAAAGAAAGTGAAAGACATACTACAGGTACGCAAAACAGCGCCACCAAGTACGGAGTGGAAGCGTAACATTTTGCGTTCCAGGGCACGGTAGTACTATGCGGCTGGTTCACCTCACCTCACCCCTCCATCCCATCTCTTATAAAGGGCGAGGAGGAACCATGAAGGTTCTTATCTGACTTGTTTTTCTGATGCGGCTTTCACTTCGTTTTCAATGATGAAGCGAACCGTGCGGGCATTTCGAAACCAGGTACTTGAAATCGAAGTTGCGAAGAAGCCGCAAAATCCAGCTAACCTGCACCATCTGTGATTAGAAGTTGGGCGGCGTAAGGTTTTTGAAATGACCGTTCAGCCGAGCGCGGTCTTTCAGGCGCTCGGTTTCCATCAGCACAGGTAGGGTTTGGTCGAGGTGTTCGCGCACGAGTTCTTGGCGTTCCAGTTCGCTGGTGGCGGCCAGTAATTGGTATTCCTGTGTCTGGCTCATGCCCAAATGATGGGCTACATCGAAAATACGGTAGTCGGTAGGGAGGTCTAGCAAGAGCTTGCGCAGGCCCAGGATGTCGTAGAGACGGCGTACCTGCTCCGAGATGCGCTCTTGCAGCACGGGGTCGCCCACGGCATCGTCTTGAATATCCTCTATCTTGCCAGCGGCATACAACTTGTTGGGGGCCTGACGATAAAACTCCCGAATGCGGAATACGCCCACGCCTTGCGTCCGAATGTCCATCTCGCCGGAGGGATACACCTTCTCCACTTCCAGCAATTTCACTTCGGTGCCTAGTTGACCCACGCTGTTATTTAAGTAGGGCGGAATACCGAAGGTAATGCCCTCCTCGATGCAGTCGCGCACCAGTTGCCGGTAGCGGGGCTCAAAGATGTGTAGATTCAGCTTTTCCCCCGGAAAAACTATCAAATTCAACGGAAACAAGGCCAACAGACGTGCCATACAAGCAAGGAAGATAAGAACCGAAAGGTACCGGAAAATTGAAAACAGCGGCCATCGGCAACGCAAATCGCCTACTTTTGCGCTGGTGTCCGGTGGACGCTGGTAGGCATTAAACGGAATTCTCGTCGGTAGTGGCGGATTATACACAACTAGCGCGCCGCACAGGGCGCATCGTGCTGCAAGTAGCGGCGGCTTTGTTTCTGGCTTCGGTGGCCTGGGTGCTGGTGTACCGCTGGGTGGCACCGCCCGCCACCTGGATTATGCTGGAGCGCCGCGCGCACCCGCCTATCGGCCGCGGCTACTACGGCATCCGCCCCGAGGGCGACCGGCAGATTCGCTACACGTTCTGTTCGTTGGACGAAGTATCGCCCAACGTGCCGCTAGCCCTGGTAGCCGCCGAGGACCAGCGCTTCCTGGTGCATCACGGCTTCGATGGCGGCGCGCTGTGGCAGGCTGCCAAGCACAACTGGGAGGGAGGCAGTAAGCTGGTAGGGGGTAGCACCATCTCGCAGCAAGTGGCCAAAAACGTATTTCTGTGGCACGGCCGCAGCTACGTGCGCAAGGCCGCCGAGGCCTACTTTACGGTGCTGATTGAGGTGCTATGGAACAAGCGCCGCATCATGGAAATGTACATGAGCGTGGCCGAGATGGGCGACTGTATGTTTGGGGTGGAAGCTGCCTCGCAGCAATATTTCCACAAATCGGCCAGCAAGCTCACGCAGGCCGAGGCCGCGCTGCTGGCCGGTGTGCTGCCCAATCCGCTACGTTTCCGAGCCAGCAACCCCGGTCCCCAGGCCCGCGCCAAGCAGCAGCGCGTGGTGCGCCGGATGCGCAGTTTGCGCGGGTCGGTCTATGTGAAGGAGTTGATGGAGGAGTAGACAAACAAAAAAGCCGGACCATAGGTCCGGCTTTTTTGTTTGTCATTCCGAGTGTAGCGAGGAATCTGAGTAAACTTGCTACTTGTGCTCCAGCCCGCAGAAAAACGGCATCTTTTTATTACAAGCAATAGGTTTACTCAGATTCCTCGCTACACTCGGAATGACAGATTATGCGCCTAGCTTCCAGCCCTGGCGGTAGTCGCGCTTCACGAACTGATTCACAGCGTCCAGGTTGGTTACTTTCAACTGCTTAGGATCCCAGATCAGCTCTACGTTGCGGCCGGGGTAGTTGGAGCCTTTGCCGTCGGCTTTGGGCGTTTGCACGTCGTAGCCGCGCACGGCCAGGTTGGCAATCAGCAGCGTTTCGGTGAGCGGGCCAGCAATGTCGAAAGGCGAGCTAACCTCTTTTTTGCCGTGGCCGGCAATGGCGGCCTCTACCCACTGGGCGTAGTGACCATTGGCGCCGCCGGGTACGCGAGCAAATTTCTCGGGTACTTTGGTGGTAGCCGTGAGGGAGGTAGGCAGCAGACGCGGATTCTCGGCATAGGTGCTGGCCATCATCTTGCCCTTATCACCGATAAATAGGATACCGTTGCCGCCGTCGCCAAATACCTCGTTGGGGCCTAACTCGGCGGGGCGCTCGGGCTGAATGCCACCATCCATCCAGTGCAGGGTGATATCGCCCTTGGTCTTGGCCGTTTTCGGGAATTTGAGAATTACGTGGCTGGAAGGCGGGCAGCTCTTGGGGAAGTAGCCGCGCTTAAACTCATCCACGTACACGCTACCCACGCTAGCCGCTACCGACTTAGGATAACCTAGGTCCAGTACCCGGAACGGAGCTTCTACCAGGTGGCAACCCATGTCGCCGAGGGCGCCGGTGCCGTATTCCCACCAGCCACGCCAGTTGAAGGGAACCAGCTTCTCGATGTAGTTTTCTTTGGGCGCCGTGCCCAGCCACAGGTCCCAGTCGAGGGTAGAGGGCACGGGAGCAGCTTTGTCGGGCCAGGCAATGCCCTGGGGCCACACGGGGCGGTCGGTCCAGCAGTATACGGTATGCACGTCGCCGAGCAGGCCAGCGTCGTACCACTCGCGCAGCAGGCGGGCACCGTCGTTGGAAGCGCCCTGGTTGCCCATCTGCGTTACTACTTTGTACTTACGCGCTGCCTCAGTGAGGGCGCGGGCCTCGTAGATGTCGTGGGTAAGCGGCTTCTGCACATACACGTGCTTGCCCAGCTGCATGGCCGCCATAGCCGGTGCGGCGTGGTTGTGGTCGGGGGTAGACACCGAAACAGCATCAATGTGCTTGTGCTCTTTGTCGAGCATCTGGCGCCAATCCTTGTAGTACTTGGCCTTTGGGAACGACTTAATCGTTTTAGCAGCGCGCTGATCATCTACGTCGCAGAGGTAGGCAATATCTGCCTTACCGCTCTTCGAGAAGTTCATGATGTCGCTTTCGCCCTTGCCACCTACACCGATACCAGCTACAACCAGCCGGTCGCTGGGGGCGACGTAGCCCTTGCCACCCAGTACGAAGCGGGGTACAATCATGAAGCTAGCAGCCGCAACGGCGCCTTGTTGGAGAAATTTGCGCCTCGATTCGGGGGAGGTAGGGGGGGTGGGATTTGGTTTTGCCATTGAATGAGGGGATTGGAAGTGGAAAGATGAAGTAGATTCAATAGTTTGCCTATAATAGTACTACTATTTTCCGACCGCAAAAGCATGGCGGACTGGATTTTCCGTAGTCCATTTCTAAACCCAATGACAAAGAACTTATCCGGGGGCTGCATGATGCTCCTGCTAACGGCCTGTGCCACCACACGCCCCGCCGCTGTACAGGGGCCCATCCGGCAGGTGCTCACCACCCAAGCCGCCGCCTGGAACCGCGGCGACATACCCGCCTTTATGGAGGGCTACTGGCGCTCCGATTCTTTGGTATTCTTGGGGCGTAAGGGTCCTACCTACGGCTGGCAGCAAACCCTCGACAACTACCGTCGCGGCTACCCCGATGCTGCTGCTATGGGCCAACTCGCTTTTTCCGACCTCCACATCACCCCTGATGGCCCTCAGGCTGCCCACGTGGTAGGCCGCTGGCACCTGACCCGCCCCACCGCCGGCGACATAGGCGGGCACTTCTTATTGGTTTTTCGACAAGTGAAAGGCCAGTGGGTGATTGTAGCCGACCACACGAATAATGAATAGGTAGTGAGATGGTGAAGTGGTGAAGTAAAAAGCGTCTGTCATCCTGAGCTTGCGAAGGACCTTATGCCAGTTGAACGAGTCGTTGTTACACTTGTCGTTCTACCGTGATAAGGTCCTTCGCTGCGCTCAGGATGACAGACGCTTTTTTAACTCACCACTTCACAAACTCACTATTTCACCACTTACTCCTCTGCCGTTTCATCCTTTTGCTTTTCGTTTTCGACGGCGGGAATGGCTTCGGTGAAGATGAGGTTATGGGCGGCGGCGTGCTCGGCGGCTTGCACGGTATCCTGTACTAGCAGCATTTCCACGTTTTCGTCGCGCAGGTCGTCGGATACTTTTTCTACTAATTGGGCACGGTTGGGAAGCTGCACGTCGCGGATGTATATGGCCAGCACGCGGCCAGGGTGGCGGCGCACCACCTCCCGGTAGATGTTGGCATCTTCCTGGCCCGAGTCGCCGATAAGCACGAAAGGCAGCTTGGGGTAGGTGAGCAGCAGGTTGTCGATTTCCTTGAGCTTGTGGCCATGGTGCGCCGACTCAGCTTTTTTATCGGCGCGTTTTAGGCCCATATCACGCAGCAGGAGCGGGCCGGGCGGAATATCGTTGAGGTGCAGGAAATCTTCCAGTAAATCGTACAAATTCCAGGGCGAACTGCTGACGTAGAAAAAGGGGTTGTTGCGCTTGCCATTGCGGCCTAGCTGTAGCTGCCTATAGAACTCGGCTACCCCCTTGAAGGGTAGGCGCGAGCGGGCATTGCGCAGCAACACTGTGCGCGCCATACGCAGCAAGTGGGTAGCAGAAGTCTGAATGACGGTATCATCCAGATCGGAGATGATGCCGTATTCGGCGTCGTCGGGTGGGATGAGCACATGGGCCTGGGCGCGAAGGCCATCGGGGAGCGTGAAGGGCGCCGGCACCTGCTGTAGCAGCGTATCTACCGGGTACCAGAGGTAGTCGATGGGCTCGGGCAGGCGCTCGGGGGCCAGGTTCACCGTAAAGTAGCCCTCGTCGTCCGTCAGAACCGGGTGCTCAACGCCATCGGCCGCCCGCACGATAACCTGCGCGCCGCGAATTTCGTCGCTATCAAAGCGCCGGTACATGTTCAGCAGGTTGTGGAGGCGCGAGTCGTTGGAGTCGGGCTCGGTGATGCCTTTGTCGGTGAGTAGGCGACCCTTCACGTAGAGGCGGTTGGGGGTGCCGTAACTACGGTAGGGAAGCAGCTGCAACGGCGCCAGCATACCCAGGCGCTGGCGAGTGCGTGTCAGAAAGTCGTCGGCCCGCTCGGCCAGGTCGCTGATTTTATCGCGGAGAGAAGTCATAGGGTGCGAAAAGAAAACGAGTAATCTTCCTACCCTACGGGCCGTACGGGGTAGGAAGTTGCCCCGCCCCTACGTCCAACGACTCAAAAACTGCGTGAAGGCTTCCTTGTACTGGTCACTCACGGGCAGCGTCTGGTCCTCAATCTGCACCGAGTTGCGCGTCACGGCCCGGATTTTATCCAGGGCTACAATGGTAGAGCGGTGAATGCGCATGAAGCGCCGGGCGGGCAGCTTTTCTTCCAGCACCTTCAGGCTGGTGAGCGAGAGCAGGGGCCGCGCGTCACCCGTGAGATGCACCTTCACATAGTCCTTCAGTCCTTCTATATAGAGTATGTCCTGGAAGGCCACGCGCACCAATTGATATTCAATTTTCAGAAAGAGGTACTCTTCCTCGGGCTCGGGTGGGGCGGCGGGTAGTGCAGTTGGTTGCGCAAGCGTGGCATAGGCGTGGGCCTTGGTGGCCGCCCGCAAAAACTCCTCGTAGTTGAACGGCTTCACGAGGTAGTCCAGCGCATCGACGCGGTAGCCATCCAGCGCAAACTGGTTGTAAGCCGTGGTGAAGATAATGCGCGGCCCCGTGCCCGGCCGGCCCCGGTCGAGCACCCGCGCCAGCTCCAGACCGCTGAGGTCGGGCATTTGGATGTCCAGGAAAATTAGGTCGATGTCGGGCAGCTGGTGCAGGCCCTGTAAGGCTTCCACGGCGCTACTGTAGCGGCCTACCAGCTCCAAGAAAGGCGTTTGCTCCACAAACGCGCACACCAGCCCCAGGGCCAGCGGCTCATCGTCAACGGCAATGCAACGAAGGGTTTTCAAGTAAAAAGTAAAAAGTAAAAAGTGAGAATTAGAAATTAGTCTTTCAGTGCTCATTCAGCGTCCGCGGATGCCAAACGGGGCTTGACGGCTTGTACGCTAGGCACCACTTCCAAGCTAAGCAATACCCGAAACTCGTGGCCGGCCGTGGCTTCTTCTACGCTGAGCTGGTAGCGCTGGGGGTAGAGCAAATCGAGGCGACGGCGGGTGTTGGTGAGGCCAATGCCGCTGCCTACCTCCTCCACGGCGGGGCGCTTGTCGGGGAACACGGTGTTGCGCACCTCCAGCGTAAGCGTGCCGTTGTGCTGGTGCAGGCCAATGTAGATCTGGCTGGGCAGGGTGGCACTCACGCCGTGCTTAAAGGCATTCTCCACAAACGGCAGCAGCAGCATGGGGGCAATGGGTACGTCGCGCAGCAGGGGGGTAGGGCGCTCGAAGGTGACGGTCACTTTATCCGTCAGGCGCAGTTGCATCAGCGAAATATAGTCCTGCACGAAGGATACCTCTTGGCTAAGCAGGGTAGTGCTGGACTGGGTTTCGTAGAGCACGTAGCGCATCATGCGCGAAAGCGTGTGAATGGCCTGCCGGGCCAGCTCGCCGTTCACCACCGTGAGGGCGTAGATGTTGTTGAGCGTGTTGAAAAAGAAGTGCGGGTTGATCTGCGCTTTCAGAAACGACAGCTCGGCGGTGGTTTGCTGCTGCTCCAACTCGCGCCGGATTTGCGCGTCGTTTTGCCACTTGCGCACCACTGCCACACTGGTACTAATGCCTAGCACCAGCATCGAAATCAGCAGCGTGCCCATATCGAACCACCCCGCCGACGACCGGCGCCGCGACGGGCTGCCATCTGGGTGAAACGCTTTATGCATCAGCTCGGGCAGATGCAGCAGGTTTTCGATAAGTGAGTTGAGCGCCAGCACCGCCACCAACGAAGCAGCCAGCACCGCAATAAACCAGCCCGTGTGCCCCCGAAATAACAAGCGCGGCACCGCCACCTGCGCATTAAAATAAAACAGGGCTACCCACAGCAGGAGCAGCAAAAACTGGCGCACCCAAAACTGCGGGGGCAGCTGCACACTCCAGGTAAGCGGCTGGGCAAGCAGCAGGGCCGAGCCAAACATCACCCACAAAAGCGGGCGCGAAAAGCGTTGCGCGAAGTGCCGAAAGGTGGAAGAAGTCATAAGGAAAGGAGAATCAGGCTACCAAACATACCGTGCCCTGGGTGCCCCAAGTGCTTGCCTCGCCGGTTCCGCAGATTTCACCGACCGATGCAGGGTATTTTATCTGCCAATAGGTCCCCGAATCACCAGTGCAACATCAATCGGTACAAACGCCCCAACTCATCGGCGTTTGCGGCGAGGCAATCTATTTGTTTTAGTTGGAAGCAACCCATCTTGTTGTTTTGGGTACTCTGTCGTGAGTCCAAAAAAGTAAAACCAGTATCGGTAGCTGGCTTTGCACGACTTACGTACACGCCCCTGACTTCTCTTTTATTATAACTACTTCATGAAAAAGCCTTTATCCTTTGTGAGTTTGTTGCTGTGCGGCCACGTGGCGCTGGCGCAAACAACGCCCGCGGGTCTTACCCTCGTGGGCGGTTCCCGGCCGATGGGCGCAGCCCCGGCAGGAGCCACAAAGGCCGCTGCCGCCGATGCCCGCATCACGGGTACCGTCGTGGATGCTGGTACCAAAAAGCCGGTACCGTTTGCCACAGTTGCTCTTATTGACACCTCCACCGGTAAGCCTATTGATGGTGCGGCCTGCGACGACGCGGGTAAGTTTACCATCAGCGGCGTGGCCGCTGGCAGCTACCAGCTTCAGTTCAGCTTTATTGGCTACAAGACGGTAGAGAAACCCATTACGGTAGGTAGCGGCAACCTGAACGTGGGCACCGTATCGCTGGTTTCGGCTACCCAGCAGCTGGCCGAGGTGCGCGTGGAGGGCCAACGCTCTCTGATTGAAGAGAAGGTAGACCGCACCGTATACAACGCCGAGCAGGACCAGACCACCCGCGGCGGCGACGCCACCGACGTACTCAAGCGCGTGCCCCTGCTCACGGTAGACCTCGACGGCAACGTGAGCCTGCGCGGCAACCAGAACGTGCGCGTGCTCATCAACAACAAGCCCTCTACCATCACGGCCAGCAGTATTTCCGACGCGCTGAAGCAGATTCCGGCCGACGAGATTAAGTCGGTGGAAGTGATTACCTCACCCTCGGCCAAGTACGACGCCGAAGGCTCGGGCGGTATCATCAACATCGTTACCAAGAAAAATAACCTGCAAGGCAAAACCCTGAGCATTGATACCAGCGTGGGCAACCGCTCCTCCAACCTGGGCCTGAACGGGGGCTACCGGGTAGGGCGCATGGGCTTCTCGCTGGGTGGCTGGGGCCGCACCAGCTACAACACGCCCGGCTCGTTCTCCAACGATCAGCAGACGTTTAATGAGTCCGGCGCGCTGGCTTCTACTACCCGCCAGCAGGCCGATACGCGTTCTAACAACACCTTCGGGCGCTATACGCTGGGTTGGGATTTCGACATTAACAAGTACAACTCCCTGGCAGCCTCTGTGCGCTACGGGCTGCGCAGTGGGGTCGACTACCAGGACGACCTGCTCACCCGCTCCGAGTTCTACGGCGAATCGGGTGCCATCCTGCGCCGTACCGGCGACACGCGCAACGTACGCACCAACGACAAGTCGAACAACGTGGACCTGAGCCTGGGCTACACCCACACCACCGACAAGCCCCAGCAGGAATTTAGCTTCCTGGGCGTATACAGCCGCAACAACCGCAACAACGACTTCACCAACACCATTACCGATATAATCAATACCACTTCCGGCGCTAGCACTACGCCGTATCGCCTCAAAAACCTGAACGAGAACTACAACGAGGAGCTGACCGTACAGGCCGACTACCAAACGCCCATCGGCGACAAGCAGCTGGTAGAGTTTGGGGTGAAGGACATTATGCGCAAGGTGAACAGCGACTACACCTACCTGCGCGCCGAGGGCTTGTCGGAAGGTGCGTTTGTGCCGCTGGAAAACGCGGGCCTTAATAACGTATTCGACTACAAGCAGAACGTGGCTGCCGCCTACGCCGCCTACACGCTTAGCTTCCTGAAGCAGTACACCTTGAAGGCCGGTGCCCGCTACGAGTACACGACCATTGATGCCACGTTTGCCAACGAGGCTACCGATACCACCAACATTCCGTCGTACGGGGTGCTGGTGCCCAGCGTAAACCTTTCGCGCAAGCTGGCCAACGGCAACGTGATTAAGGCCGCCTACAACCGCCGGATTCAGCGCCCTTCGCTGCGCTACCTGAACCCCAACGTGCAGGCTTCCAACACGCGTAGCCCTTCACAGGGTAATCCAACACTGGATCCAGAGTACACCAACAACTACGAGTTGGGTTACAGCACCTTCATCAAAAATATTCTGCTGAATATGTCGGTGTTTGCGCGTAATACCACGGGCTCTATTCAGGCAGTGCGCCGGCCGGCCACGCAGCAGGAAATTGAGTCGTACAATTTGTCGCCGGGTGCCATCTTCACCACCTACGACAACATCGGGCAGGAAAACGCTTACGGCGGTAGCCTGTTTGTGAATGCCAAGATTGGCAACAAATTCACGCTGAACGGCGGCCCCGATTTCTACTACGCTGTGCTGCGCAACAACGTGGATGACCGCATCTACAACGCCAGTAATGAAGGCTTTGTGATTAGCGGCCGCTTATTTGGTACCTACAATCTCAACGACAATTGGAGCTTGCAGGCCTTCGGCTTTGCCCGCGGCCGCCAGGTGCAGCTGCAAGGCTACCAGAGCGGGTTTGGGGTATATAGCCTCAGCATCCGCCGCGAGTTTGCCGAGAAGCGCGGCAGCATTGGCCTGGGCGCCGAAAACTTCTTCTCGCCCAAAATCCCGATTCGTACCGAATTTACTTCGCCGCTGCTGGTACAAAACAGCGAAAACATCCCGAACCGCTTGAATTTCAAGGTAAACTTCAGCTACCGGATTGGCAAGCTGAGCGTGGCCGATGCGCAGCCTCGCCGCCGTCGTCGCTCCGTCAACAACGACGACCTGAAAGAGGGTGGCGAAGGTGCCGACCCAAGCACCACGCCAGCTCCGCAGCCAGCGGGCGGTGGTGGCCGCGGCCAGCGCTAATAGCCAGCACACGAAAAGCAGCAGATCTGGCGTACCTACTCTCCCTTTTCTGCGTAAGAAAGCTCCGCTCACCAGCTTCGGTGAGCGGAGCTTTTGTTTATGTCGACTACTACCACCCCCCGCCCCAAAACCAAGAAGAAGCGCCTCGACCCATTGGAAGAAGCGCACTTGCTCTACAAAGACCCCGCTCGCCAAGCCGAGCTGGCCGGCCTGCGCTACGCCACCGACGACAAACCGGGCATTACGCGTAAGGCCACTCGCGCCGGAAACTTCACCTATACCTCCGCCAAAGGCGAGAAAATAACCGATCAGAAGGTGCTGGACCGCATCCACGGCTATGTGATACCGCCGGCCTGGACGGACGTCTGGATTTCGCCTTCGGCGAATGCCCACTTGCAGGTAACTGGACGCGATGCCAAGGGCCGCAAGCAGTACCGCTACCACCCGGCCTGGGACCAGGCCCGCAGCCTTACCAAATTCAGCCGGTTACGTGCTTTTGGCGAGCAACTGCCCGCCCTGCGCCAGCGCTTGCGCAAAGACCTAGGCCGCCCCAAGCTGGACAAGCAGAAGGTGATTGCGCTGGTGTTGCTGCTGATGGATCAGTCCTTTATTCGGGTAGGGAACCGGGAGTATGCCAAGAAAAACAAGAGCTACGGCCTGACTACCCTGCGCGACAAGCACGTGAAAATTGAAGGCGACGACGTACGCTTCAGCTTTGTGGGCAAAAAAGGCGTACCCCACGACGTGACCTTACACGACCGGAAGCTGGCCCGCCTGGTGCGCAAGTGCAAGGATATACCCGGCCAGCACTTGTTTCAGTATTATGATGCCACCGGCCACCGCGCCGAGTTGGAATCGGGCGACGTGAACGACTACCTGCACGAGGTAACGGGCATGGCCCTATCGGCCAAAGACTTCCGCACCTGGGGCGGCACCGTAAAAATGGTGACGTGTCTGGAAGCCATTCTGGAAGAAGAGCCCGACCTGCCGAAAGACAAAGTACTGAAGCGTGCCGTGAAGGACGTAGCCGCCGGCCTGGGTAACACGCCCACAGTGTGCTCCAAATACTACATTCACCCCCAAGTAGTCGACTTATTCAAGTCCGATAAGCTCATCGACTACCTCCGCCGCCACGACGTAGACCCCACCGAAAATGACCTGCTTTCCCCCACCGAGCACATGGTGCTGGATATGCTAGCGGAGGTGAAATAGTGAGTGGTGAATTTGTGAAGTGGTGCATGCAAAAGCGGCTGTCATTCTGAGCAGCACGAAGGACCTTCTCACACAAGAACGATAATCGTGTTAACGACTCGTTCAACTGGGATAAGGTCCTTCGCGCTGCTCAGGATGACAGCCGCTTTTGCATGCACCCAGTCACTCTCTCACTCAGTCGCTCCCTAGTACCCCTCTCGGTCGTAGGCATGAGCCGCAACGCCGCGGCGGCGACGGTCGACGGTGCTGGGGCCTTCCGTGAGTTCGTTTCCGGTTTTGGTGTCGTAGTAGAACGTTCTTCTTTTGCCACCCGCTACCTGCGACGAGTCCACTACCATGTCCTCGTTGGGGCCGCCGTGGATGTTGAGGCGAATTCCTTTATTGACGTTTCCCCGCACCACAAACTCGTCCTCGCCGCGCAGACCATAGAACGTGATGGTCTTGGTATCCTGCGTGCGAAACGTGCGCTGGTAAAAGGGACGTGGGTCCACTGTCTGCCCCTTCTTTTCGGGTAGGCGATACACGCTCACGCGGGTAGTAGAGTCGGAAAGGCGTTCGGTCACGAACCGTTCGTTCTCATCAGTGCCGGCTACTTCCACGTGCTCGGCCAGCAGCTGATAGAACTCTTGCGCAGCTTTCGGCAGCGCATCCCGGCGCGCCCGCAACGACTTGGCAATGTACTCGCCTTCCAACTTATAGATGGGAGGGGGCAATTGGCGCACGGCCACGGCAATTACCGAGTCGGTGAGGCGACGCTGCAAGTCAGTGGCTAGCTGTTGAAATTGCGCGGCTGTGACTTCGGGTAGGGCGCGGGTATCCAGAAAGTGCGCGTTGCGCACGGTACCGGGAATATCTTCGTAACGCGGCCGGAACGTGCGAAATTTGCGCACGGCCCACTTCCGCGACATCAGCCAGGGAATCAAGCCATCATCAAACCGAAAATACACTTGGTCACGGTCTTTGGGCACAGGACGGTAGAGCGTGCGGCCGTTTTGCGCATACACGGCCCACTGCCACTGGCCCTCGTGCCGGTCCCAGTCGCCGATCAGGATGTCTAGCAGGCGGGCCCGGGCAAAAGCCAACTGGTCGATCTGGTGGGTAGGGGAAGCGTAGCGCTCGGCCAGTACGTCGTCGGTATCAGCCAGATCCACGGCATTGCCGAAGGCAGGTGTGAGGTTTTCGGCGCCATCAAACTTTTCTTCTAGCATCACCAGCTTGCCCTGCATATCTTCCGACACAGCACCCAAGCCAGTTTCGCCGGGACGTACGTAGAAAATTCGCGGGTGAGTGTGCGGCACGCCGGCGGCCTGCGCCAGCGGTGGCACCGTGAGAGCAGCGTAGGGATTGGCAGCCGAGGTGGCATCGCGTACCAACGTTAGCACAAACGTATGGCGCAATACTTTGGGTAGGGTTCGGTACGGGTCTTTATCGAGCGTGCGCAGGGCATATTCGCGTCCTTCCTGGCTTTCCACGGTGGCACTGGTGGTTTGAAAGCCGCCGCCGCGCTTTTCAAATTTCAGTCCGCCCATTTCGGTGGTTGGGTTCAGCACGGGCACTTGCACGGGTGTGGCCCACACTTCCCGGTAGTGCTTCCCAAAGAAAAGCATGTAGAAGCCACTACGTTGGTAGTGGCGTCCGGCAGTAGCCAGCACCGAGTCGGTACCGGGGGGTAGGGCGGCAGTGGGAGGAGGCAGTACGCGGGCATCACGCTGAAAAAAGGTGTTATGGTGGGCGCAGCCTGCCATACCAGTCAGCAACGCGCCGCCCAACAAGTAGCGGTAGAGCATATAAAAGAGCAGGAAGAAGAGAGAGGTAGCCCCTTAAACGCAACCAGAACAGAAAAGTCAACCCTAATTGTACAACCGCTGCTGCCTGGTTGGGGTATACGGACGAGCAGAACGATGCAGGCTGCTTTTCGTTTGACTATTTCCTTCTGATTTGTGTCCGTTTTTTTCTCCTCGCACCGTCTTCAGGTTCTGATAACGGGTGTGCTGTGTGCTCTTTTAAATACTTCGTGTGCCTCGCCCGCGCCTGAGGCTGCTTTTGTGCTGCCTGGTATTGGCCCCGATTCCGTAGTAGAGGTAGCAGCGGGGCCACAGTACGCGCGTGGCCGCGTGTATAAGTTTTTTTGGGGGCGCCATTACCGCAAAGAGTGGGCTACACCCGTGCAAGTGCGCGTCTTCAACCTAAGTACCGTAGTGCCCGGCGGCCTTACGCCCGTGCAGGCCGGCGGGAGTTTTCAGACCAAAAACCTGCGCCTCAAAGACCGCAACGGTGTGGAGTACGTGCTGCGCTCCGTGGACAAGGATGCCACCAAGGCCCTACCCGCCCGGCTGCAAAAGGGTCCCATTGGGCGGCTGATGAAAGATCAAACCAGCGTAATTCATCCCTACGGCGCGTTCATTGTGCCGGTGCTGGCCGAGGCAGCGGGCGTATACCACACCAACCCCATTCTGGGGTATTTGAGCGATGATCCGGCCCTGGGGAAGTTTCGGAAAGACTACGCCAACGCGCTTTACCTACTGGAGGAGCGTCCCGATGGCGACCAGAGCACCGTACGCAGCTTTGGGCAGTCGGCCAGGGTAGAAAGCTCGCGCAAGGTGTTCACCAACTTGATAGCCAGTGCGCGCTACCGCGTCGATGCGCGGCAATACCTTCGCTCGCGCTTGTTTGACATGTGGCTGGGCGATTGGAGCCGTCGGGAAGACCAGTGGCGCTGGGCCAGCTTTCCATCTGCCGACAGCAGCACGCGCTACCAAGCCATTCCACGCGACCGGGACCACGCCTTTTTCAAGTTCGATGACGGGCTACTAACACACCTCATCGGCTGGGTGAAAACCAACTACCAGAGCTTCCACAAAAACATCCGACTCGCCGATGTGGAAGGCCTCAACCGCGCCGCGCGCCCCATGGACAAGTCGCTGCTGGTATACCTATCGGAAAAGGATTTTCAGGAAGTAGCAGATTCTCTGCGTCAGCGCCTCACCGACGACGTCATTCGTCGCTCGCTGCAAGTGTGGACGCCGGAAATCTATGCGCTGTCGGGTGAAGAATTCACCGAGAAGCTACGCAGCCGCCGCGACCAGCTACCGGCTGTAGCGGCCAAGTTTTACAGCCTGCTCGCCCGCGACATAGAAATTCCCGGCACCGACGAGCCGGAGCGGTTTGTGGTGGAGCCAGCCGGGGTAGGGCAGGTACGCGTCAGCGTCTACCGGCTAATCCAAAAACAAGCGCCTACCCTAATTGACCAGCGGGTATTCAGCGCCCGCGATACGCGCTCCATCAAGCTGTTCGGGCTGGGCGGCAACGACGTGTTCGAAATCAACGGTCTACCCGACGCCCGCATCGCCATTCACCTCTACGATGGTGCTGGGCAGGATACTATCCGCCAACAGCTTCCCCAAAGCACTACCTCTAACCGCATTACCCTCTACAACAGCAACGATGGCAATATCGTGAAGGTAGGAAAAGCCATCAAAGTGAAAGACTACCAACCCGCCGCCAACGAGTTCGACGGCACCGGCTGGCTCCTCCGCCATCGGTTGTATTAGAAATGGTGAAGTAGTGTAGTCACAATCTTGCCACTACACTACTTAAACACCTTGACTTTCTCGCCACGCCGCTTGGTGCGGACATATTGGCGGATGATCTGCTGCACATCCTTGTTGTCGTTGTAGCGGGTGATAACCTCCTTGAAATCGTCCAGCCGCCGCGCCGAAAAAGTGTCGTCGACATAGCCGAAGCCCAGGTAGCGGCCATTTTCTACTACCACAATCGTCTGCTCAAAGGGCGTGCGGCCCGGCCCAATCACCACGAAAGAGCCGTGCTCGTAGGTAAAGGACTCAATGGCCTGTTCTACCCGCAGGTTGTACTCCTCGGGTGGCTCCAAACCTACACAAGCACCCTTGCAGCGGTGCACCTGGTAGTCGAAGCACGAGCCCGTGGTCTTGTACAAGTCGCACAGCTTCTGGCAGAGGTTGAACTTGGAAACCTTGTGAAACAGAAATCCTTTGGCTTTGAACTGATTACCTAGCGCAATGAGCGGGTGCGACTCGCTGTGGTCGTCGGCGCGGCCGTAGTAGAGGTGCTTGTAGCCGTTTTCATCGGTCCGCAGGAAGATACCCGCCGGAAATACCGAGCGTCGCTGGGCGCGGTTATACAGCGGCTTCAGGCGCTTAATCTCGTGCGACTCGTAGAGCAGCGCCACCAGTTCCGAGCCCGTCAGCTCCCAGGTGATATCAGCAATAGAGTTTTTGAATTCCAGGCTTTTGCGCGATTTATAATCCACCGCGAAGTGCTGCTGAATGCGCTTGTAGATGTTGATGCTCTTGCCCACATAAATCACCTCGCCCGCCTCGTTGTGGAAGTAATATACGCCCGCCTCCTGGGGTAGGGCTGCTACTTGCTGGGGCGTGATAAGCGGCGGCAGCAGGGCCGTTTTGATGGCCTCCTGCACGGCCTTCACCTTGCGGGCGCTGGGTTTCTTGCCGGCGGGCGCCACGGCATCCACAGCGGCCAGCGTATCGGCCGCCGACGTGCCGGGCGTTTGCAGTGCCTCATCCTGCTGGCTAATTTTCAGGAGCCTGTCGAACAAAATAGCCGTGGCGTGGGCGTCGCCGGCGGCGCGGTGCCTACCCTCCAACGGTATCCCAATGTTCTGGCAGAGCTTGCCCAAACTGTAGCTGGGTTGCCCCGGAATCAGGGAGCGGCTCAGGCGCACCGTGCACAGCGTTTTGCGCGAGTAGTTGTAGCCTAGGTCGGCAAATTCCTTTTTCAGAAACGAGTAGTCAAAGCGCACGTTATGTGCCACAAACACGCAGCCCTCGGTCATTTCCACCACTTTGCGAGCCACCTCATGAAAGGGCGGCGCATCCCTCACCATCTCGTCGTTGATGCCGGTGAGCTGTGTGATAAAAAACGGAATCTGCCGGCCCGGATTCAGCAACGTGCTGTATTGGTCCACGATTTTTTCGCCGTCGTGGATGAAGATGGCTATTTCCGTGATGCGGTCCTGGGTGGGCTGCCCGCCGGTAGTTTCAAGGTCGATGATGGCGTACAAAAGCGCTACTGATAAAGTCGGTACAATGCTAACCAGATTGGTAACAAAGATACTACTCCGTAAGGTTGCACACACACTATTCACCTTGATGGATAGGCGCACAAAAAAAAGCGACCCGCATGATGCGGGTCGCTTTCACTATAGGCATTGCTGTTGGGGCAATACTTATTTTTTCATCGCCGTAATTTTGTTTTTGGCGGCCAGAATCTGGCTGTGCTGCTGTTGAATCAGGCTTTTTGCTTCTTGGGGCAGGCCTTCGGCGCTCAGAGCAGTTTCGTAGGCTTTCAGGGCCGTAGCATCGCCGGTTTCGGCTTCGCCTAGAATGGCGTTGTCGTCTTGGCCGGTAATAGCCGATTTCAAGTTGATCCAGCCGCGGTGTACGGCAGCGGCAGCGTCAGCTACTGCACCTTCAATGGTACCTTCCTGATCCGTCTGGATGCCATATTGGCTAGCGTGCTGTTTCAACTCGCTGGCGAACTGAGCGCGCTGCTGGCTCAACTGGCTGAATTCTGATTTTAGTTGTGGGTTCGATACGCCTTCAGCGGCTTCTTGGTAGCCTTTAGCACCAGTTTCGTTGATTTCTACGAGGTCACTGTAGGCGCGAGCGGTTTTTTCGGTAATAGCAGCCATGGCTGTAGGTGTTTATAGTGGAAGAGTTTAGGGTTCTGCTAATGCAGTTGTGTTCTTTATACTAAACCAGTTTCGGCCGGGTTACGATTTGCCCGAAAGTTGTTGCCACATGCGACCAAAGAAACCAGGTTGATTCTTCGGCTTATCAGGGTCGTCCTCCCCGTCCGCCACGTCGCCCAGCAAAAAGCCCCATGGTTCCGTCGACTTCGACGCATCGAAAATCACCTTCAGCACGGCCGTCAGCGGAATGCTCAGAATCATACCGGGTGTGCCCCACAATTCGCCGCCCAGTATCAGCGCAATAATGGCTGCCATGGGGTTGATGCTTACCTTAGAGCCCGTAATGGTAGGCGTAATGAAGTTGCCTTCTAGGAACTGCACAATGGTAAAAACGCCAATAACGCCCAGGGCTTTCAGCGGCGAGCCGGTTTCTACCAGCGTGATCAGGGTAGGCAGCGCCGCGCCGATGAAGATGCCGATGAAAGGAATAACGGCCAGTACCGAAGCGAAAATGGCGAAGAAGATGGCAAACTTCACTCCCAGAATTAGCAGGCCAATAGCGTTCAGGATAGCTACAATGACGATAACCGTGAGCAGACCAGAAATATAGGCCTGCACCACCGTCTGGATGTTATCCATCGTATTGAGCACCGAAGTACGCTTGTCCGGCGTCACGAAGCGGAACAGAAACTGCCGCATGTGGTCGCGGTAGTACAGCAAGCAGAAGATATAAATAGGAATCAGCGTGACCACGCTCAGCACGCTGGTAGTCGTGTCTAGGGTAGTACCCAGCCAGCCGCCCGCACGGTTTTTCAGCGTTTCCAACGATTGATCAATTACTTGGTCTTTGCTAATCGGTTGAAAACCAAAGCGTGAGCTGAGCATCTGCTGAATCTGATCGAAATACAGCGCTAGCTTCTGCTGAAATAGCGGTATCTCATTGCGAAACTGCATGAGTTGCGTTCCAAACACATAGAATAGCCCAATAAGCAGGGCTACTACCAACAGCAGACATACAACGATAGCGAGTATGCGCGAAAGTCCCCAGACCTCCAGCCGACGGCAAACAGGCAACAACAGGACCGCCAGCAAGGCAGAAAAAGCAAGAGGCAGAATAATGCCATCTAGCTTGTGCAGCACGTACACCAGCAGCGACATACCGATGAGCACAAACGTGTAGTGCACCACCGCTGACTGCTTAACCTCAGCTGCTGGTGCCGCGTGGCGTGGCGCATTAAAATTATTGGGATGGGGTAGCATTAGCTAATAAAATTGGGAGGGTTGGAGTGGGAAAAGAGGCCTAAAATGGCTACATTTGGGAGTTCAGTGTGAACTATGACTGGATGAATGAGGTTTTGCTAACGTCATTCGCTTTTTGCGAAATAAACACGACGTTATCTACCCGTGCCGGCCTTTACGCACCCTTGCGAAAAAAGGCCGATTTTCTGTGTTATTTTACCTCAAATTTGCTTTTTACCTGTTTCTATGGCCGACGAACAACTCCCCCTCGCACCGCCCGCCCACGCCTATAACGAGGATAGCATCCGCTCCCTCGACTGGCGTGAGCACATCCGCCTGCGGCCGGGTATGTACATTGGCAAACTTGGCGATGGCTCGGCCGCCGACGACGGCATTTACGTGCTGGTGAAGGAAGTCATCGACAACTGTATCGATGAGCACGTGATGGGCTACGGCCGCACCATTGAAGTGAAGATTACCGACACCCGCGTGCAAGTGCGCGACTACGGCCGCGGTATTCCGCTAGGCAAGGTGGTGGATGTGGTCAGCAAGATCAACACTGGCGGTAAGTATGACAGCAAGGTGTTCCAAAAATCGGTAGGGTTGAATGGGGTAGGCACCAAAGCGGTGAACGCGCTCAGTAACTATTTCCTGGTGCAAAGCACCCGCGACGGCGAGCAGAAAAGCGCCGAGTTTGCCCGCGGCGAATTGCAGAAAAACCCCAAACCGGTGAAGACCAGCCAGCGCAATGGCACGCTGATGGTCTTCGAGCCCGACGATACCATTTTTAAGAACTACCGCTTTATTCCGGAGTACCTAGAAAGCCAGATCCGGAATTATTGCTACCTGAACGCTGGCTTAGCTATCCACTTCAACGGGCAGAAATACGTGTCCGAGAATGGCTTGCTGGACCTGCTGCGCCACAAAACCGATGAGGAAAGCCTGCGGTACCCCATCATTCACCTGAAAGGCGAAGATATTGAGCTTGCCCTCACTCACGGCAACGACTACGGAGAGGAACATTATGCCTTCGTGAACGGGCAGTACACCACCCAGGGTGGCACGCACTTGGCCGCTTTCCGCGAAGCCTTAGTGAAAACCGTGCGCGAGCACTACGGCAAAGACTACGACGCGGCCGACATTCGGGCGTCTGTGATTGGGGCCATTTCGGTGCGGGTGCAAGAGCCGGTGTTCGAGAGCCAGACCAAGACCAAGCTAGGTAGCCTCAACATGGGCCCCGATGGCCCCACGGTGCGTGGGTTCATTCTGGACTTTGTGAAGGAGCACCTCGATAACTACCTCCACAAGAACCCCGACACCAAGGAAGCCCTCAAAAAACGCATCGAGCAGAGCGAGCGGGAGCGCAAAGACATGGCCGGCGTGAAAAAGCTGGCCAACCAGCGCGCCAAAAAAGCCAACCTGCACAACCGCAAGCTCCGCGACTGCCGCCTGCACCTTGGCGACAACAAGCACGACAACGAGCAGCTGACTACCCTGTTCATCACGGAGGGCGACTCGGCCTCGGGCTCCATCACTATGAGCCGCAACGTGGAAACCGAGGCTGTATTTAGCCTGCGCGGTAAGCCGTTGAACTGCTTCGGGTTGAAGAAAAAAGTGGTGTACGAAAACGAGGAGTTCAACCTCTTGCAGCACGCCCTCAACATTGAGGAAGGCATCGAAAACCTGCGCTATAACCGGGTGGTAATTGCTACTGATGCCGACGTGGATGGTATGCACATCCGACTGTTGCTGCTGACCTTCTTCCTGCAATTTTTCCCCGATTTGGTGCGCAACGGCCACGTGTACATCCTGGAAACGCCACTATTCCGCGTCCGCAACAAAAAGCAGACGATTTACTGCTACAACGAGGGGGAAAAGCAGCAGGCCATTCGGCAATTAGGCCGCAACCCCGAAATTACCCGCTTCAAAGGCCTGGGCGAAATTTCGCCCGACGAGTTCGGTAAGTTTATCGGCGACAATATTCGCTTGGAACCCGTCATCTTGCAGGCCGAGCGCTCGGTGCAGCAAATCCTGACGTACTACATGGGCAAGAATACGCCTGCCCGTCAGGAGTTCATCATCGATAACCTGCGTTTGGAAAAAGATTTGATTACCAGTGATGTACTGCCTGTAGAAGAAGCGCCGGCCGAGCAGCTGGAAGCAGCCGAGATTGAGGTAGCATAACAAGTATATAGATAGCCTCCTAGTAGGAAGCTTCTCGCCGACCTACCTTACTTTGTACAAGTAACAGGCTAGGTAAGCCGGCGAGAAGCAGGGTAGGAGAGAGGTACAAGAACAAAAAACGTGGCTCCGGCCACACGTAACTGTGTCAGAAGAAAACAACCCCCACGACCTGAATCCGACCGACCCGCAGCCCGAATCGTTCGGTGCGGGCGATACGCTCGACTTTGGCGCCGCTACTCCAGCGGCCCATTTGTTTGCTACGGGCGAAGCCGAAGACCTGGCTGCTACCCATGAGGAAGCGCCTACCGCCGCTGACCCGGAAGCCGCTATCGACGCGGAGGAAAGCGAGGAGCTGAGCGAACCAGCAGAGCAAGAGGAGGAAGTGGAAGCGAAGTTTGCCCCCGGCGAAACCATCCACGACATCTCATCCGTGCGCGGCATGTACCAGAACTGGTTTCTGGACTATGCCAGCTACGTAATTCTGGAGCGCGCCGTACCAGCCCTCGAAGATGGCTTGAAACCTGTGCAGCGCCGTATCCTGCACGCGATGAAGGAGATGGATGATGGCCGCCTGAACAAGGTAGCCAACATCATCGGCCAGACCATGCAGTACCACCCCCACGGCGACGCCAGCATTGGCGACGCCATTGTGAACTTGGGGCAGAAGGACCTGCTGATCGACCACCAAGGCAACTGGGGTAACATTCGCACCGGCGACTCGGCTGCTGCGCCTCGTTATATTGAAGCCCGCCTGAGCAAGTTTGCGCTTGATGTGGTTTTCAACCCCGATACCACCGAGTGGCAGCTCAGCTACGACGGCCGCAAGCGCGAGCCCGTGACCCTACCCGTGAAGTTTCCGTTGCTGCTGGCACAGGGGGTAGAGGGCATTGCCGTGGGTCTGAGCACGAAGATTATGCCCCACAACTTCCGCGAGTTGTGCAAGGCCAGCATCGACGTGCTGCGGGGCAAGGCGGTGGAGCTGTACCCCGACTTCCCGACGGGTGGCCTCTGCGACGTGAGCAACTACCAGAACGGGCAGCGCGGCGGCAAAATTCGCCTGCGCGCTACCATCGAAAAGGTAGACAAAACCACGCTCGTGATTCGCGATATTCCCTACGGCACCACCACCACGGCGCTGATGGAGAGTATCGTGAAAGCCACGGAAGCCAACAAAATCAAGATCAAGAAAATCGTGGATAGCACCACGGCGGAGGTTGAGATTCAGGTGCAGCTGCCCCCCGGCGTGTCGCCCGACCTCACCATTGATGCGCTCTACGCTTTCACGGATTGCGAAATCAGCATCTCGCCCAATACCTGCGTCATCATCGACGAGAAGCCGCGCTTTATGGCGGTGGAGGACGTGCTGCACATGAGCACCGCCAAAACCCTGCGGCTGCTGGAGCGGGAACTGGAAATCCGCCAGGATGAGCTGCGAGAAAAGTGGCACTCGGCGTCGTTGGAGAAGATCTTCATTGAAAACCGCATCTACCGCAAGATAGAAGAAGCCGAAACCTGGGAGCAAATCCTGGAAATCATGGACGCGGGCCTGAAAAAGTTTGTGCGCGTGGACGGCGAGAAAGCCCGCGCCAACGACACGCGCATTGTGCTGCGCCGCGCCATCACCGAAGACGACCTCACGCGCCTGACCGAAATCCGCATCAAGCGCATTTCTAAATTCGACGGGTTCAAGGCCGACGAGTACATCCAGCGCCTGGAGGTGGAAATGGCCGAAGTGGCCGACCACCTGGTGCACCTCACGCGCTACGCTATCAACTATTTCGAGAATTTACTGAAGAAGTACGGCGCGGGTAGGGAGCGGAAAACCCAGTTGCGCACCTTCGACGTGGTGACGGCGCAGAAGGTAGCCATTGCCAACCAAAAGCTCTATGTGAACCGCCAGGACGGTTTTGTGGGCTATGGTCTGAAAAAAGACGACAAAGCCGAGTTCGTAGTAGACTGCTCCGACCTCGACGACATCATCGCCATCCGCCGCGACGGCTCATTCGTGGTGACCAAAGTGGCCGAGAAGACCTTTGTGGGGAAGGATATTCTGCACGTGGGTATTTATAATAAGAACGACGACCGGCTGGTGTACAACATGATGTACCTCGACGGCGCCTCGGGCATCACCTACGCCAAGCGTTTCCTGGTAACGGGCATCACCCGCGACAAAACCTACGACCTTACCAAAGGCTCGAAGGGCTCAAAAGTGCTCTACCTCACGGCCAATCCTAACTCTGAGTCGGAGGTAGTGGGCGTGCAGCTATCTGATAAGGCCCCAGCCCGCGTGAAGCAGTTTGACTTTGATTTTGCTGAGCTAGCCATCAAGGGCAAGGGCTCCATGGGCAACATCGTGACCAAGCAGCCTATTAAGAAAATCACCCAGAAAAGCCTGGGCGACTCCACTCTGGGCGGGCGCGAAATGTTCTTCGATGCGGTGGTAGGCCGCCTGAACACCGCTGGCCACGGCCGCTACCTAGGCACGTTCGACACCGACAACACCATTCTGGTGCTTTACAAAGACGGTAGCTACGAGCTGAAATCCCCCGACCCGGGCCACCACTTCGACGTGCCCAACATAGTATTGCTGCGCAAGCTGGAACCCGAAACGGTGCTCAGCGCCGTGTATATGGAAGGCGAAACGAAAACCCACTACGTCAAGCGCTTCCGCATCGAAACCAGTACCTTGGATAAGCGCTTTATTTTCATCTCGGAAAGCAAAGGCTCTAAACTTCTAGCGGCCACCGCCAACCCCGAGCCAGCAGTAGAGGTGAAAATGCAGCGAGAAAAGAAAGCTGACCGCGAAACCGAGCAGTTCCTACTGCACGAGTTCATCGACGTGAAAGGCTGGAAAGCTCAGGGCAACAAACTGGCGTACTACAAAATCCACGCTTTGGCGTTACTTACCGATGAAGGCCCTGAGCCGGAACGCCGCGAAGCCCGCAAAAAGCGCGGCCCGGCCACCATCCCGCGCTCAACGGCCGCACCAGCCCCCGACGATCTGCCCGAATTGCAGGAGCCGGTGGATGTAACGGCTGAAGAGGTGGAGCGCGCGCAGGCGCTGTTGCGTCGGCCCAAGTCACAGTTAAAGCTTTTTTAAATGAATTATAGGGTAGGGCTAGCAAGTGTTGGCCTTACTTTACACATTTAGCCCTGTTAGGTACCAAAATGCTTCTATAGCCGTTAAAAGCGCGTGCGTATGAAACGGTATATTCTGGTGTTATGGCTGCTGGGGTGCCTTTCGGGGCGTAGCGCTACGGCATCGACAACTGTCACCAACGATTCCGTGACGGTGCAGAAATTGTTGAAGCAAGCGCATACGCTACAGGCTGCCTACCAAGAATCGGAGGCGTTGGGCAAATACGAGCAGGCACTGCGCCAAGAACCACGCTGTTACGAAGCGTTGTGGCAGGCTGCTTTGCTTAGTGTCCGTATCGGCGCCCGCTACACCGACGAAACCCGCCGGGGGGCCTACTTTATATCGGCCCGGCAGTTTGCCGACCGAGCACTAGTGGTGCAGCCAACAGGGGGAGAGGCCAACTATGTGGTAGCCTTGTCTTTAGTGAACCGGGCTACGCTGCTTACGGCCCGCAGCCGTCTGCACGCCTATAAAACGATGAAGCCGTACGTTTTTATGGCCGTGGCCCGATGCCCCGGGTGGGCCGATGCCTGGCAGCTGCTAGGGCGCTGGCACTACCGCGTAGACCATTATAATATTCTGGAGCGCATTTTTACGAAGCTCTTTTTGGGTGGAATGCCCGGTGGTGCCGGCTCACGCAAAGCCATTGATGCGCTACGGCGCGCGCATGAACTAGATTCTACCCGCATTCAGTTCTGCTACGACCTGGCGCGGGTGTACCGCAATCAAGGCCAGCGCCGCAATGCCCGCCTGATACTGGAAGAAGCCGTGCAACTTAGCCCTTCTACCAGCGACGAGCTGGAAGTAAGTCGGCGCTGTCGGGCAATGCTGTTGCAGGCTCGTCGTCGGCAGCAGCGCCGTCCGGCTAGCTTCCAGCACTAACCGTGATGCTAGGATTGTATCTTTGTCAAAACAAGCAAGAAGAGTGATAGCACGTGATAGGCTGTGGGACAAAAGCAAACAACGCCACTGGTTAATCTGGGTAGCGGCCGCGCTGCTGACCACAGGTTGCAGCGGCCCCGCCGAGCGGCCCGACCGGATGGTGCCGTTGGCTACCGTGCAAAGTGGTCCTCATATTCAGGCTCAGGAGTTAGATGGCGCTATTGCCCGCCAGCCCGGCAATGCCTCGCTCTACGCCCGGCGTGCCGCCTTCCGGCTTGATGCGGGTCAGGTGGAGCCGGCGTTGCAGGATATCAACCAAGCACTGGACCTGGACGATGGCCCCGGTGAATTCTACTTCACCAAAGCGCGCGCCTTGCGTGCCCAATATCATCTGACGGCTGCCCTGGCTGCTGCCGACGAAGCCGCCCGCCACGGGTTTGCCTCACCCGAGCTAAACTTGCTGGTAGGCGAGGCCAACCTGGCTACGCGCCACTACCAGGCCGCCCTCGACCAACTCGACCGCGTATTGCAGCAGGAGCCCGACCACGTGGCAGCTTTGTTTTACAAAGGCTTAGCATTTGCTGCCACCGGCGATACGACACAAGCCATTGATTATCTGCGGGCCAGCCTAGTTCGCGACCCGCGCCAGGCCGAAACCCTGCATCAATTGGCCTTTCTGCTCAACGCCTACCATCAGCCAGAGCAGGGGGGGCGGTACGCTGCCCGTGGGCTCGGGCTAGACCCCAACTATGCTCCGTTGCTGTACGACTATGCTCGGCAGTTTGAATTGCAGGCCGCACCCGATAGCGCATTGCGCTATTACACCCAGGCGTTGCAGCAAGACTCTACCCTCTACCGCGCCGATTATCACCTGGGGCAACTGGCCTACGAGCAGCGGCGATACGCCGTGGCTATTCCGGCGCTACAACGGGCACTGCGCCGAGCATCCCGCTTGCCGGAAGCCCGGCAACAGCTAGCCGAAAGTCTGGAAAACATGGGCCGCTATACCGAGGCGCAGGTCCAATACCGGCAATTGGTGGCCGAAAACCCCGGCAACCGCCATTGGACCTATAAAGTCTGGAAGACCGGGGAGCGGGCCCGCGGGTTTTCGGGAGATACCACCCGCAGCCGCGTATCGGCAGTGGCGCCACTCGCCCCACGTCCGGCTACAGCAAATCATGAAGAGGATTAGGGGTAGGGGCCGAAATGAAATACCGGTTTAAATCCACCTCAAGCTGCTAACTTGCGCTTTCTACACAGTGGGTAATGGCACGCAATCCTGTCTCAGCTACCCAACAACTAACCCTGACAACGAATTACCGATGATTGACATCACGCTCCCCGATGGTTCCGTCCGCCAGTTTGAGGCCGGCGCCACGGGCTACGATGTAGCCGCCAGCATCAGCGAAGGGCTGGCCCGCAATGCATTGGCCGTGCGCGTTGATGGCGAAGTGCGCGACCTGCACCGCCCAATCGACCAGAGCAGCAACCTGGAAATCCTGACCTGGAATGACGCCGGTGGCAAAATGGCCTTCTGGCACTCTTCGGCTCACTTGCTGGCCGAAGCGCTGGAAGACCTATACCCCGGCGTGAAGCTGGGCATTGGGCCCGCCATCGAAAATGGCTTCTACTACGATATTGACCTAGGCGAAGGCCGGACGATTTCAACCGATGACTTTCCAGTTATCGAGAAGAAGATGTTGGAGCTGGCCAAACAGAAAAGCCGCTTCGAGTGCCGTCCCGTTCGTAAGGCCGAGGCAGTAGCGTATTTCACTGAGAAAGACGATCCGTACAAGCTGGACCTAATTGACCACCTGGAAGACGGTAGCATTACGTTCTACCAGCAAGGTAATTTCGTGGACCTCTGCCGCGGCCCCCACTTGCCTGATACTTCGCCTATAAAAGCGGTAAAGCTGCTAAACGTAGCCGGTGCTTACTGGCGCGGCGATGAGAAAAACAAGCAGCTCACGCGCATCTACGGCATCACCTTCCCCAAGGCTAAAGAACTAACCGAATACTTGGAAAGGCTGGAAGAGGCCAAGCGCCGCGACCACCGCAAGTTGGGAAAAGAGTTGGAGCTATTTGCTTTTTCGGAGAAGGTGGGCGCCGGCTTACCCCTATGGTTGCCCAAGGGTACGGCCCTGCGCGAACGGCTAGAGCAGTTTATGCGCAAGGCCCAAATCAAGTCGGGCTACCTGCCCGTGGTGACGCCGCACATTGGCTCCAAGGAACTATATGTCACGTCGGGTCACTACGAAAAATACGGGGCCGACTCCTTTCAGCCGATCAAAACGCCTAACCCGGGTGAGGAGTTTTTCCTCAAGCCCATGAACTGCCCGCACCACTGCGAGATTTACAAAACCAAGCCGCGTTCTTACCGCGACTTGCCCTTACGTCTGGCCGAGTTTGGTACGGTATATCGCTACGAGCAGTCGGGCGAGTTGCATGGCCTCACGCGCGTACGCGGCTTCACGCAAGACGACGCGCACATCTTTTGCCGCCCCGATCAAGTAAAGGACGAGTTCAAGAAGGTTATCGACCTTGTACTCTACGTGTTCCGTGCCTTGGGTTTTGAGGATTATACCGCGCAAATTTCCCTGCGCGACCCTGAGAACAAGACTAAGTATATTGGCTCCGACGAGAACTGGGCACTGGCTGAAAGTGCTATTCAGGAAGCAGCTGCTGAAAAAGGCCTACCCACAATAACCGAGTACGGCGAGGCAGCCTTCTATGGCCCCAAGCTCGACTTTATGGTACGTGACGCGTTGGGCCGCAAGTGGCAGTTAGGAACCATTCAGGTTGACTACAACCTGCCCGAGCGCTTCGACCTGGAGTACGTAGCTCCCGATAACTCCCGCCAGCGTCCTGTGATGCTGCACCGGGCGCCGTTTGGCTCGTTAGAGCGCTTTGTAGCTGTACTGATTGAGCATTGCGCCGGCAATTTCCCGCTGTGGCTGGCTCCCGAGCAGTTCGCCATCTTACCCATTTCGGAGAAGTATCAGGAGTATGCCCAGCAGGTGTACGACCGACTTCAGGGAGAAGAACTGCGAGGCTCTATTGATAACCGGGACGAAAAAATCGGCCGTAAAATCCGCGATGCGGAGATTTCTAAAGTACCCTACATGCTAATTGTGGGTGAAAAAGAACAGGAAAACGGTCAGGTTTCGGTGCGCCGCCACGGCGAGGGAGACTTGGGCTCTTTACCTATCGATGAATTCATTGCGAAGTTTCAATCTGAAGTAGCCGCTCTTATGAAATAAGAGCAGGGAAAGCAGCCCCAATCCCGCAATTTTATATAGCAAAACTTTCAGATTTCAAAAAAAAAGCGGATATTTGCCCCCTGAATAGGCCCTAGCGACTTTTCGCCGGGGCCTTTCACTATCCGATTAGACCACCACTTTTAGAAGGAGGACCTACCCATAGCTACCCCAAATCGCCGTTACATCCCCCGCGCTCAAGTGGAGGAGCCGTTCAAGATTAACAATAAAATCACGGCCCGTGAGGTGCGTCTGGTCGGCGACAACGTCGAGCAGGGCATTTATCCTGTTGAGCAAGCCCGCCGTATGGCGCAGGAGCAAAACCTTGACCTAGTTGAGATTTCGCCTACTGCTGTACCGCCCGTTTGTCGCGTTATCGACTACTCGAAATTTAAGTACGAGCAGAAGAAGCGCACCCGCGAAATGAAAGCCAAGCAGACGAAAGTCGTGCAAAAGGAAATTCGTTTCGGACCCAATACGGATGATCACGACTTCGCTTTCAAGCTAAAGCACGCACAGGAATTCCTGAAGGAAGGCGCCAAAATCAAAGCCTACGTACACTTCGTAGGCCGCTCGATTGTATTCAAAGAGCGTGGCGAAATTCTGCTACTCAAGTTTGCGCAGGCGCTCGAAGAACTTGCTAAGGTCGAGCAACTACCTAAGCTAGAAGGCAAGCGCATGTTCCTGTACTTGGCACCCAAAGTAGCACCCAAGCCGAAGCCTGCCGTGAAAGAAGCCGCTCCCGCAGCAGCTAAACCTGCTAAGGAAGGCGCACCGAAACTTACTAAAGAAGTTGCTCCCGATCAGGAGTAGATTCTAGGTAGGATAGGGGCACACGCAACTCTGCATTTCCCTTTTTTCAATACATACACAATGCCGAAAGTAAAGACGAAATCCGGTGCTAAGAAGCGTTTTACGCTCACCGGAACGGGCAAGGTGAAGCGGAAGCACGCCTTCAAATCGCACATCCTCACCAAAAAAAACACCAAGCAGAAACGTGCTCTTACCCACGTAACGCTGGTTAGTTCGGCCGACATGCCGCGCGTGAAGGATATGCTGAATATCTAATTAATAATGAATGAGTAAGAATTGAGCGTTAGTACTAATACATAGTCTACATCCAATTCCTACTTCCTACTTATTAATTGTTAATTAATTCAAACCAGGCGTCCGGTAGAAACGCAAGCCGCGGTAAATTGTCCGCCGCCGGCCGCCAAAAACAGAGCAGGTTATGCCCAGAAGTGTCAACCACGTGGCCTCGCGCCTTCGTCGGAAAAAAGTAATGCGTTTGGCCAAAGGTTATTATGGCCGTCGTAAAAATGTATGGACCGTTGCGAAAAACGCCGTTGAGAAAGGCCTTCTCTACGCGTACCGCGACCGGAAAACCAAGAAACGTGAGTTCCGCGCCCTCTGGATTCAGCGTATCAACGCGGGTGCCCGTGAGCACGGCTTGTCCTACTCGCAGCTGATGGGTGGCTTGAAGAAAGCTGGTATCGAGCTGAACCGTAAGGTGCTGGCTGATTTGGCCCTGAACCACCCCGCTGCCTTCAAAGGCATTGTGGACAAAGTAAAGTAATCGTCTACTGGCATTACAACATAAAGAGCGCCTGATCATTAGTGGTCAGGCGCTCTTTGCATTTATAACCTACCTATCTGCTAACGATAAATTGGTAGAAATCAGGGAAGTGTAGAATACAACGAAAAAGGCCTTCCTGCAATAGGAAGGCCTTTTTTCTGTAGCGGGGACGAGAGTTGAACTCGTGACCTCAGGGTTATGAATCCTGTGCTCTAACCAACTGAGCTACCCCGCCCTGTTTGGTGGTGCAAATGTAGAAATGAAATTTGAATTAGCACAACATCTAGGGTAAAAAATTATGTGTATATTGGCTGTTTCTGCTGACAATTGTAGTTAGCAGGGGCTTATTTGTTTCCATTACGTTTATGCCGCTTTCCGCTACCCGTTCCAAACACCGGTTCACGGTGGAGTACCCTATCAACGCGTCGCCAAAGATTTTATACCCTTATCTGGCTTCTGCTTCTGGCCTGGCCCGCTGGTTCTGCCAGGATGTGAAAATCGACCCCGACCACCGGCTCAACTTCATCTGGGACAACCAGAGTCATTATGCCGAAATCAGCTCGCACCGCACCAATAAGTCGGTGCGCTTTGTATTTCTGAACGATCAGAAGCGTTCTGTGCCAGATGCCAGCTACCTAGATTTCTCTATTGAATCGTCGGAGCTTACGCAAGAAGTTTTTCTGCGGGTGGTAGATTACTCCGAAGAGACGGATGAAATAGAATTGCAGGAAATGTGGGATAATCTCATCCTGACGCTGCGGGAACAAGTAGGGGGGTAGGCACCGTTGCCACAATAGCGCGCTGTATCTTCGCGTTCTTTTTTGCCTCCTTTACTGTGGTGCTGCCTCACGGTGGCGGCACCAGTTGCGTATGAAAAAACTAGATAAGCTCATTCTGAAAGCCTTTGCCGGGCCATTCTTTCTCACCTTTGCGGTAGTCGAGTTTATTTTTCTGACGCAATACATGCTGAAGTATCTCGATGATATCATCGGGAAAGACTTAGGTGCGGGTGTTATTGCCCAACTCTTATTCTTCTTCAGCGTGCTGATGGTGCCGATTTCGCTACCACTGGCTGTGTTGCTTTCCTCGTTGATGACGTTTGGTACTCTAGGGGAGCACCATGAGTTGACGGCTATTAAGACATCGGGAATTTCCCTCACGCGCATTCTGCGGCCCATCTTCATCTTAAGCTTGTTATTGAGCGTTGGAGCTTTTTGGTACAATGAGACTATCATTCCAAAAGCCAACCTCAAAGCGTACAGCCTGCTGTGGGATGTGCGTCAGCAGAAGCTGGCGCTGGATATTCGGGAAAATATCTTTTACACTGGCATTCCGGGCTACACCATTAAAGTAAACGAAAAGCAGGGCGAGAACGGAGATATTTTGAAGGGCGTAATGATTTACGACCACAGCGGCCGCGCGGGCAGTTCTGCCATGATTCTGGCTGATTCGGGACGCATGACGACGCGCTTTGATGGGCAATACCTAAGTCTGGAGCTATTTCGGGGTACTTCGTACATAGAGAAGCCTGACCAGCACAACCGCGCTGGCGCCAGCTTCACCCGGCAGAGTTTTGACCGCAATCAACTGCTGTTCTCTCTGGCCTCTTTCGGCTTAGACCGCACCAATGAGGAGTACTTTGCGGAGAATAAGATGATGAAGAACATCCCGCAGCTAATTGCCCATAGCGATTCCCTCCACCAGCGCCTGAACGTAGAACGGCGCCTGATGGTCACGCAGCTGAATCCTTATTACTCTTATGCCCGCTTTGATACTACAGGCCAAGCTGCCAACCGGCGTTTAGCGGACTGGCAGGTGTCCGATGAGCGCCTTCCTGCTTTGAGCGTGGGCATGATGCAGCAGGCTAGTAACCGGGCGCGTAATGTGCGCGCCTTTATAGGCAGCAACGCCGAGCGTTTGAATACTCTAGCCCGCGACACCAGCATGTTTCGGATCGAGATTTACCGTAAATACACGCAGTCGGCGGCTATACTGCTAATGTTCCTGATTGGTGCGCCGCTAGGTGCTATTATTAAAAAAGGTGGTTTGGGTGTTCCGCTGCTCATTGCCATTCTGTTCTTTATCATCTACTACGTTGTATCCATTATGGGCGAGAAATATGCCCGTGAAATGATTCTGACGGTACCGCTGGGTATGTGGCTGGCCGACTTGACGCTTCTGCCAGTAGGCCTGTTTTTCCTTTATCAGGCTCGTAACGATTCTGGACTGCTGGAAGGTGATTTCTGGCGGCGTATTGTACGCTGGGTACCTACCGAGCAGTTTCGCAACTTGGTGCGCAACCGGGCCTTTTTGGCCCGCCGCGCACAAGCTTAGCAAACGCAGAACAGCCTATGTTTTGCCCTATTTCGGTAATTTATATTTTCAGCATCCGGAATAAAGCCGTACCTTTGCGGCCACTCCGGAATGCGGAGTGACTGAAAATTCTTTTTTACCCTTTAAATCAAAGACGGGGAAACCTATCTGCCGATGAAACTTACCACCGAAACTAAACAGGCCATTTTTGAGAAAAATAGCCTGCAGAAAACTGCCACCGATACCGGTTCGGCTGAATCGCAAATTGCACTCTTCACCCACCGCATCACGCATCTGACTGAGCACCTGAAGGTGAACAAGAAGGACTACTCGACTCGCTTGGGTCTGCTGAAGCTGGTAGGTAAGCGTCGCCGCCTGTTGGACTACCTGCAGCACCGCGAAATCAACCGCTACCGCGCTATCATCAAGGAGCTGGGTATCCGTAAGTAAGCCCCGCTGCCGAGAGTAGGGAGCCCTGTTACAAGGGTTCCCTACTCTTTTTTTTGCCTGGCGGGAGATAGTAGCCGGGCACACCAGAAGGCGGGACAAAACCTTGCTGTTTGGTGTTATGCTCCAATAGAAGGCTCCTATCTCACTTCTCCCATCTCATCTCCAACCACACAAGATGCCCAATTACAACGCGGTTACAAAATATATTACCCTGCCGGATGGTCGGCAGATTTCGATTGAAACTGGTAAACTGGCCAAATTCGCCGACGGGGCAGTTGTTGTTCGCCTCGGGGATGCCATGTTGCTAGCAACGGTGGTGTCGCAACCTTCACAGCGCGATGGGGTGGACTTCCTGCCACTGTCGGTTGACTATCAGGAAAAATTTGGCGGTGCTGGTAAAATTCCCGGCTCGTTTCAGCGCCGCGAAGGCCGCCTTTCAGATTACGAAGTATTGGTTTGCCGCCTTGTAGACCGCATTTTGCGGCCGATGTTCCCCAAGGACTATCACTACGAAGTGCAGGTGATGATTTCGCTGATTTCGGCTGATAAGGACGTGCAGCCGGATGCGCTGGCAGCTTTAGCGGCTTCGGCGGCTCTGTCAATTTCAGATATCCCATTTGCTGGACCGATTTCAGAAGTACGCGTAGCTCGTATTGATGGTAAGCTTCAGATCAACCCACTAACAGCTGACATTGCTCGTGCTGACATTGACCTCATCGTGGGCGCAACGGCCGACTCGGTGGCAATGGTAGAAGGTGAGATGGATGAAGTGAGCGAGGAAGAGATGGTGGAAGCCATTGCTTATGCGCACGAGGCCATCAAAGAGCAGGTGCGCGTGCAGCAGGAACTAGCTGTAGCGGTAGAAAAGTCGCACACCAAGCGAGAGTATCCTAAATATGATGAGAACGAAGATCTGAAAACCCGTATTACTCAGGGTATTTACGATCTGGCTTATAATGTGGCCAAGATGGGCGATGCTAGCAAAGCTGGTCGCAAAAAAGGCTTTGGGGGCGTAAAGGACCAGTTTCTACAGCAATTGGTGGCTGAGCAGCCCGAATTGGATATGAAGCAGTTTGGCCGTTACTATTCCTCCGCGGAGAAGAAAGCCATCCGTGACATGATGATCAAGGAAGGCACCCGCTTGGACGGCCGCAAGCTGACAGAAATCCGTCCGATTTGGTCGGAGGTGAACTACCTGCCTGGCGCCCACGGCTCGTCGCTGTTCACGCGTGGCGAAACCCAGTCGCTAACTACAGTAGCCCTCGGCACCAAGCTCGACGAGCAGATTATTGACTCGGCGATGCAGTCCGGCTACAGTAAGTTTATGCTGCACTACAACTTCCCAGCCTTCTCGACTGGTGAGGTGAAGCCTAACCGCGGCCCCGGCCGTCGGGAGGTAGGGCACGGCAACCTGGCCATGCGCTCCATTAAGAAGGTGCTGCCGCCCGAAGAAGAGAATCCCTACACCATCCGCATTGTGTCGGACATCCTGGAGTCGAACGGCTCGTCGTCGATGGCGACGGTATGCGCGGCTTCGCTAGCGCTGATGGATGCCGGTATCAAGATTCGCTCGGCTGTTTCGGGTATTGCCATGGGTCTTGTGCAAGATAAAGAGACCGGCGAATACGCTGTGCTTTCGGATATCTTGGGCGATGAGGACCACCTCGGTGATATGGACTTCAAAGTGACCGGTACCGAGAAGGGTATCGTGGCTTGCCAGATGGACATTAAAATTCAAGGTCTAAGCAACGAAATCCTGACCAAGGCACTGCACCAGGCGCGCGAGGGCCGTTTGCATATCCTGAGGGAAATGGCAAAGACCATCTCAGCACCGGCTGAGGAGCTGAAGCCCCATACGCCCCGTTCGCACAAAATGCTCATCGATAAAGAGTTCATCGGTGCAGTTATCGGACCTGGCGGCAAGGTTATCCAGCAGATTCAGAAGGATACCAACGCTACTGTTATTATCGAGGAGAAGGACGAAAAAGGCCACGTGAGCATTTTCGCTTCCAACCAAGAGGATATGGAAGCTGCTATTTCGCGCATCCGGGCCATTGCGGCCCAGCCTGAGGTAGGCGAAACCTACAAAGGCAAAGTGCGCAGCATTCAGCCCTATGGTGCTTTCGTGGAGATTATGCCGGGCAAAGACGGTCTGCTGCATATTTCGGAGGTAGCTCACGAGCGACTGGCTTCGCTGGAAGGCGTACTGGAAGTAGGGCAGGAGATAGACGTGAAGCTGCTGGACATCGACAAAAAGACCGGTAAGTACCGCTTGTCGCGCAAAGTATTGCTTCCGAAACCGGAGCAAGCTGCTTCGGCCAACTAAGCACAGCAGACGACGTACGAACTTTCGTGGGGGTTGGACTGTTGCTAATCAATGTCCGGCTCCCACAAAAGGAAGCTGCTATTCAACTTTTAGAAATACAATTCTTTAGCGCCTGCAATGAGACAGCTAAAAATCAGCAAGCAGATTACCAACCGCGAAAGCCAGTCGCTGGATAAATACCTCCAGGAGATTGGTAAGGTAGATCTGCTCACTCCCGACGAGGAGGTGACGCTGGCGCAACGCATCAAGGAAGGCGACCAGCAAGCGCTGGAAAAGCTGACCAAAGCTAACCTGCGCTTCGTGGTGTCGGTGGCCAAGCAATACCAAAACCAAGGTCTTTCGCTGGGTGACTTGATCAACGAGGGCAACCTCGGTTTGATTAAAGCCGCCAAGCGCTTCGATGAAACGCGCGGCTTCAAATTTATTTCTTACGCCGTATGGTGGATTCGCCAATCCATTCTACAGGCCCTGGCCGAGCAGTCGCGCATTGTGCGTTTGCCCCTGAACCGGGTAGGCTCGCTGAATAAAATCAGCAAGTCGTTCTCGGAACTGGAGCAGAAGTTCGAACGGGAGCCCTCGCCGGAGGAAATTGCCGAAGTACTGGAGCTGACGACTTCCGAGGTAGTGGACACCCTGAAAATCTCGGGTCGTCACGTGTCTGTAGATGCGCCGTTTGTGCAAGGTGAAGAGAACCGTCTGCTCGACGTGCTCGAAAACGAGGACGAAGAATCGCCAGATACGGGCCTAATGAACGACTCGTTGCGCAAGGAAGTGCAGCGTGCTCTCTCTACCCTCACCAAGCGCGAAGCCGACGTTATTACACTTTACTTTGGTTTGAACGGTGAGCATTCGCTCACGCTGGAAGAGATTGGCGAGAAATTCAACCTCACCCGCGAGCGAGTACGCCAGATCAAGGAGAAGGCTATCCGTCGTTTGCGTCACACGTCCCGCTCTAAAGCGCTGAAGCCCTACCTGGGGTAAGCGTTTTTTATTTCTACCCGAAAAACCCCAGCCCAGTTGTTGGGGTTTTTTATTGCCGTTCTACCCCTAAGGCGAAGAACTGACTAAACCTCAGTACCGGTTTTGTTGGTTTTCTTCCGTCTGGTAGACCAGTCGCAGCCGAAGTTTTTGGCTACGCTTACCTTTGTCTTTCACACTGCTTTCACCAGCACAATGACTACTACTGCTGAACACATAAAGTGTCTGATTATCGGCTCGGGGCCGGCCGGCTATACAGCGGCTATTTATGCTGCCCGCGCCAACATGCAACCCGTTATGTATCAGGGCTTGCAACCCGGTGGCCAGCTCACGATTACCAACGACGTGGAAAATTTCCCCGGCTACCCTGATGGGGTGATGGGGCCGTCGATGATGGAGGATTTGAAGAAACAGGCGGAGCGTTTCGGTACGGATATCCGCTATGGTTTGGCAACGGCGGTGGACTTTTCAAGCCATCCGCACAAAATCACCATCGACGAAAACAAAGAACTCACAGCTGATGCGGTGATTATTGCTACTGGTGCTTCGGCTAAGTGGCTGGGACTGGAGTCGGAGGCTCGTCTGAATGGCTCGGGCGTATCGGCCTGCGCTGTGTGCGACGGTTTCTTCTACCGCAATATGGAGGTGGCTATTGTGGGTGCTGGCGACACGGCGGCCGAAGAAGCTACTTACCTAGCCAATCTGGCTAGCAAGGTGTACATGATTGTACGGAAAGGCGAAATGCGTGCTTCCAAGATCATGCAGCAACGCGTGCTTGACAACCCCAAGATTGAGGTGTTGTTTGACACTGTAACGGATGAGGTGCTGGGCGAACACGCCGTGGAAGGCGTGCGCGTAAAAAACTTACTCACCCACGAGTGCCGGGATATTACAGTACAGGGTTTCTTCGTTGCTATTGGACACGAACCGAATTCTAAGATTTTTCAGCCCTACCTGCACCACGACGAACAGGGATACCTGAAAACTATTCCTGGCACTAGCAAAACCAACGTGGACGGTGTATTTGCCTGCGGCGACGTGCAGGATTTTACCTACCGTCAGGCCGTGACGGCTGCTGGCACGGGTTGCATGGCTGCCCTCGACGCTGAGCGTTACCTAGCTGCTTTGGGGCTACATTAAACGGTGAGATAGTGAAATGGTGAGATAGTGAGTTTGACAGCCTACTGCTAGGTTTTGAGCAAATAGAACGTCAGACTCGCTATCTCACCATTTCACTATCTCACTATTTTCACCATTTCATTGTTTTCTCTTGCTTCATCTGATAAAAACCTGGTTGTGGCCGGTGCTGGCAGTGTTTCTGCTTGCGTTGCCCGAACAAGGGTTGGCGCAACGTCGACGGACAACCAAACCCAAAACCAGCACTACGAGGCGGCGTGATTTTTTCCAAATCAAATCGCCTACCATTAAAAAAGTTACGCCGAAGACCAAAGTAACGGTCGAAACGGAAGACCTGCCCGACGAAAATTCGGAGGCTGCCAAATCCATTCTCTTCAACCCCGCCAAGAAGCTCTCCATCGTCAACGAGGATACCACCTCCCTGAACGAAGGAGAGCAGCAGATTGTGGAAACGTCGGAGGAAGTGTTGATTGACAGCACCTGGATTAAAGTAGCGGGCTACTACGCTATCTGGGATACGCGCAACATCAACCCCTACCGGGTGGATGGACGCCGAATTAAGGATACACTCAACCTGCAACTCACCGACGTGCCTCGGCAACGCTTTGCCCGCATGCCGCTGGAAACGACGCCCATCACCTCGGCCTTCAAGTTCCGGAATGGCCGCTGGCACTATGGGGTAGACCTGGACCTGGAAACCGGCGACTCCGTGCGCGCTGCTTTCGACGGCGTGATTCGCATTTCGAAGTGGGATGGCTCAGGCTACGGCAACTACTTGCTGGTGCGGCACTACAACGGGGTAGAAACGCTTTACGGTCACCTGAGTAAGTCGCTCCTACCTGTGGGTACCTTTGTAAAGGCCGGAGAGGTAATTGGCCTGGGTGGTAGCACAGGGCGTAGCACCGGCTCGCACTTGCACTTTGAGGTGCGTTACGAGGGCAACCCCATCGATCCATCCCGGATGTATGATTTCCCGGACTATAAGCTGTGGAGTGATAATTTCCAGATCACCTCGGCCCTGTTCAACTACTATAGCCGGGCGCTGAGTAGCCGGTCTTCGTCGAGTAGGAGCGGGAGCCGAGGTGCCTCATCGGCCCGACGTACGGTCACGCACCGCATCCGGTCGGGTGACACGGTTTCGGGAATTGCGCAGAAATATGGCGTATCGCAGGCACAGATACGTCGTTTAAATGGTAATATAGGTATCCTTCGTCCGGGCCGTACGCTGCGGATAAAATAGGCTTGGGGGCTTTGGGAATAAGGATTTAAGATTTTGGATAGACTAATCCCAGAAGCTGTATCCCGAGTACATCCTTAAAATCCCCCAGGTCCCTAGATTCTGAAAAATGAAGCTTGATATTCTGGCCATTGCGGCCCATCCGGACGACGTAGAAATGTCTTGTGCCGGCACATTGCTGGCGGCTACGGCGGTAGGAAAGAAAATTGGAGTTGTAGACCTCACGCGCGGAGAGCTAGGTACGCGCGGTACGCCTGAAACCCGGGCTGCCGAAGCCGCCGAGGCCAGCCAGATTCTGGGCCTATCGGTGCGCGAAAACCTGGGCCTACCCGACGGCTTTTTCCGCAATGATCGGGAGCATCAGCTACCCATTATAGCCGCGTTGCGCCGCCACCGGCCCGATGTGGTGCTGTGCAATGCCATCACGGACCGCCACCCCGACCACGGCCGCGCTGCTCAACTTATCACGGATGCCTGCTTTCTGGCTGGCTTGCGGATGATCGAAACATTGGACGAGGCTGGCCAGGCCCAGGCCGCGTGGCGGCCTGCACATGTATACCATTTCATTCAGGACCGGCCCATCGTGCCCGATTTTGTGGTGGACATCACCCCGCACTGGGAAAAAAAGTGGGCGTCTATCTTAGCCTATAAAACGCAATTCTTCAACCCCGACTTGGATGCGCCCAGCACCTACCTCTCGTCATTGGAGTTTAGCAAGTTTATGGAAGCCCGTGCCCGCGAGTTCGGCCACATGATAGGGGTAGAGTTTGGGGAAGGATTCACGAAGCAACGGACACTGGGAGTGCGGGAGCTAGGCGATTTAATCTAAGCTACAGGTAATTCACTTTTAGACGCAAAAAGCTCGTTAAGGAGTAGATTTTCTATTTGTTGGCTGTTGCGAGGTAGATAGACTTCCTGGCGGCATCTATGGCCGTTTTGCCCGTCTGTATTTCTTGCCAGGCCTTGTAGCAATCATAAAAGCCGCTCTCAAAGGCAATGACGCGAAAGCCCATTTGCTGGTGCAGAAATTTAACGAGCCTAGTCTTAGCCTTGAAGGTGCTGCCATCGTGATGGCTCTGCTCTCCTAACCCGACAATTGTTATGTCCTGTAAGCTTTGTTTCAAAGGGGCTAAGTCTGTGTAGTCTTCATTGCTTGGTTCTACATTACTGACTACAACTGCGTTTTCTTTGAGGCAAGCCACCCGGTCGGCAGTAGTTTGCGCATAGCCTTGCGCGAAAGAACATAGTAGTAGGAGAAGGAGCAAACGGTTTATAGCTTTCATTATATAGGGTAGATGCAACTAGCGGATACACAAAACGGCTTCAGTTTTTGCTATTCTGAAGAAGTAAGGAAGGATATGTTGCTGCTTTTATTCGGCTTTCGCAGTTCAACTGCGTGTAAGTAGCTGTAACTACTTACACAGGAGTAGCCTGACAATCCAATAGGTTGCAATCAACTTATAGCTGTTAAGCAAACAGCCAATCAATTTTAGATTACAATACTGCTGACTACCATCCTGCTTCTATGTGACATGGGGTAGGTTCTTGTGAACGCGGGATATATCCTGAATTCCGTAAAGTAGTTGCTGGCTATGACCTGTACTGCGGTCATCATTTTCCAGTACATGTGCGTCTCACCAACACTGAGCGAACCTCACTGATAATTGTCAGGTCAATAGATGATCTACGTCAGTGAAAGCGAACCGATATCCTAGAATCTTTAGGCCACTTACTCTGTAGGGCCTGTCCACTACTACCTCAAGGGAAGGACTATAGCGTATAGCGTCAGCCAGATTCAGCTGAAATAAATGTTTTGTCGGATTCACTGATGCAGTTATAATAGCCTGTAAATCAGTTGAAAAAATGCGTATTCGCTTAGCCCATATCGCCATGTGTCCTACCCTGCTTGTACTAACTGACTTTTCTGCAGGGGCCAACCGGTCGCTGAAAGTAGCCGTGAATTTTGCCCATCTGTTGGAGGCGCAACTGGTTGTACTACACGTGCATCGTGATTCACTACTCGACCCGGAGCGGTTCACAGGGAAGCTTTCTGGAGAGAGCTATGAGGCAACCATGCGGGCATTGCATAGCTTGGTGCGTCAACTACCTGTGCCAGCCTTAGCCGAGGTAGGCCAGGGTCTGCTGCCGGATGTGGTAGCCGATGCTATACGGCGCTACCACCCGCTGCTGGTGGTGCTCAGTCGTCCGGATGCAGAAAACATACCCGATGAATTGGCCACGACCACTGCCTTGCAACTATTGCGTAGCAGCAGCTTCCCCCTGCTGGTAGTGCCGCCGGCTACAACCAAAATGACAGCTCCGCGGCACGTACTGCTTGCTGCCGACGGCGGGGAGTTTGGGGTGGACGAGCACGGCGACGCTCTACGTCACGTGCTGGCGGCCCTCCACGCGCCCGTTACCCTGGTACACGTGACCGAATCGGCAACCCAGCACACGGCGGCGCAAGCCTACGAAACGGTTGCTGGCGCAGGGCTGACGCGTGATTTGCCGCGAGTTTCGACCAACCACATCTGCCACGCGAGCCCCACGCAGGGCCTTCTACAGGCCGTGGCAGCGCAGCGCGCCGACTTGCTGGTGGTGCTGGCCCGGCCGCGCAGCGTTTGGGGCGAGCTGTTTCATCGTAGCGTGACAGCGCAGCTGCTTTTGCACAGTCCCGTGCCGGTGCTAGTACTACCCGTCCAGAATACGCCGGCCCGTAAGCGCCCACCCCGGCCAACAGAAACAGATGGCTTATTGTACAGTATATAGCACGCACTGATAGCCATGCCGACCCTTGCTCATACTCTGTTTGGTAGGAGTTTAAGGGCTTTTTTCTATCCGTATCTATCTAAAAATGAGACAATATGATGTAACCGTGCAGAAGAAAGAACGAGGGAAACCCACTTTCGCAGTGCTAGTTACGTACATGGGCGAGTGGAATCACCGTTAACTATTTCGCAGCGTCACCACGCGCTCTTGCGTTTGGCCGCCGCTACAGCCGCGTTGCCGCTTCCTGAGTTGCCCGAATACCTGGTTGCAACGGCATCATCAAGTGCCAATACGCGGCATAGGCTGCCTGCAGCGCCTATTGTGCAGCTGTTGTATCGGAGTCGGGCACGACAATCCTTCTCCGAAGCAGAGCTGATTGATTTATTGGAACAAGCGCGGACCTATAATCAACAACACGGCATTACAGGCCTGCTTTTTTACCACGACGGCTACTTCGTTCAGTTTTTGGAAGGAAGTGAAGATGTTGTAGAGCCTCTTTACGCACAAATCCAAAAAGACGCACGGCACCAGCAGATCACGACCTTATACCGTGCCGTGCAGTCGCAACGGGTGTTTGCCGGGTGGGCTATGGCGTTTGCCGAGCCAGAGCCAGAGGAATTTTATTGGCTGTTAGACTATTTGCAAGCGCAACGGCACCGTTTGCTGCTACCCAAGATTCCTGTTACTGACCCAACGCTGCTGGTTCTATTGGCAGAGTGGCGAAGTGCCTACCCGACTAATTAATGGCTTGGCTATATTTAGGTATGTGGGATAGAGATGACTACGTCATCTCTATCCCACATACCGCTCAGAACTGAGCAGTATAGCGAGCAGTAATAGCTTGATTAGCTCTCCGATAGTTCTCCCTGCGCTGATCCCACCGAATCATAAATCACTACCTTCTCCCAGTAACGGGCATATTGTTCCCGGAACTTATCGTGTAGTGGGTGCTGCTGGTAGTCCGCTTCGGCCTCGGCATTCTCAAAGAAGCATAGCCAGGAATAGGTGTAGCTGCGCTCAATAACGGCACGATTGGTGGCCGCTGGGGTACCAATGTGCGCTAGTTTGACGGACGGAATCTGCTGGAGTAGATGGAGACCTTCCAGTAGTTTCGCTTTGTCAGCGTCGGTGACTGTTTCGGGCATGTAAAACAGCACGTGGTGCACAAACAGATTGTGTGGCAGTGAGGTAGTCATAAGGGTAGGGCAGAGAAACGTATTGATTTACTTGTCTACTAAATACGGCATACGTCTCCGCAGCGCGACATGAGATGAGGATGATACAGCAATAGGTACGCAGTGTGCTACCGTCCGCCTAATCGATTTTGCCGCCAGCCCGAAACTCCCGCGCTGCTTGCTTCAGTTGCTGGAGCTGCCTGCGGCTTTCGGGTTTCCAATAGCATGGCGGCTAGCACGGCTGCTACCTTGGCTGTGTCCTCATTGGGGGTAGGGGGCGTGAGGGCGTCGGAAGGGAAATGGTCGCGGATGAAGTTGGTGTCGAAATTCCCTGAAACGAAAGCGGGATGCTGCAGCACGTAGGTGCCAAATTTTAGCGTGGTTGCGATGCCGGTAATCTGGTATTCGGCAATGGCGCGCAGCATCCGCTCGATGGCCTCCTGGCGGTTGTGGCCGTAGGTGATGAGCTTGGCAATCATTGGGTCGTAGTAAATCGGGATGTCCATGCCCTGCTCAAAACCGTCGTCGACGCGCACGCCGGGGCCTTGCGGGCGCACATAGGTAGTAAGCGTGCCGATGTCAGGTAGGAAGTTGTTCTGCGGATCTTCGGCGTACACGCGCAATTCCAGGGCGTGGCCAGTGATATGCAGGTCGTCCTGCCCGAAACGCAGCTTCTCACCTCGCGCTACCTTGATTTGCTCTTTCACTAGGTCGAGGCCCGTGATTAGCTCCGTAACGGGGTGCTCTACCTGCAAGCGGGTGTTCATTTCCAGAAAGTAGAAGTTGTGCTGCTCATCGAGCAAAAACTCCACTGTGCCAGCGCCCGTGTACTGGCAGGCGCGGGCTACCTCCACGGCCGTCCTACCCATGGCGGTGCGCAGCTCGGGCGTAAGCACCGAGGACGGTGCTTCTTCAATCACCTTCTGGTGACGGCGCTGAATGGAGCATTCGCGCTCAAACAGGTGCACAATATTGCCGTGCTCATCGCCTAGTACCTGAATCTCGATGTGGCGGGGCGCGCCAATGTATTTCTCGATAAACACCGCGCCATCGCCAAAGGCTGAGGTAGCCTCCGACACGGCCAGTTGCATCTGCTCGGCAAATTCATCGGCCGAGTTCACCACGCGCATGCCCTTGCCGCCCCCGCCGGCCGAGGCTTTGATGAGGATGGGAAAGCCTACCTCCGTGGCAATCTGCCGGGCAGCGGCCACGTCCGTAATGGCTTCCTCTGTGCCCGGCACCAGCGGAATATTATAGGCCTTAGCCGCCTGCTTGGCCGAAAGCTTGTCGCCCATCATCTCCATGGCTTCCGGCGACGGCCCCACGAAAATCAACCCTGCCTCTCGCACCATGCGGGCGAAGGCGGCATTTTCACTTAGGAAACCATAGCCGGGGTGAATGGCATCGACGCCCAACTCGCGGCACACGGCCAGAATCTTGTCGCCGCGCAGGTAGCTTTCGGCGGAGGTAGGCGGGCCCACGCACACTGCCTCATCGGCGTAGCGTACGTGCAGGGCGTGGCGGTCGGCTTCGGAGTAGATAGCCACGGTTTGCAGGCCCATTTCCTTGGCTGAGCGCAGCACGCGCAGGGCAATTTCGCCGCGGTTAGCTACCAAAAGCTTCTTGATTTCTTTCATGTGGGGTGGGGTAGAGAGCAGTGAAGTAGAAGTATCTGTCATCCTGAGCTTGCGAAGGACCTTCTCACGTCAGGATAAGTCGTTGGCTGGCATAAGGTCCTTCGCAAGCTCAGGATAACAGAGGAGCGCAGTTTACACCAAAGAAACAGCTTTTCTGCCTACCCAAAAAAGCGGGTGCACCTGACGGAAATCAGTTGGACGCCACCGGGCGGGCCCCTACTTTTGCTTTTTAGTTAACTTTGTCTTCTTAGGCGTGTTCTGCACTAGCACTACCCGTCTGTATTTCCCACATTAAACCTGTTCCTTCGTGGATCTTTTCAACAAGATAGCCGCCAACCGCGGCCCGCTGGGCAGCCACTCGCACTATGCGCACGGCTATTTCACATTTCCCAAACTGGAAGGCGAAATCAAGCCCCGCATGATTTTTCGCGGTAAGGAGGTGCTCACCTGGAGCCTGAACAACTACCTGGGCCTAGCCAACCACCCCGAAGTTCGTCAGGCCGACGTGGATGGGGCCGCCCAGTACGGTATGGCTCTACCCATGGGGGCACGCATCATGAGCGGCAACTCCAACCTGCACGAGCAGCTGGAAAGCGAGCTGGCCGACTTCATCAAGAAGCCCGACGTGATGCTGCTCAATTTCGGTTACCAGGGCGTGGTGTCGATTATCGATGCCATTGTGAACCGGCACGACGCCATCGTGTACGATGCTGAGTCGCACGCCTGCATCATCGACGGTGTGCGCCTGCACCAGGGCAAGCGCTTCGTGTACCCGCACAACAACATCGAAAACCTGGAAAAACAGCTGGAGCGTGCCAAACGCTTGACCGACGAAACCGGTGGCGGCATCCTGGTAATCACCGAAGGCGTATTTGGCATGTCGGGCAACATGGGCAAGCTGCAAGAAATCATTGCCCTGAAGGAAAAATATGAGTTCCGTCTGTTCGTAGATGATGCCCACGGCTTCGGTACCATGGGCGCTACGGGCGCCGGTACAGGCGAAGAACAGGGCGTACAAGACGGCATCGACCTATATTTTTCGACGTTTGCGAAGTCTATGGCCAGCATCGGCGCCTTCGTGGGTGGCGAGGAAACGGTAATTGAATATTTGCGCTACAACATGCGGAGCCAGATTTTTGCCAAATCGCTCCCTATGCCGCTAGTTGTAGGCGCGCTGAAGCGCCTGGAGCTGCTGCGTACCAAGCCCGAGCTGAAAGATAACCTCTGGACCGTGGTACGCGCTCTGCAAACCGGCTTGCGCGAAAAAGGCTTCAACCTGGGTACAACCCAGTCGCCAGTAACGCCCGTGTTCCTGAACGGTGAAATATCCGATGCAACGCAGATAACCTTCGATCTACGAGAGAATTACGGTATTTTCTGCTCTATTGTGGTGTATCCGGTGGTGCCCAAAGGTGTGATCATGCTACGCCTGATTCCGACGGCCATGCACACGTTGGCCGATGTAGACGAAACCATTCGTGCATTTGAAGCCATGGCTGAAAAGCTGGATAAAGGCCTTTATTCGAAATCGCAAGTTCCGGCCGAATAGCCTCTGCTACGGTTGTGCTAAGGCAGTTAGGCCCTCGAATCAGCTGATTTGAGGGCCTAATTTTTTGCATTAATCTAATGTGTGTGATGGCGGCGAATGCTGTAAATAAGAAGGGAAATTAGAAGAAAAAGCCCTTGTGAGGCGCCAAAGGGCCTTTTGAAAAAAAAGTGAGGTGTTGCTTGTATTTGAAATCCCTGTATATTAGGGCCGTTCAATCAATATATTCCACACCCCTAAAACCTCTCTCAAATGAGCAATTTCAGCAAATTGAAGGACCTGGTGATGTCTCTGGAAGGCGACTTCGAAAAGTTCTACGACAAGCAAAACTCGGCCGCTGGTACTCGCGTGCGCAAAGGCATGCAGGAGCTGAAGAACCTGGCCCAGGAAATCCGCACAGAAGTGCAGAACGCCAAAAACTCGGCTACGGAAACCAAAGCTGCTCCTGCTCCCGCCGCTAAGAAAGCCGCTCCAGCCAAGAAAAAGTAATCACGGATTAGGACGAATTTTTTGGATTCGTCAGATTTTGTGGACCATTAACAAAAGAGCCCGGCTTTTCAGCCGGGCTCTTTTGCATTGAGATGGATATGAATTAGAAATGAGCCGTGCTACCCTGTGGCATATCAGCTACACCGTTCGTACAATCGTCCACAAAATCCGATGAATCCGAAAAATTCGTCCTAATCCGTGATCTTAAGGAGGTAGTAGTTCTTCTTGCCTTTCTGGGCTACCAGGTATTTATCCAGTAGCAGCGGTACATCGGCGGCGGGCTGCTCGGGGGCGCCTACCTTCTGGCGGTTCAGGCTCACGCCACCCTGCTGAATCATCTTGCGGGCCTCGCCCTTGGAAGGGAATACCTGCGCGTTGGTAGCCACGCTCAGTAAGTCGGTGGCCGTGAGGGTAGGGAGTTGGGCGCGCTCTACCTCCAGGTGGGGTACACCGGCAAATACGTCGAGTAGGGTAGGCTCGTCGAGGGAGTGTAGGTCGCCACCGCCAAATAGGACTTGCGAGGCCGCCAGGGCTGCTTCGTAGGCCGCTTCGGAATGCACCCGGATGGTCACGGCTTTGGCCAGAGCTTTTTGCAAGGTCCGCAGGTGCGGGGCTTGGGCGTGCTCGGCTTCCAAGGCTTCAATTTCTTCCTGGCTCAGCAGCGTAAACACGCGGATGAGACGCGGCGCGTCGGCATCGGCGGAGTTTAGGAAGAACTGGTAGAACTGGTAGGGCGAGGTCATGGTGGGGTCGAGCCACACCGTGCCGGTTTCGCTCTTGCCGTACTTGGTGCCATCGGCCTTGGTGATGAGCTGGCCGGTGAGGGCAAATGCCTTGCCTTCACCATTGGTAAGGCGCCGGATCAGCTCGGTGCCCGTCGTGATGTTACCCCACTGGTCCGAAGCGCCCATTTGCAGGGTAGTGCCCAGGGTGTCGTAGAGGTGGAAGAAGTCGTAGCCTTGCAGCAGCTGGTAGCTGAACTCAGTGTAGCTCAGGCCTTCGGCCCCACTTTCCTCATTGCCGCTGATACGGCGCTTCACCGAATCCTTGGCCATCATGTAGTTCACCGTGAGGTGCTTGCCCACGTCGCGCAGGAATTGTAGGAAGCCAATTTCCTTGAACCAGTCGTAGTTATTCACCACGCGGGCACCAGTAGGGCCTTCCGAAAAGTCGAGGAACTTCTCTAGCTGCGCTTGGATGCCGGCTTGGTTGGCGCGTAGGGTCGTCTCATCCAACAGATTACGCTCGGCTGATTTGCCCGAAGGGTCGCCAATCATGCCAGTGGCGCCGCCCACCAAAGCCACGGGGCGGTGGCCGGCGCGCTGCAAGTGCACCAGTAGCATAATAGTAGCCAGGTTGCCAATGTGCAACGACGGCGCCGTAGGGTCGAATCCAATGTAGCCCGTCACGGGCTGGCCGGTGCTCAGGTGCTCCTCGGTGCCGGGCATCATATCATGAAACATGCCGCGCCAGCGTAGTTCTTCTATTAAATTCAAGAGTGAAGCTATGAAGTTGTGAAGTTGTGAAGCGCAAACGCTCCGCAACGAATAGCGCAAAGGTAGAAAGCACAATGGTACCTTTGCTAGTGCATCGTCTGCTGGTGCTGTATTGGCGCGTTTTCGTGCGCCACCGCTGCACCACTTCACCTTTCACAATTTCACCCTTGACTTTCTCCGCCGACGAACTTCTTGCGCAGCTGCGCCAGCGGCAGTTTCAGCCCGTGTACGTGTTGCAGGGCGAGGAGCCGTACTACATCGACCACGTAGCCGATATCATCGAGCAGACCGCCTTGGCCGAGCACGAGCGAGGGTTCAACCAAGTGATACTGTATGGGAAGGATACCGATGTGGCGGGCATTCTGAACCAAGCACGGCGCTTCCCCATGATGGCTGAGCGCTCGGTTATCATCGTAAAAGAAGCGCAGGCCGTAGCCGATCTGGAAAGTGAAAAGGCGTGGCCGTTTCTGGAAGCCTACCTCAAAAATCCGTTGGCCAGCACGGTGCTGGTGCTCTGCTACAAGCATAAAACCCTCGATTCGCGCAAGAAGCTGGGCAAACTGCTGGCCGCCAAAGACACCCGGGCGGCTATGCTCACCAGCAACCGCCTCTACGACAACCAGGTGCCCGCCTGGCTCACGGCCTACGTGCGCAGCAAGGGGCAGCAAATTGCGCCCCAGGCCACGGCTATGCTAGCCGAGTACATCGGCACCGACCTGAGCCGGCTGATCAACGAGGTAGATAAGATGATGCTGAACTTACCCGCCGGCCAGCCTATCGACGAGGACCTAGTGCAGAAGATGGTGGGTATCAGCAAGGAATACAACATCTTCGAGCTGCAAAGCGCCCTTATCCGGCGCGACGTGCTGAAGGCCAACCGCATCCTACTCTATTTCGAGGCCAACCCCAAAGCCAGTCCGCTGATTCCCAACCTCACGCTGCTGTTCAACTACTTCTCGCGCCTGCTGGCCTTGCACCAGCTGCCTAACCCCACCGATGCCGACTGGACCCGCCTGGGCCTGAAAAGCACCTTTGCCCGTAAGGACTACCAAACTGGCCTCAAGGTGTTCACGCCCGATCGTACCCGCGCCATCATCCACCTCATCCGCCGCGCCGACGGCCAGAGCAAAGGCATTGACTCGGGCTCGATGAGCGACGGCGAAATCCTGCGCGAACTGGTGTGGCTGATTCTACACCCCGTGCCCTTGCAGGCGGTGGTAGGGTAGGAGCCGTAACCTGTTATTCCGAGCGCAACGAGGAATCTGGGTTCAGTAGCTGGCTTAGGCTAACACGATCAACTAGAATCTATAAATCGCTCATTTCTTTGATATGCAACGCGTTGTCTAGCTCGTAGACGCGAGCGCCGCCGGTCGGGATTTCCAGCCCCTTCACGTGCTCAGCCGAAAAGTGCTCCAGGTACATGCGGAGCGCCCGAAGTGAGTTGCCGTGCGCTACCACCAGCACGTGCTGGCCTTGTTGCAGCGACGGCGCAATGGCCTGCTCATAGTAGGCTACTACCCGGTCCTGGGTCTGGTGCAGGCTCTCGCCGTCAGGCGGGGCCACGTCGTAGCTGCGGCGCCACTGATCTACCTGCTCCTCGCCATACTTCTGCACGGTGTCGGCTTTGTTGAGGCCTTGTAGATTACCGTAGTAGCGCTCATTCAGGGCCGCGTTGTAGTGGGTAGGGATATCGGCCTGGCCCAGCTGGCGCAGCATAATATCGAGGGTGCGCCGGGCGCGAAGCATATCGGAACAAAACGCGGTATCGAAGTGGAAGCCACGCAGCTTGGTAGCGGTTTCCTGGGCTTCCTGTTCGCCTTTGGGCGTCAGGGCTACATCGAGGCTGCCCGTGAAGACGTTTTGCAGGTTGGAAACGGACTGGCCGTGGCGTACAAGCACGAGTAAGGACATCAGGAGGAAGTTGGGTGATGACGGCCGGAACCGCCGAACTATAGCAGCTAAGGTGCTATCGTCTCCGTGAACAGCGCGTGAAGTGTTTGGCGGGGAGACTTTGCAAATCTGCGTAATACCTACCTGACCGTCATTCCGAGCTTGTCGAGGAATTTTGCGTGTTAGTAATTCTTATCTCCCATTAGCACGTGAGAGTCCTCTACAAGCTCGGAATGACGGTCGGGTAGGCCCAACAAAACAAGGGTAGGAAACTATGGGAAATATTTCCACGTTACTAAGAAATATTTCCCATCTTCGGGAATTATTTCTCTCCGCGCCATGACTGCTACCGCCGCCCGTTCATCCAATCAGAAGCCCCGCACTACGAAGTGGGCCGCCTGGAAACTTACCAGTCAGGATTCCTTCGCCCTGGTGATGACGGCCCGGAAGGGAATTCCAGCCGCTACGGTTTTTGAAGTGGCTGAGGCCTACCATTGGGCCGCCAGTCAGCTCGAAGCGGTGTATGATTTGTCGACCAAAACGCTACGCAATTACTCCCAAGAAAACAAACCGCTGAGCGCCACGGCCAGCGAGAAAACCCTGAAAATCATTGCGCTCTACCAGCTTGGGGTAGAGGTGTTCGGCGAAGCGGCGGCTTTTCTACGCTGGCTCGATAAGCCTGCCCATGGCCTCGACCAGGAGGTACCCCTGCGCCTGCTCGAAACCAGCGGCGGTATCGATCTGGTGGAGGAGGAGCTGACGCGCATTGCTTACGGCGACCTGAGCTAAGCTGTGCGCGTCTACCGCATCTGCCTCACCAAGTACGCCGACGACCTGTTTGCCTCCGGCCGTCGGGCGCGTTGGAACTACCAAGACCGTTTTGTTATCTACACCGCTGCCAGTCGGGCCCTAGCTTGCCTCGAAAACGTAGTGCATCGCGGCGGCGAAGGCCTCAACGACCAGTTCAGCGTGCTTGTAATTGATATTCCCGATGATTTGCTGATCGAGGAAATCATCCTGACCCAACTGCCCCCCGACTGGGAGCAGGCCAGCCGCTACGCCGTGTGCCAGCCATTGGGCGAGGCGTGGTACGTGGCTCGCCGTGCGGCCGTGCTACGCGTGCCTTCGTCCATTGTACCGCAGGAGTTCAACTATATCCTCAATGCCCGTCACCCGGAGTTCCGTCGGGTACAGATAGTAGGGCGTGAGGGGTTTCGGTTTGATGCGCGAATAAAGGCCGCCGAGAACAGTTGATTTTTTGGAAATAGTACCTTACTCAGCCGCGAAAGCGACCAGCAATTCCTGTAGATCGGGGTCGGCGGGGGCCAGGCGGTCGGTGTGCTGCGGGTTGATATAGCCCAGCAGGTTGGCAAAGTCAGTGGGAGCGGCGGTGCGGAATCCCATGGTCCACTGCGCAAATAACCGCTTTCTGATGGGGCCGTCCGCCAGCTTTATGATGCTGGTATGACGAGCATCACGCAGAATACGGGCAAAGACTGTACGTATGTTGGGTTCAGGGCCTTCCAGCAACTGGATGATGTTGCCCTGGCTGTAGAGGAGAATTCCGGTTATGTCGTGGGCTGCGTTGAATGCCCGCGACTGCGTAAGCAGCTGCGTAAGCTCGGCATCGCCCATAGGGGCCGTAGCCCGACTCTGATACATGAGGTGGTGCAGAGGGGCCTCGGTGCCGGTGGCGGCGGTGCGCTGGGTAGGCCCGCTGGCAGCCCGCCGCAGGCGCAGGATACGCTCTATCGTGCTTGTATCTAGTGGCTTGCTGAAGAAGCCGGCTACGTTTTGGTAGCAAGCTGCTTTGGCCCGATCTTCCGGATTGATGGAGGAGGTCAGTACCATAATGCAGACTGGCTCGCCCATGGTCAGGTGATTGCACGCATCCAGAAACTCCCAACCATCCATCAGCGGCATATTCAAATCCAGCAGGATAAGGCTGGGAAGGTGAGATGCACCCGCTTGGCGCGCAAGGGTCAAACGCTCTAGCGCCTGCTGACCGTTGGCATAAAGCTGCACCCGGCTTCCGACCAGGGCCTTCTCTAGAAGTATTCGGGTGATAGTGGCGGTGGTGCTATCGTCCTCGATTACGTAGATTAAGCCGGCGTTGGGGGTAGAATTATTCATAAAATACTACTTATGCTGCAAAATTATACGGCTGGAATCACAAGCTAAAATTCAACTATATTATTCCCATAATCAAGCTGAAGCGTAGGGATAATATGAAATGCGATAGAAAAATACAATTTCATCGATAATAAAAAAATACAAGAAGCAAATGTGTATAGACCTATTCTGCCGCTGGTAGCCATATGCCGTGAAACCCCAAAGGAATATGATGTGGCAGCCGCAAGCGGGCTACAGTAGCCAGGGTAGCAGCATCGGCCACCAGCAACTCCGTACGGTTGCTGATAGCATCAAAACGTAGGTAGAGTACGTGGCCCTCGTCTTCGAGCGGCGATGCGTAGCCGGGCATTGCCGACCGGGGCACTACCACCGGCTCGCTGCACAGCGCGCCCGGCTGGTAGGCGTAGCGGACTTCACCAGTTTGCACATCAAGCTTGATCAGGTGGTCGAGTAGGGGAGTCGAGTGATGCGGGGGGCGGCCAATGGTCCAGGTGTAGCGGTAAGGCTGGCCCAGCCGGTCGGGGTTGATTTCGGGTAGCTCGCCTTCGTGGTCCGATAGCGGCTGACGCGTCACGGTGCCGCGCGTGAGGTCGAGGCGGAAACGGACGAATTGGGCCTGCAACTGGTCATCGGGTAGGTAGCCAGTCAAGTAGGCCTTGATGCTCAACGTATCGGGGTAGTCCTCGAGGAGCAATGCGTCGGCCACCAGCGTACCATCCGCATCCTGGTAGCCATTCACAAAGTGAAACACAAAGCCGAAGTCCGTAGCTAAGTGGTGCACTTGGCCATCGGGGGCTACTACCACTACCTGCGTGGGTTGGTCGCGGCCCACGCGGATGGAGGCTGCCGGCGAGGCCAGGCCCGTAAGCGCCCGCAGCACATCAAAGGCCACCGGCGTCAGGAAGAAAATCTGGTGGCCGCTCTGCGTCAGCACAAAATCATGGGCAAAGGTAGCGGCAGGCATAGGCAGCACGTGCGCTATGCGGGCCTGACCGGCTGGGCTTACCTCGTACAGCACCAACCGATGCTGCCGGCCGGCTACCGTGCCAAAATTGTGCAGCACGCCGGTGGTAGGGTGCACCTTGGGGTGGGCCGAAAAGGGCAGCTCAGGCGTAATCCGCCGGTCGAGCCAGGAAAAGGGGTTGCGCAGCACGCCCTCGTAGTCGAAGCGGCCCAACGTATCCAAAGTGTCGGGGTCGAGGCGGTGGGGGAGGCCGCCCTCCCAAAGCGCCAGTAGCTGGCCGCCGTGCGCTACCAAGCTGGTATTGGCGGTGTTCTTGAATTGCGTTTTGCCGAAGTTGGCCCGCAAGCCACCGGGCAGGTTGGTGCCGAAGCTACGGTAGAGCATGCGCCCAGCTTTTTCTTCGGCCACCAACTCGGCGGTTTGCACGTGGCGGTTGCGGTAGCGCACGCGCTGCCCGTCAAAATGAAAGCGCGCCACCATGCCATCACCGTCAAACAAATGCTCGTAGGGCACGCCGTGGTGCTCGAAGCGGCCGTTACCGTTGCGCAGCAGGGTGCCTACCAGTTCCGGGGGTAGGGCACCTTCTACCAACTCCAGCTCTACATCGTCGTATTCGGCGGCGGCCTGGCGGTTGGCCGCCAGGTAATCACCTAAAACAGGGTAGTGACGAACCGACATAGCGAGTGAGGAAGAGGAAGGGTAGGAAAAAGAGAGCGGAAGAGACGAGGAATCGAAACATCAGCCGCAGTTACTCGCCGCATGTCTGAAATAGCCGCTGCATGCGCTCCACATTGTGGTCGTCCAGCGGCTTCGAGAAATAGCCGTGCACTTCCTTGTAGTGCGCCGCTTTCGTGATGTCATCAGGATGGATGGAGGAGGTCAGGATAAACACGCACACGCTCGTGGGTAGGGGCAGACCAGAGAAGGCGTCTAAAAACTCCCAGCCATCCATCAGGGGCATATTCAGGTCCAGCACAATCAGATCGGGCAGGTCAGCGCCGTTGTGAAGCGCCGCAGATAGATGGTCAAAGGCCCGCTGACCGTTGGCATACGTTTGCACCTTCTCACAGGCCAGTGACTTCCGCAGAATTAGCTTGGTGATGGAGGAAGTAATCGGGTCATCTTCTACCACGTAAGCCAGCTTAGGCGTTTTCATTGAAATAGACTTTAAAGGTAGACCCAACTCCCACCTCGCTTTCCACGGCAATGCTGCCCTGCATGGCTTCGATTTGGTTTTTGGTAATGAACAAGCCTACCCCGCGCGCATCTTCATTATCGTGGAAGGTTTTATACATGCCAAATAGCTTCGCGCGGTTTTTCACCATATCAATACCCAGGCCGTTGTCCTGCACCTTCAATACGATGAAACCCGGTTCCTGGTACGTGTGCAACCGGATAACGGCGGGCCGGTGTGGCGAGCGGTACTTCACGGCGTTGCTGATCAGGTTGAGCAGAATACTATCGAGGTAGGCCGGAACGACGGTAATGGCGAGGTCAGCGGGCACGTGCACGTCCATCGTTATCTTGTGCTGATGGATTAACACGCTCAACGCTTCCAGTGTTCTGTCGATTTCGGCCCGCAGGAAGCGCCGTTCTTTGGGCTTGTTGACGTTGCTGTTCACAGCAACGATATCGCTCAGATTGACGATGGTTTCGGCTAGCTTTTGAGTGCTGGTTTGGAGCATCTGCAAAAACATGGCGTGCTGCTCCTCGTCTTCCGCTTCCGTGAGCAGCTGCACCAGCGAGGTAAGGTTGGCGGAGTGCGAGCGGATGTTGTGGGAGATGATGTAGGCGAAATTTTGCAGCCGGATGTTCTGTTGGCTGGTTACATCCAGCAGGTGCTGAGACTTTTGCAGGTTCTCTACTAGCAGCGTCACGTCGTAGCCCACGCACAGAATTTCCTCTACTTGGCCCTGCTCATTGAGCGTTCCTTTCAGCTCCCAGTGGTTCGATTTGACGGTGTTATCAGAGGAGAGCTTGCGCAGAATAACCTGGTGGCCTACCTCGGGCTCCTCGAAACACCGCATCACCATAGCTAGACATTTCTGGCGGTCTTCTTCAATAATGCTGAGCAACGAAGAAGTGCCTATAATATCCTGCCCATACCCGAAACGCTCGTAAAAAATATCATTGGCGTAGGTGTAGTCGCCCTTCGTATCGGTCTTCACAATATAGACCGACTGATTGCTCAGAATTAGGCCGTAGTGGTTGGCTATTTCCTCGGCATAAGCCTCCGCGTGCTTTTCCTTGGTGATGTTGCGCAGGGCTACCAGCAGGCGTGTGGGCGTGCCTTGCTCATTGCGCAGCAGCAGGCCCTGGCCGCGCAACCACACCACGGAGCCATCCCGATGGGTGCACCGCAACAGATGATCGTATGAATGATCGGGGTCTTGCAGGCAGGCTTCCAGATGCAGTTGGGCCAGTGCCAAATCAGCGGGGTGCATGGTCGCCCGCCACGGGGTAGGGCCAGCAGGTACCTGCTCGGGCTCATAACCCAGCGTGCGCCAGAAGGTAGGGCTCACCCAATCATGTTCGTGCGTAGTCGCCTGCACATCCTGGTACCACAACCCATCGAGTACCTGGGTCTGCAAAAAGTCAAAAATGACAGTTTTCGTCATAAGGTGCTGGTACAATTCAGCTTCGGCGCTACCCTGGTTCATTTTGTATAAGGCTAAAGCGCCGTACTAACGTTGTGGCGCTGAACAGAAAACTCCCCAAAAAGTAGTTGAAAGCGCATAGCGCACAACCATATTGGGACAGGTAGAAGCGCCTGCAATAGTCTAGCCATACTGATAAATAAATATAATTTTATAATATAATAAAGGCTTAACAAGCCTGTTGTTTAGTGTATAATATAACTATAACGATGTAAAAGAATGATTGACTAAAAATATTGTCACTTTTCGGCTAATGCGTATTTTCAATCGGGGAAAGTAGATTGTAGCTCGGCCAAATGTGAGAAATAAAGCAACAGAGGTAGGGACGTGAGAGGCTTATTGCGTGTTGTGCGGAATGTCTGCGAATCTGAAGTTTAAACACTCCAACGCATAGAAAGCGGGCGGTGTGGAGTGCTTCGGTTTGATTAGCGGATAAGAAACGAGTAGGAGGATAGCCTTAGTATCGTTCCTCCTTACGGGTGGAACGGAGGTCGAGCAGATAGGCATAGCGAATACGAGAAGCCTTACCCTGCGGACCTAATAAGGTATATACCAAAGCACAGGGTAGGGACGTTTCCGCTAGAAAGTAGCACAATTCCTACCCTAGCCCGGCAATTTTCGCTACTTTTGGCCGATTCCGGGCGGATGGCGCCCCTTTCCGTAACGCCTCGTAATGAAGTTTATACCCCGTCTGGCGCTGGCTGCCTCGCTCAGCGCCGCCGTTCCGGCCGCTACCTTGGCCCAGCAAACGCAGGTTTTCACCAATACCGAATGCTATTACCAGGAAGGCCTGGAGCTGTTCGATCGGGCCAAGTATGGCGCGGCCCAGCAGGCATTTCGCCGCTACCTGGCCGCCACGGAGCGCCGCGCTGGCACCCAACTCACCCAGGACCGCGGCGCAGACGCCGAGTACTACGATGCCGTATCGGGCCTCTACCTGCTGCACCCCGACGCCGAGGGCCAGATGCTGGCCTTTGCGGCTCATAATCCGGCTCACCCCAAGGCTGCCTCGGCCTTTTTGGAGCTGGGCAAGTTTTACTTTGCCAAGAAAGACTACCCCAAGGCCGTCGACTACCTGCAACGGGTAGAGGCCGATAACCTGGCGCTGGAGCAGCGGGGCGAGGCCGAGTTCAAGCTGGCTTATTCCTACTTCGCCCAAAAAGAGTTCGACAAGGCCAAGTTGCTGTTTGACCGCAGCAAGCAGGGCAACCACCAGTACCGCTACGCCAGCAGCTACTATGCCGGCTACCTGGCCTACCAGGCCGGCGACTACGCCGCCGCCCGCCAGGACCTGGGCGTGGCCGAGCAGAACGACGCCTACCGCCCCGTAGTGCCGGCTGTGATGAGCCAGATTTACTACAAGGAAGGCGACTACGATGGCCTGATCCGCTACGGCGCGGCCGCGCTGAACCAAACGCCGCCCCCGCAGTCGGCCGACGAAATCCAGCTGCTGGTGGGCGACGCCTACTACCAGAAGCAGGATTTTAAGCAGGCCGCGCCCTACTTTGATAAGTACGCCGCCGGCCGCAAGCGCATCGAGCCGGCCTTGCAGTATAAAATTGGGTACGCCAACTACCAGTTGGGCGACTACAAGAACGCCGCCAACAGCTTTAAAACCGTGGCGGCCCGCAAGGACTCGCTGGGGCAGAACGCGGCTTACCACCTGGGCTTGAGCTACCTGAAGCTCAATCAGAAGCAGCCCGCCCTCAACGCCTTCGACGCGGCCCGCAAGGCCACCTTCGACCAGCAGATTACGGAAAATGCCACCGTGAAGTACGCCCAAATCAACTACGAGCTGGGTAACTCGCAGGAGGTGACTACGGTGTTGCAGGACTTCGACAAGCAGTACCCGCGCTCCAAGAACGCCGACGTGGTGGACGATTTGCTGAGCACCAGCTTCCTGAACTCGTCGGACTACGCCAAGGCCATTGCCTACCTCGAAAAGCTGAACTCGCTGAGCCCCAAGCTGAAGGCTACCTACCAGCGCGTGACGTACTTGCAGGCGGCCACGCTCTATAACAACAGCCAGTTCACGGAGGCACTGGCGTTGCTGGACAAGTCGCTGAAATATCCGCAGGACGACGCCCTGCGTGCCCAGGCGCAAGTGTTGCAGGGGGAGATTTACAGCGTGGGCCAGCGCTACCCCGAGGCCATTACGGCCTACGCCGCGGCGGCCCGCACCACCCGCTCGGGCGGTGGTGCCGACAATGACATTGAGCAGCAGGCCCGCTATGGCCTCGGCTATGCCTACTATAATACCAAGGACTACGCCCGCGCCAAGCCACAGTTTACCGCGTGGCTGGGCGACAAAACCGCCCGCCCGGCCAACCCTAACTACTACGATGTGACCCTGCGCCTGGGCGACATCGCCTACGTGGACAAAACCTACCCGCAGGCGCTGACTTATTACGACAAAGTCATTCAGGCCAATGCGGCCGACAAGGACTACGCTTACTACCAAAAAAGCGTGGTGCTGGGCCTGTTGGGCCGCCGCGACGAGGCTGCCGGCACGCTCAGCACATTGCTGAAAACCAACCCCAACTCGCGCTACGCCGAGCAGGCCGTGTACCAGCAGGCCGAGCTGGATTTTCAGGGTGCCAATTTCCAGGCTGCCGTGGATGGCTTCTCGCGCTTGTTGAAAGCTCGCCCCAATAGCGCGTTGGCCCCGCAGGCGTTACAAAAGCGCGGTGTGGCCTACGCCAATCTAGAGCAGCACGACAAAGCCGTGGCTGATTTTCAGCAGGTATTAAATCAGTACCCCGGCACGCAGGCCGCTAATAGTGCCCTGTATAGCTTGCAGGAAAGCCTCACGGCGCTGGGTCGCACGGAGGAGTTCGATAAGTCTCTGGCGCAGTTCAAGCAGCAGAACCCACAGAGCAACGCCGCCGTGAGCGTGGAGTTTGAAGCGGCCAAGTCGCTGTACCTGGCCGAGAAATACGCCCAGGCCATTCCGCGCCTGGAAAGCTACCTTAAGCAGTATCCCGATAACGCCCTGGCCGCTAACGGCCGCTACTACCTGGCCGATTCCTACCTGCAAACCAACAAGCCAGGCGAGGCACTGCCCCGCCTGAAAGCGGTGGTAGAGGAAAACAAGAGCGAGTACGTGAACCGCGCCGTGAGCCGCGTGGCCGATCTGGAGTACGCCAACAAGAATTATCCTGAGGCCATTAAGTACTTCCAGCGCCTGCGCGAGTCCAGCACCAACAAGCGCGAAGTGGCCAATGCCGGGGTAGGGCTGATGAAAAGCTACTACGAAAGCGGCGACTACGACAACACCCGCCGCGTGGCCCAAGAGCTGATTGCGCAGAGTGGCGCGTCGTTGAGTGCGGCCGGTGCGGCCCCGCTCTACCTGGGCAAGGCGAGCTACAAAGCCGGCAACCTTGATCAGGCCATTACGGAGCTGAACAAAGCTGCCGCCGGCACCGACGAAAACGCTGCCGAAGCGCAGTATGCTGTGGCGCAGATTCTGTTTGAGCAGAAGAAATATGACGATGCCCTGGACGCCGCCTACAAAACCAACGGCTCGGCTTTCGAGACGTGGCAGGGTAGGGGCTTCCTGCTGATTGCCGACATCTACGCCGCGCAAGGTGATACGTTCCAGGCCCGCGCCACGCTCAACTCCATCATCGACAACAACTTCCCGTTAGCCGAGATTATTGAAGGTGCCAAGCAGCGCCTATCGGCTCTGCCGGCCGAGGGTAGCAGCACGACGCCAGCCGCACCGGCCGCCGCACCCGCTGCGCCTACCACCAAGAAACCCGCTACTCGTCAATCGGCACCTGTCCGCAGTAACCTCACGCCCACCACCGCGCCACCCGACTCCACGGCCACGCCGCAGTAGGTTCGAATGGTAGCGAAAATCATTTGTCATCCTGAGCATGTGGCGCATCAAGCCAGTGTCGAAGGCCTTCTCACGTGAAACCAATAAGCGCAATAAATTGATCTAGCGTGAGAAGGTCCTTCGCAGGCTCAGGATGACAACTGTTTTCTATTACTCCCGTCACTCGACAACAACTAAAAACCACCCACCCCGTCGTCTGGCTCCCCCCTCTCCCCGAGGTAATGCGCATTAAGCATTTGCAGGGGGGCGGGGGGGTAAGGTCCCACGCCAGCACAACCATTCCATGAAACGAACTACCTACTATACCTACCTGGCCCTGGCTACGCTGACTGCTGCGCCGCTTGCTGCCCAGGCTCAGAAAAAGCCCGGCGGCAAGATTGAAGAGGCCGAAGTGGAGATTGTGAAGGAGCGCGTGAACCAGTTGCCCGAAGCGGCCCGCAACTACGAAAAAGTAGCCATCGAGCCGCCGACCAAGCAGGCGGCCGCTACCACCTATAACTACCCCGATTTTCGCCTACCCACCGACCGGCTTAACCCCGCGGTGCGGGTGCTCACCATCCGGCAGGAAGACTTGTTGCCGCTCACGGGCAACTACGTGAAAGCCGGTTTGGGCAACTACGGCACCGTGTATGGCAAAGCCTACCTGCACAACACCCGCGACGACCGCGCCAGCTACGGCCTCGATTTCAGCCATCTGTCGTCGTCGCGTGGGCCGATTGACAAGCAGAACTCGCGCCAGGCCCAGACTCGCCTGGGCCTGAACGGGGAGATTTACAACGGCCCGGTGGCGCTGGGTGCCAAGCTGGACGTAGGCCGTGAGCGGTACAACTTCTACGGCTACAACCGCAACGTGCCCGATCTGCCCGACGACCCCGACGCGCTGAAGCAGGTGTTCTACCGCGCTGCGGCCAAGGTGTACGTGCGCAACCGCTCCGCCGACGCTCCTTTCCAATACGATTTGGGGGTAGGGTTCAACTACTGGAAAGACCAGTTTGAGGCCCGCGAAAGCAACTTTAATATCGGCTTCAAATCGGCGTATTCACTGGCCGAAAAGGGGCGCGTGGTGGTGAATGGCGACCTGTCGTTCATCTCGCAGCAGGATTCTATTGGCACTGTGAGCCGACCGTTTGTGCAGATTGCACCCAGCTACGAGTTACTGTTGAACCGTCTGGCCATATCCGTGGGCGCTAACCTGGGGTACACCGGCGACACCATCAACGACCGAAGCCAGTTCAAAATTTACCCCGCTGTGCGCGTGGGCTACACTGTTACGGAAGATAAGTTTCTGGTGTATGCAGGCTTGGGCGGCGCCTTGCAGCGCGTCACGCTCTACGACCTGACCACCGAAAACCCCTGGCTGGCGAAGAACCAGCGCGTGGCCGACACCCGTCGCGGTCCTACCCTCTACGTGGGCTTCAATTCTACGCCCGCCCGCAACCTGGAGCTGAACGCCAAAGTGACGGTTTCCAACGACCAGAACCTGTATTTCTACAACAACAACGCCCGCGACACTACCAAGTTTGACTTGGTGTATGACGAGAAATCAACTCAGCTGTTGCAGGTGCACGCCGAGGCGCTGTACAACGCCGCCGAGAAGTTCCGGCTGGGCCTGAAGGCCGACTACAACGGCTACAACACCAAAACCCTGGCCGAAGCTTTCCACCGGCCCAAATTCCAAACCAGCATCTTCGGCAGCTACAACGCCAGCGAGAAGCTGCGCGTGGGTGCCGAGCTGTATACGTATAGCTCTAGCTACGGCACGGGCTACCGCCCGGTGCTCACGCCGGCCGGCACTGTGCGCGAGCGGGTAGTGCTGCCTACCAGCTCCGTAATAGACCTGAACCTGAAGGCTGATTACCGATTCTCGGAAAATCTGTCAATCTTTGCCATGGGCAATAATTTGCTCAACCGCCAATACCAGTACTTCCTGAACTACCCAGTGAAAGGAATTAACGTTTTGGCAGGTGTTACGTATGATTTTTAACCGCTCACTGTGTTAATGCCTGATTTTGCGTTGCATTGCTATTCCATGTAGGACCTTTCCGGTCTTGCTACCCCATTGTGCTAAAGTGGGGTAGCAAGACCGGAAAGGTTTTCAATTTTTAGCGGCTGACCAATATCTTGTCGTTTTCTGTTACCCTCTGACCTTCCTGCCCGTGCAGCTTTCCGACCATATTCGCACCCTGCTTCAACACCACGATTGCGTTATTATTCCTGATTTTGGTGGGTTGATTGCCGACTACGCCCCAGCGCAGATTCATCCGGTGCGCCATACCTTGGCGCCGCCTACCAAGCGTGTGGCCTTCAATCAGTCGTTGACTCGCAACGATGGGTTGCTGGTCGATGCGCTGAGTCGCGCCCTGGGTGTAAGCGCCGGGCATGCCCGCCAGCTGGTGCAGGATGCCGTAGCTCGCCTGCGCACCGATCTGGAGAATCAGCAACGCGCCGAGCTGCCCGGTATCGGCGTGTTCCGGCAAGCGGCGGGTCGTGGGCTGGATTTTGAATACACGGGCTCCCAAAACCTGCTGCCCGCCAGCTACGGCCTGCCAGAGCTAGTGTCGCGGCCGGTGCGCGCTACGGATGCGCTGCTAGCTCGCGAGCGGCAGCCGGCCGTGCCGCAGTTGGCCGCCGGACGCCGGGCTCGGCGCCTGTGGCAGTCAGCAGCCGTGGCAGTGGTGGTAGGGCTGGCGCTGTCAGCGCAGTACCTGTATATCCTCAATCTTGATTTTCTGCCCGACGCGCTACGATTCAGTAGTGGTGCACCGGCGCAATCGGAAGTATCGGCGCCGGCTTCGGTGCGGCCTATGCGCCAGCAGGCTACCCTGTCGCCACGCCCCGATAATACGGAGTGGTCGACGGTAGCAGAAGCGCCCGTTGAGGCTGCTACCCCCGTAGCTGCGGAAGACCCAGCTACTGCCGCTGCGTGGGGAACCGAAGTAGCCACGCCTGCCCCGGCGCCCACGGTAGCGGTGCCCGCCGCTAAAAAAGCTGCGCCGGTAACCACTGTACCCGCTGCTCCGGCTAAAAAATCAACTCCGGTAGCCGCTGCCAAACCCGCGGTGGTAGCACCCACCAAAGCTGTGGCTCCTACCGTGGCACCAGCTGCCAAAGTTGAGACTACAATTAAAAGCCGCACGGGCCGTTTCTACGTTATTGCTGATGTGTTCAACTCCCTGCCGAAAGCTCAGCAGCGCCTGACGCAGCTAAGCAAGCAAGGACAAGACGCGCAAATTATTCTGCCTTCCGCAACCAGCCGCTACTACCGCGTGTCAGTAGGAAACTTCACCGACAAGCCAACAGCCACCGCGCACTTAGCGCAGCTGAAAAAGTATTCCAGTTCCTCCCCCTGGGTTCTCCCTTACTAGTCTAGCATGAGTGCATTCCTGCTGCAGATTACCACTGCCGCCACCGTAGCCGCTGACTCTGCCGCCGCAGCTACCAACGTTCCCGTTGCCGATACCACCGACCTCTCCCTGCTCGACCTGATTCTAAAGGGCGGCTGGATTATGGTGCCAATCTTTCTGCTTTCGTTCGTTTCGATTTATATCATGATCGAGCGGTATATCACGATTCGGCGGGCAGCGACTATTCCCGGCGGCTTCATGGGTAGCATCAAGAGCCTGATGGTGCGCGGCGACTTGCAGGGAGCTAAAATGCTGTGCGCGCAAACGCCCTCACCGCTAGCCCGTATGATTGAGAAGGGTATTCGCCGCATTGGCCTACCCTTACAGGAGATTGAGGCCAGCGTAGAAAACGTAGGCAAAATTGAAGTAGCCCGCCTCGAAAAAGGTATTGGCGTGCTGGGCATCATTGCTGGTATTGCGCCCATGCTCGGTTTCGTGGGTACGATTATCGGCGTAATCAAGATTTTCTACTCCATCTCCACCACCGGTGACTTCGGCATCGCGCAGATTTCGGGTGGTTTGTACACCAAGATGGTGACTTCGGCCGCCGGCCTCATCGTGGGTATCATTGCCCACATTGGCTACCACTGGCTCAGCATCATGGTCGAAAACCTGGTGCTACGCATGGAGAACTCCGCCGTGGAGTTCATGGATATTCTACAGGACAACTAAAAGTTTGTTAGCTGTTAGTTGATGGCTGTTGGCTATTAGCTTGACGTTCGAGAAAAGCTAACAGCTATCAGCCAAAAGCTAACAGCTCAAGAAGATGAATCTCACCCGTCGCCGAAAGCTTTCTTCGCACGTCGAGACCAGCTCGATGAACGACATCATGTTCTTTTTGATGTTGTTTTTCCTGATTGTGAGCACGATGGTGAACCCAAACGTGATTAAGCTCATGCTGCCCAATGCCCGTTCGGGTAAGGCCGTCATGAAGCAGACCATCAATGTATCGGTGAATGCCAACGGGGAGTACTTCATTGACCGCCAGCCCGTAACGGCTGCTACTCTGGAGCAGGAATTAGGTAGCCGCGTGCAGGGCCAGGAAAATACTACCGTCGTGCTGCGCGTTGATTCTGGCCTGAACGTGCAGAAGCTGGTAGATGTACTGGAAATCGGCAACCGCCTGAAAATCAAAATGGTCATGGCCACGCAGGCCCAAAAGTGACAGAGCGGCTAAGTGACTGAGTGAGTTCTCGCTTTGTTGCTCGGCCATCTAGCTGCTTAGGTGCTGCATTTACGAAGAGGGTTTTTTGTTTGACCGCACGTCGAACAGCAAAATTCACTTAGCCACTCAATCACTCAGTCACTCTATGGCAACCCACCGCGAAGAGCACCGCCGCGAGGCCCTCCTGGGAGCCGTGATTATTCACGGACTGCTGGCCGCGGTGTTTGTATTTACTGTGTTTCGGGAGCCCGATCCGCCCCTGACCTTTGGTGGCGATGGGGTAGAGCTGAACTATGGCATTGATGAGGCTGGTTCGGGTGACATTCAGAGCCTAGCCACGGCCAACGACTCGCGCAACCGCGAGGACAGCCGTCCGCCCGCCAATAATCCGTCGCCCCAGCCGCGGGCCGCTCCCGTAACGACACCGCCGAGCCCGCCCCAGCCGGCCGTGCAGGAGAAGATAATAACCAGCGAGGCCGAGGAAAGTCCTGTATCGGTGCCGCCCGTGACGCGGGCTGCGCCCCGGCCTACCCCCGAGCCACCCCGCGAGGAGGTACGGGAAGAAGCGCCGCCCAAACCAGCTCCCAAGCCCCGCACGCTCTACACGCCCCGCGGTAGTGCCTCGGGTGGCGGCAACGGCGTGAACGGCACCAGCAACACGCCCACTGGCAACAACAACGGCGACCGGCCCGGCAGCGTGGGTGACCAAGGCGACCCACGCGGCACCCTCGATGCCAAGGCACTGTACGGCCAGCCCGGCAGCGGTGGTAGCGGCAGCAGCCCCGGCAGCGGCGGCGCGGGCGGGCTGGAAATGAGCGGTTGGGCTTTTGTAAACCGCCCCACTGCGCCAGCTCTGGACAATAACTCCGGTTTCGTGCGCTTCCGCATCAAGGTGAATGCCGATGGTGAGGTAGATGCTATTACGAAGGTGTCCGGTAACGTGTCGGCAGCGCAGGAAAAAGCCTGTCGTGATGCCTTACAAAACGCCGAGTTCCGGCGGACTACCTCGGCCACGGGCGGTGGCTCGGGCTATTACACCTTCCGCTTTACAGTACGATAAAACCGCTTTCTGTTACTTTTGCAACGCCGCCGACTGGATTTCTGGTCGGCGGCGTTGTCCTTCTAGTCCGCTTCTGATGAACTACACCGAAACCCTGGCTTATCTTTATCAGCAACTGCCCATGTACCAGCGGGTAGGGGCGGCGGGCTTCAAGAAAGGCCTCGGCAACACGGAAGCACTGGCGGTGGCAATGGGCAACCCCGAGCGAAAGTTTCGGGCTGTGCACGTGGCGGGCACCAACGGCAAGGGGAGCAGCTCCAACATGCTGGCCGCCGTGTTGCAAGCGGCCGGCTACCGGGTAGGGCTCTACACGTCGCCGCACCTGCGCGAGTTCACGGAGCGCATCCGCCTCAACGGACAAGAGCTAACGCCCGATTATCTGGTGCAATGGGTAGCGAGATGGCAGCCATTGTTCGAGGAAATCCAGCCGTCATTTTTTGAGATGTGCGTAGCGCTGGCCTACTCGTATTTTGCCGAGGAGCAGGTAGATATTGCCGTAATAGAGGTAGGGCTGGGCGGTCGGCTGGATTCCACCAATATCATCACGCCGCTCGTCTCGCTCATCACCAACATCAGCTACGACCACCAAGCTATGCTCGGCGACACGCTGCCACTGATTGCCGCCGAAAAAGCGGGCATCATTAAGCCCGGCGTACCGGCCATCATCAGCCAGACCCAGCCGGAGGTAGTGGAGGTTTTCGAGCAGAAAGCTCAGGCGGAAAACGCGCCATTGCTTTTTGCTGATCAGGAATATCAAGTGTTGCAACCCGTGGAAACTGTCGCGCCTGAAGCGGCTACCCAACTGGTAGACGTGCAACGCCACGGCACGCCCTACCTGGCGCAGTTGGAGCTAGGGTTGCTGGGCGACTACCAGCGCCTGAACCTGCCCGGCGTGCTGGCCACGGTGGACGAATTGCAGCAACAGGGTTTCACGATTTCAGAAGATGCCTTGCGCACGGGCTTGCGTGAAGTCAGCCGCCTCACCGGCTTTGCTGGTCGCTGGACCATCATCAGTCGTCAGCCTCTCACCATCTGCGACACGGCCCATAATGAGGCCGGCCTGCGCCTGACCATGCACCAATTGGCCCAACTGCCGCACCAACAACTTCATCTTGTACTAGGTGTTGTTAATGATAAAGACGTGTCCCCGGTACTGCGCCTGCTACCCCCAGAGGCCACCTACTATTTCTGCCAGGCCAGCATCCCGCGGGCTTTGCCAGCCGAAGCGCTGGCTGCTCAGGCGGCCGAAGTAGGGCTGCACGGTGCCGCCTACCCCACAGTGGCCGAAGCGGTGCAAGCGGCCCGCGCCGCCGCCACGGCCGAAGACGTCGTCTATATTGGCGGTAGTACTTTTGTAGTGGCCGAGGTAGACGAGCTTTAATACTTTTTTCGCTGTCATCCTGCGCTTGCGAAGGACCTTATCAGGTTAGAACGAGTCGTTGTTACGCCTGTCGTTCTACCGTGAGAAGGTTCTTCACAAGCGCAGGATGACAGACGGGTTACCATTCACAATCGCACCATTTCACCACTCCGTGAGTCGAATCAAATTAATCCGCTTTGCGGAAAATGCCAACCGTCCGGATATTGTAGAACCGGGTAAGGATACGTATCAGCAATTGGGCGGGCGTTGGCACGAGGCTTTTTTTCAGAATAATCATCCCATTACCCTAGAGGTAGGCTGCGGCAAGGGCGAGTACACGGTAGGGCTGGCCGAGCGCTACCCCGAACGCAATTTCCTGGGCCTCGACATCAAGGGTGACCGAATTTGGCGGGGGAGTACTCGTGCCGAGGCGTTGGGCCTCACGAATGTGGGCTTCGTGCGCACCCGCGCCCACGACCTGCTCACGCACTTCGCGCCCGGCGAGTTGACCGAAATCTGGATTACCTTCCCCGACCCGCGCCCCCGCGACCGGGATATCAAGCGCCGCCTCACCTCGCCGCGCTTCCTGGATCTGTACCAGCAAACCTTACAGCCCGGCGGCCTCATCCACCTCAAAACCGACAATGAAGGACTGTTCGAGTATACGCTGGAGGTACTGCAAGAACGCCCCGGCGCTACCATCCTGGCGCACACCAAAGACCTCTACGCCACGCCCGAGCTGCTACCCCACGCCGAGGACATCCAGACAACCTTCGAGCGTAAATACCGCACGTTGGGCGTGCCGATTAAGTACGTGCAGTTTACACTGAGTTGAAGGAATAGGAAGTAGTGAGGTAATAAAATGGTGAATAGAAGCAGCATGTCTGTCATGCTGAGCTTGCGAAGAACCTTATGCCCTCAGAACAACAGGCGTAACAACGACTCATGCTGACGTGAGAAGGTCCTTCGCAAGCGCAGGATGACAAACGACTTTTTACTCTTTCCTCTCTCTACTCTTCTAACGCCTCAAACACTGCTTCCAACTCCGTAAAATCGCGCAGACCAGGTTTGATTTCGTCGCCGCCGGAGAGGATGAAGCCGGCCGGCTGCACGGTATCGAGTAGGGAAAGCACGTTGTTGGGGGTAATAGCACCGCTGAGCCATAGCGGGAAACGGGCGGCGGCTTCTGCCAGCGCCTGCTGAGTGGTAATGTCTAGGTGAGTCGAATCGAGCGTGACGACTACCCCAAAACCAGCCGGGAAAACGGAGGTGTATTGCTGCGCCATTTCCTCGCGCTGGGCGCTGCTGATGGTATCGGCGAGATTCACGGTGAGCAAAGAGGCTACCGAAAGTGGCGTGGTAGGTAGCTGTCGTAGCAACACTTCCTGAAGGCCACATTCCTCCACCAGCCGATTAATCTCTGATACCGGCTGCGCGTCGAACTCGCCCAGCAGCTTCACGCCGGCCACCCAACCGGCCAGCTCACCCATGAGGGTAGGCGTCACGGCATCAGGCAGGGTAGGGTCGAGGGTGAAGATGAGGCCGTCGGCGCCCATGCCGGCGCAGTAGCGGGCGTCGGATAGGTTGTTGATGCCGCGAACGAGAACGGGGATACGGAGCATAGAGGGGTAGGGTCTTAGGGACTTGGGGAACTTGGGGCCGTGGTTTTATTAGACGCCCAGCCCGCAAGCACCGGCCGGTTGAAAGTGCAAAGATTGACAAAAGTATACTTGCCATTCCGCGCACGGCGAGGAATCTGTTGAATAATCGTTGTGTTGGTGTTTTTTAGATTTCTCGCTCTGCGCGGAATGACAACGACAATCAGCCTCAAAACGCAATTCCGTATCTTTGCCCAGCGGCCGGGAACTTTGGACTCCCGGGCGTTTTTCTACTCTCCATGAACACGATGAAAGGACGGGTGCTGGTCGCGATGAGCGGCGGCATCGACAGCTCGGTGGCGGCGGTACTGCTGCACGAGCAAGGCTACGAGGTGGTCGGTATGACCATGAAAACCTGGGACTATGCTTCGGCGGGTGGTTCCAAAAAGGAAACCGGCTGCTGCTCCCTCGACAGCATCAACGACGCCCGGCAGATTGCCGTGGAGCTGGGTTTTCCGCACTATATTATCGACATCCGTGACGAGTTCGGGGATTTTGTCATTAGCAACTTCACCGACGAGTACTTAGCGGGCCGCACGCCCAACCCCTGCGTGCTCTGCAACACCCACATCAAGTGGGATGCCTTGCTGCGCCGCGCCGATCAGCTCGGTTGCGAGTTCATCGCCACGGGGCACTACGCCCAGGTGCGCCACGAAGACGGCCGCTACGTGATTAGCAAAGGCGTGGACGAGAACAAGGACCAGTCGTACGCCCTGTGGGGGGTGTCGCAGGAAAGCCTGAGCCGCACGCTATTTCCCTTGGGCGCCATGCGCAAAACCGAGATTTACGACGAGGCACGCCGCCGTGGCTTCACAGAGCTGGTCAACAAGCCCGAGAGCTACGAAATTTGCTTCATTCCCGACAACGATTACCGCGGTTTTCTGCGTCGCCGGGTGCCGGGCCTGGAGGAGCGCGTGGCTGGCGGCCAGTTTGTGCTGCGCGACGGTACGGTGGTGGGTACCCACGCGGGCTACCCCTTCTACACCATTGGGCAGCGCAAGGGCCTGGGCGTGGCGCTGGGTTTCCCGGTCTACGTTACGGCCATTCACCCCGAAACCAACCAGGTAGTGCTGGGCAATTACGACGACTTGGCCAGTACGGCCACCGTGGTTGGCAAGCTGAATATGGGCAAATTTGCCTCTCTGGAAGGCCGTGGTCTGGTTCCCAGTACCACCAAAGTGCGATACAACCACGATGGTGCCCCAGCGTTTCTGGAGCAGGTAGGCGATAAAGTTCGCGTGTACTTCGAGGAGCCCGTGCACGCCATCACGCCCGGTCAGGCCGCTGTGTTCTACGACGGCCAGGACGTGCTGGGCGGCGGTTGGATAGAACGGCACGTTATTGGCGAGCTACCGCTACCGGCCGAGCTGGCTGCTCTTTAAGTGGCGGGTTGCCCGTAGCAAGTTGTATATGAAGACCGTCATTTCGAGCTTGTCGAGAAATCTTGCGTCCTCCTGGTAATTCCTAACGATTGGATTACTGTAGCACGCGAGATTTCTCGACAAGCTCGAAATGACGGTCTAACTAGCAACTGACAACTAGAAACTGAATTATGACGCAACGCTATACGCGGCCGTTAGGCCAGTTACTACTTATTGGCTCACTGGCGTTGGCCGCTGTGGCCTGCACAAAGAGCAATGAGGAAACACCCGCACCCGAAAACGATTACTACCCTGTGACGGTAGGCACCTACCGTACCTACGCCGTGACTGACAGCCTCTGGCGCGACAACGTGCTGACGGTGCAGCAGTTTCAGTTCCGGGAGCGGGTGGCGGGTACCTTCACCGATGCTAGCGGGCAGACGGCTTACAACGTGATCCGCTCGCGCCGTGCTACCGCCACCGAAGCTTGGCAGGACGACAGCACCCTGGTGCTGCTGCCCACTGACCGTACCCTGCAACAGATTCGCAACAACCGCCGCACCGTGGAGCTGGTGTTTCCTACCCGCACCGGCTACAGCTGGAACCGCGACGCGTACAACGCCTTGGATACCGTGACGGCCCAGAACCGGCAGTACCAGCAAGTAGGGGAGTCTTATACGGTGAACGGCCGCACTTACGAACGCACCGTAACCACCACCGATACCGAACTCAATACTGCCACCGGCACTACCCTCGACGACGGCCTCTACAACGTGGCCAAGTACCGGCAGGTATATGCCCAGGGCGTAGGTCCGGTAGCACGCGTGCGGAGGCGGTTTGTGTACTGCGGTACCGGCAATTGTGTTCCCTCCAAAACCAATATATATCGTGGGCAGGTGCGCCGGGAAACGCTGTTGGAAACCGGTAATCTATAAGCGGTAGGATAGTTACTTAGTTTGCTAAAAATATGAGAAACGGCCTGTGGAAACACGGGCCGTTTCTCCTTTGTATTGCAAAGGAATATTGGGATAGAGAGAGGGTATTAAAATACGTAGAAGCCGCAAAAAAGCTGTATCTTGGAAGCTAATAAGTAGCGCCATCCTCATGCGGATTCTCATTTTATTAGTAATGGCCTGCTGGTCATTCACAAACCGGGCGGCAGCTGCGCTGCGGCCCCCAGGCGTGCCCACTGTGCGCAAGCACCTGGTCTATCTGCGCGACAAAGCCAACACCCCGTACAGCCTCAGCGCCCCCCAACGCTTTCTAACCGCCCGCGCCCTGGAGCGCCGTACCCGCCAAGGCATCGCCCTACAATCCCGCGACCTACCTGTAGATCCTGTCTACGTAGAGCAGGTGCAGTCCGTAAGCGGTGCCAAGGTATGGTACACCTCGCGGTGGTTCAATGCGGTGGTAGTGGAGTGCGACTCTGCTACCCTGGCCGTGGTGCAGGCGCTGCCGTGCGTGCGAAGTGCGCGTACGCTCAATCGGAGTGGGGTAGGGGTTGTCGTTTCGCCGGTCGGCGAGGGTAGCGCGCCTACTGTCGCCCGCCCCGCCGGTACCCGCGCCGACTACGGCAGGGCCTACGCCCAAACCCACCAGATTGGGGCCGACGTGATGCACGATGCTGGTTTTCGGGGCGAAGGCATGCAGATTGCCGTATTTGATGGTGGCTTTCCGGGAGTGAATACGGGGGCAGTTTTCACCTCGCTCTATCAGGAAAACCGCTTAGCTAGCGTGTACAACTTCGTTGGACGCGACCAGAATGTATATCAGTATGACAACCACGGTACGCTGGTGCTCTCCACGATGGCCGGTAACCAACCCGGCGTCTTTATCGGTACGGCTCCGCAGGCAACCTACCATCTGTTTGTTACGGAGGATGTCGCCTCGGAGCAACCGGTTGAGGAAGTCAACTGGTTGATTGCCGCCGAGCGCGCCGATTCGCTGGGCATCGACATCATCAACTCTTCGTTGGGCTATAACACCTTCGACGCACCTTCTGTCGACTACACCTACGCCGAGCTAGATGGCCGCACCGCACTCAGCACGCGGGCGGCTACCGTGGCGGCGCGGGTAGGAATGCTGGTAGTCAGCAGTGCCGGCAACGAGGGCAACAACCGCTGGCGCTACCTCACGGCCCCCGCCGACGCTGATTCCATCCTGACGGTAGGCGCTGTGGACTCGCTGGGCGCTCGGGCTAACTTCAGTTCTATTGGTCCTACGGCCGATAACCGCCTGAAGCCCAATGTGAGTGCTATGGGCCGGCAGGCGGCCTTTGTGTATCCCAGCGGAGCCATAGGGCGCGGCAATGGTACCTCCTTTTCCAGCCCTATCACGGCGGGACTGGCCGCCGGTTTTTGGCAGGCACACCCCACGCTCACGGCGCAGCAGGTAATTGAGTATCTGCAACGCTCGGCTTCGCAAGCCACCACGCCGGATACTCTCTTAGGCTACGGCATCCCCAACTTTGGGCGGGCGCAGCAAGCGGTGGCGGGTATCCCCCTACCCACGGCGCCCACCGTGGGGGTAGGGAATCGGGTACAATTGTATCCGAATCCTGTGCCGGCCGGCGCGGCCGCGTGCACCCTGCAGCTCCCCGCCGAGCTACGCAGTCAGCCGCTGGAAGTGCGCCTCTACGATGTGCGGGGGACGCTGGTAACAACACTGCTGTTGCCCGCATCTAACGCCGCCATCGTGCAGCTGCCTACTACCGCGTTGCGGCCGGGTGTATATAGCTGCCGATTGGGTAGGAGCGGCGGCCCCCCCTACACGTTGCGCCTGATTCGATTGTAGCGCAGCCGCTGGCTCGGTTCACGGCTGGCTTTCTCTTGTTTTTTTAATTCCTTACTTTTTTTCGATGTTACAATTAATGGTGACCAAGCGCATTGGTCGACGACAGTTTCACTTCACCGTGCAAGGCCCCAACTTCCACGAGGTAGTGGCCGAATACGACCGTCTGAGCTTCCCCGACGTGCCCGCCTGCGGCCTCTGCGGTTCCGACAACCTGGACCTCACCTCCCGCGTGGCCCAGGACAAGTTCAAATATACCAGCGTCAAATGCCTCGATTGCCGGGGCGACGTGACGTTCGGTAAAACCCAGAAAGACGACCAAACCTACTTCCTGCGCAAGCGCGAAAACGGCGAAATCGACTGGCAAGCCTGGAAAAAGTAATGAAATGGTGAGTGGTGAGAGGGTGAGGTTGACGTTCTGCTGGCGCAGTTTGCGCACATGGCGCTATTAGAACATCAACCTCACTATCTCACCACTCACCGTTTCACTACTATCTTCGCCCTATGAATGCTACCCGTCCGAAACCTCAGCTGGCGCCTTCGCTGCTGGCCAGTGATTTTGCCAACCTGCAAGCCGAAGTGGAGCGCTTGGCCGATAGCGCCGCCGACTGGCTGCATTGCGACGTGATGGACGGCCGTTTCGTGCCTAATATTTCCTTTGGTGTGCCCGTGCTGGAAGCCATTGCCCGCTACGCCAAGCAGCCCCTCGACGTGCACCTGATGATCGAAAGTCCGCAGGACTACCTGCACGCCATTCGCGATGCGGGCGCTAGTAGCATCACGGTGCATTACGAGGCTTGTCCGCACCTGCATCGGGTGGTGCAGCAAATCAAGAAGCTGGGCTGCAAAGCATGCGTGGCTCTGAATCCGGCTACCCCCGTGAGTTTGCTCGAAGATATTGCCCCCGATCTGGATATGGTATTGGTAATGTCCGTGAATCCCGGCTTCGGCGGCCAAACGTTCATCCCGAACACCCTGCGTAAAGTAGCTGCCCTAAAAGAATTGCTGGTAGACTGTGGCTCCCCGGCTCTTATTGAAATCGATGGGGGCGTGAGCAGCGACAACGCCGCCGCCCTGGTGCAGGCCGGCGCCGATGTGCTGGTGGCTGGTAGCTTTGTGTTCAGCGGCGGCGACCCGGTGGGCACGCTGTCCAAGTTACGCCAACAGGTGGATGAGGTGGCGTATTGATTGCTAATGCGCTGATGAGTTGATGGAGTTATATGATAGGTGTTATAGAATGGTTGTCAGTGAGGTCGTAGTGTTGCATTATATCATCAGCATATCAACCAATTAGCATATCAGATAATCAATATATGACGCACTCGGACCGTTCGGGTTGTTTTTTTTGGGGAATTGTAGCGGTGTTGCTGTTGGGCGGAATGCCCGCCGCCGTGGCGCAGCAAGTAGCTTCGCAGTTGGTGAGTGGCACTGTCCGCGACGCGGCCGGCGAGCCATTGCCCCAAGTGGGGGTAGGCGTGGAAGGCCAGCCCGGCGGCACTACGACAAACGAGCAAGGCTATTTTCGGCTGCGGGTGTTATTTCCGGCGGGTGAACCCGCGCCGGTGCTGGTGGTGCGCAGCCTAGGATTTCAGGCTCTGCGTGTGCCTCTGGCGACCACTATACCTCAGCCATTGCAGCTCACCTTGCAGGCCGATTCCCGCGCCATCGGCAACGTAACCGTACGCGGCCGCCGCGACCAAGCCGATACCCGCGAGCAGGTTAGCCTCACGCCCCTCGACCCGCGGGCGGTGAAGGAATTGCCCTCCACCTTTGGCGATTTCAACAAGATCCTGACCACCCTACCTGGCGTGGTAGCCAACAACGAACTGACCAGCACCTACTCGGTGCGGGGGGGTAACTACGAGGAAAACCTCGTGTATGTGAACGGCTTCGAGGTATACCGGCCGTTTCTGGTGACGGCCGCCCAACAGGAAGGCCTCAGCTTCATCAACCCCGATTTGGTGGAGAACGTGGAGTTTTCGACCGGTGGCTGGCAGCCGAAGTACGGTGATAAGCTGTCCTCGGTGCTGAGCGCGCAGTACAAAACGCCCCGCCGTTTTGCTGCTTCGGGCTCGGCTAGTCTGGTAGGTGGCACGGCCCACGTGGAAGCCACTTCACCCAATAAGCGCGTGAGCTACCTGGCCGGCGTGCGCTACAAAAACGCCCGCTACGTGTTGCAGTCGCTGCGCCAGCAGCAGGGCGGCTACAACCCTACCTTCTACGACGGCCAGTTCTACGTGAATGCTAATCTGGGTCGTGCGGGTGACGAAACCCGCACCTCGTTGGGGGTACTAGCCACAACGGCCCACAACGATTTTCGTTTCACGCCGGAGAGTGGGCAGAGCACCTTCAACGCAGCGGGCAACCAACTTACGCGCCTCACCATCTTCTACGACGGCCGCGAGCGGATGCAGTACGACACCTACCAGGGCGGCCTGAACCTGCGCCACCGCTTCACCGACCGCCTGCAAGGCGAGCTGCTGGCCGGCGCGTTTATATCGCGGGAGCTGGAGTACCGCGACGTGGAGGCCAGCTACCGTTTCTCGGAGGTGAACCGCACTCCCGGCCCCGATTTCAACCGCGAGGTGCGCGTGCGCGACGTAGGCTCCCGCTTCGACCACTCCCGCAACACGCTGCTGGCGAAGGTGTTTACGCTGGAAGCTCGAGGTCAGTGGACGCCCGCCGCCCGCCATCTGGTACGCTTCGGGGTGAAGACGGGTAGGGAGCAGATTGACGATCAGCTGGACGAGTATAGCTTCGTAGATTCGGCTGATTATGTGCCCGAGTACCGCCGCACCCGCCTGGTATCGGACCTGAATCTGGACAGCTACCGCACCCAGGGCTACGTGCAGAATACCGTTGACATAGATTCCTTGAAAACGCTCACGCTGGGCGTGCGGGCGCATTATTGGTCTGTCAATCAGCAGCTAATCGTGAGCCCGCGGGTGCAGTATGCGCAGGTGTCGCGCCGCCATCCTAATGTATCGTATAAGGCGGCCGTGGGCCTGTATGCTCAGCCGCCCTTTTACCGCGAGTTACGCAACCAGACCGGCACGCAGGCTACCCCGCAAGATGCGCTGCTCATTCAGGCTCAACTCAATCCCGAGCTGCGGGCACAAAAGTCGCTGCACGCCATTGCAGGCACCGAAATCCGTTTTCAGCAGTTTGACCGGCCGTTCTGCTTCTCGGGCGAGGTATATTATAAGTACCTGACCGATGTGGTGCCCTACGACGTGGACAACCTGCGCCTGCGCTACTTTGCCAAAAACAACGCCCGTGCCTACGCCACCGGAATCGATGCGCGCATCAGCGGGGAGTTTGTGCGCGGCGCCGAATCGTGGTTCAGCCTGGGCGTGCTGACAACGCGCGAGAACCTGGATGGCGACTCGATGAACGTCTACAACGCCCAGGGCCAGGTAACGGGTAGGGAAGCCAAAGGCTACATCCGCCGCCCCAGCGACCAGCGCCTGAACGCGGGCATTTTCTTCCAGGACCACCTTCCCGACAATCCTTCGGTGCGGGGCTACGTGAACCTGGTTTTCGGCACGGGCCTACCCTTCAGCCCCCCCAATGACCCCGACGCCCGCGGCACCAGCACGCTAGTGCGCTCCTACAAGCGCGTAGACCTGGGCTTCTCCAAAGTGCTAACGGTGCGCGCCGAGTCCGAGAATAGCCGCCACCCCGGCCAACTGCAAAGCCTGTGGCTCGGGTTGGAAATCCTCAACGTGCTGCAAGCCAATAACGTAGCCGGCTATAGCTACGTGCAGGACATCAATGGCCGGACGTACGCCGTGGCCAATTACCTCTCGCAACGGGTGGTAAACCTGCGCCTGATCGGGCGGTTTTAGAACTTATGTCAACAACAGCAGCGCCTCCCTACCCTCGGATGGTAGGAAGGCGCTGTTGTTGTCTAGTACATTACGTGCGTTACTGACCAACTTCACCGGCAACGGGAGGCTGCTGACGACGCTGCTGCTCCTGTTCGTAAAAGGCTAGTTCCAGCTTGTAGGGTTGCACGTTCCAGGTAGGCTGCGCCTTATGAATATTCTGGATGAGCGTGCGGGCAAAATCCGGAGTCAAGCAAATGGTTTTCTCCTCCGGCCGGGCATAGGCTTGCTGGCAGGAAGTCAGAAACGATTCCAGCGTTTGGATATCCTCTTTGGCTTTGCCTTGTACCTGGTTGGGCGGCGTCCGCTTCTGCGGAATAGACTGCGAGCCAGCCTTAAAATGCGTGGTAGTAGCGGCGGCCTTGTCCGCTTTGTGCGCCGCGTTCGACTTGGTTCGCGTGGCCAACACAACACCGCTCCCAATCAAGCGCCCAATAGCAACAGCTGACTGCGCCTTTGTTACGAAAGGTAGGAATGCAAGGGTAGGAAAGAGTAAAGGTTTTTTCATATATGTGTAAAAAGAATAAACAAGAGAAAATCGATCTGCAAGTATAGTATAGCTGTTTTAAAGCTGCGTGGCTTAACTAAGTGTTTATAGGATAAATTATACATTATATAAGGCCTGTGCCAAGATGACGGACGTCTTTTGAATACAGTTTCAGTAGTAAAACTAGAAGGGGTATGTAGCTCAGCTACATACCCCTTCTAGTTGAATGTTTGCTCTTGGAATACTACTTAGTACGCCTTAGCCTGCCACTCCGTGAGGGCGACGCGCATGGTGGCCTGCTGATTTTTAAAGTCGTCATCATCTTTAGAGCCTAGTTTTAGAGCCTTTCGGGTGTAGATGAGAGCTGTAGTATAGTCCTGCTGGGAGGCTAACAGTTGGGCCTTAATCCAGTTATTGGCGTACGCATCGTTGAGGCGCAACGACTCGTTGATGTAGCGTAGGGCCAGTTCTGGTTGCAGGTTGTTCTGCACCAGATAGTCGGCGGCTTGGGCCAGCAGCTGCCAGTTGCCGGGATGTTGCGTGAGCGTTTGGGCAATACCGGCCAGCACTTGCGTCTGCACGTCGGTTTCAATAAGCATACTTAGCGTGCGTCGTTCCCACGTAAGATTAAGACGGCCGCTGGCGGGTTTCACTTCCGAAAACCAATAGAGCAGGGTTTCCTGGAAATTAGCTTTTTCGGGCAATACGGGCACGTGCACCACATCGTCTTTGGGGTCGTAGTTCTCCGTGCCCCAGTGCGTAGTCACGCGGTTCAGAATGAAGTCCCACTCCGAATCGGCCCGCGGGTAGACGTACAGCGAGTACTGGCCCGCTGCCACGTCCTTGCCGTTCAGCTTCACGGGGCGTGAAAACGTAATCAGCGTATTTTCGTTGGCACCCGCCCGCCACACTTGGTTATAGGGCACCAGCGCACCCCACACGGCCCGGCTCCGAACGGCGGGCGAGTGGTAGTCTACCGTCACGTCTGTCAGCCCCAAGGTTTGCGCAATCACAGCGTGCGGGCTGGCCTGGGGTAGGGGAAGCTGGGGTTGCCCGGTGGTGGCAGAGGCCAGGGCAGCCGGAGCCTGCGCTGGGGTTCCAATGGATTTTTGCCTGGTAGTGTCGGCAACGGGTGCCTGTTGTGCGTAGGTAGCGGTGCTACTAAAAAGAGCAGAGCCGGCCCATAAACCAAAACAAGCCAGCAACAGGCGACGAGAGCGAAAATTCATGCAACAATAAAAAAGTAGGCGAAGCAGATCAGAAATAACTAAACTCGAAACAATTGTGCCAAAACGAGAGTTTTTTGCACAATTGAGGTGCAAAGATCTGGCGTTGCTGAATTTTTTCGGTAAAAAATTTTCATCCTACCGTCGGGCGTGTACTTTTGTGCCACTAGTTGCTTTTTCTATGTTCGTTGTTGCCTCCTCGCTAATCTGCCTTTGCCCCGCCGCCCCTGTGGCCGCCGGCCGGCTGCGCGTGGCGCATCATCATGCACACGAACATCATTCCTCTTTCTAGAGGAATCCACGAATCATATTGCCCCGTTGGGAGGCTGCATTACCAGCTCCCCGGCCGTTCCCGCAGGACGGCCCTACCCGTTGTGGGCGATTTTCGCCGGGGCGCCTTCCCAATTTGTCCTTCCCACCGACGTAAAAATTAAGCGCTACCTACTCGGAGCTTCTTAATTTTTAATTCTTACTTTTTAATAACCAACATGATTCGTCTGGCCATTCAGAAGTCGGGCCGCCTGAGCGAAGATTCCCTGAATCTAATTCGTGAGTGCGGTATTTCCTTCCTCAGCAGTACCTATAAGCTCAAAACCGAAGCCACCAACTTCCCCCTCGAAATCCTGTTTCTGCGCGACGACGACATTCCCGGCTACGTGCAGGATGGCGTGGCCGACCTGGGTATTGTGGGGCAGAACGTGCTCATCGAAGCCGGGCTGCCGGCGCTGGAAGTGGAAACCTTGGGCTTCAGCAAGTGCCGCCTGAGCCTGGCCGTGCCCCGCGGTGCTGAGTACAACGGGGTAGGCGATTTGGCAGGGAAGAATATTGCCACATCCTACCCCGAAATCCTGGGCCGCTACCTGGCCGGAGAAGGCGTGAAAGCCCAACTGCACACCATCAGCGGCTCAGTGGAAATTGCTCCCAGCATTGGCCTAGCCGACGCTATTTGCGACATCGTGAGCAGCGGCTCTACCTTGCTGGGCAATGGCCTGCGCGAAGTGGAAACCGTGTTTCGCTCCGAGGCGGTGCTGATTGCCAACCAAAACCTGTCGGCCGAAAAGCAGGAGTTGCTCGACCAGCTGCGCTTCCGGATGCAGGCCGTGCGCCGCGCCCGCCGCAACAAATATATTATCCTGAACGCCCCTGTGGCGGCGCTCGACCAGGTGAAGGCCTTGTTGCCCGGCATCAAGTCGCCTACCGTAACCAAGCTGGCCGAGGAAGGCTGGGTGTCGGTGCAGTCGGTGGTGAACGAGGATGACTTTTGGCACGTCACCGACCAGCTCAAAGCCGTTGGGGCCGAGGGCCTGCTCGTGCTGCCGATTGAAAAGATGATAGCCTAGATTTTGAGCTGTTAGCTGTTGGCTGATGGCTGTTAGCTTCTCTTGAGTGGAAGAAAAACAGCTATCAGCCAACAGCTAATAGCTATCAGCTCCTAAAAAATGCAAACCTTTCAATACCCCGTGCCGGCCGAGTGGCCGGCGTTGCAACAGCGGGCCGCCGCCGCCGAGGCCGCTGAGGTGGAGGCGCGCGTGGCACAGATTTTTGCCGATGTGCGCCAGCGTGGCGACGAGGCCCTGCGCCATTACGCGGCTACCTTCGATGGCGTGCAGCTCACCGACCTGCGCGTGAGCGGGGCCGAACTGGAAGCCGCCGCTGCGCAAGTGCCCGCCAAGTTGCAGCAGGCCATCCGGCAGGCTCGTGCCAACGTGGAGAAATTTCACGCCACCCAATTTCATGCGGAAGAACCAGTAGAAACCATGCCGGGCGTGACGTGCTGGCGCAAATCGGTGCCGGTGCAGCGGGTAGGGCTCTACATTCCGGGAGGCACGGCGCCGCTGTTCAGCACCTTGCTGATGCTGGGCGTACCGGCGCGGCTAGCGGGTTGCCCGGAGGTGGTGCTGTGCACGCCGCCGCAGAAAGACGGCTCCGTGAACCCGGTGATTCTGTTCACGGCGCAGCTGCTGGGTATCACGACGATTGTTAAGGCGGGTGGGGCGCAGGCCGTGGCCGCCCTCACCGGCGGTACCGAGAGCGTGCCGGCCGTCGACAAAATCTTCGGCCCCGGCAACCGCTACGTGACGGCCGCCAAGCAGCTGGCTACTCGCCACGGGGTAGCCATTGACATGCCCGCCGGGCCGTCGGAGGTGCTGGTTATTGCCGATAGCACTGCCGACCCCGCCTTCGTGGCGGCCGACTTGCTGAGCCAGGCCGAGCACGGCCCCGACTCGCAGGTACTGCTGCTCACTGACTCGGTGGAACTGCTGCCCCAGGTAACGGCTGAGGTGGCGCGCCAGTTAGCCGAGTTGCCCCGCCGCGAGGTAGCAGCCCAGGCCTTGCAAGAGAGTCGCGCTATTCTGCTGCGCACGCCGGAAGAGATGCTGTTTTTCTCGAACCAGTACGCGCCCGAGCACTTGATTCTGTCGGTGGAAAATGCCGAGCAGCTGGCCGAAGGCGTCACCAGCGCCGGCTCGGTGTTCCTGGGGCATCTCACGCCCGAAGCCGCCGGCGACTACGCTTCGGGCACCAACCATACGCTCCCCACCAACGGCTACGCCCGCAACTATAGCGGCGTGTCGCTGGATTCGTTTCTCAAGAAAATCACTTTTCAGCGCATCACCGCTCAGGGGCTACAACAGGTAGGGCCCGTTGTGGAAACGATGGCTGAAGCCGAAGGCCTCCGCGCCCACGCCCGCGCCGTGACATTGCGGCTGAAATCGTTGGCGAAAAAGTAAAACAAAAGAACGTCAAGTTGCGCGTAGCGCAGCGGAGTCGAAGTATCTCGCCCGCTTCGTTGCTACCGATAGAAGTACTCAATAGAAGTACTCATAAAGATGCTTCGACTCCGTTGCGCTGCGCTCAACTTGACAAATACCCTCAACCATGTTTGACTTAGAAAATCTGGTTCGCCCGAATATCCGCGCGATGAAGCCCTACTCCTCGGCTCGTGACGAGTTTCAGGGCGAGGCGCAGGTGATGCTCGACGCCAACGAAAACAGCCTGGGCTCGGCTGGCCCCGCCAGCTTCAACCGCTACCCCGACCCCTTGCAGCGCCAGGTGAAAGCTGAGCTTGCCAAGCTGAAAGGCGTGGAGCCCGCGCAAATCTTCCTCGGCAACGGCTCCGATGAGGCCATCGACCTACTGGTGCGCCTCACCTGCACGCCCGGCCAGGACCGCATCCTCATCCTGCCGCCTACCTATGGTATGTACGAGGTAGCCGCGAACCTGAACGATGTGGCCTTGGAGTGCCACCCCCTCACGCCCGACTTCCAGCTCTCGCTGGAGGTAATCGAAGGCATTGTGGCCTCCGACGCCAAGCTGGTGTTTCTATGCTCCCCCAACAACCCTACCGGCAACCTGCTCCGCGCCGAGGATATCGAGCAAGTGCTGCGCGGCTTCCGCGGCTTAGTGGTAGTGGATGAGGCCTACGCCGACTTCGCCGCCGCGCCCAGCTGGACCATGCGCCTGGCAGAATTTCCAAACCTAGTGGTGCTGCAAACCTTCTCCAAAGCCTGGGGCTTGGCGGGCTTGCGCCTGGGTATGGCCTTCGCTTCGCCGGACATCATTGGGTACCTCAACAAAATCAAGCCTCCTTATAATATATCGGAAGCCACGCAGCAGCATGCGCTGGCTGCCTTGCAGGATGCACCGCGCTTCGAGGCCATGAAGCAGGAGTTGCTACAAGGCCGTGACTGGCTGGCCCAACAGCTGCCTACCCTGGAAATGGTGGAAGCAGTATTCCCCTCCGACGCTAATTTCCTGCTGGCCCGCTTCCGCCCCGATGCGACGGCCGTGTATGACTATCTGCTCGGCAAAGGTATTGTGGTGCGTAACCGCACGACGCAACCCGGCTGCGCCGGCACGCTGCGCCTCACGGTGGGCACGCCCCAGGAAAACGAGGCGCTGTTAGCGGCGTTACGGGAATATCCTAAATAGAAATTGCCCGGCCGCCTATACTCCTGTCAGATCTCCAAGCCCTGACAGGGGTAGCTGCTGCAATCGACGACTTATTTTGTTCTACCACACGCGAAGCGTTGGCTTTGCTTTCGCCTTGGCTATAGCTTCTTCTACTACGCGAACTTCTTGACTCGCGCTACTTCATGAAAAAAGTTCTCTTCATCGACCGCGACGGCACCATTCTCATCGAGCCGCAGCCGAGCCAGCAGATTGATGCTCTCACGCCGGATAAGTTTCAGTTTGTGCCCGGCGCTGTTTCGGGACTGGCCCGCATTGCCCGCGAGCTAGACTACGAGCTGGTGCTGGTAAGCAACCAGGATGGCCTGGGCACCGACAGCTTCCCGGAAGAAACCTTCTGGCCGGCGCACACGCTCATGCTCGACATTCTGCGCGGGGAAGGTGTGGAGTTTGTGCGCGAACATATCGACCGCAGCTTCCCCCACCAGAACCTTGAAACCCGCAAGCCCGGTATCGGGATGTTGGCGCGCTACCTCGATGCCCAGCACGGTTACGACCTGCCGAACTCCTACGTCATCGGCGACCGGCCTACCGATGTGCAGCTGGCCGAGAACCTAGGGTGCCAAGCTATACTGATAGGGGAGGAGTCCGACGAGCGCGCCGCTCTGACGACTACTAGCTGGGAAGAAATTTATCAACGCCTGCGCCTACCTGCTCGCACGGCCGTGGTGCAGCGCGACACCAACGAAACCAAAATCCGGGTGGAGCTGAATCTCGACGGCGCCGGCCGGCCGCAGATGCACACCGGCCTCGGCTTTTTTGACCACATGCTCGACCAGCTCAGCAAGCACTCAGGTGTCGACATGAAAATAGAAGTACAAGGCGACTTGCACATCGACGAGCATCATACTATTGAGGACGCAGCTATTGCGTTGGGCGAAGCGTTTACGCAGGCACTCGGCGACAAGCGCGGCTTGGCCCGCTACGGTTTTTTACTACCTATGGACGACGTGTTGGCCCAAGCCGCCATTGACTTTTCTGGTCGCCCTTGGCTGGTGTGGGAAGCGGAGTTCAAACGCGAAAAAATCGGCGATATGCCTACCGAAATGTTTTACCATTTCTTTAAAAGCTTCGCTGACGCAGCTCGCTGTAACCTTAATATTAAAGCCGAAGGGCAGAACGAACACCACAAAATCGAAGCCATCTTTAAGGCAGTTGCGAAGTCGATGAAGATGGCGTTGGTGCGTGATGCTGGCAAGATGGAAATACCCAGCACGAAGGGTATTTTATAGTTTATTCATTTGTTTAAAAAAATGAATAAACTTACTTATATATCTGATTTATTGCGTATTGTGCATTGTGCATAGTTAGGCGAAGGTGAGCCTGACTAACTATATGTGAAGCTAAAGGTTAACTACACTCGCGTAGAGGGGTAGCAAAAGCATGAGAAATTGGTTTTATTCAAATGGCTAAACAAATGAAAATAGAGTTGTCTGGCTTTATTTTACTCAAATGAACATAGCAGTGATTGATTACAAAGGAGGCAACGTGCAGTCCGTGTTGTTTGCGCTGGAGCGGCTAGGCGTACACGCCACGTTGACGGCCGACCCCGAGCAGATTCGTAGCGCCGATAAGATCTTGTTTCCGGGCGAGGGCGAGGCGTCTACAGCCATGCAGGAACTGCGCAGCAAAGGCCTCGACCAAGTGCTGCCTACCTGCCGGCAACCCTTCCTGGGTATTTGCTTGGGCATGCAACTTCTGGGCACGCACAGCGAGGAAAACAACGCCGACATGCTAGGCATCCTACCCTTCGAGGTGAAGCGCTTTGTGGCCGACGCCCAGCATAAAGTGCCGCACATGGGATGGAATAATCTGCACCGTCTCCGCTCACCCTTGTTCGAGGGAGTGCGCGAGCAGGACTACGTGTACTTTGTGCATAGCTACCACGCGCCGGTAGGCAGCTACACCATTGCCGAGGGCGAGTACCCAACGCCATTCAGCGCCGCCGTGCAGCACGAGAATTTTTATGCTGTGCAGTTCCACACCGAAAAAAGCGGCCCGGTAGGCACGCGTATTCTGGAGAATTTTTTAAAGCTGTAACTGTCATTCCGAGTGCAGCGAGGAGTCTGAATAAGCATCTTCAATGGTTCAGATTCCTCCCTGCACTCGGATGACATGCATACCCCTAACCCATGGACATGATCCCCGCTATCGACCTCATCAACGGCCAGTGCGTACGCCTGACGGAGGGCGACTTTTCCCAACAAACCACCTACGATTCGGACCCGCTGGCCGTGGCCCAGCGCTTCGAGCAGGCCGGCGTACGCCGCCTCCACCTGGTCGATCTGGATGGAGCCCGCGCCAAGCAGCCTGTCAACCTGCCCGTGCTGGAGCGCATTGCCCGGCACACCAACCTGACGATCGACTTCGGCGGGGGCTTGCAGAGCGAGGCCGCCGTGCGGCAGGCTTTCGATGCTGGGGCGCGGCAGATTACGGCCGGCAGCATTGCCGTGCGCGAGCCGGCGCTGGTAGGGGAGTGGCTGCGCACCTTCGGGGCCGAGCGCATCATCATCGGGGCCGATTTCCGCGACAACCATATTTCCATCAATGCCTGGGCCGAGCAGAGCGAACGGACGCTCGCGGAGTTCATCGAAGACTACCTGGCGGCCGGCGCCACTACCTTCATCTGTACCGATGTGAGCAAGGACGGCAAGCTGCAAGGCCCCGCCCTGGCTACGTACCAGCAGCTGCGGCAACAGCTCCCACAGGCGCAGCTGGTCGCTTCGGGCGGCGTTACTACGCTGGCTGATGTAGAGGCACTTGCCGCTGTGGGGATGCACGGCGCCATTATCGGCAAGGCGATTTATGAAGGTACCATCACATTAGATGAACTGCGGCCGATGTTGTAAAGACTTTGCTAGTAGAGAACCGCACGCTGTATTCTGCTAAAATGAAAGCTTCGCTGTTGTTAATTGGGTTGCTGGTGGCATTGGTAATTGCCCAAACCTGCCAGGCTACGCCAGTAGTAGAAGTACAGCTTCAGGTGGAGCCAAAGACGCATGCCTTTACGTGTCGGTATACCTGGTGGATAGCGCCGACGGATACAACAACAAGCATCACATTCAATCTGAATCGGCGGTATCATCTGGCACGTCTGCAAACACCCGGTGGCGATCAGCAGCGCGTGCTACCGCGTTATTACCCCTACTTCGCAGATACGTTGCAGCGGATAGCGATACACTACCTCAAGGCGCGTATTGGCAAAGCACGGCAGATTACGTTGACGTATTCGGGCACGCTGGCGAAGTCGTATTACACACAGCAAGTACACGTCTTTAGCGCGCATTCGGGCTGGTTGCCTATGCGGGCTTACCACGAATACGACGTGGTGGACTACACCTTGCGAGTGCGGGCACCCGCGGCCTACAAGGTGCGCAGCACCTCCCCGGCGCTTCGTCACCGCTCCGGGCAGTGGACCTTCCGCGGCATAACCAGCGCTATTGAAATTACGGACCTGGTCGCCTCGCAGTTCAACCAACTACCACCAGTCGCTTCCGGAGGTATGCAGGTAGTGAAAGTAGGCGGGGTAGCCACACAGGATGATGCCGCGTTGCTGCAACAGGCCGAGGCCATTCGTGCGTTTTACAACCGGACGCTGGGTAGGCAGGACTCTATTACGCACTTCACTATCTTCTTACCCGGGACCAACACAGATGCGTTTGGGTTGCTGGACAACGCCACCATCATTACGTACACGGACTTCGACGTAAAGAAGCCAGGTGATTTGCTCATTCTGGCCCACGAAATCAGCCATAAATGGTGGAGCTGGGGCTCCATCCACAACGAAAACGATTGGCTCAACGAGGCCTTTGCTACCTACTCCAGCCTGCTCTACCTACAGGCTAGCGGCGATACGGTCACGTATCGGACGCGGCTTGCTCAGCTTGCGCAGTCTGCGGCGGGAACACCTGCTATTCTGGGATTCAACCGATATCAGTACGAACCTACCATGTACCGGCGGGTTATCTACAACAAGGGCACTGTGGTGCTTGCCGCGCTGCATGCCCGTTTGGGTAGTGCAAAGTACTTCGATCTGCTGGCTACTGTGGCCGGGAGAAAGATATGCACCACCAAGGCGTTGTTGGCGACTGTGGAGGAAGTAGCTGGCTCCGATACCCGCGCCTGGCTGCTAGCAGAACTGAGCCAATAAAACCAACAGAACCTTTCAAAACTCAACTCCATGCTAACCAAACGCATCATTCCCTGCCTCGACGTGAAGGACGGCCGCACCGTGAAGGGTGTGCGCTTCGAGGGCTTGCGCGATGCCGGCGACCCAGTGGCGCTAGCCGAACAATACGCCAAGCAGGGCGCCGACGAACTGGTGTTTCTTGACATCACGGCCACCAACCAGAAGCGCCAGACGCTGGTGCAACTGGTGCGCGACGTGGCCGCTACCCTGGATATTCCCTTTACGGTAGGCGGCGGCATTGGCTCGGTGGCCGATGTGGAAATGCTCCTGCTCAACGGTACCGATAAAGCCAGCATCAATTCGGCCGCCCTGCACCGGCCAGAGCTGATAGACGAACTAGCCCGGCGATTCGGCTCCCAGTGCATTGTGGTGGCCGTAGATGCCCGCTACACGCCTGAAAACGGCTGGCAGGTGTACACCCGCGCTGGCACCCATAATACCGGCCGCGACGCCGTGCAGTGGTGCCGCGAAGTCGCTGACCGTGGCTGCGGGGAAATCCTGCTGACCTCTATGAGCAACGACGGCACCAAGGACGGCTTCGCGCTGGACCTCACCGGCGACGTGAGCCGGGCCGTATCTGTGCCGGTGGTGGCCTCGGGCGGGGCTGGCAGCATCCAACACTTTACCGACGTATTCCAGCAGGCGCAAGCCGACGCGGGCCTGGCGGCGAGCATTTTTCACTTCGGTGAAATTGGTATTCAGGAGTTGAAGCAAACCCTGCGCGCAGAAGGCATTCCGGTACGACTGTAGGATTAGTTTGTCGGTTATGTTTATAGTTACGGGTCATGCTGAGCTTGTCGAAGCATCTCTACTGCTTCGTTGCGAACAGAGAAGAATACGCATGGTAGAGATGCTTCGACAAGCTCAACATGACAGATAAAATCAACAAAAATGAACTTAGATTTCGATAAAATGGGCGGCTTGCTTCCCGCCGTGGTACAGGACGCCGATACCGGCCAGGTGCTGATGCTGGGCTACGTGAACGAGGAAGCCTGGCAGAAAACCCGGCAGGAGGGACGCGTGACGTTCTTTTCCCGTTCCAAAAACCGCCTCTGGACTAAGGGCGAAACCTCCGGCAACTACCTCACCGTGGTCAGCTTGCATGAGGATTGCGACGGCGACGCCCTGCTCATTCGCGCCCGCCCCGACGGCCCTACCTGCCACCGTGGCACCGTCAGCTGCTTCGAGCAGCCCGCGCAAACTGCCCTACCCACTGCCCCAGTGGGCTTCCTGGCCGAGCTGGAGCGCCTAGTGCAGCGCCGCCGCGACTTTCCCGACGAGGACCCCAAGTCGTACACCGCCTCGCTGTTCCGCAAAGGCATGCCCAAAATCGCCCAGAAAGTAGGCGAGGAAGCCGTCGAAACGGTGATTGATGCGGTAGGCGGCAACACGGAAGGGCTGAAAGGCGAAGCGGCCGATTTGCTCTACCACCTGCTGGTGCTGCTGGCGGGCTCGGGTCTCACGCTGGAAGACATCGTTTCCGTGCTGCGCCAGCGCCATAGCACCATTGCAGCAGGCGTGCGCCGGGAGTAGAGTAGGAAAAACGTATTCAGCTTATAGGGACAACTTGTTCTTTTTGTGAGAAATGGTATCGTCAAAACAGCATCTATTATTTTGTTAACAAAATAATAGATGCTGTTTATTTTTATGATACATACAAGGAGTTTGGCAATAAATATGAGAAGTGTGTAATCAGATGCTCGGTTGGTAGGGATTTTAATAAAAGCCGGTTTGAAAAGTTGATTGTGATTATATTGCCTTACCTGAACCGTAGCTACTAGCTCTTTTCTCTTCATTTCGCTTTTACACTCTTTATGATTCCTTCTCCTATTGCACACGCGACGCGGTTTTGGCAAGATATGCTGGGGCAGCAGCACGAAACTCCCCGGTCTTTCCTATGGCAGAATGTAGAGGACATGGAGCCGGACGAGGCCGGCCCGATTGCCTGGAAAAACGAGCAAGCCAAAACGCGCATCTACCTCAAGGGCGACAAAGTAATCTGCGTGCTGGGTGAGTACGCCTACTGGCGCCGGCAGTGGCAGACTTACGCCACCTGGTACTCTGTCTCCTTGAGTCAGCTTGGGATGAACTGAAATATGCAGGCTACCTACCTTACTTCTTCCACAGGGTAGGTAGGCCCTGGGTGGAGCCTAGCAGCGGATCCGTCGTCGGGATGGGTAGGGCCGCAATGTTCTGATCGGCCTGAGGCCGCTCGCCGGGTAAGCCGCGGTTTACGTCCCAGTGGCGTCCCTCGGGGTAGGCGCCTACGATGCCCAACTGCTCGCTACCCAGGTTTTTGTGCCCTACGCCGGCTGGTAGCACCAGAATGTCGCCGGCCTGCACGCGCACCTGTTGGCCTTGCTCGCCGCCGAGTTGTAGAAGGGCCGTGCCCGCATACACGCCCAGTACCTCGTGTGAGGTGCTGTGGTAGTGATGGTAGGCATACACGCCATTGCGCCAGGAGTTGGTCCAGTTATTCGCCGCAAAGCGTTTTTCAAGCCACGCGGCGCCCTCCATGTCGCGGGCCGGGAAGGCATTGCGGTAGAGCAGGACGGGAAAGCGGCTGTTGGGAATCTGGCCGTCGTCGTGAAAAAGGAACTGTTCAGGTTGCATCAGACGCAAGTTGGGGGAGAGGACCGCCAGCGCCCGACGCAGGGGGGTAGTCGCCGCGGTGCCCAGCAGGCCCAGGAAGGTGTAACGGTTCATTGGCTCCGCACATTTACAACACTACCGTTTGGCCGGTGCGCACGGCCTCATCGGCGGCCAGCACAATGCGTAGGCTGGTGACGGCCGAGCGTAGGTGGTCGGTCAGGTCGTGGTTGTGGGTAATAGCATCGAGTAGAAACTGCTGTTCGAGTAGGCACAGCGCGTCGTGGTCGGGCTCGGTGGGGGTAGGCAGCACCTCGTCTGGGCGGGCAAACTGGCCATCGGCATCTAGGGCCGCGTGGTGAATGCGCAGGCCGCCGGTGTGGGTGTGGCCGGCAATGTCTTGCGACCCGTTTTGCACCTCGTCGATAATGGAAACGGCCCCCTTCGGCCCAATCACGTCTTTAATAAACACAGCCGTCTCACTCATCATCGGTCCCCAGCCGGCCTCGTACCAGCCCACGGAGCCATCTTGAAAGCGCACTTGCAACTGCCCGTAGGTGTACATAGCGGAGTCAACTTCCGCCGATAGATTCACCCCAATGGCGCTGATGCTGTGCGGGGCGGCCCCCGTCATGGCGCACATCACGTCCACGTAGTGCACCCCGCAATCGACCAGCGGGGAGGCCGAGCGCAGGAGCTGGCGGTGCGTGTACCAGTGGCGCCCGGCGCTCTGCTGATTCAGGTTCATGCGCATCACCAGGGGCTTTCCTAAGGTTTGCGCCAGGGCTACAAACTGGTTCCAGGTAGGATGCACGCGCAGAATATAGCCCACCACCAGCTTACGTTGCTGCTGTTGGGCCAACTCTATCAATGCCTCGGCCTCGGCTACGGTGGTGGCCAGGGGCTTCTCCACGAACACGTGGGCACCGGCGAGCAGACTTTGCCGCACCAAGGCAAAATGCGTGTCGGGGTAGGTATTAATGGACACCATATCGGGGGTAGTGGCGTGCAGGGCCTGTTCGGTGGTGGCGTAGGTGGGCACGCCGCCCAGTTCCCGCGACAGTTTTTCCCGGCTCTCCGGGCCACGGCTGACTAGCCCCACCAGCTCGAAGGCGGACAGTTGGTGGTAAGCGCGGGCGTGAGAAGCACCCATGTTGCCACACCCAATGACCAGGACTTTATACGTTTTCATAGGCGTTACGATTCGATGGGTACGCGCCGCGCACCGGGGAAGTTGAACCGCTCCGGCGCGCGGCTACGTGTTCGATATACAAAAAAAGGTGGTATCTAGGAGTGTTTTCCTACCTGTCCCCGTCGTCTATGTCCACTTCCCGCCGCGAATTCTTGCAGAAAACGTCCGTCTTGGTTACCGCCGCGCTGGCTGCACCGCAACTACTGACCGCTACTACTCCAGCTCCCACGTTCGGGGAAATTTCTCTGGCGCAGTGGTCGTTGCACAAAGCGCTTTTCAAGCAAGAGTTAACCAACCTGGATTTTCCCGGCGTGGCCCGGCAGAAATTTGGCATCACGACCGTGGAGTACGTGAACCAGTTTTTCAAGGACAAAGCGAAAGACCAAACCTATTTGCGGGCGTTGCAGCAACGCTGCCGCGACAACGGCATTACCAACCACCTGATTATGGTGGATGGGGAAGGCGACCTGGGCTCACCCGATGAGCGGCAGCGGCAGCAGGCCGTGGAAAACCACCGTCCCTGGCTGGAGGCGGCGGCCTACCTAGGGTGCCGGAGCGTGCGTGTGAATGCCTTTGGCAAGGGTACTGCCGAAGAGGTGCAGCGGGCGGCGATGGCGGGATTGGGGCAGTTGAGTGCCTACGCCCAGCCGCTGGGCCTGAACGTGGTGGTAGAAAACCACGGTAGCTACACCTCCAACGGGCAGTGGCTGCTGCACACGATACAGGGGGTAGGCAAACCCAACGTGGGCGTGCTGCCGGACTTCGGCAATTTCTGCGTGCGCCGGGAAACGGGCGACTTGTACAAGGGCCAGTGCGTGGAGGAGTATGACCGGTACAAGGCCGTGGCCGAATGGCTGCCCGTTATCAAAACCGGCGTAAGCGCCAAAACGTTGGAATTTGATGCAACGGGCAACTGCGTGGAAACGGATTACTACAAGATGCTGGGACTGCTGAAAAAGGCGAAGTTTCAGGGCTATCTGGGCATCGAGTACGAGGGCGAAAAGCTGAGCGAGGAAGCCGGTATTCGCCGCACCAAAGAGCTGATCGAAAAAGTAGTGCGCTCAATTGGGTAGGGGTAGGCCGTGGGTAGCGTACACTGAGGATTGCTGGGTTTCTGCCTACCTTGCGTTTCTAATGCTATTTTAGCCAATGCCCGCCGATTCCAACGCCGCCTACCTGGCCACCCAAACCCTGACGGTGCTCGTGCCCGTTTACGACGAAGAAGAAAGCCTGCCGCAGTTTGTGGTAGAGATGAATAAGTTTCTGGAACAAACGCCGGTACAGACCACGGTGCTGTTCGTGAACGACGGCTCGCGCGACGGTTCGCTGGCTATTCTGCGCGACATCTGCGCGAAAGACAACCGCTACGAATTTATCAGCCTCAGCCAGAACCGCGGCCTGAGCACGGCCATCAAAGCCGGCGTGGACCACTGCCGCACCACGCTGGTGGGCTACATCGACTCCGACATTCAGACCACGCCGCTGGATTTTCTGGAGTTTTTCCGGTTTTTTCCGGAGTTCGATATGGTGAACGGCATCCGGGCCAAACGCCAGGATACGCTCACCAAGAAAATGTCCTCCAAGATTGCCAACACCGTGCGCCGCACGCTCATCAACGACGGCATTCAGGACACGGGCTGCCCGCTCAAGATCATGAAGATTGAGTATGCCCGCCGTCTACCCCTGTTCCACGGCATGCACCGTTTCCTGGGCGCCTTGGTGCAGTTGCAAGGCGGCAAGGTGAAGCAAATTCCCGTGCGCCACTTCCCGCGCTTTGCCGGCACGGCCAAGTACAACCTCTGGAATCGTGCCTGGAAGCCCCTGGTGGATACGTTCGGCTTCCGCTGGATCCGTTCGCGTTGGAAAAACTACGAGATTGGGGAGCAGCAGCGGGGCACCGTCTAACTAACGCGGCATTGAGGTGAGTATGAGTACAACCCTGCTGGCGACGCTCGAACGGTGGTTTTCGGTGCAGAACGTGGCCCTGGTGATTGGCCTGGTATCGCAGCTGCTGTTTTCGAGCCGTATTGTCTTACAGTGGATTCAGAGCGAGCGGGCCCGGCGGGTGCTGGTGCCCGCGCTGTTCTGGCAGATCAGCCTGATATCGTCGTTTCTGATGATTATCTACGGCATCCTGCGCCACGACCCGGTGATTCTGGGTGCCCAGCTGATCAGCTACGTCATCTACATCCGCAACCTGCAACTGCTGGGGCAGTGGCAGAAGCTGAACAGCTGGTTTCGGGTGGCGGCCTACGTGTTTCCGCTGGCCACGCTGATGCGCTTTATCGTCGGCGAGGCGCACTTCAGCCTGCAAGCCATGCTCAGCAGCCGTATTCCGCGTGGGGTGCTGGTGCTGGGCGCGGTGGGCCAAACCATCTTTTTGCTGCGCTTTGTGTACCAATGGCTCTACTCCGAGCGCAAAGGCGAGTCGGTGCTACCCTTGGGATTCTGGGTGGTGAGCCTGCTGGGCTCCGTGCTGATTCTGGTATACGCCGTGCTGCGCTGGGACGTGGTGCTGCTGCTGGGCAACGTGTCGGGCACGGTGGTGTACGCCCGCAACATCGTGCTACTACGCCGCGAAATCAAGGCGTTGAAAATCGTGGAAGTAAAAGTGCCGGTTGAAGAGTGAGCGGAAGTAGGTGGGGTACTACCATTCAATCCGTGCTTCGTTTTCAGGAATTCTGACGACGAATTAGTAGCGAATCTCGATGCGCGCGGTGTCCGCTCCCGCCACGGTGTATGGGATGCGCGTTTCGGCATCCGAGACGGTTGGGCTCCCGTTCAGGCTCCACCCCACTACGTTATTACCCGCTGGCACGGGCCGGTAAAAGATGGTGTCCTGTGGCGGACGAACTGTCACCGAGGTAAGAAAGCCGCTGACCGTAATATTCAACGCATCGGCGCGTGGAGGTACGTCGCGTAAGTGCACCTGAAGCCAGGATATAGACGTCAGGGGGACGCGCACGTTCTTATTTTTGCGGCCGGCTTTGATTTTGGGCGCCGACAAGTACTGTGTGCTCCCTCGGGGCGCATCGGCGCGTAGCACGTAGTCGGTCGCGCCGTTGGCTTCAAAGGCAAACGAGAACCGGCCTTGCGCGTCGGTGGGGTGCCAGTCGCCCACTTGCGAGAAGGCGGAGGAGGAGCTGCTGCGCTTGTTGGCCAGTACGGCCACGTCAGCCAAGGCGATGGGCTGCCCGGTCACGTCGTCCACGACGACGCCCTCGACGGTAGTTTGTCCGCTTTGCTCAAATAAGGAGCAACCCGCCAAGGCCAGCCCGATGCTCAGAAGGCCAGCGGATTTCAATAAACAAGAGCTTAACATATTGAAAAGGAATATAATAAAAAATGGATCGAGGCTGTAGCTTCCTAACTAGCGTCAACGAGCCGGAATAAGACAATAGGTAGCGCAATAGAAAATGAAATATACTTAGTTACAACCATATAAAATTAGGCACAGAGAATAATGATGCCTACAAATACTTGCGGTAGCATTTGACGCTGGAAAGGCTGATGCCGCTCGACTCCACCGCTTCGGGTACGGACAACCCCTTTACTCCACCTGTGCCTGCTGCCAGGCCACGAATTGCCGTAGGCCATCGGCCAAACTGGTTTTGGGCTGGTAGCCAAGCAGGTGTTGGGCCTTGCTGATGTCTGCGTAGGTCACGTCCACGTCACCGGCCTGCATGGGATGGAACTCCAAGCGAGGCGTTACGCCCACAGCGTCTCCCACGGCCTCAATCAGCTCCAGTAGCGGCACCGGGCGGTTGTTGCCTAGGTTAATGGTTTCGTACACCTCTGTATGGCTCAGCAAGTAGGCCACGCCCCGGGCAATGCCATCTACAGTGTCCAATACGAAAGTATAGTCGCGGGCCGTGCTGCCGTTGCCGAACACTGGAATGGCCTGACCGGTGTGCAGCAGGCGCACAAACTTATGAATGGCTAAATCGGGCCGCTGGCGGGGGCCATACACCGTAAAAAAGCGGGCGTTCAGTACGTCCAGCTCATACAAGTGATGGTAGGTGTAGGTAAGTTGCTCCCCAGCCAGTTTAGAGGCAGCGTAGGGCGATATGACCGCGCTGAGCAGGTTCATGTCCTCCCGAAAGGGACGTTCCGGCGTGTTGCCGTACACCGAGGAAGAAGAGGCGAAGAATAGTTTATGAATTTCTCGTCCGCGCATCCACTCCAGCAGGTGAGTGGTTGCCATCACGTTGTTGTCGAGGTAGGCGATAGGCTCGCGTACGGAAGGACCCACGCCGGCCTTGGCAGCCAGGTGTACCACTATGTCGATGGGGTCGGCGGGAAAAGCATCTGCCAGGGCCTCGCTTCCGCGGCGCAGTTCCACTTCGTGAAAGCTGAACTGGGCATGGGGGAGTAAGGCGGTCAGGTTGGCCTGTTTCAGCGACCGATCGTAAAACGGATCGAAGTTGTCGAGGCCCAGCACCCGGTAGCCGTCGGCCAGCAGCCGCTCGCAGAGGTGGGAGCCAATAAAGCCGGCGCACCCGGTAACGAGAACAGAAGGCATACGATTGGGAAACGCAAACGGAGAAATTTCCCCGGGGGCGGGGAGGGGGGCAAAGGTAGCGCGATTTATGAAATAGGACCGCTGGCGGCATACTCATCCGGTTTTTTCGTTTTTTGCGAAATACCTTTAGCACGTGTTAAGCAGAAAAAAGAAATTAAGTTGGGGTCTGGGGCTGCTAGTAGTCCTCAGCCTGGTAGTCGCCTGGCAGTGGCTGTCACCAGGAGAGAAAGTACCGCCGGTGGAGCGTCAGGTGTTGGTTGTTGGCCACGCCGGGTCGGGATTTTTTACGCCTATTAATCCTTTCAACCCGTTACCTCCTAGTAGTCTGCGCGGCATTGCGCACGCGTTGGATCAGGGCGTTGATGGGGTAGAAATTGACGTGCAACTCAGTCAGGACAGTATACCGATCCTCTACCACGACCCGCGGTTCGACTCCATGACCGACGGGCACGGGTGCGTGAGTGAGCTGCCCGCGGCGGCCATTACGGCCCTACACTACCGCGGGGGCTGGCCCTACGACTGGTTTCAGCAAGAGCAGCCCGCTACCTTCGAAACCTTGCTGAGCCAGTTGCAACGCCGGGCCCGACGTACGGGGCGCTACCCCTTGCTGCACCTGGATTTGCACGAGCACGATGACTGTGCGCCGGAGGGCCAGGCATACCGCCGCTCGCCGGCTTTGGCGCGGGCCTTAGGACGCGTGCTGCGCCGTTTCCGTGTACCTGCTGACCGCCTCCTGATTCTCACTGACCATCCCCAAACGCTACCCCTGTTACGCGCCGCCGTGCCTGGGGCGCCGCTGGCCGTAGAAATTGCCAAGGACGATGAGTTTGCGAAAGGCGTGCAGGCTGCCCGGGAGCAGGAGGTGGAAGCCATTGTGGTGCATAAGGACGTGATTACGCCGGCCCGCTCGGCTGCCGCCCGGGCCGCAGGCTTGGAGGTGGTGGTCTTCGGCGGGCGGTCCTCGGCTTCCATCCGCCGGATCTTGGCGTGCCGTCCGGATGCGATAGAAGTAGATAATGTTCCCCAACTCCTGACGTTGTTAGGCCGCTAGGCAATTATTGCCGCACCCTGTTGCATAGTTCCATTATGTTGTTCTGCCGGCCTGCGTTGCGCGTGGGGCGGCACTCTCACTACTTCAGTATGTTGCCTACCTCTATTCTGCGTGCTGGCTGGTTCCGTACACTAACGGTGCTGCTCGTTTGCTTCTTCAGCTTTTTTCCCTACCTGGGTACGCCCAACGTGAGTCTGATGGAAGCCCGCAACTTTGTAGCTGCCCGCGAAATGGTAAACGGTGGCTCCTGGCTAATTCCTACCATGAATCTGGAACTGCGGCTGGCAAAGCCCCCACTGCCTACCTGGGCCGTGGCAACGGCCATGAAGCTTGGCGGGACAACCTCCAATCTGTTTGTGCTGCGCCTGCCAGCGGCCCTGATGGCTACGCTGTTGATACTCTTTTTCTGGGGGCTGGCCCGCGAGCTAACCCGGGGTCTACCCACCGAGACCGACGAGGCTGGGCGCACTGCTTGGTTGGGGGCCTTGGTGCTGGCTAGCAGTCTGCTTATCATTACCAGTGGGCGGGAAGGGCAGTGGGACATCTTCTCGAATAGCTTTATGGTAGGCACGCTCTGGCTGCTTACGCGGGGGTGGAACAGTGCCGGGCGGGGGTATGGGTGGTTTGCTGCGGCTGGGGTTACCCTGGGTGCCAGTATGCTCAGCAAGGGACCTGTAGCTCCCTACGCAATGTTGTTGCCCTACGTAGCATGTTACCTGTCGCGCCTGAACCCGTGGCGGGCTACCGTGCGGGCGCATTGGCAGGGAACTGCGCTAGCGGCTGTGCTGGGGCTGGGTATTGGGTTATCATGGCCGTTGTATGTATACAGTCATGTGCCGGCGGCCGTGCTGGCCGTGGCGCAAGTCGAAACCACCTCCTGGGGCGAGCGGCACGTACAGCCCCCGTGGTACTACCTCAACTTTCCGGTGTTTTCGGGTATCTGGACCCTCGTGGCCTTGGTAGCGCTGTATGTGCCCTATGCCCGACATCGGGCTGGTGCCTACGTGCCGTATCTGCTGTTGCTGGGGTGGCTGGTGACCAGCCTGGTGCTGCTGAGCCTAGTACCCGAGAAAAAAGAACGCTACATGCTTCCCCTGTTGCCGCCCATAGCATTATTGATAGCGGGCATGCTGCGGTACCTGGAAACTGCTTTTCAAAGGCCTACAACCGTATTGCCTACCGAGCGCCGGTTGGTGCGGGCGTGGACCGTGGTATTGGTGGTAGTGTGCGCACTAGCTCCGCTCGCCATGATGGTAGTACGCTTACCCGGCTTCGGTCCGAATACCCTACGTTTTGTGGCAGTAGTGGTCGTACTAGGTAGCGTTGCTGTTGTCGCTATCCGGCAGGGGTGGCAGCACCTGCGCCCGACAGCGCTTATGGCTACCTCCCTCACGGGCATGGCGGCACTGTTGGCCTTATTGCTGCCGGCGTATCCGCGATGGGAGGGGCGGCGGGATGAGCAGGGTCTACGCCATTTAGTTGACGTGCGGCGGCAGCCTACCCTTCGAAAGCTACCCTGGTATAGTATGGGGGAGGTGCCAGTCAAGCAAATATGGATGATTGGTGAGCCCATGCCCGATATCTCCGACGATACGTTGCATACCCTGTCCCGTCTGCCGGTAGTAGTTCTCTCCGACGAACCGTACGACGACGACGATCTGCCGCAGGCCTGGCAGGCGTCCGTCGATGCGATGCCTTCCGATAGTTTCTACTTGGGTCGGGACCGGGGCGCCGGTATCTGGTATTACACAGTACTGCGCCGAAAATAAACCCAACGCGACTAGGTGGCACACTCCGCTACCTAGTCGCGTTGGGTAATGGGTTTACAATGTAGTTGAGCTAAGCAGAAAGTTGCTTGCGTATCTTCTCCAAAAGGATAGATACGATTGCCAGATCCTGCGCATCCTGAATAAGCAGTTGAGTTTCAATTCCCGGCCCGCTAATATGGATGGAGTAGCTCGTGCTGCTACTACTAACGGCGGGGGCCGGTGGAGGGGTAGTCGCCTTTGTAGCGGTGGGGGTGGCCACGGGTGGTGGCGTTACAGGAATAGGGGAAACACGCTGCGCAATCGGTGGGTTTTCTAAGGTCTCAGTTGCTGGAGTATCATCTTGCTCTGATTCGTCATGATCTAAATCATCGGTGTCTAAGCCAAAGAGGGCCGAGACAGCATCGCCACCTCGTAAGGGGGGAGCCGGTGGCACAAAAGCAGGAGTGGGGGATATACCTTTGGTATAAGTGGTAGGAGTAGAGGTAGACTCGGCCTCCGGTAGACTTGCAGTGTTGGTAGTAGGAGTAGCAAATAGATTAGTGGGCATCTCCGTGCTGGCTAGCTGCCGACGTGGAGTCTGTTGATTTGCTAATTGATCCACGTCGGCAATTACATTGCGCTCATCCAGGATGTCTACCATACGTGCTCCCTCCACAAAGGCTTTGGCCACATTCTGCGCGTTGATCTCCTCTACGCCGAACTCCCGAATCAGCATAACGTCGAACATATGCACCGGTAATTCCCTGTTACGGAATTTGCGACATATCTGCATGAACAACGGTGGATGTAGAAATGCTTCCCTATGATAGATCTTCTCTTCGTATTTATCATAAGCATGCTTAATACGACGGTATAGATTGGTTGTGGTGAGAATCTCCCGCTTACTAGTAAGCAAACCAAACTTTACGGCAGAGCCAATAATGGCTTTATAAGAACCACTGACTTTACGATCCAGCTTCTTTGCACTTGTTTCAATAGCGCACTTGCCACCAGTATCATCTACAACTTCAGCTACTTCCCAAGCACTAGCATAGGTAGTGCGAGGATAGTCTATGGTCTTTGGCATAAAAGGAAAAGATTATAGGTAGGTTTTACGTAGCAAGTATATGCAATAAAAGTATATAGAAGCAGTATAAAGTATAAAATATTTATACCAAATTATATTATTTTGTACTTTTAATTACTTTATAGTACATACATTGACATTATTAATACTCTTATTTAATCTACTACCTATTGTCATTGTCTCTCTTTTAATTACTATCTATATAACCCCGGAGCCGGGGGCTAGGGCAGGAAGCTATTCTTATGAAGCTACTTTACCTTGTTCCAATCACTCAACAATTGTGAGACGATAGTGTAAAAGACTAGATTAAAGCTTCGTCTAGAACGAAGGAAAAGCGTCTTTAAAACATTTTAAGAAATATCGCTTAACACAGAAGAGTAACACGTAATAGGAGAGAGGTTCAAATTCATTTTCTAATTGCGCTACCTACGCTTTTTTAATCGCGTAGCTTATCTGCTCCTTATCTAATAATCAACTTATAAAATCGAGTCCACGAATAAGCCTATTGCTGTTAAAGCGAACAACAAAACAAATACTGCTCTTTTATAAGGTTATGGGAACTGTAGACTGCGTGCCGAATACTGCCAATACCAACTAGAGTTTTACAGTTATTCTCGCTTATAATGCTTACGCCCCCTCAACCGTACTTCACGGTTACCCGCATCAGTAGCACGTCAAACAGTGTGAACTTCACAAACTCTTAAGGCAGCCGGCCTAAAAAAAGCAACTGTCTATTTGTCTTATAATTTATATTATGTTAAGTAGAGTTTTCAAAAACTACCCGAAGCGTATAAATGGCTTCGGGTAGCATCCCCTATCCTTTTGGATAAGGAGATTATTCTTCATACTCTATTTGCCTTCCAGCTTGGCGTTCAAACGGTCAGCATCTGCGTTGCGTCCCAACCGAACGTATACTTTTTGCAAGGGTACAATTACAGCCTTCTCGTCTGGCTGTAGTTCTAGTGCTTTCTCAAAGTATGGCAACGACTGTTGGAAGTACTTCTTGCCGTTTGCTTCTAAAGCCTTGCCTGACTTCTGGTACGCTGCCAAATCCATTTTGCTGGCTTTGGTATACAACTCTGCTGCTTTGTTGTAGTAGTACACGCCCAAATTGTACTGCGCATCGAAGTTGTTCGCGTCCAACTCGATGGCTTTCTTATAAGCCGCTTCCGCCTGCTCAGGCTGCTTTAGCTTGTCGTATACCGAGCCAAGCACACTTTGCAGGTTGGAATTTTTTGGATCCAGCTCAATAGCGTGCTGTAGTTTACTGATGGCTTCTTTATCCTTGCCAGCGGTAATCAGCTGGTTCAGATCTTCCAGCACAAAGGTTTTGTTGTTCGGATACGCCTGCAAGCCGCTTTGTAGAAGCTTGTTGTACTCATTGGTATTGTTTTCCTGCCGGGCAATCTGCATTAACTGGCTGTACATGGTAGGCGATTTGTAGTTCATCGCCATCAGCTTGCCATAATTTTCCTTAGCGCCAGCCGTGTTCTCGTTGGCCAACGATGCGTAAGCCGCATACAGATACGCCGTCGTATCCTGGGGGTTCATCTGCTGCGCCATCTTATACGACTTAATCGCCTCGTCGTAATTTTTGGCATTGTAGCTTTCTACACCAGCATTCAACGCCAAGCCATACAGACCCTGCATCTTCGCAGCCGCTTGTTTGCCATATTCACCGTCTTTGCCATCTAGCTCAATAGCTTTCTGGTACGACTCGTAAGCTATGTTCATACCCTCTCCAGCCTTTAGCGTTTTGCCGTAGATCGGGTTGCTGGTCATGGCGTCGTAAATCTCGCCGCGGGTGTACCAGGTTTTGGCTTTGTCTTTGGTTTTATCGTGGGCAATAGCCTTGTCTATTTCGGTGCGGGCCTTATCCAGCGTGCCTTGCTTTTGGTAGAGCAACGCGTTATTGACAGCCGAATTTTGAGCCGACGCAGTAGTTAGCGCAGCCGCAGCCACGAGGGTTAACACAAGTTTCTTCATGGTGTTCTTTGCGAAGAATAGGTAGAGAATGGGTGAATTCAGAATGTAAACTAACGCAAAACGGCAGAACCCATTGCCAGGTTCCGCCGTTTTAGCTCAGCTTTTTAGTTTGCGCTAAGCGCATCCGGATCGGTTAGCGAGGTTAGATCCGTTGTCGTAGAGTCCTCCGTTAGGCCCTCCCCGCCCCCATTATCCGGGGTGCCATTCGGCTCGGGTAGGCCGTCAACGGCCTCCTCATCTTTATCCTCGGCGGCCACTTTGGCTACAGACGAAATCTCGTCACGCTCGTTGATTTTCAACAGACGCACCCCCTGCGTAGCCCGACCAATGGTCCGCAAGTCGGCCATCCGCAGGCGGATAGTAATACCCGATTTGTTGATAATCATTAGATCATCGGTATCCGTCACGGCCTTGATGGCTACTAGCGCCCCGGTTTTGTCGGTAATTTTCATGGCGCGTACACCTTTACCGCCACGGTTGGTCGTGCGGTATTCCTCCAGCTCCGAGCGTTTGCCGTAACCATTTTCGGAAACCACTAGCAGTTCCTGGGTCTGATCGGAGAGGCAAACCATGCCTACCACCTTGTCATTACCATCCTCAGCTAGCGAGATGCCGCGCACCCCAGCCGCGTTCCGGCCCATCGAGCGCACTTTCTCCTCGTCGAAACGCACGGCCCGGCCAGCGCTGGAGGCCAGAATCACCTGGCTGTTGCCGGTAGTGAGCTGCACATCCAGCAGTCGGTCGCCCTCGTTGATGCTGATGGCGTTGATACCGGCGGTGCGAGGACGCGAGTAGGCTTCTAACGGCGTTTTCTTCACGGTGCCCTGCTCTGTGCAGAACATCAGGAAGGTATTTTCCAGGTAGTCAGGGTCGCGTAGGCCGCGCACGTTCAGCACAGAGCGCACGTTGTCTTCACGCGGAATCTCAATTAGGTTTTGAATCGGACGGCCTTTGGCGCCCTTCCCTCCTTCTGGTACTTCGTACACTTTTAGCCAGAACACGCGACCGGCTTCGGTGAAGAACAGCAGGTATTCGTGAGTAGTTGCCACAAACAGGTGCTCCGTAAAGTCGTCCTGCTTGGTGGCAGCGCCGCGGGCGCCTACCCCTCCCCGCCCCTGCGAACGGTATTCGTCCAAGGCAGTACGCTTGATGTAGCCTTCACGGGAGATGGTAATTACCATGCTCTCATCGGCAATCATATCCTCCATCGAGAAGTCGCCGCCAGCGTATTCGATTTCCGTGCGGCGCTTGTCGCCGTACCGCTCCCGAATATCGGTCAGCTCATCTTTGATGATTTGCCGCTGCAAGGCAGGTGAAGCCAATACCGATTTCAGGTAGTCGATCTGCTGCATCAGCTCCTCATACTCCTGCACAATCTTGTCACGCTCCAGCCCCGTCAGGCGCTGCAAGCGCATATCCAGAATGGCACGAGCCTGCACCTCACTCAGCTTGAAGCGTTCGATGAGTTGGCCACGGGCTACCTCACCGTCGCGGGAGCTACGAATCAGGGCAATCACCTCGTCGAGGTGGTCTAGGGCAATCAGCAGGCCTTCCAGGATATGGGCGCGCTTCTCGGCCTCCGCCAATTCGTAGCGGGTGCGACGCACTACCACTTCCTCGCGGTGCTCGATGAAGTACACAATCAGATCCTTCAGGTTCAGCGTCATGGGCCGGCCTTTCACCAGCGCCACGTTGTTGACCCCAAACGAGCTTTGCAGTTGGGTGTACTTATAGAGCTGATTCAGTACCACGTTGGGCATAGCGTCGCGCTTCACTTCGTACACCACCCGCATCCCCTCGCGGTTCGACTCGTCGCGAATGGCTGAAATGCCCTCGATTTTCTTGTCGTCAACCAGCGCCGCAGTTTTCTCCAGCATAGCGGCCTTATTCACCATGTAGGGAATCTCGGTTACCACGATCTGCTCGCGCCCCGATGGTAGCGTTTCGATGTGCGCCTTGGCACGCATTACTACCCTACCCCGGCCAGTTTCGAAGGCCTGCTTGACGCCCTCGTAGCCGTAGATGATACCACCCGTTGGAAAGTCCGGGGCGATGATGTGCTCCATCAGCTCAGCAATGGTCACGTCCTCGTTGTCGAGGTAGGCTACAATGCCGTTCACTACCTCCGTGAGGTTATGAGGAGCCATGTTAGTAGCCATACCCACGGCAATGCCCGAGGTGCCGTTCACCAACAGGTTCGGAAACTTGGCCGGCATCACCGACGGCTCCTCCAGGGAGTCGTCGAAGTTGGGCTGAAAGTCTACCGTGTCCTTGTCCAGGTCGCCCAGCAGCTCGTCGGACAGGCGTTTGAGGCGGGCCTCGGTGTAGCGCATAGCCGCCGCCGAATCGCCGTCCACGGAACCAAAGTTACCCTGGCCGTCTACCAGCGGGTAGCGCAGGCTCCAGTCCTGAGCCATGCGCACCATGGTATCGTACACGGAGGAGTCGCCGTGCGGGTGGTACTTACCCAGCACCTCGCCCACAATACGGGCGGATTTCTTGTAGGATTTGTTGTAAGAAACGCCCAGCTCCGACATGCCGTAGAGCACGCGGCGGTGCACGGGCTTCAGGCCGTCGCGCACGTCGGGCAGGGCCCGGGAGATGATAACCGACATCGAGTAATCGATGTAGGCACCACGCATCTCGTCTTCAATGTTAATCGGAATGATCTTTTCGCCTTCCGCCATAAGAGAACAAAGTCGGCCAGCGCAGGCCCTTACAGGGTCGCGCCGGCACCGGTGAATGTGTACTGCGTTAAGCTGGCAAGATACGAAAAAAAGGCCATTTTTTTCGGCTTGACGGGCTTTCGGCAGCCTACTTCAACGGCTTGCTCTTATCGGCTTTGCGCTTGCCTGTCGTCTGCCGGTGCCACTTGATTTTCTCACCGATGGCGGGGTTCTGTTTCTTCCACAGCGGCTGCCCGCGATACTTGGCGCCATCGTGCATGTGCACCTTGCGGGTGTGGCAGGAAGCAATTGGGCAAGTACGGCAGCCAGCGGCCAGTAGCACCACAAGTAGAGGTAGGTAGAAGCGCGAGAAAAGATAGCGGAGCGTCATGCAGCAAAGGTAGGCAGGTTGTGCGGGGCGTGCGCAAAAGCCGGGCCGGGTCTTACTTTATATAGCGGCGATACAGAGGGTACTACTATCCTGCCACTTTTCAATTAGCATATCAATGAGCAACTTGGCTCGCGTCATAAACTTGGTATGGAGACCGTGAGCGGGTTGCCCCCTATTTTGCCCACTGGCCTTCTATTACAGCAAGATATCCTGGCTGGCACTGTAACCTTTGAGAATTTGCCAGAGTGCATACGTCGTACGCGCTAAAGTCTAGCCAACCTACCCCACATCCTCCCCTTCCCACTCTCGAAGGAACTGCGTCAGGAACTCTTCCATAAACCGCTGCCTACCCTCGGCCACGCGCTTCGCGGCGGGTGTGTTCAACTGCTCCCGCAGGTGCAGCAGCTTCTCGTAGAAGTGGTTGACGGTAGGACTGTCATTTTTCTTGTAGCTCTCGAAGGACTCGTGCTGCACGGGCGGCACGGCGGGGTCGTGGAGTAGGCGACCTTTGTGTCCGCCGTAGGCAAAAGCCCGCGCCACGCCAATGGCCCCAATCGCGTCGAGGCGGTCGGCATCCTGCACCAAGGCTCCTTCCAGGGTGCTCATGGGGGTAGGCACACCCAACCCCTTGAAGCTGATTTCGCGGATGATGGTTTCTACAGGTTGGATAACCTCCTCGCCTACCCCCTGGTCAAGCAGCCACGTACGGGCAGCACGGGGACCAGCCTCTTCATCGCCCCCATGAAATTTCCAGTCGGCTATGTCGTGTAGCAAGGCGCCTAGTTCGGCAATAGTGGTATCGGCACCGGGTGTTTGGCGGGCCAGTGCCTGCGTGGTGCGCCACACGCGCTCAATGTGTGCCCAATCGTGGCCCGACCCTTCATGCAGAAATTTTTCTCGAACAAATGCGGCAGTATGGGGAATCAGAGTAGGCGCGGATGGTATGGACATAGCGTACGAGTGGTACTGGATGATACAGGCGGCAAAAGTACAGGACTCCTTAATAGAGTGCGTATCCAAACGACAATCAAAGGGTATTTCAATTCATATATTATAGAGTCGCGTGCAATAAACCATTGTAAAAATACAAAATATTTATTTTTGCATATATTATCTCCATAATATCCCATTATACAGCTATTTATTCTCAAATATGGAAACATTCACCTTATAGCTTTGACTCATTATCGCATAACTAGTTGATAGATAGAGACTGGAAGACACAGCAGGTAGGTGGCACAACAGTTGGCTTAGTACAGCACACTAGCAGTGACTTTGTTGTGTGTCGGGTTACTTTATCAGGAATAGCTATGATTTCTCCCACCCATGTTAAAGAGTTTTTAGTTAGTCATTTTCCGGAATTAGCACCCGAATTGAACGTACCGGAAAACCAGCATTCACTTCCTCGTCAACTCCGAATCTTTGCCGTTTTCACCCAGCAGGCAGCAGAAGAAGGTAGCTTAACGACGTTGAAGGAATGCCTTGTAGTAGCGGATCTGCTGCGGGCGGAAGACGAGCAACTGGCTCATGCCATTCAGAACACATACCTGCGCGGACTGCATTTCAAGCAAAATGCGTATTCAGCTCAACTGGCGCGACTGCTGATGCCCACTCAACTCTACGCCGTTTTCGCCCGCAATTAAGCTCATCACCAACTTTGCCAACTGCTATTCGTTAGCTGCAGGAACTCCTACGTCTTCAGCGATGAAACCAAGCGAAATAGAACCACGCCAGAATCGGGTTTTGTATATTCTGATGAGTGCTGTAGCATTCGCAGCTTTAGTATATGCTATTTGGCACCATTTACAGTAGATAATACACTATAATTACCTTGCTATAGTTATATAAATAACCATTTTCCATATATTGTATTTCAAATTTATGCTCTATGCCTGATTGAGCAGCAGATCGGCATACCATTTGACCATCGGAGTATTCTACTAACTGTTTACTCTATGGCTCACTCCTACTTTACTACCCTGCCACCAGATTTACCGGTGGCTGAAATTACTGCCCGCCGCCGCCGCCAACGCCACGCCGAGTGGGGCGTTGCCGTTGCCCGTATGGGTGGTGCCCCCCTTGATGATACCATTATTGCCGGCTTACAAGCCTACATCAATGGCGTACTTTCTATCGAAGAACTGGCCCGGATAGAATCTGAGCAGCAGCCTTCTCCTGCCTACCTGGCTACACTCACCCGCCACCGCCTGAGTGGGAGCTGAATGGATAGAAAAGCTACCGGCATCGCATTTACCAGGGGGTCAACTTCATCGTGAAGTTGGCCCCCTGGCGTTTTTATGGCTACTACAACCCGTCGTGCATCCTCACACTCTAGTATAGACCCACGACGGGAAAACATGTACTTTGTTGGGAAGAGCTTGTCTTATGCAAATAGTATTAGCAGCTTTAGTTCGATTCTCTTACAGATACGAATCTGCTTACTTCGCATCGTACGGTACGCTCAGATGAGTTTACACAATGCGCGCACACAAATATTTACCTCCTATGAATATTTTTTGTCGCCACCACGTCTGTTCTTATGGTGCTGGACCACGCCCCATTGTGTTTTCGCACGGGTTCGGAACTGATCAGCAGGTATGGCATTATGTAGCGCCTGCTTTCGCTTCACACTACCAGGTCGTACTGTTTGACCTGATGGGGGCTGGCGACTCCAATAAAGCAGCCTATGATTTCACTCGGTATCAGACCCTAGACGGATACGTATCTGATCTACTGGAACTGATCCGTGCTTTGCAGATCCCTAAAGTGGTCTATGTAGGGCATTCCGTTAGTGGCATTATTGGGGTGCTCGCGGCCATTCGGGAACCCGCTTTGTTCGAACGACTGATCTTGCTGGCTGCTTCCCCTTGTTATCTTAATGACGGCGAGTACGCAGGCGGCTACGACCCAGCGGACATGGAAGAGCTTCTCGGGTTTCTGGACCGGGATTATCACGCTTGGAGCAGTAATGTGGTCCCAAACCTGGTAGGCGGCGATTTACGCCCGGATTTGGTGGACGAAGTATTGCAAAGTTTTTCCCGCGTAGACCCAGCTATTGCTCGGCAGTTTGCCCGCGCCACGTTTCTGTCTGATTACCGAAATATATTATCCCAGTTGCAAGTACCAGCGCTCATTCTTCAGTGCGCAGAGGATATTATAGCTCCCCCCAGTGTGGGCCACTACCTGCACCAGCATCTGCAAGGCAGTACCTTACAGATCCTCGACACCACGGGGCATTATCCTCATTTGAATGCACCTGTCGCTACTATTGCTCACATGGAACACTATTTAGCGTCTCTTCCTAACGTTTTCGCTTCCGCATAAAAAAGGCAGCTTTTTCTATACCCTGAGGCAAGCCCAAATGATGTGCCCGTCAGAGCTCACCATTTAACTGGCCGGTAACACTACAGAACTGTCTCTTTCCGGCAGTGCTACCCCAGAAAAGCTTCTATGGCAGCAAGTGTCTCTAGTGGAGCGCTTAAATGGGGGCAGTGTCCCGTTGCCTGCATAATCACGAGGGTGCCTTGGGGTAAGTGCCGTGATAAATAAGCGCCTACCTCCTCAGGAGCAGCTACATCTTGCTGACACTGCAAAATGAGCGTAGGCATACGCACACTGGGCACAACAGGACGAACATCCGTATAGAACGTTAAGCGCGCGAGGTTTTTCGTGATAAGATGGTCGGCCTGACAAAAGAAACCATTCAGTTGTTCGCCCAGCGTAGCGGGGTTTTGCGACCCGATTAGCAACGAAGCCAATAACGAAGCCCAACCATCATAATCCTGTTCCATTAGCGATAGGAGTTGGTCTACGTCTACCCGCTCGAACCCTCCGTAATAGCCTGGCTCATTGAGGTAACAAGGAGATGGCGCCAGCAATACCACCGACGACACCAAAGTAGGCGCGTACGCAGCTGTTACCAGCGCAATGCTAGCCCCCACTGAGTGCCCAACGAGAATGATGCGCTGTAGTTGCAGTGCTTGGCAAATAGCTATAATATCTTCTACGTATCCTTGCAGAGTGCTATGACGCTGCGCATCATATGCATCTGGCTGTGCATTTCCAGTACCCGGATAATCAAATAATACTAACTGGTAGCGGGTTCTGAGGCGAGGCGTGAGATACTGCCAGATTTCCTGGCTGCAACCCAAACCATTGCAGAACAACAGAGTTTCCTCTCCTTCTCCCTGTACGTGCACATTATAACGCCGTAGTAATTGCTCAGTAGCAGTGGAGGTAAGCCCCCTGTCATTCTCTGGGTTATTGGCGGGTATCGTCATAATCGAAAAAAGAACTTATCGTCATTTCACTACTCTTAACATATCCCAAAAGTACAATTAGATAAATAAGTATCATGAAGAACCTCATTTTTTTGGGTGTAATTCCCATCGTTGGTCCGTGAAAACCCTGATGCACAATCCTATTCTATTCCAATAGTATTCCCACTCTGAAACTATTCACCTCTTGCCCACCTATCAAAAACAAGTAGAAGTACTATCGGCAGGTATACAAGCAGATCTATGCTAGAAGAAGTACTCTATATGATGGCCTGTTTGGCTACCATCGAGCAGAATAAAAAAACGCCTTGCAAATCAAGATTTGCAAGGCGTTTTAGGAACCGTGAGCCCCCAGCCGGGATCGAACCAGCGACCTACTGATTACAAGTCAGTTGCTCTACCAGCTGAGCTATGGAGGCGTGTTGGTGGTGCAAAAGTAGCCATGCGGAACTATTTTGCAAATAGTAGACGAATAATTTTACACTGCATACCTGTATCCTTCTCCATATCAACACCTTAAATTTTACAATAAAAATGACCTGCTAGTGTAGCAGGCCATTTTTATTGTCTTTCTGTCAGCAGGAGACTAGCTGCGCACTACCTTCAGTTGCTTTTTCAACTGCTCGATACGAACTTTTGCCTCATCGATACGGCCTTGGTACTCCCCGCGCAACTGATCGGCATTCTTTGAGCGGGCAAAGAAGTCGAGGTTGGTTTGCAGGGTAGCAATATCGTTTTCCAACTCGTTGATTTCGCGGCGAAGCGTCTGCTCTTGCTTGTGCAGGGCCTGTTGCGAGTCGGGGCTGGCCTTCAGGCGCTCTACCTGCAATTGGAATAATAAGTTGGCACGCTCCGAATAGCTCACCCCAGGTACGGCATCCAGGTATTGCCCCATCAGAGACTGAAATTTCTCCTCGGCGCGGTCGGCACCACGGCCACCGCTGGCCCCGGCCTGCGTGCGCCATTCAGCAGCTTGCTGGCGGAAGCCTTCGAGCGTGCCCGGTGCTTCGGGAGTGAGCAGTGCAATGCTTTCCTCCAACTGATCGAGGTAGGCCGACTGCTCCTGCGACACTTGCTGCTGCTGTTGCTGACGCTGGCGGCTTTCCTCGTGCTTGCGCTCGAAGAATGCGTCGCAGGCCGTACGGAAGCGGTTCCAGATTTTGTCCGACTGTTTCTCGGGCACACGACCCACCGTCTTCCACTCCTTTTGAAGTCGGATTACGATTTCCCTACCCTCTTCCCAGTTAGGATTAGCCAGAGCGGCTTCGGCCTGCTCGCACATTTCCTGCTTGCGCTTCAGGTTGGCGTTCTTCTCCTCGTCCATGGCCTTGAAGAACTGATTCTTGCGCTGGAAGAAGCCCTTATAGCCCGCCCAAAATTGCTTGTTGATGGCCTCGGCCTGCTGTCGGGGTACCAGCCCAGTGGCGTCCCATTCTTCTTTGAGCTTTTGCAGTTCGTCGGTTTTGGCGCGCCATTCGTTTACCCGTTCCGTCTGGAAATCAGCCAGCGGTTGCAGGCGCTCTAATAGGGCTTGCTTACGTGTCAGGTTCTCTCTTTCCTGCGTGCCGCGGGCGTCCAGAAGTTCCTGCTTACGGGCGTGTACTTGCTCTGAGGCCGTTAGGAAACGAGCCCACAGTGGCTCGCGCTGCTCATTGGGCACGGGCCCAATGTTTTTCCACTCCTCGTGCAGCAGCCGTAGCTCTTGTAGGGCTTTGTTGACGTTGGACTGTGCGCTTAGGCCTTCGGCCCGCACAATCAGAGCTTCTTTAGCCTCTTGGTTGCGGCGACGGTCCAGCTCCTTCATCTCGAAGAAAAGGCCGCGGTTGTTGTAGTAAATATCAAGCAGCGCGTGGTAGTTGTTCCACAGCTCCTGCGAGTCTTGCTGGGGCACAGGGCCAATGGCTTTCCAGTCGTTCTGCAAGGCCTTCAGACGAGCCGAGCTGTCTTTGGTTTCAGCCGATTCTACCAACTGCCGTAGCTGGGCCAGTAGGTGTTGCTTGTGCGTGAGGTTACGGGCGCGCTCCTCATCTTCGGCCTTGGCATCACGGGCGCGGCTTTCGCGGAAATCTTGCACGGCTTTGCCCACTTCTGCATATCCCTCGGGGCCCAGGTAGGCGAAGGCGTCGGCGGGGTTGCCTTCGTCCACGAAGCGCTGTTGGGCAGCGGTGCGGTCGGCAGCCACGGCAGTTTCGTACTGGCGGTTGAAGTCGAAAATGCGCTTGCGGTTCTTACGGGCGCCCTTGTCGCGCAACAGGCCTAGCAAATAGGTACCTTGTTCGGGTAGGCTCAGAGAACTGAAATCGGGACCAGCGGCAGCAGAATCCTCAGATTCACTCGTTTCATCCGTAGTAGTATCAGCTTCCTCGGCTACAACGGATTCGCCACTCACGGGCGTTTCAGCGGAGGTAGAGAGCATCGCCACGCCTTCGGGAGCCTGCTCGATGGCCTCAGCCGAAGACAGCGACACGTGCGGCACGTGCTCTTCTATCTCCTTGATATCGGCAATGCCGTGCGGGGTAGTGGGTTCTTCGGTGGCAACAGACGCAGCGGGCGCAGATGCGGTATCTGCCAGTGCTGCGTCGTTCTGGGCGCCTTCGTGCGCTTGGGCCCGCTGCTGCGAAGCCGAAATATCAGAAGCGGGCGGCGTGGTTTCCGGCTCCACATCGGCCGGCGACTCGGCGCTGCCAGGTGCGGGGGCCGGGGTGGCGTCGGGCTCTGGTTCGGCGGTGCCGGCACCAGGCGGCGTACCCTCGGGCAGCGCAGGCGTACCTTGGGCGGGTCGCTCCTGAATCTGCTCGGTTTCCGAGTCGGCATCAGGTGTGGTGGTGGGCTGCTTCTGGGCGCTGATTTCGGCCAGGCGGCGCTCCAGAATGCTCTGCGGGGTTTCCGCGGCATTCTCGGGGCTCTGAGGGGCGGTGTTGGGGTTCTCGGGTTGCATACGATTCAAACAAAAAGTCGGCGGCTTGGGTGGGCGCCGGCGCGGCACATGACCAACTGATTTAGTTCAGGCGAGGATCGACGGGGTAATTGGACAGCATCCGGTAGCGGCCCCCTTTCTCCCGCAAAATAGCTTGCCAGAAGGCATCATTATCCAAAGTAAATACTTTCCCGGCAGCATTAGGGTGCACGATCCAAACATTTTCCCGCACCTCCTCGCGCAGCTGCCCCGCCGTCCAGCCCGAATAGCCGGCGTAGAGCCGAATATCTGTGGGCGGCAGCACGCCGGTTTCCACCAGCCCAAGCAGTTGGCGGAAGTCGCCGCCCCAGTATACGCCATCCCCCAGGGGTAGGGCATCGGGTAGGTCGGGCTGGCGGTGCAGGTAGTGCAGAGTATCGGGCTCTACGGGGCCACCCAGGTAGAGCGGCAGGGTAGCCACCACCGAGTCGTCGGGGCCGGGTAGCTCTAGCACATCACCCAGGCGCAAGTTCGATAAGCGGTTGATGGTGAGTCCGAAAGAGCCTTCTTCCTCATCGTGACGGCAGAGCAAGACCACGGAACGATCAAAGTTTGGGTCACCTAGAAAAGGCTGGGAAATCAGGAGGCTGCTGGTGCGTAGCTGAGGCATAGGACAATGAGTGAAAAGGGTAGCCGATAGGATAGTTAGGGAAATAGAAGGTCAATAAAGTACTTTTACTGGAAGTAAGACCGGAGGTTCGGCTGCTTCGCTCCGCCGCCTAGTGGCTGCCGGAAGCGGAGTAGTCCTTTTTCTTCGTTACGAATTCCTTTTTATTTCGCTGCCATGACCGACCAGGAACTTGCCGACCTGCGCCAGAGCTACTCCCAACGCACCCTTTCTGAAGCCGACGTACAACCCACGCCCGTTCCTCAATTTCGGGCCTGGCTGGACGAGGCCCTGGCCGCCCACCTCGACGAGCCCACGGCCATGACGGTATCAACCGTCGGCCCAGACGGTCAGCCCTCGGCCCGCGTGGTGTTACTGAAAGGCCTACCCGACGACGCCACCTTTTTATTCTACACCAACTACGACTCACGCAAAGGCCAGGAGCTGGCCGCGCAGCCGCGAGCAGCGCTTACATTTTTCTGGCCAGGCCTGGAACGCCAGGTACGCGTGGAAGGCCGCATCGAAAAAGCGCCGAAAACTATGTCAACGGAGTATTTCCAGAGCCGGCCGCGCGGCAGCCAGGTAGGCGCCTGGGCCTCGCCCCAAAGCCAGCCCATTGCCAACCGGGAGACGCTGGAGGCCCGGGAGCACGAGGTAGAGTCGCAGTTTGCTGGGCAAGATCCCCTACCCCGCCCTCCGCACTGGGGCGGCTATCTGCTCCGTCCTACCCGGGTAGAGTTCTGGCAGGGCCGCCTCTCCCGCCTCCATGACCGCATTGTGTATGAGCAGGCCGGCGACACCTGGCGTTTAAGCCGTTTGGCACCGTAAGAGTCGTCTGGCAGCTTTGCTTTGTCATCCTGCGCTTACGAAGGAACCTCTCACGTAGGAACGACAGACGTAACAACGACTCGTTCAACTGGCAGAAGGTCCTTCGCAAGCTCAGGATGACAGGCTTTTTCTAACTTCCCACCTCACCCCCATGGCTCCCATCGGTCACGATCCGCCAGTGCCCCATCTCTCCATTGTCAGCCCGGTGTATCGGGCCGAGGCGATGCTGGTGGAACTGGTGGAACGCATTGTGGCCAGCGTGCAGCCGATTACGGAGAGTTTCGAAATTATCTTGGTGGATGACCGCAGCCCGGACAACTCCTGGCCAGTGATTGAGCAACTCATGCGCCAAGACCACCGCGTGCGCGGGGTGCGCTTGAGCCGCAACTTTGGGCAGCACCGCGCCATCACAGCCGGCCTCGACTACAGCCGCGGCGAGTGGGTGGTGGTACTCGACTGCGACTTGCAGGACCGCCCCGAGGAAATCCATACCCTCTACGGCCAGGCGCAACAAGGATATGAACTGGTGCTGGCCCGGCGCCACCAACGGCAGGATAGTTGGATGCAAAAAGCCTTCTCGCGGCTGTTCTACGCCACGCTGGCCTACCTCACCGACACGCCTCAGGACCGTACGCTGGCGAATTTTGGCCTCTACCACCGCAAAGTGGTGGACGCCATCGGGCAGATGCGCGAGAGTGCGCGCTACCTGCCTACCATGGCCCGCTGGGTAGGGTTTCGGGCCGCTACGGTGAATGTCATGCACGCCGAGCGAACCAGCGGCGCCACCGGCTACAGCTTCCGCAAGCGGCTGCATTTAGCCCTGGACGTGATGCTGGCCTATTCCGATAAACCCCTGCGCCTGACCGTGCAGCTGGGCCTGCTGATTTCGAGCACGGCGTTTCTGGCGGTGCTCTACACGCTGGTGCGCTACTGGCTGGGACAAATTACGGTACTCGGCTACGCCAGCCTGATTATTTCCATCTGGTTTTTTTCGGGTCTACTACTCAGCGTGTTGGGCGTAGTAGGGCTGTACGTGGGCAAAACGTTTGAGGGCGTGAAGAACCGCCCGCTCTATATCGTCGATGAGGCCCCTGCTACCCCACCGCGCGCGTAATCCCTGCGGGCTGTACCTTTGCCGAAGTTCCTGCCGCGCATGTCCGTTTCGCCTATCCCGTTCAGCAAGCCTTATTTATCCGGTCGCGAGTTCCAGTATATGGAGCAGGCCGTGCGCTCGGGCAAGATTTCCGGCGACGGACTATTCACCCGAAAATGCCACGCTTTTTTTGAGCAGGAACTAGGTTTTCAGAAAGCCTTGCTGACCTCCTCTGCCACCGACGCGTTGGAAATGGCGGCGCTGCTGCTCGATATTCAGCCCGGCGACGAGGTGCTGGTACCCTCCTACACGTTCGTGTCGACGGCCAACGCGTTTGTCCTGCGGGGGGCGCGCATCGTGTTCGTAGACAGCACCCCAGAGAATCCTAACCTCGACGTTGCACAGCTAGAGACGCTCATTACGCCCCGCACCCGCGCCATTGTACCGGTGCACTACGCCGGTATTGCCTGCGACATGGACGTGCTGCTGGCCGTAGCCGCCCGGCACAACTTGGCCGTGGTGGAAGACGCCGCCCAGGCCATCGACAGCTTTCACCGGGGTAGGCCGCTCGGCACGCTCGGTACGCTGGGGGCCTTCTCCTTTCACGAAGCCAAGAATATTATAGCTGGCGAGGGCGGTTTGCTGACCGTAAACGACCCGCAGTTGGTGCGGAGGGCTGAAATAATCCGGGAAAAGGGCACTGACCGAGCAGCGTTTTTTCGGGGCGAAGTGGACAAGTACACATGGCTGGAGCCAGGCTCGTCGTTCTTACCCTCCGACCTCACGGCTGCCTTCCTGTGGGCGCAACTGGAGAGCATGACACGCATCCAGCAACGGCGCCACGTGCTATGGCAGCGCTACGATGACGTCCTCCGTGGCCCGCTGGCGGCCCGACAAGTGGGCCTACCCGTCATCCCCGGATATGCGACCAATAACGCCCACATGTACTACCTCACGTGCCGCTCCCTGGCCGAGCGCACGGCCCTGATCGAGCACCTGGCCCGGCAACAGGTGCTACTGGTGTTTCACTACCTTTCCCTGCACCGCAGCCCCTACTACGCGCCCTACCACGACGACCGCGCCCTCCCCTGGGCTGACTATTATACCGACCACCTGGTGCGCCTACCCCTCTACTATGAGTTGGCCGAAGCGGACCAGGACCGGATTATAGATGCTATTCTGGAATTTTATGCTGTATGGGATAAGAGCTAAAGCTAGCTCCCCTCCTTGAAAAAGGAGGAGAGCTAATTCTACTAACTCTAGCGCTACTAACTTTCCTCTCACTTACAACCTCACCTACTTGGCTGAAATTCAACCCGTACGCGGCTGGCGCTATGCGCCCGCTTTGAGTCAGCAGATTGACGACTACGTATCGCCGCTGTTTGATGTGGTGTCGGCGCGACAGCGCGAAGCGCTGTACCGCAATCCGCTCAACAGCCTGCACCTCACCGTACCCCGCGGCGACGATCCGGCTGCTGAGGCCCTGGTGCGCCTGCGGGAGTGGCAGCAGCAGGGCGTGCTGACTCAGGATGTGCTGCCGGGCATCTACGTATACTACCAGTATTTTCGGCTGCCAGGCAACCCCGGCTACGAGTATTGCCGCAAGGGCTTTATGTGCCACATTCGGGCCTACGACTGGGCCGATAACGTGGTATTGCGGCACGAGAACACCCTACCCTCTTCGGTGAACGACCGCGCCGAGTTGCTCAGCCGCTTGCAGCTGCAAACCAGCGCCACCCACGGCCTCTACCGCGACGAGGAGCACGAACTGGAATACTACCTCGACGAGGCCATCCAGGACCCGCTCTACCAGACCGAGGAGGATTACCAAGGCGCCCGCGACGTGCTGGCCGTAATTCAGGACCGCCGCGTGATTCAGCGTTTTCAGCAACTACTGGCCGACAAGCAGGTGATTCTGGCCGATGGTCACCACCGCTACGAAGGCTCCCTGGCCTACCGCCAGGCTCGCCGCGCCGACGCCGGCGACTCCTACACCGGCCAGGAACCGTGGAACTACCACTTGATGTACCTGACCAACGCCGCTGCCGATGACCTGCGCATCCTGCCTACCCATCGCCTGCTACTGGAGTTACCCGGCAACCTGACGGCGGAGGAATTTCTAGCCCGCCTGACGCCCTACTTTACGGTACTACCCCAGGACGACCCCTACTGCCTGCCCGAGCTGATTGCCGGCAAGCCCTGGGCCTTCGGGTTATACCTCGATGGGCAGTCCTACAAAATCCGGCTGCGGCCCGAGGTACACGCCCAGCTCGACTGGCCCACCACCCCTGAGGTGAAAGCCCTCGACCTGACCGTGTTGCACTACTTTGTATTGGGTAGGGCGCTGGGCCTAGGCGATATGGACGCCCAGCGTACCTGGCCGGGCGTGGCCTACGTACGCAACTTCCCCGAGTGCCTCACCCGCGTAGACCGGGGCGAAGCCCGCGCCGCCCTCATCACCAACGAGGTGACCATGCAGGCCGTAGAGCGCGTGTGCCACTCCGGGGCCGTGATGCCGCCCAAATCAACGTTTTTCTACCCCAAAACCATCGGAGGCTTCCTGTTCTCCTCCATTCGTGACGACGATGCCCATCACCCATTTGCTGCTTGCTTCTAACTCGCCCCGCCGTCGCCAGCTGCTCACCGAGCTGGGCCTACCCTACGAAATCCGCCTGAAGGAGGTAGACGAGGACTTTCCCCCCCACCTGCAACGCGCTGCGGTAGCCGAGTTCTTGGCCGCCCGCAAAGTCGCCGCCTACCGCGAAGAGCTAGCCGGAAATGAAGTAATTCTCACCGCCGACACCATCGTCTGCCTCGACGAGGACGTGCTCAACAAGCCCGCCGACGCGGCCGAGGCCATCCAAATGCTCACGCGCCTGCAAGGCCGCACCCACGACGTGTTCACCGGCGTGTGCCTGCTTACCGGCGACGGCCGCCAAGTGGTTTTCTCCGACCAAACGCGCGTGACGTTCCGCCCACTGTCTTTGGCTGAAATTGAGTTTTACGTGAAGCACTATCAACCTCTCGACAAAGCCGGCGCTTACGGTGCCCAGGACTGGATAGGCATGGTAGGCGTAACGCGCCTAGAGGGTTCCTACTTCAACGTGATGGGGTTGCCCGTGCACAGGGTGTGGGCGGAGTTGGAACAATTGCTAGGGGACGACTTTGCGAGTTTATTGGGTAGAAATTAGAAAACGCGTGTCATCCTGAGCTTGCGAAGGATCTTATGCCCACAGAACGAGTCGTTGTTACGCTTGTCGTTCTGTGGGCATAAGGTCCTTCGCAAGCTCAGGATGACACGCGTTTTCTATTGACACGCTGTTTCTAATTCCCTACTCCACTGGCTCCGCCTTCAGCCTACCCAGCAAATCCTGCTGAGCAGCTTCCCAGGCAGCCAATTCGCTACCCTCAGCCCATTGCTCCTGCATTTCCGATTCTTTCAGCACTGATTCCACAGCACGAAGAGCCAGGTCGGTTAGCTCGTCCTCGTCGCTTACGTCGAGGTGCTGGACTTTGGGGAGTAGGCCGGGCAGGAAGTCGGAGCCGGGGTGGCCGCGCCACGCTGCTACGATTTCGGCGGCTACTAGGGCCGCGGCGGCGGCGTCTACCTCCAAATATTCGTCGGCTTCGGCGGCGGGTACTAGCGCTTCCAGGAGCGTTACTTCGCTGCCAGAATCCATAAATTCGCCGGCAAAATCTACTGCATCGTCGTTATCGAAGTTGAAATGCCCCCAAGTACCCATAGTGTGAAGTTGTGAAAGGTGAAGTTGTGAAATGGTACGGCTGCTCGGCGCGAATCGTTTTTTCAATTCCCAACTCACAACCTCACAATTGCTTTGCCCTTGTGGCGGCCCAGGTTACGCACAGGCCCATTACGGCAATGAGGGAGTAGGAAACGCGCAGGCTGGTAGCGCCGGCAACCAATCCAATCATGGGCGGCCCAATCAAAAAGCCCAGAAACCCGATGGTGGAAACGGACGCCAGCGCCATGCCCGGCGACATCACCTTAGACTTACCGGCCGCGCTGTACACCAGCGGCACCACCGCCGACACCCCAAAGCCGACCATCATGAACCCAATCAGGGCCGTAATGAGGGTAGGAAACCCGACGGCGACCAGCAGCCCCGCCGCCGTCAGCAGGCCGCTGAGTTGGATCATGCGGCGTGCGCCCAGGCGGCCGGTCAGCCAGTCGGCGCCGAAGCGACCCAGCGCCATAGTGCTCATAAAGGCCGTGTAACCGGCCCCTACCCACGCGCCCGGCGCCTGCACCACTTTCTTGAAATACACCCCGCTCCAGTCGAACATGGCGCCCTCGCAGATCATGGCGCAGAAGGCAATCAGGCCCAGGCCCAGCAGCGGCCCATCGGGGCGCACGAAGATGGGCTGGTCGGTGGCCGTGTGCGTATCGCGTAGCAGCAGCTTGCCCTGGCTAAAGGCCCCTACAATGGCAATGAGGCCCACAATCACCAGAAAATGCCACAGCGGCACCACGCCTTGCCCGCTCATAAACGTGCCAATGGCCGCGCCCACGAAGCCCGCCGTGCTCCAGATACCGTGAAACGAGGCCATGATGTGCTGCCCTTCGTACAGACTTTCCACGCCCACGGCCTGGGTGTTCACGGCAATATTCATCAGGTTGCTGGCAAAGCCAAACAGCACCAGGCACGGCACCAGCAGCGCCGGCGTGGGCGCCCAGCCCAGTCCCAGCAACGCCAGGCAGTAGCCTACCACGCCTAGCAGCAGCGTGCGCCGGCTACCCTGCTTGGCAATCAGCCAGCCCGAAAACGGCAGCGAAGGCAGCTGCCCCAACGGAATAGCCAGCAGCACCAACCCCAGCGCCGTTTCGCTGAAGCCCATGCGTTGCTGCACAAACGGAATGCGCGAAGCCCAGCTGGCAAACACCAGCCCCGGCAAGAAAAACCACGTGGCCACGGCCGCCCGGTATACCCGGCGCGCCCGCGCCGCCGGAAAAGACGGAATACTCAACTCCATAACAAAACCCTCCTGAGCAGGGAACTATGTATTTCCCTGGCCGCAAAGGTAGGAACTCGCCTCGCATTGCAGCGGCCGTGTGCTTTCAGAAAAGCCGTTTTCAGAGTTCTAAAAGGGAATTTGCGCGGCCTCACTCCCCGACTTTTGCCGCAACGGGCGCAAACGTTTCGGTTTGATTTTACGGGAATGAGAAGCTATTTAGAGAGCCCTACAGCCTCTCTACTTGCCTTACTTGCCCCTTTCGGCATCGTTTTCCCCTACCCCCGCAAAACCGCCAAAAAAACCCAAATGGCTGCTACCTACCGCAGCTTTTCCTTGAGTATTTCCAGCTCCACGGCCGGGGCAATCTTCTCGTAGAGCACGTGGTAGGCCGCGGAGGTGATAGGCATCGTCACCTTCAGCTCCCGGTTCAGCTCGTAGATGCTTTTCACGGCGTAGTAACCTTCGGCAATCATGTTCATCTCCAGCTGCGCCGATTTCACGGAGTAGCCCCTACCCACCATGCTGCCAAAGGTGCGGTTGCGCGAAAACTGCGAGTAGGCCGTCACCAGCAAATCGCCCAGATAGGCCGAGGCCGACAGGTCGCGGGGCTCGGGACTGAGCGCGTGCAGAAACCGGCGGATTTCCTGTACCGCGTTACTCACCAGCACCGCCTGAAAATTGTCGCCGTAGCCCAGGCCGTGGGCAATGCCGCAGGTCAGGGCGATGATGTTCTTCATCACGGCGCAGTACTCAATGCCGTCGAGGTCGGCGGCGGCGTGGGCCCGCACGTAGCGGTTGCGCAGCAGCTGGCAAAACTGCTCAGCCAGGGCTACGTCGGGCGAGCCGATGGTGAGGTAGCTTTGCTTTTCCAGGGCTACCTCCTCGGCATGGCACGGGCCGGCCACCACGCCCATACACCCTTCCTTCAGCCGAAACCGCTCCATGGCGTAGTCCGTCACCAGCTCGTTGCGCCCCGGAATCATGCCCTTGATGGCCGAAATAATGCGCTTGCCTTTCAGCGCGTCGCGGTCGAGCTTGTCGAGGGCCTCTTTCACGAAGGCGGCGGGCACGGCCAGCACCACCCAATCGGCATCCTTCACTACCTCCGCAATATCCGTGGAAGGGAACACGCGCGTCAGATCAAAGGCCACCGACGACAGGTAGCGCGGGTTGTGGCGGGTGGTGCGCAGGTGCTGCACGTCGTCTTTGCCGCGCAGCCACCAACTCACGCGGGCACCGTTTTCGGACAGGATTTTGGTGAGTGCCGTGGCCCAGGAGCCGCCGCCCAACATGGCTATTTTTTCCAACGTATTGGTTTCCTTTATCGGTTATAAATCGATGTCATCCTGACGAAGGAAGGACCTTATCACGCGTCGAGCAACTGCCCTGGCGTGATAAGGTCCTTCCTTCGTCAGGATGACACGGAGGGTAGGGCCGCGCGCTACTTCGCGGCTACGTCTTCCTTCATCTCCGCCTTGTTGATGGTATTGGCATCTTTAATGGTCACCAAATCCCCATTTTTCAGGGTTTTCGACACGGCCCGGAAAGGACCGCTCACCACCTGCTCACCCGCTTGCAGGCCACTCTTTATTTCAATGTTGGCAAAGTCGCTCACCCCGGTTTTTACGGGTGTCATCACGGCTTTGCCGCCCCGCACCACAAATACCACTTCTTGAACATCCACTTTCGGAGCGCCTTTGTCGGCCTCGGCATTGTTGGCGCTGTTGCCGCCGCGTTGGGCCATGGCGGCCTTGTAGGCGGTAGAGTCGGAGCGGGTGGCCACGGCGGCCAGCGGCACGCTCAGCACGTTGCTTTTGCGGTTAGTAATGATGTTAACGGAGGCCGTCATGCCAGGCCGGAACGGAATGCGCGTGCGCCCGTTCACGGTCGTAATCAGGTCCTGGTACGAGGCAGGCAACAGGCGAATCCGCACCTCAAACTCGGTCACAGCTTCGGCCGTTACTGCGTCTTTGGCCGTGTTGGCAATGCTGGTCACCAGGCCCCGGAAGGTTTTGTCCTGGGCGGCGTAGCTATCTACTTCCACATCCACCGAGTCGCCCAGGTGCACGTTGATGATGTCGTTTTCGTTCACGTTCACGCGCACCTCCATCGAGTTCAGGTTGGCAATGCGCATGATTTCAGTACCGGCCATCTGCGAAGTACCTACCACCCGTTCGCCCTTTTCGACGCTGAGCTTGCTCACGGTACCGCTCACAGGGGCATAAATGGTGGTTTTATCCAGGGTACGACGGGCTTCTTCCAACGAGGCCTGCGCGCTGGCTACGTTGCTCTGCGCCGCCTTAATGCTGGCACGGGCGCTGTTCAGCTCTTCCTGCGAGGCATTGTAGGCCGCCTGCGAGGCTTCGTAGTCCGACTGCGAAATCACCTTCTGCTTGTAGAGTGACGCATTGCGGCGGTAGGTCAGCTCGGTTTGCTTGGCATTGGCAATGAGTTGCTGCAAGCGGGCCTGGTTCTGGGCCACGTTGGCGCGCTGGGTGTTCACTACCGCCGACTGCTGGCTGACAATGGCCTGGTAGTTATCGGGGCGAATGCGCAGCAGCAGCTGGCCCTGCTTTACGGAGTCGCCTTCCTGCACGTACAGCTCCGTGATTTCCCCCGATACGTCGGGCGAAATCTTCACTTCTACCACCGGCTGTACCTTGCCCGAGGCACTCACCTTTTCCACGATGTTGCTCGGGCCAGCTTTGGCTACCAGCACTTCCGTGCCCACCGGCTGCCCGATCCAGCCCTGTTTCTTCCCGACTATCACGACGAGTACGACCACCACGACCAGGCCCAGCAGAATATAGAGTAAGCGGTTATTTTTCATAGGTTTTTTTGAGTCTTGAGTAGAAGCTTAAGGCTTAGTTGACGTTCTGCCAGCCAGCCCCAAAGCTCTCTTACAATTCAATCGATTTACCCTGGTAGAAGTCCAGCACCTTGCGGCGGAAGATGAAGCTGTACTTCGCCTGAATCATGCTCGACTCAGCAGCCGTGAGGTTGTTCTTGGCAATATTGAACTCCGTACCGTTCAGCAGACCGTTGTTGAAGCGGATTTCCGCGTTACGGTAGGCCAACGTCAGAGATTCTACCTGCTCTTTTGAAGCTATATACTGGCGTTGAGCAGCTAGGGCATCAGCGTAAGCCTGCTCAATGTTCTGCCGCAGTAGCAGGCGCTCTTGCTCAGCGCGTAGTTCTGCCTGACTCACCGCAATCTTCGAGCGTTGCACGTTGGTGCGCGCCTGCAAGCCATTCAGAATCGGAACCTGTAGACTGAACTGCAATGAGCGACCCAGGTTATTATCCAGTTGGTCCCAGTAGCGTTGCGGCAGCGTCGATACGTCGCGCTGGTAGGTCGTCACGCTTAGCGGAGTAATCCCGCCTCCGTTCGGGTTCTCAACATAAAACGTTGTACGTCTGGCAGTTGAGTCATTGCCAATAACCGTTAGGTTACGGGCAGAGGAGTAACCCGTGAAAATACCTGCCCCAAAGAATAAGCGTGGGTAGTACGCGCCACGCGCCACCTCCACGTTGCGCAAGGCACTCTGCACGCGCAAATCAGCGGCTTTTATTTCGGGTTGGATGGCCTGGGCCGTTTGGTAAGTAGTCGAAGGATTCACATCGGCCAAAGACAGCTCGTCTGGGTCGGGCAGCGGGGGGGTAGTAATTTCCAGCGCCTGCGTGGCGGCTTCGTTCAGGTTCATGAACTGAGCCAGTTGCAGACGAGCCAGCGTTTCCTGATTTTGCGCCGTAATGACGTTAAGTTGATCCGTAGCCAGTTGCGCCCGACTATCAATAAGGTTGCTTTCGGCCACGCTACCTGCTTTCAAGAGCACCTGTGTGCGCTCCACCTGCTGTTGCGTGCTGTTTACGCGAGTTTGGTTGGTACGCACCAGTTCCTGCGCCAGCAGGGTCTGCAAGAACGCTGAGGCTACGTTCAGGGACAGATCATTACGAGCTTTTTCAATATCACCCAGAGCTGCTTCGTAGTCCAGCACGTTGCGTTTCACCGTATTGCGCAACTGAAATCCCGAAAACAGCGTCACCTGCGTGTTGGCGGAAAAGTTGTTGGAGCGCGTAGTCTGGCTCTGGAAGTCGTTGGTTAGGGGGTTGATGCTGGTACCGTAGTTCCAGGTCTGAGAGCCGTTCAGGTTGGCGGTAGGCCATAGCGCCGCTCGGCTCTGCAGCAGTGTCACGTCTGCCAACTGCGCTGACAGCCGAGACTGACGCACGTTCAGGTTATTGGCTAGGGCATAGTCTACGGCAGCTTGTAGGGTCCAGGGGCCGCTGGGGGTTGGGACCTGCATGCTACCGGCAGGCGGCTGCGCGGGCGGAGTCCGTTGCTGGGCGTGCGCCTCGGGCACGTTCCCTACCAGTAGCAAGAGGCCCAGGCCAGCCACCAGCGGCCGCCGAAACAAGGTAAACGTTGTTTTCATAAGCACAAGCGAAAGAAACAGGAAGCAATTTCTTTAAGCAATATTCGGAATATAAATAACGCGGTGTATCCAGCGCAACTGACGCAGGTACTCCAGGGTAATGGGTTTCAGATCGGAGTCCATCTCGATAAAATGCCGCGCCCGGTCGTTGCGACCCTTGCGCGACACCGACATGGTCGCAATATTACACTCATCGTGCGCAATAACAGAGGCAATAAAGGCAATGGAGCCCGTGCGGTCGTCGGCATCCAGAATTAGCGTATGCAGCGCCGCCGAGAAATCAGCCGGAAAGCCGTCTACCTCCACGATGCGAATGACGCCCCCGCCCCGACTCTGCCCCACTACCTCTACCTGGTGGCCAGTGCGCTCGTCGCGCAGTTGCAGCTTAATGGTGTTGGGGTGCATGGTAGAGGCGTTGCCTACGCTCTGAAACGTGTACTGCAAGCCAGCCTCCTTGGCGTGGTCGAACGCGTCGCGGATACGCACGTCGTCGGTGGCGTAGCCCAGCAGACCGCCAATAATGGCGCGGTCGGAGCCGTGGCCCTCGTAGGTGCGGGCAAACGAATTGTAGAAGGTGACGGTAGCGTGGGTAGGCAAGCTGCCCAGAATGCGGATGGCCGCGCTGGCAATGCGCACCACGCCCGCCGTGTGTGAGGAGCTCGGCCCGATCATCACCGGCCCGATCATATCGAAAATACTGCTCTTCTCTGCCATAACGGGCTAAAGGTATCAGATTCGCGGGGAACGGCCATACCCGGTAGCTGCCATTGCCTACTAGATACCAACAAGTAGGTAGGCGTTGCCTGAGTCGCTATACAGTATTTAACAGGTATGCAATATATTAGTCAGCTTAACACACAATCAGGCCAGCCCATTAACAGCTCCTTACGCGTAGCCTTCTTGACCTATTTACACGTCGCACAAAAGACGGATCCTTTCGCAGAGACCCTATCGGGAGTACTATCCTGTAAGATTTTTCACTGCGTTTGACATACCGTTCTAATCGTCAGTGTAGAGCTGGTTGGTGGGGTTTGTCGTTCTTTGCGCAGTAGTCCGTCTGGCTTTAAAATTTATACCGGTCTACCTTGTTGCTGACACGCGCTTGCTCCTGCTTATGCCTACCCCCACTTCCGAAGAATTCTCCCCCGCCGTGCTGGCCCAGCTACGCCGCCTGCAAGAGAAATACGCCGCCGATGGCCAGGACCTGGCCGCCTACCTCGAAGGTCTCTACTATGCCGACTACGTCAATTACTGGGACTACATTGAGTTGGACACGCTGCTGAGCCTGCAACGCCCACTCACGCAGATTCCCGACGAGCGAATTTTCATCATGTACCACCAGATCACAGAGCTGTATTTCAAGCTCTGCCTCTGCGAGTACGAGCAAATCGGCGACCTGCAAGCGCCTACCCTCCAAGAAGTGGTGCTGCGGGTAGGGCGCATCAACCGCTACTTCGAAAACCTGATCGACTCGTTTGATGTGATGGTGGACGGCATGGACAAGCAGCAGTTCCTGCAATTCCGGATGGCGCTGATGCCAGCCTCGGGTTTTCAGAGCGTGCAGTACCGCATGATTGAGCTGGCCTCTACCTCCCTCGACAACTTGGTAGACAAGGAAAAGCGCCGCCTCCTGGGCGAGTCGGCCGACGCGACGGAGCTGATGGGCTGCATTTACTGGAAAGCCGGGGCTACTGTGGAAGAAACCGGGGCCAAGGCGCTTACGCTCACGCAGTTTGAGGAGAAATATACCAAGCAGCTGCACCAGCACGCCGCCGAGTACCAGCACCGCAATGTGTGGAGTGTGGTGCAACGCCTACCCCAGGAAGACCAGCGCCACCCCCGCTTGGTGCGCGCCCTGCGCCAGCTCGACGTAAGCGTGAACGTGAACTGGCCCTTGATGCACTTCAAATCGGCGGTGCGCTACCTCCAGCGCGACCCCACCGACGTGCCCGCCACGGGCGGCACCAACTGGCGCAACTACCTACCCCCCAAGTTTCAGCGCCGCATCTTCTACCCCCAACTCTGGACCGAGCAGGAGCAAGCCGACTGGGGCAAGGCGTGGGTGGAAGAGGTGCTGGGTGAGGAAATGTAAAGTAGCGGCTGAATAATTATAAATCCCTATGCGCTGAAATGATATGAAATCCTTATTCGCCGATAAAAGCTTCCGCACGGCCGCTATTATTTCATTTGTTTTTCTATCGCTCGGCTTTCTTCTCCTTCATTATGGGTTCGTGGCCTATGGTTGGGCCTTTTTTATTCTGCTACCCATTGTGACGGGGGTAGCCATTGGGGCACTGCCTAACCGCAGGTGGGCACACATTGGGTTACTTACGAGCTTAGCGATATTCTTTCTGCTACTGCTAATTGGTAAGCTGGAGGGTATGATTTGCGTTCTGATGGCTTTGCCCTTGGTGGTATCGTGCTTATTTCTGGGGAGCGTGGCCATGCACTTGGTACAGCGCCGGCAACAGCTGCTTGATCGGAATAGCCTGCCGGTTCTATTCCTCCCATTCCTGCTTTTTCTACTAAGTGCCCCCGCCGAAAAAGCGCTGGAAAGTCGTCCCGCCATCGTCGCGGTTCGCACGGATATTCTCCTACCATACTCGGCGGCCCAGGTGTATGAGCAGATAAAATCGGTGGATACGCTGGATGCGCCGAAGCCCTTTTTGTTACAAATAGGCCTACCCATTCCGCAAAAGTGTGTACTAGAGCGCGAAGCAGTGGGTGCCCGTCGCATCTGCTACTTCAGTGGTGGTCAGATAGTGGAGCGCGTCACGGAACTGCGCCCAGGAGAAATCCTGCGCATGGATGTGGTGAAGTACCAGTTGACAGGGCGAAAGTGGCTGGGATTCAAGGAAGCTATCTACCTGTTTGAACAAGTAGACGCGCACCAAACGCGTATTAGTCGCATCACTACCTACACCTCCGAGCTAAAACCCCGTGCTTATTGGCAGCCGCTGGAGCAACTCGGCATTTCGCAGGAACACCAGTACGTATTCGATAATCTGCGGCAGGATTTAGAACGAGCGTATGGGCAAGTCAAGCCCTGATTTACTAAAATAATTAGCAAAATACTTCTACCATCTTGCTAATATCCTTATCTTTGGACTAACGTACGGTTGTCACCCCGCCAACACGGCTGCTTCTGAAACAGCGAAGCCCGTGTTGCGAGCACGGGCTTCTGGATAAGTAGGGTGTTTTGGCCACCCTCAAATCCACTGGACTATGGGTAAGAGACGTATGCCGCTGGATGGCTTGAAGCTGAGCTTCGACATCCAGGTAAGCAGCACTTTTGTTGTGAAAGTGTTGGCAGCCTGCGGCGGCGGGAGCGGGTTGTACCTGCTACTGTCGCACTGGCTGAAGTAGTGAAGGTGGCAGTCAGCCCAAGTGGTTGGCTGCCATTTTCGCTACACAAACATACGTGATATTTTCAATATGCAACGGGAACTGACAAGGTAAGGACAGCGCCAGAATGTTAGCTGTATATAACTGGTTTGCTACGCGTTGTCTCTACTTTACCATGAACTCTACTCCGGTAGTGGCCCACTGCATGGTTACTTTACCGGAATTGGCGGCCGTGATGGTGAAGCGCTCCACGGGCTGGCTCAGTGTGGTGGGCTTCACTTTTACGCGCAGAACGTCCTGCTTCTCGTCGTATTCGTAGGCGCCCCATTGTTTAGCTGTTTTGTTGAAGATGATGGTCCACTCATCTTTGCCGGGGATGGAGAACAGGCCATACGTACCAGCCGGTAGCGCTTGGCCGTTGATTTTCACGTCTTTACTCACCATGAAGGTAGTGGCCTCGTTGGCACCGGTGCGCCATACTTTTCCATACGGCTCCAGCGCACCAAATATTTCCCGGCCTTTCACGGATGGCTGGCTGTAGTCAATCATGACCTTGGTGCCGCCCACGGTGGCCGAGGCAGTAGCGGGTGGACTGGGTCGCTTCGACTTGTCTTCCGGCGCTTTGGTTTTGGTGGCTGGCGTGGTCGTTTGGGCGTGGCTGTGGGTAGGGGCCGCCAGCAACAGGACGGCGCAGGCGCCTACCCAGAAGGAAATGCGTTTCATGGGAAAGTTGGTTGAGATGAGTACTGCGGCTATAAGCTAAAACAGTCGGGCTTTGTTTCCCGCCATTTGCTTTCGCTCGTATGAGTAGACCACTAGATAAGTAGCTTTTCGTTATTTGCGGCCGCTGACCTTCTTTTCATCCCTACCCTCATGACTACCCCTTACCACCCCAACCCCGACCGCTACCACCAAATGGAGTACCGCCGCTGCGGGCGTAGCGGCCTGAAACTACCCGCTATATCGCTGGGTCTGTGGCACAACTTCGGCGACGTGGACGTGCCCGCCACGTTTCGCGAAACGCTGCGCACGGCCTTCGACCACGGCATCACGCACTTCGACCTGGCCAACAACTACGGCCCGCCCTACGGCACGGCCGAAACCAACTTTGGCCGTATTCTGAAAGAGGATTTCCTACCCTACCGCGACGAGCTGATTATCTCCACCAAGGCCGGCTACGATATGTGGCCCGGCCCCTACGGCGAATGGGGTTCCCGCAAGTACCTCATTGCCAGTCTCGACCAAAGCCTAAAACGCATGGGGCTGGAGTACGTGGATATTTTCTACTCGCACCGCCCCGACCCCGAAACGCCCCTGGAAGAAACCATGGGCGCCCTCGACCATGTGGTACGCCAGGGCAAAGCCCTGTACGTGGGCATCAGCAACTACCAGCCCCAGGAAGCCGCCGAGGCTATCCGTATTCTGCGCGAGTTGGGCACGCCCTGCCTGATTCATCAGCCCAAATACTCGTTGTTTGAGCGCTGGGTGGAAGGTGGCCTGCTCGATTTGTTGGAAGAAAAAGGCGTGGGCTGCATTCCCTTTTCGCCGCTGGCCCAGGGCATGCTCACGGATAAGTACCTGCACGGCATCCCGGCCGACTCGCGGGCCGGCCGCGAGGGGCGCCACCTCACGCCCGAGCAGCTGACGCCCGAGCGCCTGGAGCAAATCCGGCAGCTCAACGAGTTGGCTCAAGAGCGCGGCCAGAGCCTGGCCCAGCTGGCGCTGTCGTGGCTATTGAAGGACCCGCGCGTGACGTCGGTGCTCATTGGCGCCAGCCGCTCCGCCCAACTCCTCGATTCTTTGCAGTGCCTGCGCAACACTGGTTTCCAGGACGACGAGCTGCAACGCATTGAGCAGATTTTGGGGGCACGGTAACTGCCCGCATCCTCATCGCTTCTGCTTTGATTGAACGCACAAAGACAGCAAAACCACTGTTTTGCTGTCTTTGTGCGTTTTGCTTTATTTCGATACCATACTACTAAAGTTCAGCTTATTGAATAAAAGCACTTTTCCGGGAAACATCACCTCCGATATTCTTTTATGCACCCCGATATTGGACAGTTGCAAATCGCAGTGCAATCCAAAGGATTTTAGTACAAGTTATCTAATTGAATAATAGTATTTTATCCATCTTTTTTATTCTAAAAAACACATGAAAATCTCTATCTTCGGTGCATCCATCCGCACGTTCTTCGTCTTACAGCCATGGGAAAAAGTTTACTTCAAACGGTGAAAAGCTGCTTCACCGCGCAGCAGATCAGCCAGATTAGCGCCACAGTTCGGGAGAACGAAGCGGGCGTTGAACAGGTCGTCAATCAAGCGTCTACTCTGGTGGTGCAGCACCTGATAGCGCGCACCGAGCGGCCGGGCGGCACTGAGGTGCTGGCCACGCTGGCACAGGAAGCCTACCGGGCCGACGTGTTGCACCACCTGGCCGACCTACACACCACCAACTGGCAGCGCCGCGGCCTCGACCTGATGCAGGGCCTACTGGGCGATGCCTACGCTCTCACCCTCAATCGGTTGTCAGTATCGGCCTACGTGGAGCCCACGGCGGCCCGCACGCTGCTGGGCACTGTAGCGGCGGCTACGCTGGCAGCGCTGGGGCGCTACGCCGCCGAGCAGGAGCTGAGCGTACAGCAGCTCAGCGCCTACCTGCAAAATCAGCCCGAGGAACTGGGGGCTATGGGGACGGCCGCGTGGCATCCCGTTAGCGCCGGCACGCCTGAGCTGGCACCCCGGCCAGCGGCCGAGCTGGTGCGAGCCGGCGTGGGTAGCTGGGGCACCTCCCCTACTCCTGAGCCCGTTGATAGTGGGCGTGCGGCTACCTCGCTGCGCTGGCAGTGGGGCCTGCTGTTGCTGCTAGCCGTTAGCCTAGGGTACTATTTCGGACACGAGCGCCTGTCGGCTGTGCCGGGTACTGCGGCCTATGCGGGCACTGCCCCTACTCCTTCTGCCACTACATATGCAGCCAATGAAAATACGGCGTCGGCTACGGCTACCGACCCTGCCGCTACCGGCCACTACGACAGCGAGAGCGACAGCTACATCTATGACACAGGCCAGCCGGTTATCCTACAGCTGACGAATGGCACCACCCAGAAGGTAGGCGCCCGCTCCACCGAAAACCGCCTGTATACTTTCCTGTCCGAACCCAGTATTCAGGTGGATCCGGTGAACCGCACAAAAGGCTGGATCAACTTCGACCGGGTGTATTTTGAGCCGGCCAAAGCCGTGCTCACGACGGAGTCGCACCAGCAACTGGTGAACGTGGCCGGCATTCTGAAGTCGTTCCCGAACGCCGTGGTGAAGATAGGTGGCTACACCGACAGCCTCGGCAACGACCTGCAAAATCTGCACTTAAGTGAGGAGCGTGCCCGCGCCGCCATGTTCGCCCTGGCCGATATGGGTATTCCTGTGGCCCGGCTGCAAGCCAAGGGCTATGGTGCCAAGCACTCGCTCACCAGCAACGAAACCGTAGAGGGCCGCGCCCTCAACCGCCGCATCAGCATTCGGGTAGTGAAGAAGTAACCGCCTCTTTCTTCGCTTATAACACGACGCCTCTTCTGCCCCCGCGGAAGAGGCGTCGTAACTTATTGGAGGGCGTGCTGTTTTCTCTACCCCGGCAGTTGTGGCTTGGCCGCTGCCGGGGCGAGAGTTTCCGTTAACGCTTTTCCTACCTATGTCTACGCTTCTTTTTTCCCCGCTGCATCTGCGCGGACTTGAACTTAAAAACCGCATTGTGGTATCGCCGATGTGCCAGTATTCCTCGGAAGACGGCTTCGCCAACGATTGGCACCTGGTGCACCTGGGCAGCCGCGCCGTGGGCGGGGTAGGCCTCATTATCTCGGAGGCCGCCGCCGTGGCGCCCGAGGGCCGTATCACGCCTCAGGACCTGGGTATCTGGAAAGACGAGCACGTGCCCTTCCTGAAGCGCATCAACGACTTTGTGCGCCAGCAGGGCACCGCCATTGGCGTGCAACTGGCCCACGCCGGCCGCAAGGCCAGCACCACGCCCCCGTGGGACGGCGGCAAAGCCATTGCGGCCACGCAGCCCAACGGTTGGGAGGTGGTAGCGCCCAGCGCCCTACCCTTCGCCCCCGACAAAGCCACCCCGCACGCCCTCACCGAGGAGGAAATCCAGCAGATTGTCGCTGATTTCCGGGCCGCTGCCCGCCGCAGCCTCGCGGCTGGTTTTCAGCTGATTGAGGTGCACGCCGCCCACGGCTACCTGCTCCACGAGTTTCTGTCGCCGCTCAGCAACGAGCGTACCGACCAGTACGGCGGCTCCTTCGAGAACCGCAGCCGTCTGCTACTGGAAGTGGTAGCCGCCATTCGCGCCGAGGTACCCGACGACTACCCCGTTATCGTGCGCGTGTCGGCTACCGACTGGACCGAGGGTGGCTGGACCAAGGACGATTCGGTGCAGCTGGCCCGCGTACTCCAGGCAAACGGCGTTGACCTGCTGGATGCCTCTACCGGCGGCAACGTGCCCGATGCCAAAATCCCGACTGGCCCGGGCTACCAGGTGGAGTTTGCCGAGGCCGTGAAACAGCAAACCGGGATGCTTACGGGTGCTGTGGGCATCATTACCACCGCCCAGCAAGCCGAGGACATCCTTCAGAAAGGCCAGGCCGATTTGGTGTTGCTGGCCCGCGAATTCCTCCGCGACCCGTACTTCCCCCTACATGCCGCCTCTGATTTAGACGTGGAACTGGCCTGGCCTGTGCAATACGAGCGCGCCAAGCGCCCTAAGCGGGCGCATAAGTAGTTTCCTCCCATAATAGGGCAAGCTTCTATTAGAACCCTGGCTGCTATAGTGGCCAGGGTTTCTTGTTTATTGCTAGTGCATTAGCCCTTTTTCCCAAAATAAAAAAGTCAGTATCATATTGATGCAACCTACTATACTCTATATCTTTGTAACTGTACTTTTGCTTATACAAAACGTGATTATACGCACTATATCTGATTTTTATTTGCAATATGACGAGGTAGTAACTGTATTACGAGTCGAATGGATAAGCGGACGCAACGTACGGCAACTGCGTCGCAGCGCTGGGCAACTGCTCATGCTGCTACAGCAATTGGCCGTGCGGCGGTTGCTACTTGATATGAATAGTGTGCCCGACTTATCGTTAGAAGATGAGGTATGGTTGGGCACACACTGGATGCCTGGCTTGGTGGTCCTACCCTTGGAGCGACTAGTATTGGTGCTGGATAGTGGGCAGACGCATAACCAGTTGGCCATTAATGCGCTGCATAGCCTGGTGCAGCCCGCCATCCGCTTCGACGCGCAGTATTTTTCTGATACGAAATCGGCTATGGGTTGGCTGACAGATGACTCGGACCGCCTTCCGGCTCTCGCCGCCGAATGGAACGCCCGGCATGCGCAGTAGCCGGCCTTTATGCTTGGTTCATGCGCGACGTATGCCGGGTATCAGCCATGCGTAGGTAGGTGATAAGAGAAATACTGGCGCAAGCCGTTACGTACCAGTAAAACCACGCTTCCACGTTGTAGCCCTTGGCCAGCAGCGCCACGTACTCGGCCGTGCCTCCGAAGATAGCAACCGTGAGGGCATACGGCAGTCCTACCCCCAAGGCCCGGATTTCGGTCGGAAACAACTCGGCTTTCACCACGGCGTTGATGGCCGTGTAGCCGCTCATAATCAGCATGGCGATGACCAGCAGGCCGAATGCGCCCCAGGTGGTGGTAGCGTGGCCCAAGGCTGTCATCAGTGGCACAGTGCCCAGCGTGGCGCCTACCCCAAAGGCCAGCAGCACCGGCCGCCGTCCTACCCTATCCGATAGCGCCCCTACCACGGGTTGCAGCACCATGGCCACGGCTAGCGCCCCAAACGACACTAGCGTAGCTTGGTCCTTAGTGAACCCCGCCGTGTTCACCAGAAATTTCTGCGTGTACGTGGTGAATGTGTAGAACACAATGGTGCCGCCCAGTGTGAGGCCCACTACCGTGAGCACCTCGCGAGGGTAACGCATCAGCACGCGCAGCTTGCTTTCTTCTTTCTTTAGCGCTGCTCCCGCAGGCTGGTCATTCTTCACAAAGGCGTCGGTTTCCTCCATGTGCCGGCGCAGAAACAAGGCGACTACCGCTGCCCCGGCCCCAATAACGAAGGGCACACGCCAGCCCCACGCATGCAACTGCTCAGTCGTGAGCACGGCCTGCAAACCCAATTGCACCAGTAGCGCCACCAGTTGACCGGCAATCAGGGTCACGTACTGAAAGCTGGAAAAGAACCCTCTGTTCTTCTGATCGGCCATCTCGCTGAGGTAGGTGGCCGAGGTGCCGTATTCGCCGCCCACACTCAGGCCTTGTAGTAGCCGCGCCACCACTAGCAGCACTGGCGCAAACACCCCAATGGTGGCGTAGCCGGGTGTGAGGGCAATGAGTAGGGAGCCGGCGCACATCAGCAGCACCGATAGCAACAGGGCTGCTTTCCTACCCCGACGGTCGGCGTAGAGGCCCAGCAGCCAGCCACCCAACGGCCGCATCAGAAAGCCCACCGCAAAGATGGCCGCCGAGTTCAGCAGCTGCGCCGTTTGGTTGCCTTTGGGGAAAAACGCCGGCGCGAAATACAGCGCAAACGCCGAGTAGATGTACCAATCGTACCACTCCACTAGGTTGCCGATGGAGCCGCTGAAGATGGATTTCACCCGCGAGGCCATCGTGCGGGCAGGAGTTGTTGTCATGCAAATAGTCGTCGGAGGCTTTGTTTTTGGGAGACGTTGAAATGGCTTATCACACCAATTCAGATGCTACGCCTGCAACCATTCTTGCCTTATCAGTTCTCTAGTATCTGTGGTGTAGTTTTCTCCGAAAGCCCCCACTAGTTAGTATTCTATATTGATAAACCCTGCTGCCATGATACGTTATTTGCTATTGCTGAGCATTCTACTCGTAGCGTTTGGCTGCCAGAAAGACGATGCTGCACCGAAGGAATACGAGGTAATAGCCCAAGGTATCGGCGGTGACTGCCGCTTGCCCTTGCTACACTTTTCCAATACTCAGAAAAATGAAGAAGTAGGGAAAATGTTCGGCTCGTCACTTAGCGCTGCTTCCGCTAGTGGCAGCTACTACGGCCTGAATCTGCCCACCACACTGGCCAAAGGCACTACCTTATATGTTACTATTCGTAAGGCCAAAGCGAGCGAGGACCGCGCTTGCACAACGATGTTGCCGGCATATAATGCAGTTTTTGTGACTACATACCGCGTTCAATAGCAGGTTGCTTTTGGTACGACGCGGGCGTCTGCTGCTATTCCCGCGCCAGCGCCTACCTTTGCCGACAGTTGTTCTTTGCCTGTTTTCCATCAGACAACGGAAGGTGGCCGCCCCTGGGAGTGGCCTGAAAAGGGAATCGGGTGCAACTCCCGAACAGACGCGCTACTGTAAGTACCACCGCAGGGTCCCCGCTTGCTACCCATTGCCTGGCCCCACGGCCGGGCGAGAAGAGTTGGGCGATTAGGAGGTATAAGTCAGAAAATCTGCCTGCCGCTGACTGACAATGCGTAGCCCCCGCGCCTGGGGCCGTTGTCGGGTATTGAGGAAGCATACGACCCGCCCCGGAGCGCCCCGCGCCGCCGGCCAGAAATCGTGCGCGTATCTCCCTACCCCCCTATCGGCTTGGTTGTGGTTTGGCTTCCTGCGGAAAGCTGTCGAAGGGCGTTTCACCCTTTCACTCCGTTGTGATGACCCTCGAAGAAAAAATTACCCGCGCCGAGACGCGCATCTTCAAAGCCGTATTCCCCAACACTACTAACCACTACGACACGCTGTTCGGCGGGGCTACCCTGCACATGATGGACGAGGTAGCGTTCATCGCAGCCACCCGCTTTTCGCGCCTGAAAATGGTAACCGTCTCGTCCGAGCGGGTTGATTTCACCCATCCCATTCCCGGCGGCACGCTGGTGGAGTTGATTGGCCGCGTGGAGCACGTGGGCAACACCAGCCTGAAAGTACGCGTGGACCTGTTTGTGGAGCAGATGTACTCCGAGGAGCGCGAAAAGGCCGTTTCGGGCGTATTCACGTTCGTGGCCATTGATGAAAACAAGCGCCCCGTCCGTATTCTGGACACGCCCGTGGAGGCGGTAGGGTAGCAGCTTGTCATTTCGAACGCAGTGAGAAATCTGGAACACATCAGACTACTCTACCCATCAGGTAGACAGGAAAAATCTTGCGTGTGCCTACAATCCGATCAGCAGGAATACTTCAGATTTCTCACTGCGTTCGAAATGACAAGCTGCCACTCCTGCCGTATCTTTGCAATCCTTTTCCTACTTCGGTTTAAAGGTTAACTCCCTTTCACCCATGCATACCCCTTCCCCCCAGGAAGTCGAGCTGCTGCTTGCGCCCGAGCAAGCCTACGACGAGCTGACCCGCTACGAAGCCCTGCTAGCCGCGGCTGGCTTGCGCCCCGGCCAAGCCGATTTTGTGCACCTGCGCAAGCGCAGCATCGACGCCCGCGGCCGGCAGCCGCTGGTGCGCCTGCGCGCCGACATCTACCGCACGACACCGCCAGCCGAGTTGTTCGGACCCTGGTTTCAGTTTCCGGATGTAAGTCGCGCCCGCCGCACGGTGCTGATTGTGGGTGCTGGTCCGGCTGGGTTGTTCGCGGCCTTACGGGCTATTGAGCTGGGCATCAGGCCCATTGTAGTGGAGCGCGGCAAAGACGTGCGCACCCGCCGCCGCGACCTGGCGGCCCTCAACAAGCAACAGCTCGTTAACCCCGATTCCAACTACTGCTTTGGCGAAGGCGGCGCGGGCACCTACTCCGACGGCAAGCTCTACACCCGCTCCACCAAGCGCGGCGACGTGCAGCGCATCCTGCGCCTGTTGGTGCAGCACGGCGCTACCCCCGATATTCTGGTCGATGCCCACCCCCACATCGGCACCAACAAGCTGCCGGCCGTGGTAGCCGCCCTGCGCGACTCGGTGCGGCAGGCTGGCGGCGAGGTGCGGTTTGATACGCGGGTAGACGATTTGGTGCTGACCGGCAACCATCTGCGTGGCGTGGTCACGGCCCAGGGCGAGGAGTTGCTGGCCGATGCCGTGATTCTGGCCACCGGCCACTCGGCCCGCGACATTTACGAACTGCTGCACCGCCGCGGTGTGCTCGTCGAGGCCAAGCCCTTTGCCCTGGGCGTGCGCGTGGAGCACCAGCAGCAGCTCATCGACCGCGCCCAGTACCGCCTCCCCGACCGTGGCCTACTGCCGGCCGCTTCCTACGCCTTGGTGCACCAGACCCAGGGCCAGGGCGGGCAGCGGGGCGTATTTTCGTTCTGCATGTGCCCCGGCGGCTTTATTGTGCCCGCCGCCACTGCCCCCGGCGAGGTGGTAGTCAACGGCATGAGCCCCAGCCGCCGCGACTCCCAGTATGCCAATTCCGGCATCGTGACGGCCGTGGAGCTGGAGGATATGGACGTGCGCCAGCACGGTGCGTTGGCTGGCCTGCGCTTGCAACAACAAATAGAGCAACGCGCCTGCCAGCTGGCCGGCAATACCCAGGTAGCCCCCGCCCAGCGCCTGGGCGACTTCTTAAAAAGCAAGGTGTCGGCGGAGCTACTAGACACATCCTACCAACCCGGCCTGGTATCGGTGCCCATGGACAAGGTGCTGGGCAAAAACCTGGCGGGCAGGCTGCGGCAGGGCTTCGAAAACTTTGGGCGCAAGATTCCGGGCTATGCCACCAACGCCGCGCAGATTGTGGGGGTAGAGAGCCGCACGTCGTCACCGGTGCGCATTCCCCGCGACCGGGACACGTTGCAGCACCCGGTGGTGCGCGGCTTGTTTCCGTGCGGCGAGGGTGCAGGCTACGCCGGCGGCATCGTATCGGCCGCCATGGACGGCGAGCGGTGCGCAGAGGCAGTTAGTGGGAGCTTAGCGCTTTAATTGGAGCAAATACCTGGCTGGTTTGGCTGTTGGAATAAGGTGTTGTTTAACCGACAACACCTTTTTGCTTTGTAGATGTTAATGAACAGATTAGGATAAACCGCTGACTTCTACCTAAGCGAAAACGACCAAGTCAGCCTTTATAGCAGGAATCAACCCCATGAAAGTAGTTTCCTGTTTCTTGTGGCAACGTGTCGTCGCTGCTGCCTACTGCCACGCTTACTACGTATAATTACCTGTATGAAACCGAATTCCCTACCTGCTTTTTACGCTGCGTGTGCTCCAAGTTTGGAGTCCGCGGTAGGCGTCTTGCCGCCACCCGATATGGAACAGGGGGTAGGGCATTTCAACGTATTCCCGTTGGCAGACCTTCGCGGAGCACCCCCGATGACGTTTAACCGGCGGTCCTACTACAAAATCACGCTCTGCCGGGGGCGTAGCCAAGTAGAGTGTGCCGATCAGGCTCCGCACGTCGGCAATAACACTTTGTTTCTGGTGACGCCGCGCGTACCCTATCGGTGGTTGCCGCTCACCGAGGATTTTACGGGCTATAGCTGCCTCTTCGATGACGCCTTTCTGCTACCTGCCCGCACCGGGGTGGTACTGGCAGAGCTACCCATTTTTCAGCCTGGGGCCTACCCCGTGTGGGATGTGGCCGAGGCCGATTGCGCAGTGCTTGAAGCTATATTCGAGAAGATGGCCCGCGAACTCACGTCTGGCTACGCCTACAAGCACGACCTGTTGCGCACCTATCTCTGGGAGCTGATTCACTTGGTGCAGAAGCTACAGCCGGCCCCCGCCCCGCTGGCTACCCACAGCGCCGCCGAACGGGTAGCCACCCAATTCACGGAGCTACTGGAAGGGCAGTTTCCGCGCCAAAGCCCGCAGCCACCGCTCCGCCTACGCACCGCCACGGACTATGCCGATCAATTGGCCGTGCACGTCAACCACCTCAACCGCGTGCTGAAGGAGATGACGGGCCACACGACCACTGCCCTCATCAGCCGCCGCTTAATGCAGGAAGCCAAACTCTTGCTAAAGCAAACCGCCTGGAGTATTTCAGAAATTGCCGACAGCCTGGGCTTTACCGACGTAGCGCATTTTTGCACCTTTTTCAAGCGTCAGGCCAGCCAAACGCCAGGAGATTTCCGGCGCTTGGCCGTATTTGGGGTGTAGTTATCGGGCGTCAGCTTGTGTGGCGCCTTTGAAATTGCGCTGCCATGTTTGAAATCTACAACAGATGGGTTGACTGGCGAAGTTTGCCCCTAAGCTACTGCCCGGACCTTTGTGGGGTACTTACTCGCCTCCTTATTAAGTAGGAGGCTAAACTCACAACTGACATGGAAAACAAGAAAATTGCGCTGGTGACGGGCGGCAACAAAGGCATTGGCTTCGAAATAGTGCGGGGACTATTGCAGGCAGGCTGCCAGGTGTACCTAGGAGCCCGCGAGGCCACCAAAGGTGAGCAAGCCGCAGCGGCACTGGCTGCCGAAGGCGATGTTCGCTTCCTCGAAGTAGACCTAGCCAACCAAGCAACGCTCGACGCGGCTGCGGCGCGCCTACAACGCGAGACAGGCCACCTCGACATCCTGGTGAACAACGCGGGCATCAATGTGCCCGGCGACGGCTCACCGGGCACCGCCGATGTGCGCAGCGTAGCGCAAGTGCTACAAACCAATTTTTTGGGTACACTGGCCGTCACTCAAATGTTTTTGCCGCTGGTGAAGCAGGCCGCGGCGGGGCGCATCGTCAACGTGTCAAGCCCGCTGGGCTCGCTCACCATCGTGGGGCAGCACGATTGGGCCCTGCTAGGGTACTCGGCCTCAAAGGCTGCGCTGAATATGCTCACCGTGCAGTTAGCCTACGAACTACGGGCCACGGCCATCAAGGTGAATTCGGCCGCTCCCGGCTATACGGCCACCGACTTGAATGGCTTTGAGGGAACTGACACGCCCGCGCAGGGCGCGGCAGAGGCCATCCGGCTGGCCCTGCTGGCAGCCGATGGCCCCACCGGCACGGCATCCTCTTCCACTGGCGTCTTGCCTTGGTAAGGGTTTGCTGCTAAGCGGTATTGCTATGAATTTGCTTACCGCCTAGCCACTATCACCGAATCAACCTGCGTGAACCCGAGTCGGAGGTTTTCTCCTATTTGTTTAACAACACCTTTATTTACCCGTATTCCTTGAACGTTCAGCCTAATGACCTTCAAGTAAAAATCTAAGTTTCTAAGACCCCAAGACTCTATTTATGAAAAAGACCGTTGTTATCGGGGCCAGTGATAACCCCGCCCGTTATTCGTTTCGGGCCGTGAACATGCTTAAGAACCATGGCCATGAGGTAGTGCCCGTAGGCATCCGCAAGGGCCAGGTGGCCGGACTCGATATTCACACCGACCGCCCCGCCGAAGATGCTGTGGACACCGTGACGCTCTACGTAGGGCCCCATAACCAGCCCAGTTGGTACGACTACATTCTGGACCTCAAGCCCAAACGCATCATCTTCAACCCCGGCACCGAGAACGAGGAACTGGAAAAGATGGCTCAGGCCAAGGGCATCCGGACCGAAGAAGCCTGCACGCTGGTGATGCTGTCGATAGGCAATTACTAAGCTTGCATGACAGAGACAAACGTAGCATTTGGGGTAGCACGCGTATAAATCCAGCGCTTCCCGACCTAAGGTTTCTTTTTGCCACCTCCGTAAAGAAGACGCTACCTACCCCAGCACAGTGCTGGGGTAGGTAGCGTCTTCTTTTTGATATCACATCTAAAGCAATAATGCACACGCTATTACGCCACCACCAGTCCGTACTTGGCCATAATTTCCTGCACCCGCGCTGGGTCGGGTGGGCTGCCCGCTTGCAGCAGCGCGCCTAGCTCCCGGAAATACGCCGGGCCGATAAGGGCCGGGGTTAGTACGGTGAGTAGGGTAGCCGTTTCGGAGCCTACGTTGGCATGGTGATGCACTACGCCGCGCGGAATGAAGCACGAGTCGCCTGGTCCCAGCGTGCGGCTCTGGCCGGCTACCGTAGTGGTCATGCTCCCGGCTAGGCCGTACACCATTTCGTCTACGTCTTGGTGGTAGTGCGGGGCGGGCACTTTTGCTCCGGGTGGCACCGAAAACTCAAACACCACCAGGCGCTGGTCGGTGTCATCGCCATCCAGCAGAAAGCGCAGCTCCAGCGCGCCTACCTGAACAATTTCCTTGGGTTCTTTCATAGCATTGTGAATAAGATACTTGTGCGCGACGTACGATGTCGTGCAGGTTGAAAAGTAGCCGCCAACGGCAGCATGCCTACCCTGCTTCGACAGCCTAATGATATCCATGATCTTTTTGCTTTTGGCAAATACTCTAAAATTTTCTTTGCCGTCAGGCAACCGTTACTCCCCATCGCCCATCTACCTTCCCAAACACGCTTGCTATCGCCCTAGACCTCTACCCCAACACCCGTGACTGACGCCGACCTCATTGCCGCTTGCCGCCAGGGCAACAGCCGCGCCCAAAAACTGCTCTACGAGCGGTTTGCGGGGCTGATGCTCTCCGTGTGCCTGCGCTACCTGCGGCACCGCGAGGATGCCGAAGAAGTGATGATTGGCGGCTTTGTGAAGGTGTTTCGGGCGTTAGACCAGTACCGGCACGAAGGCTCGTTTGAGGGCTGGATCCGGCGGATTATGGTGAATGAGGCCCTGGGCCAGTTGCGCCGCAAGGAGCCCCTGCACCTGGCCATCGACGACGTGCCCAGCACCGCCGCCGTGACGCCCGCCACCGCCGACACCCAGCTTCAGGCCGACGACATGCTGGCCCTGCTGGCTGAGCTGCCCGCCGGCTACCGTACGGTGTTCAACCTGTACGCGCTGGAGGGCTATTCCCACCCCGAAATTGCCGAGCTGCTGGGCATTTCGGAAGGCACCAGCAAATCGCAGCTGAGTAAGGCGCGGGCCATGTTGCAGCGCCGCCTGACCGTGGCCAACGCCACGGCCATTTCTACCACCCCACCAAAAGAATACTATGCTACCGGAAGATATTGATCAACTGTTTCGGGACCGGCTCCAGGGCCACGCCCCTACCCCGCCCGACCACTTATGGGCTCAACTGGAAGAAGAGCTACAGCCCGCTAAGAAGCGGCCTACTATGTGGTTATATTCTGCCGCGGCGGTAATAGCCCTGCTACTGGCAGTGGGCTTGGGCTGGCTGCTGCAAGCTCCCGGCACCACCGATACAGCGGACCAGCTGGCTACCACGGCACCCGCCGTTTCCGCTCCGAAAAAAGATTTGCCTACCCAGGCAACTGCTCCCCAGGACCTCGCATCTACCTCTTCAGAAGCCCCGGTTGCTACCGCCCCCAGTGCTTCGGCAGCGCAATCGGTGCTGTCTGCCAGCCACTCCGCGGCGGCTTCCCGCATGGTTGCGGCCACTACTACTTCTGCTCGCCCGGCGCCGGCTGCCGTGGCAACGCTTGCTACCCCCAAGGCGCGTCCGGAGCGCCTGGAAGTGGCAGCTCCGGAAGTAGCCGTGGCGGCCGTGCCGGCCACGCTGACCACCACGCAAGTGCCTACCCGCCCCATTGAGGTGGAAGTGGTGCGTGAAGTGGCAGCGCCGGTGCTGGCCGCGGCCCAAACCCCGGTTTCGGCTCCGCAGCAGCGTACCCGCCTGGGTGCCGTGCTGCGCCAGGCCCGCAATGCCGTAGTTGGAGACCCGGTAGACCTACAGCAAGTAGGCCTACCCGAAACCCTGACGGTGCAGGCCCGCGTGGCCGGCCATCAGCTCAACAAAACGATTCAACTCTAACGCTCCTACGCCATGAAACGCGTTACTTCCCTGCTAGCTGCCGCCGCGCTGCTGGCCCTGGCCGCGCCTTGCTCGGCCCGTGCTACCGACCTTTTCTCCGCTCGTTCGCTCCGCCCTACCCCCGTTCTCAACGACGATACCATCATTGTACGGCTCCCCAACCAAGCCGTGATGACGCTTTATGTGAAAAACAAAGCCCAGCTGCGCCAGTTGCAGAACTACAAGCTCGACTCGCTGATGACGGTGCTGAACGGCTATATCAGCCAGGCCGAGGCAGCCGGCAAAAACTCTTCATCGGGTGAAGTGACGACGGAGTTCTACCCTGCTAAAGACCACCCTGGCGCCGGCGTGCCCGAGCAAATCCGCATCACGGTGCGCAACGAGGATGCGCAAGGCAAGCCCCAGAAACCCACCGCCGAGCGAGTAGACGTGACGCTGGGCCGCGTGGGCAACATCAGAGTAGAAGAAAACAAGGACGAGCACGGCAACGGCCACGTGTCCATCCACATCGACAACGACGGCAAGAAGGAAGTAGACCGCGACTCGTTGCGCCTGGCGCGGCGGCAGCGCGAGGCCAACCGCAGCAGCCAGAGTGCCTTCGGGATGGATTTGGGCTTGAATGCGCTGGTCAATAAAAGCAACTACAGCAGCGGGCAGCCCATTGATCTGCGGCCTTTTGGTTCGCGCTACGTGAGCCTGTACTGGCGCTACGCCCAGCGCCTGGGCAGCAAAGGCTCGCCCATGTACCTGCTGCTGGGCCCCGAGTTTTCCTTCAACAACTTCATGCTCGATAATGATACCCGATTTGTATCGAACACGAGCTTGATAAGCGGCCAACCCAACTACACAACGGTAGAGCGGGTAGGCTACAACCTGGAAAAAAGCAAGTTGGCCATGTCTAGCGTCAACCTGCCCGTGATGCTGCAAGCAAATCTGCGCGACAAAGAGTACCACAAAACGTTCCGGCTGGCAGCCGGTGGCTTCGTGGGCTACCGCCTGGGCACGCACACCAAGCTAAAGTACGACCAGGATGGTGACACGCGGAAAGACAAGGACCGCGGCAGCTACAATCTGGAGGATTTCCAGTACGGGCTACAGGGCAGCATCGGCTTCCGTAAGGTAGACCTGTTTGCCAAGTATCACCTCAACCAACTCTTCAAGGACAACCGTGGTCCCCAAGCCCAGAGCCTGAGCTTCGGCGTCTCGTTTTTCGGGATTGATTAAGGAGTAGCATTGGCTTTACAAAGAACGTCATGCTGAGCGCAACGCAGCGGAGTCGAAGCATCTCTACCGTAATGGTAATTTCAATCGTTGAATATTACTCACGGTAGAGATGCTTCGACTCCGGCTACGCCTACGCTCAGCATAACGTTCTTTTTTCGGAGCAAAGGCCCCTACCCCGCCCGGAAGAAATTGTCCAGCAGGATGGCTGCCGAAATGGCCACGTTCAGGCTCTCGGCTTGGCCACGCCCAGGGATGTGCAGGCGCTTGGTGAGGCACTGCTCCACAGCCGGCGTGAGGCCGTGGCTTTCGCTACCCATCACTAACACGCCTTGGGGCTGCAACCGGAGGTGGTGCACATTATCGCCGTGCAGGTCGGCGCCATAAACGGGCATCTCGGGGGGTAGGGAAGCGAGCCACTGGGGCAAGTCGCGCTGCCACACGGGCACGCGGGTGAACGAGCCCATGGTGGCGGCCACGGTTTTGGGGCTCCAAGGGTCGGCGCAGGTATCGGAGCATACCACGCCGGGCAGGCCGTACCAGTCGGCTAGGCGGATGAGGGTGCCCAGGTTGCCAGGGTCGCGCACTTCGTCGAGCGCCAAGAGCAAGCCGGGCACTGTGGGCAAAGGCGACTCCTGGGGTAGGCGGGCTACGGCTAGCGCCGTTTGGTTGGTAGCCAACGTACCCAGGCGGGTCAGTTCCTCCGCCGATACCACCTCCACGGGTACCTGAGGCGGGAATGGCGAAATTTTTGCCGCAAACTCCGCCGTCACGAACAACCGTTCGGTCAGAAGTGTGGAACTTAGCAGCTCCAGAACGCTTTTGCCTCCTTCTACCAGAAAAGCGCCGTGCCGCAACCGGTATTTTTTTTGGTGCAGGGCGTGCACATATTTCGCTACTGCTTTTGAAACCATCGTTATTCGTTAATACGCTTGGGGCCAGCCACCTCTGGCGGCGCCTATTGCCCGTGTGCTGGCTGCTGCTGGCCCTGGTTGGCTGCGCACCTACCAAGTTGCTGCCGCCCGGCCAGAACCTGCTGAATGAGATTGAGTTGAAGGGGGTAGACAAGGCCGACGCCGAGCGCATGCAAACGCTCTATCAGCAGCAGCCCAATTCCCGCTTTCCCATCCCAAAGCTACTCATCTATCAGCTGGGGACGAATTTTTATGATTCGACAAAGGTCCGGCGTAAGCTCAACGAGGACCTGGAGCGCTACAACCAACTCATTGCTGAGGCCCGACCCGACTCGGTGGAGGTAGCCAAGCTCACGCAGAAGCGGGAGCGGCGCAACCGCCGCTTTCAGCAGAAGCTAGAAAAGGGCAACTCCATTATGCGCATTGGCGAGCCCCCGGTACTCTACGATACGGCCCTCACGCGCCAAACGGTCACGCAGCTCGATATCTTCCTGAAATCCAAGGGTTTCTTCCGCAGCAGCGTATACGCCACCGACACGGTGGAGGACCGCCGCGTGACCGTAACCTACCACGTGCACGAGGGCCTACCCTTTCACTACACCCAGCTCAATTACACCATCCCCGACACGGCCGTGGAGCGGCGGGTACTGGCTTCCCGCCCCCAGTCGCTGCTGCATGTGGGCGACCAGTACGACGAGGAAGTGATTGGGCAGGAGCGCACCCGGCTTGAAACGTTGCTGAAAAACGCAGGCTACTACGACTTTCGGGAGCAGTACATCACCCTGGAAGCCGATACCAGCTTTGCCCCTACCACCGTGCGCCTGCGCACCTTCGTTGCCGATCCAGCACCCGGCCAATCGCACCGCCTGTATACCATTGAGCGCGTGAGCTTTATTTCCGATGCCGGCATTGTCCGCTTCGGGGTAGCGCGCGACACTATCGTGCGCGACTCGGTGAAGTTTTTAGCCTACGAGCACAAAATTCGCCCGCGTATTTTGGATAATAAGCTGGAAGTACGTCCCGGTGACCACTACAGCCTGGCCAACACGCTGCTCACGCAGCGGCAGTTGGGTACGCTGGATATGTTCCGTTTCAACACGGTGAATTACCGCCGCCTACCCCGCCAGTCGAACACACTGGCCGACTCGGTACAAGGCCAGCTGGCGGCCATTGTGAATGCCTCACCAGCCAAAAAATTTCAAGAAACCACTGAGTTTGGCGGCACTTACGTGAGCGGCTTGGTAGGGCCCTTTGCCAACGTGCGCTTGCGCGTGCGTAACCCGTTTGGCGGAGCTGAGGTGTTGGAATTTGGTATCCGTTCGGGCTTCGAGGGGCAGTATAACATTGCCAGTACCGACGATGAAACCAGCGGTAACCCAGATGCGGTACTCACGACCCAAATTGGCGGCAACGTGAACCTGGTGATTCCGCAGTTCATTATTCCCTTCCGGCCCCAGCGCTACCTGGTACAATATAATCCACGTACGCGCATCAACGCTTCGTATACCTTCGTTAGCCGGCCGCAGTACACACGCACCAATGCCGAGGCTACGTACGATTATATCTGGCAGCGCTCCGAGTTTCACCAATACGTATTTACGCCTGCTGATTTGAGCATCGTGAATACGCCCTTTAACTCAATTGATCCGGCGTTCTTAGCAAATTTACAAGAGCTATCAAACCAAGGATTTCCGCTGATTCAGAGCTTTACGCGGCAGTTGGTACCCAGCATCAACTTCACTTCCCTCTACAATTCCAACGATTTTAATGAAACCCGAGATGCCCGCTACTTGCGATTGTATGCGGAGGTAGGCGGCCTCACACGTAAGATCTATCAGGCAGTTTTCCCGGATCTGAACGTATTCAACTTCGCCCGTTTCAGCGCGGATTATCGTCGCTATATCAAGCTGGATTCAAAATCGTATTTCGTTTACCGCTTCAATGTGGGCGCGGCACGGGCTCTTACCCCTACCACCTACTACCCACCCGGCTCTGATGAGCAACAAACTGGTCTGATTATCCCCTATGATAAATTTGTATTTGCCGGGGGCAGTTCCAGTGTACGGGCCTGGGCACCGCGCCGCTTAGGCCCAGGCTCCTTCTCTACTTTGATCAACGGCAAGCAAAACCTAGCACAAGAACAACCCGGCGAGTTGTTGTTAGAAGGCAACGTAGAATACCGTTTTCCGCTGTATAGCTTTATTAATGGTGCTGTATTCACAGACTTTGGCAACGTCTGGCTATTGCATGCCGACGAGTCTCGCATTGAAACAAATCCGGATTATAAAAACGCTCAGTTTGCGTTCAACCGCTTCTACAAGGAATTTGCCGTGGGCTCGGGTTTCGGTCTGCGCTTCGACTTCACCTTCCTTATTCTGCGCCTCGACATAGCCACCAAAGTCTACGACCCCACTTACCCCGGCAACCGATGGGTGATTCGCAACTTCGGCTTCGGCGCCCGCCAAACAGCGTTTAACCTGGGTATTGGCTATCCGTTCTAATGAGTGAGTGAGTACAAAACGGCTGTCATCCTGCGCTTACGAAGGATGACAGCCGTTTTGTACTCACTCCTTGCTACCACCCCAGCAACTCGCCCAGCGTTTTAGCTACTTTTTCAGTGTTGGGAAGCATTTGGTTCTCCAACGCTACATTCAGCGGAATAGCGGGAAGGTTGGCAGCGCCCCGGGTAAACACCGGCGCGTCGAGGTGCTGGAAGCAAGTGCGCTGGATGCGGCCTGCGAGGCTTTCGGCGAAGGAGTTGAGCAGGGGTTCTTCGGTGAGCACCAGCACTTTGCTGTGCTGACGCACTGCCCGTTCCACCGCCTCGTAGTCGAGGGGGTTGAGCGTACGCAGGTCCAGGATTTCGACGCGGCCGGGAAACTGCTGGCTGGCGGCTTTGGCCCAGTACACGCCCATCCCGTAGGTGATGACCACGCAGGTAGCGCCTCGGCGCGTCTGCTCAGGGTCGGCGGGTTGGGCAATGGCGGCCTGGCCCAGGGGTAGCACGTAGCCGGCGGCCGGCTCGGGGGTGCGGGCGTCTTCGGTGCCGGGCACTTTGCTCCAGTACAAGCCCTTGTGCTCCAGCAGCACCACCGGATTGGGGTCGAGGAAGGCGGCGCGCAGCAGGCCCTTCATATCGGCGGCGTTGCTGGGGTAGACCACCTTAATGCCCCGAATGTTGAGCAGCGTGCTTTCCACCGAGCCCGAGTGGTAGGGCCCGCCCCCACCATAAGCACCCACCGGCACCCGAATCAGGCTCTGCACCGGAAACTGACCGTTGGACAGGTAGCATGATTTCGACAGCTCCTCTACCAGTTGGTTCAGGCCCGGCCAGATATAGTCAGCAAACTGAATTTCAACAATGGCCTTCGCCCCTACGGCCGACATGCCGGCCGTGCTGCCCACAATATAGGCCTCCTGAATGGGCGTATTGAATACCCGCGCCGCGCCGTGCTTCTGGGCCAGCAGCGCCGCCTCCCGAAACACACCACCCAAGGCGCCGCCCACGTCCTGCCCGTAGAAGAGCGCCTCTGGAAACTCCCGCAAAATATCGTCTACCGCGTGCAAGGCGGCGTCTACCATTGTTACTTTCTCGGCACCGGCGGGGCTTCGCTCACCGGCTTCCTCGGTCACGGCGGGCGGGGCAAACTCGTGGTCGGCGAAGGTAGCGGGGTCGGGGTCAGCGGCTTGCAGGGCGCGCTGGTAGTCGTCGTCTACCGTGGTGCGGGCCTGGGCGGCCAGGTCGTCCAGTTCGGCTTCGGTGGCCAAGCCCATATCCAGCAGCTGGCGATGCAGGCGCGGGAGTGGGTCGTGGGGTTCGTGCTGGGCGAGGTTGTCGCCGCGGTATTTTTCGCGGCGTACGCCGCTGGTGTGGTGGGCCAGCAGCGGACAAGTGGCGTGCACCAGCACTGGCCCGCGGGTGTCGCGGGCGTGGGCAAAAGCGGCGGCCAGCCCAGCGTAGGAAACGGCAAAATCAGCGCCGTCAATCTTCAGACGATGCAGGCCTTTAAAGCCAGCGGCAAACTCGTAGGCATTCATGGCGCGCATCTCACGGCCGGTAGCCGAAATACCCCAATCGTTGTCCTGCACCAGAAAAATAATGGGTAGCTGGTGCAGCACAGCCATTTGCAGGGCCTCGCTCACCTCCCCCTCGGTCATGGCTCCGTCGCCGATGGAGCACAGCACCACGGGGCGCTGGTCGGCGGTTTTCAACAGGCCCTGGCTTTCCAGATACTTGATACCGTGCGCCATGCCGGTGGCCGGAATGGCCTGCATACCCGTTGCCGAGCTTTGGTGCGGAATAACGGGGAAACCCTCCCGGCGCAGCGAGGGGTGCCCGTAGTACGTACGCCCACCCGAAAAGGGGTCGTCGCGCTTGGCCAGCAGTTGCAGCATCAGCTCATAGGGCTGCAAGCCCAGGCCCAGCAGCAAGGCATCGTCGCGGTAGTAGGGGGCGGCGTAGTCGGTGGGGCGCAGGTGGAAGGCGGCGGCCAGTTGCACGGCCTCGTGGCCGCGGGCGGTGGCGTGCACGTAGCGGGCCGTTACGGCCTTGTTTTCTTCGTAAAGACGCGCCAGCTCGGCGGCCGTGTGCATCAGGCGGTAGGCGCGCATCTGGGTATCCGGGCGGGGAACGGTGAACGGGGAAGCAGGGTCGGAAAACGGGGCGGGCTGGGTGGTCATGCAGGTAGGGTAGGAAAAAGCGAAAGTACGGCTTTGGGCGAAAAGTGCCTGCGGGGCAGGTTTTGTACGTATTTTTGCCGGCTCAAGCGGCACGTTTCTTCGCGTCGCGTTCTTTTGGCTCAATCCACCGCGCTTTTGTCTGCTTCTCCCCTCGTTTCCCCTACCCCTGCCACCCCTACTTTTCGCGCCACCGTGGAAAGCTGGATGCGTGATTTCCAGGACCGCCTGTGCCAACAGTTGGAGCAGGCCGACGGCACCGGCGAGTTCCTGACCGATGCCTGGCAGCACCACCAGAGTGGCGGCGGCCGCACCCGCGTGCTCACCGAGGGCGCGGTGTTGGAGAAGGCCGGCGTGGCGTTTTCGGCGGTAGCGGGCGAGATGAGCGCCCAGGCGGCCCAGCTGCTGCACATGCCCAATCCGGCGTTTTTCGCCACGGGCGTGTCGGTGGTGCTGCACCCGCGCAGCCCCCGCGTGCCCATTGCCCACATGAACGTGCGCTACTTCGAGGCCGGCGATGGCCAGGCGTGGTTTGGCGGCGGCCTCGACCTCACCCCAATTTATGTGGATGAGGCGCAGGCCCGTTGGTTTCACGAGCAGATACAGGCCGTGTGCCAGCGCCACGCGGTGGCCTCCTACCCCCGTTTCAAGCAGTGGGCCGACGACTACTTTTTCCTACCCCACCGCCAGGAAACGCGCGGCGTGGGCGGCATCTTCTTTGACCGCCTCACGGTAGGCAAAGATGGCTCAGCCGACGCGCTGTTTGCCTTTGTGCAGGACGTGGGCAACCTGTTCGGCCCTACCTACACCGAGCTGATGCGCCATAACCAGGCCCTACCTTATGGCTCGGCCGAAACGCAGTGGCAACTAGTGCGCCGCGCCCGCTACGCCGAGTTCAACCTGGCTTTTGACCGGGGCACGCGCTTCGGCCTGGAAACCGGTGGCCGTACCGAGAGCATTCTGATGAGTATGCCACCCCGCGCCGAGTGGCACTACAACCGCGTGCCCGCGCCCGGCTCGCCGGAGGCTGCTACCCTCGCCTGGCTGCGTAAGGGTGTCGATTGGGTTTCTTCTACCCCAAATGCCGATTCCCTTGCTTGAACAGCTGCGCGCCTTAGATCGGTGGCTGATTATCGCCATCAACCTGCACCACTCGCCCGCGCTGGATAAGTGGATGGTGTTTTTTTCGGAACGCTTCGTGTGGTTTCCAGCGTACTTTGTGCTGGTGGTGGTGCTGGGCTACCTTTACCAGCGCCGTGCCCTGCTGCTGCTGCCGCTGCTGGGCCTGAGCGTGGCGCTGGCCGATGTGATTTCCAGCCGCTTGTTTAAGCCCTACTTTGCCCGCCTGCGTCCCTGCCACGACCCGCAGGTATCGACTACCTTAAACCTGGTGAACGGCTGCGGCGGGCAGTTTGGCTTTTTGTCGTCGCACGCAGCCAACTCGTTTGCGCTGGTAATTTTTCTGTGGCTGGTGCTACCTGCACGCTACCGCCTGGCCAAGTGGCTCACGCTGGCCTGGGCCGTGGTGGTGTGTTACAGCCGCATCTACCTGGGCGCCCACTACCCTTCCGATGTGGTGGCCGGCGCCACGCTGGGCAGTCTCACGGCCTGGGGCTGCGCCGAGCTATATAAATGGGGCACGGCGCGGTGGTGGCCGCATACTATGGCCCGAACCAGGTAGGGCCTTAGGGGCCGCACGCGCTTGTTCGCGGTGCGGCCCCTGTGCCCGCTCGCGGAGAAACCGGGTGATTATCAACCGCATCTTCGTTGTTTCCTCTGACTTCTGCCTATCTTCTGCCCCTTCTTTTGGCACGATAGGCATGATGAAAACACTTTTTTGGCTACTGCTGCTTTTGAGCGTAGCGGCCCCTTCCCACGCGCAACAACCGGAGCGCATACTCTGGCAAGTAGGCAAAGCCGATCAATCGGGGGCAGAATTTGCCTTAGCTCCGGCTGGTTTCCGCAAGTTCGTGGGACAGGATTTCGGCTATGAAGACAAGTGCTATTTCATTGGTGCTTCCAAGGAAAAACAGGCGTTTCCGTATGTGCTGCCGGGGCCGGTAGACACGTGGGGCGGCACCTGGAGTACCGCCGGCTGGCGCACCAACCAGGTGAATCTGCTATTTACCTTGAAGAAGTTGACCGCTACGGGTAGCTACAAACTCGTCATTCGATTAGCAGACTATGCTAAAACGTTTTTGCCTCTTCTACAGGTCAGCATCAACGGGCAGGAAGAACGAATCCAACTAAGCGCCGCGGGCTACGACGTGCGCCAACAGCGCCGGCCCAAGATGACCGAAAGCCCCGTTGACACGGCTTCCATCAGTGGCAATCTGGCGAAGGCTACCCCTAAAGTCATCGAAATTCCGCTGGATAAAGGCGTCCTGCAAGCGGGTGGCAACCAAGTCACTATCACCGTTACGGAAGGCTCATGGATTCTTTTTGACCAAGTGAGTTTGCTTGGTCCATCGGGCGTGACGGTGCAACGCCCCCAACAGCTTTTTGTGCGCTCTGTAACGCCTGCTCCGTACGAGTTAGCCGCCGATGGGCAGCGTCGGCAGCCGCTGCTGGTAAATGTGCAGCACGTGGCGGGCACGCCTACCCTAAGCGTACAGCTGGACGGCCAAACCATTTTCAGAGAGCCAGTAGAAAAGGGCGCGTACGAGTTTGAGGCGCCAATGCCCGCCGTAACCGTTCCTACCCAAAGCAAATACAGGATTCTGGAAAACGGGAAAGTGGTGCAGGAAGGCGTGGTGCAGCGGGCACCCCAGCAAGAGCAAACCCTGGCCGACTACGTGGATACCCGCATGGGCACGGCCCACTCCCGGTGGATGATTGCGCCGGGCCCCTGGATGCCGTTTAGCATGGTGAAGATGAGCCCCGACAACCAGAACAGCGGTTGGCAAGCGGGCTACCAGCCTACCTATGAAAGCGTGGGCACCTTCAGCCACATCCACGAGTGGACGATAGCTGGACTTGGCGTATTTGCCACCAACGGCAAGCTCCAGACCCACATAGGCGATGAGCTGCGGCCTGAATCGGGCTACCGCTCGCGTATTGAGAAGAAAACGGAAAAGGCGCCCATTGGCTACTACGCGGTGCAGTTGGCCGATTATGGCATTAAGGCGGAAGTGACAGCTACCACCCGTTGCGGGTTCGAGCGGTTTACGTTTCCGCAGGACCGCGACAGCGCCCGCGTGCTGCTCGACTTTCACATTCCGTCGGAGTACGAGTATCAGTTGAAGGAGGTACAGGTGAAGCAAGTGAGTGCAACCCGCCTCGAAGGCAGCATTCACCAGTTTTCGCCCGGCGTGTGGAGCAACGATGCCTCCCAGGACTACACGCTGCATTTTGTGGTTGAGTTCGATCAGCCGATCAAGCGGCTCGGCGGCTGGCTCAACAACCAAATTCAGTACGGCACCACCTTCATTGGCAAAGACTTGAAGGACGCCGGCTTGTTTGCTGAGTTCGACGCCCGGCAGCATCCCGTAGTGCAGGTGCGGTCCGGCATTTCGCTGGTGAGCATTGCCAATGCCGCCCAAAACCTGCAAACCGAAGTAACGGCGCCGTTCGGCTGGCGCTTCGAGGCCGTCCGCCAACATCAAGTCGATACGTGGAACGAGCTGTTCAACCGCGTGCAGATTACCACCACCAATCGACTGGAAAAGATGCGGTTCTACAACGCCCTGTATCGCTCCATTTGCAGCCGCAACACCTGGAGCGACGCCAACGGCGACTGGCGCGGCACCGACGGCCAGGTGCATCGCCTACCCCACCCCGCCGACGACGTGGCATTGGGCTGCGATGCGTTCTGGAACACTTTCTGGAATCTGAACCAGGTCTGGAATCTCGTCACGCCGGAGTGGAGCAGCCGCTGGGTACGCTCGCAACTGGCCATGTATGACGCCTACGGTTGGCTGGCAAAGGGTCCGGCCGGCATGAACTACATTCCGGTGATGGTGGCCGAGCACGAAATTCCGCAGATGGTAGCCGCCTACCAGATGGGCATTCGGGACTTTGACGCGAACAAGGTGTTGGCGGCCGCGGTGAAAATGCAGACCACCCCAGCCCAAAAGGTGTTCACGGGCTTTGCCGGCAACCGGGACCTGGTTGCCTACGAGCATTACCACTACGTGCCCTCCGACAAAGGCCGCTTTTCCAACTCATTGGAGTATTCCTTCGACGATTGGACGGTAGGACAATTGGCCAAGTCGCTCGATCAACCTGGTATCTATCAGAAATTTAACGACCGCGGCTATTGGTGGCAAAACACGATAGACAGCGCCGGCTACAGCCACACGAAGCTCAGCAACGGCACCTGGACGAAAGCGTTTGACCCGTTCCGCAGCGGCGCCAACGAAGAATATGTGGAGGGCAACGCCTGGCAGCTCACGTTTTTCGTGCCGCAGGATGTGCCCGCGTTGATCAAACAAGTGGGTAGGCAGACCTTTATCGACCGGCTGGAATGGGGCTTCCGCGAGAGTGAGCCGTGGCGCTACAATGGCCTGAACGACCAATACTGGAACTACCCCGTGGTGCAGGGCAACCAGCAATCCATGCACTTTGCCTTTTTGTTCAACTGGGCGGGCAAGCCCTGGTCTACCCAGAAATGGAGCCGCTCGATTCTGGAGCGCTACTACGGCTACGGCGTGGGCAACGCCTACCTCGGCGACGAGGACCAGGGCCAGATGAGCGCGTGGCTGGTGATGGCGGCTTTGGGCTTGTTTCAGACCGATGGCGGCACCAGCGCCGCGCCAATTTACGAAATCGGTAGCCCGCTGTATTCCAAAGTTGATATTGACTTGGGGCAGCGTTTTGGACGAGGCCACAAATTCACTATCGAAGCCAAGGGTGCCTCCCGTCGCAACCTCTACGTGCAGGCGGCCATGCTCAATGGCAAGCCGTTGCAGTCCTTTCAGTTTCCGGCGACAGAGCTATTGAAAGGCGGCTCATTGGTTCTCGTGATGGGTCCTCATCCCAACGAACAGTGGGGAGTAACACCGGCTAAATGAGCATTATATAGTAAAGCGCGCAAGTTATTTTGATCGTTTACTGTCAAAACGATCATATTATTCTTAATATAGCAGCGACAAAATCACCGCTAATCGGTCGGCATCATACGTCGGCACGCGATGACACTAGACCGCGCATCAGCTTTAAGGGTGTAATGCGCGGCCCTGCACTACCCCTGTTGCTGCCTTCTATGCGCTCTTCCAACTACGATAAGTTTCCCTTTGTGCCGGTCGCCGCGAGGCCAGATGCTTGCCAAACCGACTGGCCGGCTATTACTGAAGCACTGCGAGCGGCCCTACCCGCCGCGCCTACTGCCCCCGACCAACCCCTGGTGCTAGCCGTGGAATGCTACCCCGGCACCGACCTCAAGCAACTCCAACAAGAACTCGTGCAGGCCTTGCAGCCGGCGCAGTGCTTGGTAGCCGATGACTTCTACCGTTCGCCCGCCGATATCGACGCCATGGTGGCCGGCCCGCTCACCGACGACCCCGTTTTTGGCCGACTCAATGGCCTGACGGTGACCGACTTTTTTGACCCGTCGAAACTTCAGGCGGCGCAAGCGGCACTGGCTTCGGCAGCGGGCAAACTGGTGGTAATTATAGGCACCGGCGCTACATTGGTATGCCCTACCCCCGCTGTTGTAGTCTATGCCGACTTGGCCCGTTGGGAGATACAGCTGCGGCAGCGACGCAACGAAATTGCCAACCTAGGCAGCGACAACTTCACCGAAAAAGCCAGCTTGAAGTACAAGCGGGCGTATTTTGTGGATTGGCGGGCGGCCGACCGCCTGAAAAAGCAAGTCCTACCCCGCGCCGACTTCCTGCTCGACACCAACGACCCTACCCTACCCAAGCTCATCACTGGCGCCGACCTGCAAGCCGGACTGGCGGCCGCTGTGCGGCGGCCGTTCCGGGTGGTGCCGTTTTTTGACCCCGGTGTGTGGGGTGGGCAGTGGCTGCGCGAAGTTTGCGACCTACCCGACGGCCCGCCCAACTACGCCTGGGGCTTCGACTGCGTACCCGAGGAAAACTCGCTGCTGCTAGGCTTCGGCGACGTGCGCGTGGAAATCCCGAGCATCGACCTCGTGTTTGCCCACCCCCGCGAGCTGCTGGGCGAGGCCGTGCACGGGCGCTTCGGCACCGAGTTTCCCATCCGCTTCGACTTTCTCGATACCATGGGTGGCGGCAACCTTTCGCTGCAAGTGCACCCGCTCACGGAGTACGCCTTCGACAAGTTCGGCCTGGCGTATACGCAGGATGAAAGCTACTACATGCTGGACGCCGAGCCGGACGCGGTTGTGTACCTGGGCATGAAGGAAGACGCTGATTTTCCCGCCATGCTGGCTGATTTACAGCGCGCCCAGGACGACCCCACTGCGCCTTTTCCCGCCGCGGAGTACATCAACGAGTTTCCGGCCCGCAAACACGACCATTTTCTAATTCCGGCGGGTACCATTCACTGCTCGGGCGCTAATGGGATGGTGCTGGAAATTTCGGCTACCCCCTACATCTTCACCTTTAAGCTCTGGGATTGGGACCGGCTGGGCCTCGATGGCCGCCCCCGGCCCATTCACCTCACCCACGGCGCGGCCAACATTCAGCCCGACCGTACCACCGCTTGGGTGGAGCAGAACCTGGTAAACCACCTAGAGCCCGTAGCCAGCGGCTCCGGCTGGCGGGAGGAGCGCACCGGCCTACACGAGCGCGAGTTCATTGAAACACGCCGCCACTGGTTCACCGATGTAGTGCCGCACCACACCCACGGTGGCGTGCAGGTCCTCAACCTGGTGCAGGGCACGGAGGCCATCGTCGAAAGCCCAACGGGAGCCTTCGAGCCCTTTGTGGTGCACTACGCCGAGACGTTTATTGTGCCCGCGGCGGTAGGCGCCTACACCATCCGACCCCACGGCGCGGCAGTTGGGACGGAGTGCGCTACCCTGAAGGCCTACGTGCGGACCTAAAGCGAATTTGAGGTTTCCAGCTACAACGCTGTGTCTGTTAGGCTCCTACCCCCAGCTCCCCCAGAAGAGGAATGCCAGCTGAATAGTGAAAGGGAAATCTTTTACAATTTCACCTTTCACATTTTCACCTCTAACGCTACTCACTGTGTCTGACTTACAAACTTCTGATAACGCCGCTACAACCCGTGCGCAAACCATTGTCGAAAAGATGCTCCATACCGGCACCGTAGTCGTAGAGGAGCTGGCCGCGCAATTTGGCGTGTCGGTGGCCACCATACGGCGCGACCTGACGGAGCTGGAGCAGCAGGGCTGGCTGCGACGCACGCACGGCGGCGCGGTGCCCCGGGAGCCGCTGCTTTACGAGCCGTTTCGCTACAACTCCAGCTTTCACGAGCAGATTGACCGCAACCTTTCCGAGAAGCGCCGCATTGGATTGGCCGCTGCGAGCCTTATCCAAACGGGCGAAATGATTTCCCTCACGGCCGGCACCACCACTACCCAAGTGACGCGCAGCCTGCGGCCGGGGTCCAACGTCACCGTGATTACCAATACCGTGAACGTGGCCATGGAACTAAGCCACCGCGACGATGTGCGCGTGTTCGTGACGGGCGGCTTCCTAACGGGTAGCTGGTTTTCGGTGGTAGGGCCCGCTACGGTGCAGGCGCTCAGCCAATTCTTTGTGGATAAGCTCTTTATCGGTGTCAATGGCATCGACGCCCAGAAGGGACTAACCTCCCTGCACCCCGAAGAAGCCGCCGTGATTCAGGTGATGGTGCGCCAGGCGAAACGCTGCATTGTGGTGGCCGACCACACCAAGCTCGGCACGGTGGCAACGTCGCTTATCTGCCCCGCTACGGATGTGCACCAGCTCATAACTGATACCGGCGCGACCGAGGCCCAGGTGGCGCCTTTCCGCGCGCTAGGAATAGACGTGCTGCTGGTGTGAGGCGCCCGGCCTCCGTGCGCTACCTGCCTACCCTGCTCGCTGCCTATTTAGAAAGGTAGGCGGCCGGCCTCTACGAATACGCTTATTTATCGGTAGAGCGCCGCTTTACCCTAGTCCTTACCCTAACCTACCCACCTTCTGATGCTTACACCCGCTGCCCCAGGCCCTACTCCTCGCCATGCTGCTGATGGCCCAGCCGGTAGTGCTGGCTACGTGTACCTGATTGCCACCGTAGCGGCACTGGGCGGCTTGCTGTTTGGCTTCGATACGGCCATCATTAACGGCGCCCTAGTCTTTTTGAAGAAGGACTTTGGCCTGACGGATGCGCAAACCGAGCTGGCGGCCAGCGCTATTTTGTTTGGGGCCGTGGCTGGCGCCGCCGTGGCCGGTTGGCTTACCGACCGCTACGGCCGTCGTCGCTTGCTGTTTGGGGCTGCTATGCTGTTCACGCTTTCAGCGCTGGCGGCGGCGATACCGCGCACGCTCACCGAGTTTGTGGTAGCGCGGCTGGCCGGTGGCCTCGCCATCGGGGTAGCCTCGCTGTTGGTGCCGCTTTACATTGCCGAAATTGCCCCGGCTCGTATTCGCGGCAAGCTGGTGACGTTGAATCAGTTGGCTATTGTAACAGGCATCTTGTTGGCCTACGTGGCCAGCTACTACCTGGCCGATTTAGGGTTGGCGTCGTGGCGCTGGATGTTTGCGTCGGCAGCGGCGCCTTCGTTGCTGTTTATGCTCACGCTGCTGCTGGTACCTGAGAGTCCGCGATGGTTGTTGGGTAGGGGCCGCGAGGCCGAGGCGCTGGGTACGCTCACCCGCCTCAACGGCCCGGTGGCCGCGGCGGCTGAGGCCGAGGAAATTCAGGCTGCCCTGGTGGCCGAGCGCGGCGAAGACGCCAACCTGTACCAGCCGCGCCTGCGCCAGCCGCTGCGGATTGCGGTGGTACTGGCCGTGTTGCAGCAAATCACGGGCATCAACACCATTCTCTACTACGGCTCCATCATTTTCACCGAGTACAACGGGCAAAGCGCCTCCTCGGCTATTGGGGCCAACGCACTCATTGGGGGCATCAACTTTGCGGGCACGGTCGTAGCCCTATTCGTGATTGACCGGGTAGGGCGCAAGCCGCTGCTGCTCTTTGCCTCGGGGGGCATGGCGCTGGCGCTGGGCGCGCTGGTGGTCGCCTTGCAGTTGCACGCGCCGGGCACGCTATTGCTGGGGCTGATTATGCTCTACGTGGCCTGTTTCGCGGTGGGTCTGGGGCCGGGCGTGTGGGTGGTCATCACCGAAATCTTCCCGAATGCCGTGCGCGGCCGGGCCGCCTCGCTGGCTACGGTGGCCCTCTGGATAGCCTGCACACTTATTTCCTACACGTTCCTGTCGTTGGTGAAGGTGGCAGGTTTGTCTGGCGCGTTTGGGCTCTACGCGGTGCTGTCGGCCTTCACGTTCTTCTTTGTGTGGCGGGCCGTGCCCGAAACTAAGGGCCGGACCCTGGAAGAAATCGAGCGTAGCTGGCAATAGTTTACAGCACGTCATGCTGAGCGCAAGCTTGATGTGCTTGATCAACTCTTGAAAATTAATACTACCCTTTATATGAAACTGTCTTTCTCTGCCGGCGTTTTGCCCTTGGCCTTGCTGCTGTCGATAAGCGAAGCCAGCGCGCAAAACGTACTGAAGTACGTAAATCCCAACATCGGCACGGCGCACAGCCGGTGGTTTTTCTACACCCCGGCGGCTGTGCCCTACGGCATGGCCAAGCTGGCGCCTTCCACCAACGGCCACTACGGCAATAAGTCGGGCTGGGAAGCCGTGGGCTACGACACCCGTCAGAACTCCATCGAGGGCTTCGTGCATTTCCACGAGTGGCAGGTAGGCGGCGTGAGCTTCATGCCCACCACAGGCGAGCTGCGCGTGAAGCCCGGCGACCTCGACAAACCCGCCAGCGGCTACCGCTCGCGCTTCGACCGCAAAAATCAGGTGGCCGAGCCCGGCTACTACAAAGTCCTGCTCGACGACTACAACATTACGGCCGAGGTGACGGCCACCAAGCGGGTAGGGTTTCACCGCTACACCTTCCCCAAAAACGATCAGGCCCATATCATCCTCGACATCGGCAACACGCAGGGCGAGAGCGGGGAAGTGACCGACGCCAGCATTCGGATGGTGGACGCTACGCACGTGGAGGGCTTCGTGAGCACCTACCCCAAGTATGTGAAAACCTACGACCCCGAGGGCAAGGTGAACATGTATTTCTACGGCGAAATCAGCAAGCAGCCGGCGAGCGTGGAGGCCTTTACGGCCGCAGGCACGCAGGGCAAGAAGAATGAAGCCACCGGCAAAGGCGCGGGCTTAGTGCTGAACTACCAAACCGCTGCGCAGGAAAAAATCGAAATGAAGGTAGGACTCTCCTATACTTCCATTGCCAATGCCAAGGCCAACCTGCAAGCCGAAGCCCGCACCCTGACCTTTGACCAGGCCCGCACCGCCGCGCAGGCAACCTGGCAGCGCGAGCTGGGCAAACTCGCAGTAGAAGGCCCCAATGAGCAGGACAAGACCAAGTTCTACACCGGCCTCTTTCACGCCCTGCTAGGCCGCGGCATTGCCAGCGACGTGAACGGCGACTACCCCCGCCATGGCGGCAAAACAGGCAAGCTGGTGACTAGCGGCCGCGGCCCCAAGCCTGAGTATATTAATACCGACGCCATTTGGGGCGGCTACTGGAACATCACGCAGCTGTGGGCGCTGTCCTACCCCGAGTGGTACGGTAGCTTCGTGAACACCCAGCTGCAACTCTATCGCGACCGGGGCTGGTTTGCCGATGGCCTGGCCAACAGCCAGTACGTATCGGGAGTAGGCACCAACTTCGTGGGCCTAGCCATTGCCGCCGCCTACCAGACTGGCATTCGCAACTACGACGTGAATCTGGCCTATCAGGCCGTGCGGGCCAACGAATTGAACTGGCGCAACCGCCCGTTTGGCTCGGGCAAGATGGACGTGAAGGCCTTTACCCAATACGGTTACGTGCCCTTCAAGGAGGAATATAAAGAGTATAAAGGCGAGTGGTACAAGACGGATTCTACGGGCGCTTATTTCTCTAATTCGCATACCCTGGAGTATAGCTATAGTGCCTTTGCCGCCGCGCAAATGGCGAAATCTTTAGGCAAAAAGGCTGATTACGAGCGCCTGATTAAGCTCTCCAACGGCTGGAAAGAGATTTTGAACCCGCAGAACAAGCTCATGCAGCCCAAGCTGGCCAACGGCACGTTCGTAAATAACTTCAAACCGTACGAGCCGTGGCGTGGCTTCCAGGAGGGCAATGCCATGCAGTACACCTTCTACGTTCCCCAGAACCCCGCGGGCCTGATTGACGCCATGGGCCGCGAGAAGTTCAACAACCGCCTCGACAGCATCTTCACGGCCTCGGCCAAAACGGACTTTGGGGGCGGCAAAGAAATCGACGCTTTTGCCGGCGTCAATGCCATCTACAACCACGGCAACCAGCCCTGCCTGCACATCAGCTGGCTGTTCAACTTCTCGGGCAAGCCCTGGCTGACGCAGAAATGGACCCGCCAGATTTGCGAGGATTTTTACGGCACCGAGCCCATCCACGGCTACGGCTACGGGCAGGATGAGGACCAGGGCCAGTTAGGCTCGTGGTACGTCATCACCGCGCTGGGCTTGTTTGATGTGAAGGGCTTCACTGATGCCCGCCCCATTGTGGAGTTGGGTAGCCCTATTTTCAGCAAGGCTACCATTGAGTTGGGCAACCAGAAAAAGCTCATCATTGAGGCCAAAAACACCTCCAAGGAAAACGTGTACGTGCAGTCGGCCACGATGAATGGCAAGCCGCTCAACAACTGCTGGCTGTACCGCGACGAGCTGATGCAGGGCGGCAAGCTGGTTTTTACTATGGGTAGCAAACCCAACACAACCTGGGGTACCAAGACCCCGCCGCCTTCGGCGCAGTAGGGCCTTACTACCTTTGCACAGGGCATCCGCGGCCTACGCTCAGTTGAGCGTAGGCCGCGTTATCTTTTACTGGCTCCGCTCTCGTTTGACTATGCCAAGCGAGAGCGGAGGAATTTTCTTACTATTACTATACATGACTATTTTTTATTGGCATAGAAAGGATATATTCCACTTGGGATTAATAAGTCTATTCTCTTTTTTAAATCATTAAGCATATATCTATGACGAATAACAGCAGTAAGCCAATTCAATCCACCCATAAATATTATTACAAAAACACTTAAAGCGATATTTTTAGTTAAAGCTTCTACTAATCCAGCAAAAACAAGTGCTGAAAGAAGTAGAAAATACATATATATTTTATATGAAATAAAAGTTTTACCTTCTTTTGAAAGTATATAAAATTCTCCTTTATCTATTGCCGACATAATGTTATTGCGCGACCTCCATTTTAATAAACGCGATTTGAATTCAAGGCCATTCTCCCATATTATTATATCATCTGCTGTTTTTTTCTCAATAAATTCCTTTACATATTTTAATACTGATTCATACTCATCCGAAGTTATATTCCTAGTGATTTGAACACTATAACTTATAGAAAATGGAAACATATAAGTGCTAACTTAACAAATAATTTTTCTAATCTTTATTTACCCAGCAGCTTCGCTATGTACTTGCCTACGATGTCAAACTCCAGATTTACCCGGTCGCCGGGGCGCAGGTCTTGGAAAGTGGTGTGCTCGTAGGTGTAGGGAATGATGGCCACCGAAAAACCATCGTCGGTGCTATCGAAACATGTGAGGCTGGTGCCGTTGATGCAGATGGAGCCTTTTTCGACGGTGATGCGGCCGGGACCGGGCGCGTGGCGGAAGCGGTAGCGCCAGCTACCGTTCTGGTCCTCCACCGACTCGCACTCAGCTGTTAGGTCCACATGGCCTTGCACGATGTGACCGTCGAAACGGCCGTTGGCCGAGAGGCAGCGCTCCAGGTTCACGCGGCGGCCGGGCTGCCAGTTGGCTAGATTGGTTTTTTGCAGCGTCTCGTCGATAGCTGTGACAGTGTGCGTGCCAGCCACGGCATCCACGGCCACCACCGTCAGGCACACGCCGTCGTGGGCCACACTCTGGTCGATTTGCAGCTCCCCGGCAAAGGGCGATTCAACCGTAAAATGGATATTGGCTGCTTCGCGCCGCACGGCGGCAATGGTGCCCAGGGCTTCAATGATTCCGGTAAACACGTTATTTGATGTGCTGATTGGTGATGTGCTACTGTATGAAATGAGAACAGATGATGAGGCAGAACGTTTGGATTGATACGCCTATCCCAGCTTTTCAGTCTCGTTCAACAATCATTTCCCCCTACCCTCCACGATAATCTTAAGCGTGTAGAGGAGCACCCGCAGGTCCATAGCCAGGCTCATATTTTCGATGTAGAGAATATCAAACTTGAGGCGTTCTACCATCTGCGGAACGGTTTCGGCATAGCCATACTTCACTTGGCCCAGGGAGGTAAGACCAGGACGCACGCGGTGCAGGTGGCGGTAGTGGGGCGCTATTTTGGCAATTTGCTCGATGTAGTACCGACGCTCGGGACGGGGGCCAACCACGCTCATGTCGCCTTTTAGCACGTTCCAGAACTGAGGCAGCTCATCGAGGCGCACCTTGCGCATGAAACGCCCCCAGCGCGTAATGCGCGGGTCATGATCAGAGCTGAGGGCGGGGCCCATTTTCTCGGCGTCTACCACCATCGAGCGGAATTTATAGATCCGAAACGGCTCTCCATTGCGTCCAATGCGTTCCTGCGCGTAGAACACCGGCCCCGTGGAGGTCAGCTTTACCATCAGGGCAGTGAATAAATAAATGGGCCAGGCCAGCAAAAAGAAGCTAATGGCCAGGCCCAAGTCGCCGCTGCGCTTGAATACGGCCTGCCACACGGGCAGCAAATCCTGCTTTATCTCGATGAGTGGCGTCCCGAATAGGTGATTCACCTTCACCGAACCCAGCAGCATTTGGTAGAGGTCGGGCAGCACGCTGATGCGCACGGGCACGCCTTGCAGAAGCGTCAGAATATCCTGAATTAGGCGGTGCTCGGAGGGCTCGATGGCAATAACTACCTGCTCGACCTTCTGTTCCGCGATGATGCTGACCAGTTCCTGATAGGAGCCTACGCTCGGCAGCTCGGCAGCCAGGCGCGCATCGGGTTCCTCGCCTACCTGCGCAAACCCTACCAGCCGCAGCCCCAGGTGCTGACCCGTCCGGCGCAGATCATGGTAGGTATCGTGGGCCAGTGCCTGCGCCCCTACCAGCAGAGTATTGAAGGCTATGATGCCACGGCGCACCAGCCGCTGCACGCTTGATATGGCCCAGGTACGCAACACTGCTGTGAGCACGAAATGCAGCAGAAAATAGACCGTAATAGTCTTGTAATACAGCCGGTAATTGCTAACGCCTTCGTCGTCGAGTAGCAGCGCGAAGAAGATAACCATGGCACCCGCCACCGACACGCGCCCCAATCGGATGACCTCCGTAAGGCGGGATTTGCGAAAAATATCGCGGTATTCGCCGATGAGCGCGTATAGAATGGTCCAGAAGGAGGCAATGAGCAGTGCTGAACCAAATAAGTACAACCACACTCCGGCTGTAAGATGGTAGCCTGTGCTGCTTTCGTTCAGTAAGTACTTGCGTATCAGGAAGAAGCAGATCCAGGCCAGCAGCGCCGCGCCGAAGTCGGCGGCCACCAGCTTAAGCTTCTGCAAAGTTCGGAGCAAGGGAAAGAAAGGAAAAGGTGAGGCGGAAAAAGCGGTTTTGTGGGGTCGAAACCGTAGTTTCGCAGCCCGTGCCGCCAGCCTGGCCCTGCGGGCTGGCCGGGCACAAAGGTAGGGCATACACTGGAACCCGCTACACCGCCCGGCCTCTTCCTTCCGCTATGGACCCCGACAGCTACCGGCATCGTGGCCAGCGCCGCGCCCTCGCGGCCGAGCTGCGCCACAAAGGCATTCGCGATGAACAAGTGCTCACGGCCCTGATGGCCGTGCCGCGCCATCAGTTTTTTGACCCTGCGTTTCAGGCCCACGCCTACCAGGACAAGGCCTTCCCCATCGGCGAAGGCCAAACCATTTCGCAGCCCTACACGGTGGCCTACCAGACGGAGTTGCTGCGCGTGCGCCCCACCGACCGGGTGCTGGAAATTGGGACCGGCTCGGGCTACCAGTGCTGCGTGCTGCTCCAGCTTACCTCCCAGGTGTTCAGCATCGAGTACAACCAGGTGCTGTTTGAACGTACACGCCGCCGCCTGGCCACCATGCACCAGCCGGCGCACCTATTCTGCGGCGACGGTTCGCTTGGCCTGCCCGCCCACGCCCCCTTCGACAAGATTCTCGTAACGGCCGGCTCGCCTACTATCCCGCGCCCCCTGCTGCGCCAGCTGCGGGTAGGCGGCGCACTGGTCATTCCCGTAGGCGACGCGCAAAGCCAGCGGATGTTGCGCGTGGTGCGCGAGAGCGAGGAAGAATTCGTGCGCGAGGAATTCGAGACCTTCCGCTTCGTGCCCCTGCTGGGTAGGGCCGGCTGGGAGGGATAGGCATTGAGTGAGTGAGTGAGTGAGTGAGTGGAAATACAGCTGTCATCCTGAGCACAGCCGTACCCTTATTCCTATCTCATTAGCTGCCCAATGAAGAGGATAGCGTTGGTAGATTTCTCCCGGATTATGAAAATGAACGGCCGGTTGATCCACAGTTCAGCCGGCGGGCCAGCGGTAGTAGTCACCATCCCTACCGCTGTGGCGGCGGCGGCTTCAGTGCCTTCCTCATCTACCTCTACAAAGGTTTTGTGCAGCACTTTATCAATGGATAAGTCGCGCCGCTCTTCCAGCATCTTGCTAAAATTGGCTCCCCTGTCAAACGCCTCGCCCATACCAAGCTGTGTCAGCACCTCCTTAAGGTTAGCTTCATACTCCAGCTTGAACTTGGGCAGGTGCAGCGGCAGACTCATGGTATCGGCGCGGGACAGGCAGGCGGCGAGCTTGGCACTGCTGAGCGTGGCAGTGAGGTCGGCCAGCGTGTGCGTGGCGGTGGGTTGCAGCAGCGTCAGGCTATACTGGCGGTTGCCATAGGGTAGGTCGATGAGCTGCATATCGGCATCGGCGGCGTGCAGGTAGCGGCCTTTGGTCAGCGCCATAAAGTCTCGGGAGATGGTACTACCGTCTTCCAGGTAGAAAGGCGCTTTCTGGGTCTGTTTCTTATCGAAGGTATAGGTCCAGGTGCCTTTGAAGTAGAGGGCATTCACTAGGTACAGGGCATCGTCGCTCGTAGTCTGCTTGATCAGGTCTTTGATCCTGCCGTTGGTTTTGCTTTCTACCCAGTCATTAATTGTGTTCTTAGTGCTGCTTTCGGCGAAGTTCACACCCTGCACCTTGGCGTCGAAATACGTTTGATTGAGCTGCACGAATGGCGCTTGCAGCTTGTACTGCTGAGCATGCCAGAGCGAGTTGGCCGCCGCAAAGCTCACCTTCTGGTCTACCCCTTGCAGCAACGCAAACAGGCTTTTGTACGACTGGCTGATTTCCTCGTTGGTGGCAGTTGGCGCGAAACCCAGCGTCTGGCGCATGGCCTCCTTGGTCGTTCCATCGGCGCCGTTGTAGGTCATGGTGAGGGCCGCGGAGATGCTTAGGGGCGAGATGAACAGGTTTTCGCCTCCTTCGCTCTTGCGCAGCGCGGCAAAGCTGCGGAAGGCAAAATCGTTGGCGCTACCAACGGTTTGCGACTCCTGCGCCGTGAGGGACCGCACGTTGGGCGTATTGTCGGGCGATACGTCGCTGTCAGGCTGGCACGCAGCCAGCAGCGCAGCGCTGAGCAGGAGAAGCCCCTTCGTTTTGGTAAATAGCTTTTGCATAATGCCTTACTTACTTGAGATAGGAAAACACGGTCTTTGGACAGACTTTTTATGAAGAGTCTGTCAGCTAGTAAACAGTTGCATATAGTTGTGCCTATATTGTTGTCATCTCCATCTTATTACTCTTTTTCTATGTTAACTCGTACTATTCTTCTCGCACTGCTAGGCTTGGGCCTGACTGCCCCCGTTCTTGCGCAAACGGTACAGCCCTGCCGCATTACGGGCAACGTTAAAGGCCTGGGCAACAAATCGGTGGTGTTCCTCTACGACCATAACAATCACCAGCTACACGACACCGTGCGCGCGGTGAATGACCGATTCACCTACACTACCCGCCCCAGCGACGATGGCGTCATCAATATGAAGCTCGTACCGTCACGCTACACTCCCATTTGGAACGAGCCGGGCCGGGTAACCGTCGCGGGTGATATGAAAAATGTGGGACAACTGGTGGTTACGGGCACGCCGGAAAATGATTGGAACACGCAGTACAACCAGCGCAGCAGGTGGAAGCTTGAGCAACGGATGGAGGCTCACCCAGATTCGATGAGAACATTACAATCATTGGATGGGAAAGCCGCCCGAGCATTTATACAGGCACACCCGCAAGCCCGCACCAGCGCCAACTTGCTCTATGAGCAAGCTAGATTTGTCAATGACCAACCGGTAGAAACATACGAGCAGCTGCTGCGCGGCTTGTCGCCCAAGGTGCGCGCCAGTATGCAGGGGCAAGCCGCTGCCAGCCGTTTGACCGCCTTACGCAATCAGCCGCAGGTGGGTCGTCCGGCACCCAAGTTCACCATACCCGATACGGCTGGGGTAGCCGTATCGCTGGATACATTTAAAGGTAAATATGTGCTGCTCGACTTTTGGGGCCACTGGTGCGGCCCGTGCATACAGTCGATGCCCCACTTGAAGGAAATACAAGCCCGTTACGCCTCCCAAATGGCCGTGGTGGGCATTGGTGTGGAAAGCATCGACGAGAAGAATCTATGGCTGCAAGCCATTCGCAAGCATCAGTTGCGCTGGACGCAGCTCTCGGAGCTAAAGGCTGACAAAGGCATGATAGAACAGTACAATATCGAGGGGTTCCCTACCTACATACTGCTCGACAAGCAAGGGGTAGTGCTGGTAAAGAGCAACCACTTAGCGGTGGTTGAAGAGAAGCTGAAAGCGCTTACCGCAATGCCATAGCGGCTGTTTACCGCTTTCCTGCCAACATACCCGGCGCGGCTGCCTATCTTTGCGGCTCTTTTCGCCTACTCTCGCCTACCCCCAATGCGCAAGCAAAAACCCGTAAAAGAATCCTTCGTGAGCATGACCGAGCTGGTGCTGCCCAACGACACCAACACGCTCAACAACCTGATGGGTGGCCGCATGATGCACCTGATGGACATTGCCGCCGCCGTATCGGCGCAACGCCACAGCAACCGCATTGTGGTCACGGCCTCGGTGGATAACGTGTCGTTTCGGGAGGGTATCCGGCTGGGTAGCGTGGTGACGCTGGAGGCGCAGGTGACGCGCGCGTTCAGCTCCTCGATGGAGGTACATATTGACGTGTGGGCTGAGGATATTCCCAGCGGTACCAAAGTGAAATCCAACGAGGCCTTTTTCACCTTTGTGGCCGTGGATCAGTCGGGCCGCCCTATCGACGTGCCCGATGCCCTCCCCGAAACCCCCGAGGAAGTACGCCTCTTCGACGGGGCCCTCCAGCGCCGGCAGTTGCGCCTGGTACTGGCCGGCCGCATGCAACCCTCGGATGCCACGGAGCTGAAGGCCTTATTTGACCTGTAAATCATGAATCACGACGCGGCTCTGGCTTTTTATCAGCAGTTCTACGCCGACCTCACACTCTATGTAGTGCCCGAGGTAGGGGAAGAGAAGGCTGCGCCAATAGCAACAGCTGCCGCACCACAGCCGGCGCAGGCACCTACCCCAGCGCCGGCTGCGCTCGTGCCGCCTACCCCACTAGCTGCCACGCCAGTACCACCGCCCGCCACGCCGCTGGTTGCAGCCCCAACACCGCCCGTAAGCCGCCCGGCTGCTTCGGTGCCGCCCGTTACGCCACTAATAAGCCGTCCACCGGTTACGGTGCCCAGTAGTGCCCCAACCCCACCGCCTGCGCCCCCTGTTACCAGAATTGCGCCGCCGGCTGCCCCCGCTCCGCCCCAGCGCACGGCTCCTCCACTCACCCAAACGCCTTTCTCTACCCTAGGCAGCAACGCCCGCGGCATCGTGATTCTGGTGCGCCTGGATGCGGTGAAGTTTCAGCGCCTACCCCGGCACGTGTTCCTGAACAACGTGCTGAAGGCCATCGGGCAAATTGTGGAAGACACGGTGCTCATCAACGTGGAATCGCACTTGCCGGTGGCCCTGAGCACGTTGCGCACCAAGCTGGAAGCCAAGCAGATTATCGGCTTCGGCAAAAACCTGCTCGACGTGGCCGTGCACAAAACTCAGCTCTACGAGCCTGTCATTTTGGTCGGCGACGCCGCCTACCTCCCCGCTGCCGAGCTAGATGTGATTGAGGAAGACCAAGGCCGTAAAAAGCTGCTCTGGAACGCTATGAAACGCATGTTCCTGTAGGGGCGGCGCGTTGTACGCGCCCATCGTTGCTGACGACTGCATATCGTTGACAAAAACACAAAAACGCCCGCTGAACGAATTAAGCGGGCGTTTTTTATGCAACGTTAGGCGGCTGTAAGCCGCCCCTACTTCATCACCTGGGCCAGCTTAGCTTCCAGCGCCGGGCCGCGCAGATTTTTGCCGATGATGCGACCCTGCGGGTCAAGCAGATACGACTGCGGAATTGCCTCAATCTTATAGGTTTGCGCCGCCGCGCTCTGCCAGTACTGCAAATCTGATACGTGCGTCCAAGTCAGGTTGTCTTTGGCAATGGCGTTCACCCACTTGTCGCGGCTTTGGTCCAGCGACACGCTGTAGACGGTAAAGCCTTTGTCCTTGTATTTCTGATAGGCGCGCACCACGTTGGGGTTTTCCTGGCGGCAGGGGCCGCACCACGAGGCCCAGAAATCCAGCAGCACGTACTTGCCGCGCAGGCTGCTCAGGGGTACCACGTTGCCCTCTGGGGTAGGCAGTTTGATGTCGGGTGCTACAGCGCCGGTGGCGGTAGCGCGAGAGGCATCCACCTTGGCAGTCAGCGCCTTAGCATAGCGCGACTCGGGGTGGGTAGCTTTCAGAGCCGTGGCCACGGTATCGGCCAGACCAAAGTTATCGTCCGGGTTCAGCACAGCCGTCAGCACAAAGCCCGATACCACGGAGCCCGGATGCTGGCGTACCAAACGGCGCACACCTGCTTGCCCACGCTCTTGGATTTGCTGGGCTTCCTGCTGAATCGCGGCCACCGAATCGGCCTGGCCTGCCTGCCGGGCCTGTACGAAGCGTTGCTCCAGGCGGTCCATGCTGGTTTTGTTCATCTGCAACGCGTTGCTCACTTGCTGCAACAGCTCCGAGTCGGGCGAGCCCTGCACGGTGTAGCTGTTGTTGAGCTTGCTGGCATCGCCGCGTAGCGTGAGTTTGGTTTGATTGTCGAGCGCTACCAGGGCTTGGTTGGTGTCGTCTACCTTCACCTGATAAATGCTAGGCGCCGGGGTGGTACCCGTGAAGGCGAAGCGCCCTTTCTCGTCAATAGTAGCTGTATCGCGCGAAACGAGCTGATTATCTTCCAATTCAGCTAAATACACTTTGGCGCCGGACGTGGCGTTCGTTAACTCGCCGTTGATTTGATAACCAGTGCTATTTCCAGCGCTAGAGGTAGGCGAAGTAGCTTTGTTACAGGCGTTTGCCATACCAAGCAGGGCACCAAACAGCAACAGACTTTTCATGGGAGGGTGGTTCATTCGAGGAAAGCGGGGTCAAAACGCCAAGGCGTTTAAATAGAATTGACGGAAAAGACAGCGTTTGCGGCCGCAAGTTGCGGATTTTGGAGGAATCCACGGCTTTAGGCGCGTCCTTCGTTGCTACAACCCAAATCAGCCGCGCAGGTTCCCGAAGTGGGTTAATCCAACGGAATATAGCTGGCAATGCGCGAGCCCAACGTGTGCCCATGCAGATTGCGGGCCAGCACCCTACCCTCCGGATCAAGCAGTAGGTTGAAGGGCAGTGTAGTCACCCCAAAGGCCCGCGCTACTGCGCTTTGCTCGCCCTCAGTCGCCCGCACCTGTACGCCGGGCAAGCTGTCGGCCGCGAGCGCACGGTGCCACTTTGCAGCCTCCTCGTCCAGCGACACGCCGTAGTAAGCCAGCCCCCGCCCGCGAAACAGCCGGTGGATTTTTCGTAGCTCCGGGCTGTGGTGCTCTTCACGGCAGGGGCCACACCACGAAGCCCAGAAATCCAGCAATACATATTGCCCGCGCAGGCTGCTTAGCTTCACCGTTTTGCCATTGGCGGTGGGTAGGGCTATTTCTGGCACCTGCGTACCGGGCGCGGTGAGGCAGTAGGCGCGTTGCCATTGATAGAGTCCGAACGCAGCCCGGCTGGAGTCGCCAGCAAACCGGAAGCGCGTGGTCATGGAGTCCAGAAAATCGTCGGGCGCACCAGCGGCGCTTAGGTCCCATACCACACTCGGAGCGAGGTAGGACGTAGCATAGCGGCGCACAATACGGGGTTTCTCGGCGGGCGTTGCCCGAGTCAGCGCTTGTAGAAAGTCAACTTCTGGCGAGCCTTGCCAGTGCGCACCGCCTGCATCAGTGGTCAGCGTCAGGTGGGCGTGGTTGTCGAGCGGTACAAGAAAGATGCGGGCATCGGCGCCGGGCACGCGCAGCACCAGCCGGTAGAGGCCTGGCGCGGGTACTTGTCCTCGCAGCGTAAAACGGCCGTTGGCATCGAGGGCCGCTGAATCCAGCCGCGTCGTACTACCTACCTGCTGCTCCAGCACTACACGGCTCTGCGGTGCCGCGAGTCGAATGCTCCCCTGAATTTCATAACCTGTAGCCGACGCCTCAGATGGCGCTTGGGTAGCTGGTCGGCAGCTTAGCAGTAGGAGCCCAGGAAGCAGTAACAGAGAAATACGCATGGAGCATCCATTGAAAAAGAAGAAAAACGCCTGTCATCCTGAGCTTGCGAAGGACCTTATCACACTAGAACGAGTCGTTGTTACGATTACCGTTCTGCCGTGAGAAGGTCCTTCGCAAGCGCAGGATAACAGGCGTTTTTCTATAAACCTAATACTTAACTACTCATTTACTCGCAGCTTACGCGTCCAACGCTTTGCGCAGGAGCTGGTTGGCCATTTTGGGGTCGGCTTTGCCACCGGTGAGCTTCATCAACTCGCCCATAAACATGCCCGTCAGCGACTTTTTACCCGCTTTGTACTCGGCTACTTTGGCCGGGTTGGCGGCCAGCACCTGCTGAATTTGGGCTTCCAGCGCCCCGGCATCCGATTGCTGCAACAGACCCAGCTGCTCAGCGGCGCCGGTTACGTTGGCCGTGGGGTGCTCCAGCAGGTAGGGAAACAGCTGCTTGGAAGCCACCGAGTGGTTTACTTTGCCTTCATCAATCAGCTCAATGATGCCAGCCAGGTGCTGCGCCGTGAGCGGGAACTCAGCCATGGGCAAAGCACGCTCGTTGAGGTAGGCCTTTACCGGACCGGTCACCCAGTTGGCGGCAGCTTTGGCGTTGGGCGTTAGGCGGGTGAGCTCGTCGAAGAACAAGGCCACGTCCTTTTCAGCCGTCAGCACGTTGGCGTCGTAATCCGAGAGGCTCAGCTCGCCCGTGAAGCGGGCGTAGAGCTGCTGGGGCAATGCCGGCAAGCTGGCCTGGATGCGGTGCAGCCACTCATCGTCGATAACCACCGGGGGTAGGTCGGGCTCCGGGAAGTAGCGGTAGTCGTTCATCGTTTCCTTGCTCCGCTGGCCGTTGGTGGTGCCACTGGCCGCGTCGAAACCGCGGGTTTCGCTGATGATTTCCTCACCGGCTTCCAGCAGGGCAATCTGCCGCTCAATCTCGTAGTCGATGGCGCGCTGCACGTTGCGGAAGGAGTTCATATTCTTCACTTCCACCTTCATCCCGAACTTGTCGGCGCCTTTCAGCATCACCGATACGTTGGCATCGCAGCGCAGAGAGCCTTCTTCCATGTTGCCGTCGCACACTTCCAGGTACTCCACCAGCTTCTTGATTTCGGCCAGGTAGGCGTAGGCTTCGTCGGCGGTGCGCAGGTCCGGCTCGCTCACAATCTCAATGAGCGGCACGCCGGCGCGGTTCAAATCCACCAGCGTCTCTACCTCGCCCGCCAAGTGCATCGACTTGCCCGCGTCTTCCTCCATGTGAATGCGCGTGATGCCAATGCGCTTCGGCTCGGCGCCCGCCACCCGGATATCCACGTGGCCGCCGGTGCAGATGGGGGTTTTATCCTGCGTGATCTGGTAGCCCTTGGGAAGGTCGGGGTAGAAGTAGTTTTTGCGGGCAAACAGGTTGTCGCGCGTGATCTGGCAGCTGGTGGCGAGACCCATTTTCATGGCGTACTCCACGGCCGTGTAGTTCACCTTTGGCAGCGTACCGGGGTGGCCCAGCGTAATCACGCTCAGGTTGTTGTTCGGCATGGCGCCGTACTCGTTTTCATCCGAGGAGTACATCTTGCTGTGCGTGAGCAATTGCGCGTGTACTTCGAGGCCGATGACCGGCTGGTATTTGGCTTTGATGCTTTCGTCCATATCGAGGTGCAAGTTAAACAGAGAAGCCGTAATCAGACGACTACGCCAGCTATTCAATGATAAAGCAGCGTGGTGCTGTTTTATATAGAACCTTTACTCGCATTATAGCTATGGCAACGGCAGCTTCTGTTTATTCAACAGAAGTACGTTTTTTGATTTTTTTACCCTGAATTCTAAACATAACGGGCATAGTAAAACTCACCATAACCGGGTTTCCATCCTGATAACCAGGCTCCCATGCTGGCAAGCTAGCAACGACTCGCTTTGCTTCTTCATCAATGGATGGGTGTACACCTTCTTTAACATGAACGTCACGCACAACACCCAATGTATCGACGTAGAAATTGACGAATACTTTGCCCTGAATATTTTTTCTCAAAGCCTCTGCTGGGTAGCGTATGTTCCGCCCAACATATTGCAACGTACCCGTAAAGCCCCCAAGGGGTGCTTCTGGCATCTTCTCAAAGGGGTAGAACGCAACTGGTTTTCCCGCAGCATCGAAACACTCGCCACCCAGGCTTTTTCCATCTTGGTATGATTCGCGTCGCTTTAGGGTGCCGTTTGGATGGTAAGACAACAATTCCCCATTCCACTTTCCGTGGGTCATGTGCGCTCGACGGCGCAACTGTCCGCTTTCATACCACGCCTCATCCAAACCATGCACGGTGTGCCGACGAATATTCTCGTATTCACTGCGCCATTTCAACTTACCACTAGCATAGTACCGCTGCACAACGCCCCGAATACTATCCTGATAAATTGATTCGCCCCATTCAGCTGCGCCTTCAGCGGAAGGCAGCTTTTTACCGGCTGCATCAAAATACTCCTTAACTGTATGTGGTTCATTGCTCACCTGAGCAGTGGCATTATAACCACCAATACTTCCCGCAGCTAGTAGAAAACAGAATACGTAAAACTTCTTCATTAAAGAAAGATTGGGATAGTTGTGAATTGCAAACGCGGGCCTGAGCACTTACCTAATTGGAGTGCTCAGGCCCGCGTTTGCAATTCACAACTATTACGCCAGCGCTTGGCCTACCAGCTCCTCCGCCTTGCCAATAGCCGCAGCTAACCCGGCCACGTTCTTTCCACCAGCCGTGGCGAAGAAAGGCTGGCCGCCGCCGCCGCCCTGGATTTCCTTGGCCAGCGTGCCAATCAGCGTTTTGGCGTTGAGCTTGCCGGCTTTGGCAATTTCGTCGTCCAGAATCACGGCTAATTGGGGCTTACCGTCGATGTCGGCGCCGAGGACGGCTACGAGGTTGGGCACTACCTGGCGCAGGTCGTAGGCGAGCTTCTTGAGGGCATCGGCAGAGCGGGCGGGCACCTGGGCGGCAATGAACTGCACGCCGCCTATTGCTTTGGCCTGGGAAGCGAGCTGATCTTTTAGTTGACCAAGTTGCTGATTTTCGGCCTGTTCCAACTGCTTGCGTAGAGCGGCGTTTTCCTCGCCTACCTTTTGCAGGCTAGGAAGCAAGTGCTGAGGATTTCCCAGTAATTCGCGCACCTGACGCAGCAAATCTAGCTGCTGATCCACGTAAGCCTCGGCAGCGTCGGCCGTTACAGCCTCGATGCGGCGCACGCCCGCGCCTACCGCCGATTCGCTCGTGATTTTGAAGAAGCCGATTTCGCCGGTGGCGCGCACGTGGATGCCGCCGCACAGCTCCACTGAGTACTCTTTATCAAAGGTGATGACGCGCACGAAATCGCCGTATTTCTCACCGAACAGGGCCATAGCACCCAGCGTTTTCGCTTCGGCAATGGGCACGTTGCGGCGCTCGTCCAGCGGAATTTGCTGACGGATGCGCTCGTTCACGATCTGCTCGATTTCGCGCAGCTGCTCGTCGGTTACCTTGGTGAAGTGCGAGAAGTCGAAGCGCAGGAGCTTGTCGTTTACCAGGGAGCCTTTCTGCTGCACGTGCTCACCCAGCACGCGGCGCAGGGCAGCTTGCAGCAAGTGCGTGGCCGTGTGGTTTTTGCGAATCAGAGCGCGGCGGCTACTGTCGATGCGGGCCGTGAACTCACCTTCCAAGTCCTCGGGTAGGGGCAACTCCAGCACGGTGTGCACGATGAGGTCGTTTTCCTTGCGCGTGTCAATCACGCGCACCCGCGACAGGCCGCCTTCCAGGTAGCCCGTATCGCCTACCTGCCCGCCCGACTCGGCGTAGAACGGCGTTTGGTCGAGCACCACGTGGTACTCGGTTTTGCCTTTTTGCGTCACTTTGCGGTAGCGCAGCAGGCGCGCGGGGGCTTCCTCCACGTCGTAGCCCACAAATACGGGCAGCTCGCCGTTGTCGGAGTTCACTACTACCCAGTCGCTCTGCTCGCTTTCCTGAGCATTGCGCGAGCGGTTTTTCTGGGCTTCCAGTTCTTTCTGGAAACCGGCTTCGTCTACCATCAGACCTTTTTCACGGGCAATGAGGGCGGTGAGGTCAAGTGGGAAGCCAAACGTATCAGACAGTTCGAAAGCCGTTTTGCCGTCGATGGTGTTGCCTTGGCTTTTGAAGCCTTCTTCCAGCGCGTCAATGCGGCGCAGGCCGTTTTCCAGCGTTTTCAGGAAGCTGATTTCCTCTTCCTCAATCACGCGCTGCACAAACTGCTGCTGCGCTTTCAGCTCAGGGAAGATACCAGCCATCTGATCGGCCAACACCGGCACCAGCTTATATAGGAAGGGCTGCTTCTGATTGAGCGACGAAAACGCGTAGCGCACGGCACGGCGCAGGATGCGGCGAATCACGTAGCCAGCCTTCACGTTGCTGGGCAGCTGGCCGTCGGCAATGGTGAAGCTGATGGCGCGGATGTGGTCGGCAATGACGCGAATGGCGATGTCGGTTTTCTCATTTTCCGTGGCGGGCTGGTCATTCACGGTGGCCGGGGCGGTGCCGTGGTACTCTACCCCAGCTTCCTTGGCAATGAACTGAATCAGCGGCTGGAACACGTCGGTATCGTAGTTCGACTTCACACCCGATACGGCCATCATCAGGCGCTCGAAACCCATGCCGGTATCTACGTGCTGCGCGGGCAGCTTGATGAGCGACTTATCGGCCAGACGCTGGAACTCCATGAACACGTTGTTCCAGATTTCCACTACCTGCGGGTGGTCGGCATTCACCAGCTCACGGCCGGGCTTTTGGGCTACCTCCTCCTCGGAGCGCAGGTCGATGTGAATTTCGGTGCAGGGGCCGCAGGGGCCGGTATCGCCCATCTCCCAGAAGTTGTCCTTCTTGTTGCCGGGCAGGATGCGGTCCTCGGTGGTATATTGGCGCCACAGGTTCTGCGTCTCAGTATCGGCGGCCAGTTGGTCGCCCTCGTCGCCCTGGAAGTAGGTGACGTAGAGGCGGTCTTTGGGCAGCTTATACACGTCAGTCAGCAGTTCCCAGGCCCAGGCAATGGCTTCGGTTTTGAAATAGTCACCAAACGACCAGTTGCCCAGCATCTCGAACAGGGTGTGGTGGTAGGTGTCGTAGCCTACCTCCTCCAGGTCGTTGTGCTTGCCCGATACGCGCAGGCACTTCTGGGTGTCGGCCACGCGCTTGTAGGGGGCGGGCTTGTTGCCGAGGAAGTAATCCTTGAACGGGGCCATGCCCGAGTTGACGAACAGCAGGGTAGGGTCGTCTTTGAGCACCAGCGGCGCTGAGGGCACAATATGGTGGCCTTTGGAGGCAAAGAAGTCGAGAAACTGCTGGCGAACGTGCGAAGCCTTGGGGAGTGACATAGGGAAGGAACGCCGGGTTTCGGCCCGGCAAATCGTGAGGGTTCGTGGTACGCAGGCCGCTTTGTGGTTGATAGCGGCCCGTTTTTTGGTAGTTTGCAGCTTTGCGAAAAGCCGTTCTGGCAAAGTTAGCAAATGTAGGGGCGCGTTGCACGCGCCCGTCGTTGCTGCCGATGCCAATGGCCTTTTCCGTCGTGCCACGACGGGCGCATGCAACGCGCCCCTACCCCCGACCAATGCCGTACAAAGAGCGCGAGATCAAGAAAGAATATTACACCATTGGCGAGGTGGCGCGCATGTTCGAGGTGGCGCCCTCGCTGATTCGGTTCTGGGAAACGGAGTTTGAGGACCTCAGCCCGCGCAAAAACCGCAAGGGCAACCGCCTCTACACGCCCCAGGACATCGAAACCTTCCGCACCATCTACCACCTAGTGAAGGAGCGCGGCTACACCATCCCCGGCGCCCGCGACCTGATGCGCCAGCGCGGCCCCCAGCTCAAGGAACGCATGGAAGTGGCGCACTCGCTGGAGAAGGTGCGTGGGTTTCTGGTGGAACTGCGCAAGCAGTTGGATGGACTTGGGAAGAATCCTACGTCTGCCTCACCCTCCAATCCCCTCTCCGAAAAGGAGATGGGAGACTAGAGCTAGTTTTAGAAGCTAGCTCCCCTCCTTGAAAAAGGAGGGGTTGGGGGTATTCCAATCGTTGCACTGTTTATAGCTCTATTTTTATTTCTAACTGTAGCAGAACCACCCCCAACCCCTCCTTAGAAAAAGGAGGGGAGCTAATACTAGTACTAAAAACTAGCTGCTAATCCTCCCTCTTCTTTTCGGAGAGGAGGCTAGGGGTGAGAATTACCACATGCACGACGATATCCTCCTCCACGAAGTCGCCCTGACGCTGTTTCCCGGTATTGGGCCGCAGCTTACGCGACAGCTGATGAGCTACGGCAGCTCCGCCAAAAACGTGCTGCACCTGCCGCCGGGCAAGCTGCGTAAGATTCCGGGGGTAGGGCCGAAAGCCGTGGCCACCCTTACCGGCGCGGAGCGCACTACAGCTCTACGCCGGGCCGAGGAAACCCTGCGCCGCGCCGAAAAGGAGGGCGTACAACTGCTGTTCTACACCAGCAAGCAGTTTCCGAAGCGCCTCAAGCAGCTGCCCGACGCTCCTACCCTCCTATACTACCAGGGCACTGCCGACTTAAACACGCCTAAAACAGTCGGCATTGTGGGCACGCGCCAAGCCACCGATTACGGCCGCGAGCAAACTGAGAAGCTAGTGCAGGGCCTCGTGCCGCATCAACCTCTGGTAATAAGCGGTTTAGCCTATGGTATCGACATTTTTGCCCACCGCGCTGCCTTGCAGGAAGGCTTGGAAACAGTAGGCGTGATGGCCACTGGGCTGGACATACTCTACCCCCCTGCCCACCGCAAAACTGCCGAGAAGATGCGCACGCAGGGCGGTTTACTCACAGAGTTTCCCTTTGGCACCCAGCCCGATAAGTACAACTTCCCCGCACGGAACCGCATTATTGCTGGGCTTTCTGATGGCACGGTGGTGGTAGAAGCGGCCCGCAAAGGCGGTGCGCTCATCACCGCCGAGCTGGCCATCAGCTACGATCGTGAGGTACTGGCCCTACCCGGCCCATTGGGTAGCCCCGCCTCCGCCGGCTGCCACGACCTCATCAAGGCCCACAAAGCCGCGCTCTACGCCGAACCCAAAGACCTGGAAGAATTGCTGAATTGGGATGCCGCCCTGCACCAGTCGGGCAAGTTTCAGGCCGCTCCAACCTACTCACCCCACGATTTCACGGCGGAGGAATTCAAGCTTATCGAGCTACTTGTAGTGCTCAAAGAAGAGTTGCTGGATAACCTAAGTTGGAAAGCGCAGTTGCCTGTGAACCAGGTTGCCACGCTGCTGCTGGGGTTGGAGTTTAGAGGGATAGTGAAAGCGCTGCCAGGCAAAAAATTTGTGCTCACATAGGAACAACTGAGTGGAAGAGTGACTGAGTGATGGTGTAGATTATCCATATTGTGCAACCAAAACAGCCACTCAGTCACTCGCCCGTGCTGCTCTACAACGACCACCTGCTACCCGCGGCCGACCTCGCCCTGCCCCTACCCAACCGCGGGCTACAGTTCAACGACGGCTTTTTCGAAACGCTGGTCTGGGCCGCCGATACCGTACGCTACCTGTCGCACCACCTACGCCGGATGCGGGCAGCGGCTGTTGCGCTGCATCTGCCGCTGCCGCCCGCCCTGGCCGACGCCCCTTCCCTTGTAGCCACCGTGCGGCGCGTGACGGCGGCCAATTCGCTAACCGAGGCCCGGGTGCGGATACAGCTCTGGCGCGGTGGCGGTGGTCTGTACTCCCCGCCGCCCGCTGCCCCTACCGAGTACCTCGTTGCGGCCCTACCCTTTCAGCCCAACGACCAGCCGATCAATCAGGCTGGCTTCGCCCGGGAGACGCACACGTTTCATACGCCGCTATCATTTTGCAAGGGGCCGCACGCGCTCTACTACGTACGGGCCGGATTGGAGCGGCAAACGCGCGGCCTGGATGAACTGCTGTTGCTGGACGCCACTGGGCACGTGGCAGAAGCCATATCGGCGGCGGTGTTTTGGGTGCGAGAAGGGCAGCTATACACACCCGCTCTGGCAACGGGCTGCGTGGCGGGAGTACGCCGGGCGCATCTGCTGGCTGTGGCTCACCAACAGGGCTTACCCTGCCAGGAAGGCTTATTCACTCCCGATCAACTACTAGCCGCCGAAGCCGTTTTTACGGCCAACGTAGCCGGAATACGCCCCATAGAGCGTTTAGAGGGCAGTACGTTCGCTTCAGCAATGCATCCGTTGCTAGGGGCACTCCGCCAGTGGGAAACCGACGAAACTAACTAGTAAGCTACCTTACAGTCTTCAGGTACAAGGCGAATCAGTAGCCGGTGGCAAGTCGAACCGGGTAGGGAGAGTACCGCTGGAACGACAGCGTAATTGGAGCCAGCTGGCTTCGAACTCGGCCAAATCTGCCTCCGTGACTTCGTTGATGCGTAAAATGTCGGCGCGAGGCCGCTCATTCGCATCCAGAGCGTACAAAGCTATCCAGGCGCGGTACTGGAGGGGCAGACCACTTGGTCCACCCTCATGCCCCATCGTAGCACCAGAAGAAAAATTAGGAATAACCCACATGAATGGCAGATACGAAATCCACCGCAATATTGGATTTTATTTTTGAAGTATAAATTTCAAAAACATCAACACGCCCCGTAATTGCTCACGGCATATATTTTTCAACATATTCAAAAATATAATTACATACCCGATATAATTATATTAATAAAATATAATTTGCATATCGTAGAAATAATATAATTTTTCAAATTTTATTGCAATGAGAAACTAGCACTGAGCTCCTCCTCCGATGTGCTAGACGCCGGCTCAAATTTTAGCATCCGAAATACGCGTTGGGCTTCGTTGGCCAAGGCATCCATAGCGGCGGGGGGCACGTTGGTGTTATAGCCCGGAATGGGGCGCGGCTCCACTGCTACTACCGATGTACGACTCACGTGCCCATCGGGTGCTATTTGCAGCCGAATGAGCACGTTGCCTTGGGCACCTGCCATGGCGGCGGCGGTCGGATAACGGCTGTTGTTCGCGAAGAACTCCACCGACGTGTTATCCTCCTCCAATGGCTTGTGCGCCTTCATGCGCTGCGTCAGGCCGCGCTTGATGAGTCTGGACTGCTCCACCTTGGGTACCTCTATGGCAACGGTATCCCGCACTACGGGTGTAGGCTTGGGTTTGGAAGCCGGCCGTTTGCGCCGGGGGGTGATAGGGGCCGGTGGATCGGCCGTCCAGGTATTAAAGTTTTGGGCTTTCGCCTCGGCCGTGGCCAGTAGCGTCAGCAAGCAAATAACCGGGTAGTAGAACCATTTTTTCATCGCACTAGACTGCATTGAACTTTATAATATGCTCGAACGACCAATTATCATTAGTCGTTCTCACAGAGCGCAACATAAAACTGCACGCAAGTGGTGCCCCCTTTGCTGCAATTTTATCTTGTTTTATGCCTAAAAATACAAAGTTTACGGCAAACTATGGCCTTCCGAACCACCATTATCGCATCTTCTACCACCCGTCTGAAATGCCTACTGGATAACGTAGCGTACGGGTACGTCTTCTTGGGTGGTGCCTGCGGCGGGCTCAAAATGCAGCCCCCACAGCAGATCTGCGGCACCTTGGCGCATGGCAGCCTTACCCGCCGCCGCAGACGCTTCTTTGCCGGTAGGCGCCTGCCGAATATCTGCACTCAGCACCTCCGAATCAATCACATCCCCGGCCGAGTTGACGTTGAGGCGCACCAGCACCTGCCCCGATAGTCCTGCCTGCAAGGCCGTGGCGGGGTAGCGCAAGTGCTGCCACGCGTAGCGGTAAAACTCCGCATCGGGGGCACTATAGGCGCTGGCCCGCACGCGTTGCCCCAACCCACGCCGTAAGGGCTTGGAGTAGGCTGCCACAGCAGGCGGCGTACGCCGGACCGGCTCGGGGGTGGCAGTAACTACTGGCAGCGTGGCATCGGCAGTGGCCGCAGCCCGCTTACCCGACTTACGAACGGGTGTATCGGTAGGACTGCTGGTGCCACCTTCCCAACGGTTGAAGGACATTTGCGCGTAACCGGCCTGGGCCAGTAATACCAGCGCGCCTACTGGCAACCAACGCTGGGCACGGGTCTTAAGGGAGTAGAGGTTAGTTGTTGTCATATCCTGAGCAGCACGTTAACGAGATGAAATAGGAATTTACCCATTCTACTCCATTAACGCTGCAAAGTTACCGCCCGGTATGCTCGACCAAATATTACACGGCCACCGGCGCCTTAATAGCGGGCCAGGGGTCGTAGTTTTCCAGCTTAAAATCGTTGTACTGAAAGCCGAAAATGTCCGTTACCTCCGGGTTCAGACGCATCTGGGGTAGCGGACGCGGCGTGCGGGTGAGCTGCTCGCGGGCCTGCTCCAAGTGGTTGCTATACAAGTGAGTGTCGCCGCCGGTCCAGATGAAGTCGCCGGGTTGTAGGCCCGCTACCTGCGCTAGCATGAGCGTGAGCAGGGCGTAGCTAGCAATGTTGAAAGGGACGCCCAGGAACACGTCGGCCGAGCGCTGGTAGAGCTGGCAGGAAAGTTTGCCATCGGCCACGTAGAATTGGAAGAGGGCATGGCAGGGCTGGAGCTTCATATCGGGCAGGTCGGCCACGTTCCAGGCCGAGACCAAGATGCGGCGCGAGTCGGGCTGCTCGCGCAGCAGGCGCACTACCTCGCTGATCTGGTCGATGGTTTCGCCGTTGGGGGCGGCCCAGCTGCGCCACTGCTTGCCATACACGGGACCCAGCTCGCCGTTGGCGTCGGCCCACTCGTCCCAGATTTTCACACCGTGCTCTTTGAGGTAGGCAATGTTGGTATCGCCCTGCAAAAACCACAATAGCTCGTGAATGATGCTTTTCAGGTGCACCTTTTTGGTGGTCACCAAGGGGAAGCCCTCTTGCAGATTGAAACGCATCTGGTAGCCAAACACCGACAGTGTGCCGGTGCCGGTGCGGTCGGTTTTCTGGGTGCCGTGGTCGAGTATATGCTGGAGGAGGGTGTGGTATTGGTGCATGGGCGCAAAGGTAAGCAGGCGGCAGGTTCTCGCAGAGGTTCGCAGTGTCCGGATAAGCTGTCAAGTTAACTCTGCGGCTTTTTCAGCAACTCATCTGTAAAATGCTCGGTGCGCTTGGGCAGTGTAAATTTATTGGCGTTGTAGGTGGCGGAAGTGCCTTTCGGGATAGACAGCGACTGCCACTGTCCGTCTAGCACCATCTTGCCAATGAAGACGATTTGCCCGATGTGATATGGATAGTGCGCCAGTTGCCGGTTAATAGCTTCTACCACCGTGCAGCCCATATTTCGGATGAAAACTTCCTTCCCTAAATCTGCCTCTTGTAAGCTGTCAAGTACAGTTAGCAAGCATTGCCACCCCTCATTCCAACGCGCCAGCACCTCTTGTTTGGTTTGTAAATCGTTAGCGAATTCAGCTTCGCGATTGCGCCATTCCTTCTCGCCGTCGGTGGTTAGGAAGTCCGTCCACCGGGAGAGCATGTTGCCCCACAGGTGCTTGACGATGGTCGCGATGCTGTTGCTTTCTGGGTTGTATTGCCAAAACAGCGCTTCTTCCGGTAGCTGCTGCATTGTTTGCTCACCGAGGAGCTTGTAGTACTCAAACTGTTTGCGGACGCTGGCGAGGTAGTTCACGTTAGGTTGTTTTACTGAGGACTGAGGCTTTTCGTGAGCGTTAAACCGAAGCACGAGTTGCAGCCAGTTATGGTGGAATTGCACTGATTGGGGCCGCTGAGAATTTGCAGTTCGCTCTTGGTTCTTCTTCTATTAGCTAACTATTGCGCTCAAAGCGAAACAGCCGCATCATAGCTATTGGATTCTGTAATTAATACCCAATTCTTCTTCCGTCGCACCAGTAGCGGGCACAAATTGCAGCCCTTTCATAATAAGACGTGCTTGTTGTAGCATTATGTCCCGGCCTTCCGCATTTAGTGGAATAGTTGATTCTATGATTTCCGTTTGAATAACCTGCCCATCGCTATTTACAAAAAGGCGCACCTTCACTATCCCTTCGGTTCCTGCACGTAGTGCTGTTATCGGGTATAGTATAGCACGTTGTATATATGTGTAGGCTGCCACGTCGGCTGGCTGACCTTAATGATCTTTGATGCGTTGTTTAACTCCCCGTTGCAAGCGAGTTTGGGTAGAAGCGATGGCGATAATTCGCAAAGAGTCCTGTTTGAAGCGCTTTATAGCGTTGAGTGAATCCTGCCGCGCTTTTATCAGCAATACCTTTTTTCCCCGTTCCTCGGCAGAGATTGTTGAAATATTAGGTGCCGGTCGTGCATCCCAGCGGTTATACCGTTCCTGCGCTTGCCCTACCTCCGGCAGCAGCACTACACAACATAGGATATACCAAGGGCTTTTCATTTCTAAATAGAATAGCTCGCGGAAACAAATAGCAAAAAACAACGGTTGGCCTTCGGCGGTCCTTAAGGTAAGCAGAACGCTGCGTACTCGTTTCTGCTTGAGCCGCCCTCCTACCCTATGCCTACTCGCCGATTCGCCTACCCTATCCTGCTGGCCCTGTTTCTCCTCACGGGCCTAGCGGGTTACTTTGCCGCCCAGCTGCGTTTCAACTACAATTTCAACGATTTCTACCCCGCCAGCGACCCCGACCTGGCCTACTACGAGGAGTACGCCCAGCGCTTCGGTAACGACAACGACTACGTGCTGCTGGGCCTGGAAGCTCCCACGGGCAAGACCGTTTTCGACCCGCAGTTTCTGGTGCGCGTCGATTCGCTGACGCAGTTTGTGCGGCGGCGGCCTCATGTGGTCAGCGTCACGTCGCCTACCACCGCCACCAACCCGGTGGTGGAAGGGCTGGGCGTGTTCAACATCCCCTACTTCCACCCCGGCGACCCGGACCCCGCGCGGCGGGCGCAGGACTCGGCCACCGTGTACCGTACGCCGGGGCTGGTGGGCAACCTGATTTCGCCGGATGCCCGCGCCGCTACCGTGCTGCTGCAAACCTCGCCCAACCTCGCCAAGCCGCCCGGCGACTCGCTGCTGGCGGCCGTGCGCCGGGAGCTGACGCGCCAGGGCTTCGCGGAAACCGACTACCACCTAGCCGGCAAAATGGTGGCGCAATCCGTGTTTGTGGACCGCTTGCAGATGGAGTTGGCGCTGTTCATGTCGCTGTCGGTCATTCTGGTGACGGCCCTACTGTGGTTCACTTTTCGGACGTGGTGGGGCGTGGTGCTACCCTTAGTGGTGGTGCTGGGGGCCATTGTGTGGGGTCTGGGTGTGATGGGTGCGGCCGGTATCAGCATTGATCTGATGACGGCCCTGCTGCCGGTGATGCTGTTCGTGGTGGGCATGTCCGATACCATCCACATCATCACGCGCTACGTGACGGAGCTGGGCTACGGCACCGAGAAACGGGCCGCGCTGTGGGTCACCTTGAAAGAATCGGGCTTTGGGTCGGGGCTGTCGGCGCTGACCACCAGCATCGGCTTTTTCACGCTGATGACCAGCACCATCCGGCCGATTTATAACTTCGGGCTGTTTACGGGCATTTCCGTGCTGCTCACGTTTGTGCTCAGCTTCACGCTTTTACCCGCCATGCTGCTGTTGCTGCGCAAGCCCCAGTTGCGGGTGCCACGCCAGGAAGGCCGCAGCTGGGACGGCGTGCTGGGACGCCTGTTCCGGCAGGTGCTGGCGCGACGGCAGCTGGTAGTGGCCGTGAGTGCCGTGGTATTGATTGCCTCGGTGGCGTCGGCCTCGCGCATCCGCATCAACTCGGCGCTGCTGGATGATTTGTCGCAAAACGACCCGGTGAAGCAAGACTTCCGGTTTTTTGAGCGGCAATTTGCGGGCGTGCGGCCTTTCGAAATGGCCCTTACGCCAGCGGCAGGCGGCTCAGTCCTCACCCTACCCGTATTGCGCCAGACCGAGCAGATCGAGACCTACCTCCAACGCACCTACGGCCTGCGCTTCGTGGCCTCGCCCGTGACGCTGATAAAATCGGTGCGCAAAGCCCTGAACGGCGGTGACATAGCCGAGTACCGCCTACCCGACTCCGACGCCGAGTTGCAACGCCTGCTGCGCCGGGCCAAGCCGTTTCGGAAGAAGCCCGAGTTCCAGGCGCTGGTCCTACCCGATGGCTCGGAGGGTAGGCTAACCGGCCGCATGCCCGACGTGGGCAGCCTGCGCGCTGGCGCCCTCAACGCCGACCTGCGCCAGTTTCTGCGTCAGCGCATTGACTCCACCATCGTGCAAACCCGCCTCACCGGCTCGGCCAACCTCATCGACAAGAATAACGAGAACCTGTCGCTGAACATGATAACCGGCATGAGCATCGACATTCTGATGGTGACGCTGATTGTGCTGGCCCTGTTCCGCTCCATTCGCATGACGCTGATTGTGCTGATTCCCAACTTGGTACCCATCCTGATAGTAGCGGGCGTGATGGGCGTGGCCGGCGTGAGCATGAAGGTGAGCACCAGCATCATCTTCACCATCGCCTTCGGCATTGCCGTGGACGATACCATTCACTTTATCAGCAAATTGAAACTGGTGTTGCTGAAAGAAGACAGCCTGTTCCGGGCCGTACGCAAAACCTACCTCATGGCCGGCAAGGCGGTCATTGTCACGTCGTTGATTCTGGTAGGCGGCTTCTCTACCCTAATTTTCTCGTCGTTCGACGGCACGTTCTACGTGGGCCTGCTCATTGGCCTCACGCTCCTGTTTGGGGTAGTGGCTGAGTTGACATTGCTGCCCATTCTGATTCTGTGGTTCTACCGCCACCAGCCCGCCGCCGTGCGCGAGGCGGTGCCGGTTTCGTAGGGAGAAGGTATCTGGGCCACTGCACGGTGTAGAGACGCATATTTGCGTCTCGTCGTTGAACAGTTCGCATTAGTATCGTTCTAGCCCAACAACGTCAGCAACGACAAGACGCAAGTATGCGTCTCTACGCTGTTCTGGCTGCCTTTCCAGTTAACTCAAATATTCCTTATAGTAGAGTCGGATTCAGTGGGTAGAGACACAATATTTCTCAGAGAAACGGGGCATCTGCGCACGGTAATGCAACATCCTTTCGGCTGACCGGTCTCATGCTTTGATGACCGATTTGCCTACCCTTCCCGCAACCGACCAGCAGCTTGTGAAGCAGGTGCTGGGTGGCAACACCGCGGCGTTTGGGCAGATTGTGCAGCGCACGGAAGGGCTGGTTACGCAGTTGGTATTCAAGATGATCCGACACCCCGCCGACCGCCCGGATATTGCGCAGGAGGTCTACCTGAAGGTGTATAAAAACCTGGCTGGGTTTAAGTTTCAGGCAAAGCTCTCCACGTGGGTAGGCCAAATCACCTACAACACGTGCCTGCACTACCTGGAAAAGAAGCAGTTGGTGCTGGTAGACCCTGCGGAACCCATCCCGGATGCGGCAGTAGAGGAAGGACGCCGAGCCCCGCCCCCGCTTGTAGCCGACTCAGATTACGACCCCGAAACAGCCCTTTTCAGCCACGACTTAGCCGATATCTTGGGCACGGCCATCGAGCAGCTACCCCCACTCTACCGCACCCTGATTTCCTTGTACCATCAGCAGGAACTGAGCTACGAGGAAATTGCCCAGATCACCTCCCTGCCAGATGGTACCGTGAAAAACTACCTCTTCCGAGCACGAAAACAGCTGAAACAGCACCTACTAGCCCGCTACCAACGCGACGACTTATGACAAGCCCCCATCTTTCTGAACGCGCCCTCCAAGAGGCCGCGGAGTCGCTGGCCCTGCTGCCGGCTACCCAGGCGGCTCACCTGCGCGGCTGCCACCAGTGCCAGGACCAGGTTGCGACCTACCAGCACCTATTTGTGGCAACGACCCGCCTACCCCAACCGGCTTTCACTTTTGACCTCACGGCCAGCGTGCTAGCGCAGTTGCCCAAGACTAAGCCCGCTTTCCCGTGGGTGCTCTGCTGGGTGGCGGTTCCTGTAGTGGGGGTTGTCGGCGCTTTTCTGGCGTTGTTTGGTGGCACGCTGATGCAGGTTTTTCAGGATATGGCTACCCTATTGGGAGGTGGGCTATTGGTAGTAGTAGGGTTCCTTATGGCCGGCCAATGTGTAGAGTTGCTGGCCCGACACCGCCGACAAATGCGCCTGCTGTCTTTTTCGTAATTTTTTGCAACACGAACGGCTTCGACCGGTCTCATGCAGTACTACTCCACGGCCCGACTTATGAAAGGTTTTTTGCTATTTCTGCTTTTCTGCTTGACTACGGAGGGAGCTTCGGCCCAAAGTACGCTGGTGCCTCTTGACGACAATGCGTTGGAACTCGCGCGCCGGGTTGTGCTGCCGATCTTCGGGTTTTACCTGCTTTGTAGCTTCGTACTAGCCGCTATCAAACTGATTATGAACTACCTGCTGAAGCGGCAAATTCTGGGGGCGGCCGTTTCGGAAAGCGTTGTGGAGCGCCTACTGCCCGGCCCTCAAGACGAGCAAAACAAGGTAGTGAAGTGGATTGCGCTGCTTCTGAGCAGCGGCGTGGGGCTTACGGTATGCAGCTTATTCCTACCCTTGGGCATTCACTCCATCATCATCCTGCTTTTCAGCACGGCTTTCGGGTTTCTGGCTTACTACCTTTTCCTGCGTCGTCAAACGAAGTAATCCGCACGACACCTTTCTGCTTTCTCCAGCATCTCCGTCCGCAAGCATAGCGGTAGGAAAGTGGGTGCTGTTGCCTCTCCTGCTTCCCTTTTCTTCGTCACGTTAACTACTCACTTGTATGAAACAGTCGGTATACTCAGCTCTCTGTACTATGCATTACATGGTAACTTGTATTAAAAAATACCTTTATAGTCAGACACTTACGAAATGTATCGGAAAAACTGTGACGCAGTTGCGGCATCCGTTTTCCTGCTGCGTACAGGCTGCGTGCTCGGGCCAGTGGCGTTTTTGGTGGCTGATGTTGGTAGTCGTTTGCCTAGTGCCGAGCACAGCATCTGCTCAAGTTTCGGGTGGCATATCGGGCACGCTATTGGACCGAAGCACACGTCAACCGCTTCCTTTTGCCAACGTCTTGCTGTTGCGATTACCGGACTCTACTCTAGCCGGAAACACTCAAACGGCTGATAACGGTACTTTTGCCTTAGTGAGCGTTCCGTTGGGCCACTACGTACTGCGGGCAGAGGCACTAGGCTACCAGACTACTCGCCGGAGCATCACGCTAAATGCGACTACCCCGGTACTCCGTCTGGGCGAATGGCTGGCCGCTCCGATGGTGGTGCAGCTTGACGGGGTAGTAGTGCAGGGCGAAAAGGCCGTGCTCGTTGAAGACCTGGACAAGAAGATTATCAACGTAGACAAAGACCTGAACAGCGTGGGCGGCACGGCGGCCGATGTGCTGCAAAAGGTGCCTTCTGTGGCGGTAGATGAAAACGGGCAGGTCAGCTTGCGGGGCAACGCGAGCGTTACGCTCTACCTCGACGGCAAGCCCGCGCCCAGCAGCCTGCGCCTCGACCAGCTGCCCGCCAGCCGCCTCGAAACCATTGAGGTTATTACCAATCCGGGGGCGCGGTACTCGGCCCAGGGCGCGGGCGGCATCATCAACTTAGTGCAGAAAAAGCAAGTTAAGGACAGTTGGAACGGGGAGGCGCTGGTCACGGTGGGTACCCGCGACAAGTACAGCGCCTCGCTCAACCTTGGCCGTAAGGTGGGCAAATTCAATTTTTACAGCAACGTAAATGGGCTCAATAATGAGTTCCGTGGCAGCTCGGCCTTGCAGCAGGTGGCTATAGCCGAGGGCCGCACCACTGGCACCGATCAGACCGGCCGCGCCGTCCGCCACCAAGTCAATAAAGCGCTTCGCTTAGGCGTGGACTACGCCTGGCGCCCGGAGCAAACGCTGACGCTGACCGCCGAATTTTATAAGAACGACTTACACCAAACCAACCATTTCACTACCCAACTCACGCGCGATACTGACCCGACGATTATCCTACAAAATCAAAATCCGGAAGTCGACGACCTGTATACCATGCGTGTGGGCAGCAACTACCGGCATACCTGGGCTGCCTACCCTGGCCGCGAGCTAACGGCCAGCGCTACCTATACCTTGGATGGCGGCACCGTGACTACGGAGCAACGTGTGCTGGACGGCCCCGCCAGCTACACTCGGCAGGCGCGTCGGCAGTTCCTCGATGTGACCATCCACCTACCCTCGGCGCAGATAGACTACGTGCATCCCCTGGACGACAAACGCCGCTGGGGAGCGGGCGTAAAAACCGACGTGATGGTGACGCCCGGCACGGCTGAGTATACGGTGCAGCCAGTACCCGGCGCAGAATTTATTCGGCAAGAGGCGAATTCGTACCGCTACCACTACCAGCAAGTGATTCCGCAGGCCTACGGCTCGTATCAGCAGAAAAACGACCATTGGGACTATCAAGTGGGGTTGCGAGCTGAGTTTACCGGGCTACAGGCCCGGGTACTGCCCATGGGCTCAACCAACCAACGCATCTTCAACCTATTCCCCTCCGCCACAGTGGCGCGTACCCTACCCCACCACGAGCAGCGCCTCCAGCTCAGCTACTCGCGCCGCCTGAATCGACCCAACTTTCTGCAAATCGTGGCCTTACCTATTTACACTGATGCGCGCAACTACATGGTGGGCAACCCCGCCCTGCGCCCCGAGTACGTGCATGTGGCAGAGCTGGGCCATCAGGTGACGTGGCAGCATACTACCCTCAACACCACGCTGTTTGGACGCTTCGCCAATCAAGCCATTCAGAGCCTGCGCACGGTTGACACGCTGGCGACCCGCCTCAGCGGCCAGCCCGACTTCATCACCCGCACCAGCTACGCCAACCTGGGCCGCACGGCTAGCTACGGGATGGAAGTTTCGTTGACGCAGCCCGTGACTACTTGGTGGAAGCTCATTGCCAACGGCTCCTTTTACCGCAACCAGGTAGCCAGCTACACCGGCAGTGGCACCCGCGCCAACTTCACCGGCACGGCATATTTGCTGAATACGTTCAGCCCGACCAAAACGCTGGCCGTGCAGCTTAGCGGCAACTACCGCGCACCGTTGGTGGTACCGCAAGGCCGCCTGCTGGCCGTGTATGGGGTAGATGTAGCCCTGCGCCAGCGCCTGTTCCACGACCGGGCGGCCCTCACACTGCGTGTCAGCGACCTGTTCGACACGCGGCGCCAGTACACTCGGCTAAGAGCCGCAGGCCTCACTACCAATCTGCAAACCAAGTACGAAACCCGCGTGGGCTACCTGGGCTTCACCTGGTTTTTAGGCACCAGCAAGCCCGCCAGCTCTATCGACAACCAACCCAAGGGAGATACGGGTGGTTTTGGTGGGTAGTGAGTGACAAAGCTATTTTTCGCCTTGTCCTCCTGAGCATGTGGCGCATCAAGCCAATGTCGAAGGACCTTCTCACGCGTGAACGACAAACGTAACAACGACTCGTTCTGGCGTGAGAAGGTCCTTCGACACTGGCTTGATGCGCCACATGCTCAGGAGGACAGACTTTAACAGACTACACTATTTCCACTTTTGGGCGATGCTGATGGCTGTTTCCAGCATGTGGGGCGCCCACTGCTCTAACTGCCAGTCGGTATGGGCGAGGGAGGAGGCGCGCAGGCGCTGTTGCGCTTCTTCGTAGGAAGCGGCCGTTTCCAGAATTTGCGAGAGTTGGCGCTGCTGTGCGTGGAGGGCTTCGTCGTGGGCGGCCGGGCCGGTGGGTAGGGCTGCTGGCGGCTGGAATGCGTTGGGCTGATGGCTGGGCGCGCGGTGCCGACTGGCCTCTACTATAGCAGCCATCCGTTGGAAATCCTGCCGGAATTGGTGTTGGCTGGCCTCGGTGCGGAGGCCGGTGCCGAGTTGCTCCAGCACTACGTACTTCAGCTGCGGGCACTGGGGGATTGTGCGTTCCAGCAGAGCAAATACCTCGTCGGGCACGGCCTCGTCGTGGGTGTCGCGCCGGATCTGCCTACCCTGCTCCACTTGCGAGTACTCCCAGCTACCGCCCGAAATATGGATTTCGCGCACCCGATGCAGCGAGTAGAGCGCCAGCAGCGAGTCGGTAGACAAGTTGAAGTTGTGCAACTGACAGTACAGGTTGTGCAGATCCAGAATCAGGAAGCCGTTGACGGGCGCCAGCAGCTTCTCCAAAAACTCGCCGTGGCGCTGCACTTCCTCCAGGGAGTAGGCGAAAGCCAAATTTTCCAGCCCCACTGGGCACTGGCAGGCATCGGCCACGCGCAGGAGCCGGTCTTGGCCCAAGCGCAGAGTAGCAGCCGTGTAAGGTACAGGCAGCGGCGCGCCGGTATGGAAGTTCTGCCCCGTGAAGGAGCCGAAATGCTCCGTGATATGGTCGAAGTGAAACCGCGCTGCGAGCAGGCGTAGCTGCTCCAGCCACTGCGCCTGCTCGGGTGTCCAGCGGCCCGAAAGCAACGAATAATACACGCCGTGTCCAATCAGCCGGCCCTGCTCACCGTAGGCAGTCAGCAGCTCGGCAAACCAATTAGGCAGCTGCCGGCCGTCAAACAGGGTGTCAAACGACCACTCCACGGCTTCTACCTGGCCTGCTTCGAGCAGCGGCAAGGCTGCGGCCAGAAGGTGGTCGTCCAGATTGCAGGCAATAGCCGATAAGATGCTCGGCACGGCGGGTACGGCAGCCATAGTTTCTGGCGCGTTGCTTAGCCCAGGCCACACGCGGGGCAGTAGACGGGCGTTTTTTTCTCGCTACCCTTTGCTACTTTTTCGCCTTTCGGTGCGGGCTCGTCGCCTTTTGTGCAGGCAGTAGTTTGCGCCGTGATGCCGACCAAAACGGCTCCGAGTAAAGCTTTCGACAATTTCATAATGATCTGTGAATGAATGGAAAGATGGGATACAGTAGCTAGAGCCTCGCCAATTGGGCAGCGGTTGCATATCGATCATAAAAAATAAAATTTCTCGTACGCCTAAGGCGGCTTACTAGACGCAGCACCCGCGCAACGCAACTTTTCAAGACCTTTGCCCCCATGAAACTTCTGCTGCTTCTCCTACTCCAGACTGCACCCGAGCAAACTACCAACCCTGTACCCCGCCTGATTCAGGAGCGGGAAGCGCTGGTGCGGCAGTATGAAGCCGCTAATGCTCAGCGCAATGCTTTTTTGGCCAACAAACCCAGCAAAAGGGATTTAGAAGAAGTGGTAGCCGCCCTGAAAGGCATCATCCGCAAGGACACCGAGATTGTGCAGGCCGTGAAGGACGATGCCCTACGCCAAACCGCCGGCCTGGTGGCCGAGCGCCAGCAGGTGCAGCAGCAGGCCAGCGTGGCCCAGAGCGACCAAAGCACCACCCAGGAGCGGTTCTACGACCTGCAACGCCAGATTACGAACCTGGAGGAACGCGAGCGGCAGCACCAGAAGAAACTGGCCGAAGCCCAGGCGCTGGCCAACGAAGTCGACCAGAGCCGCACCACCCGCGACCTGCTCACGGCGGGGCTGGCCGTGCTGAGCGTGGGGTTGCTGGTGTACGTAGGGCGCCTGCGCGGCCAGCGCCGCGCACCGGCTAAGCGCAAGCGGTAGGCGTCCCTGTTATGCTGGTTCCCGCCGCGCGCTACCTCACGTACACCGAGGCCGTTGTACTCTACAACGAGCTGCTACAGGCCGATATCGTGGCGCTGGTGAAGGCCCACGGTCCGCCCTCCCTACCCTACGGCGAGGGGATGTACTACCAGTTGCTGATTGAGGAAGCGTTGGTGGAAGTAGCCCAGCCCTTGCTCACCGATTTTGAGCAGGAGCGCACCGCACCGAAATTACCGCGTTGCCCACGTTGCGGCAGCCTGGCCGTAGCCCCTGCCGAGCGCGTAGCGTGGTGGCGCCAATTGCTGTATGTGGGCACCACGCCTATGCGGTGCGCCACCTGCCAAAACGTGTTTGCCGGGTAGAGCCAGCTTAGCACAGCCAGGACTTCCGCCTGAGTCGAGTGCCGATCGGAAGTTCTGACAGCATAAATCCCTTTTTATCAATCATACCCGCGTTGCATTAATAAAAATATAAGGTAGCAGTGCATTTCACTGAAATAGTTGCGTAATCGGCAATGCTTTTCTAAAATTGACGCAACGGCGTGGGCAGTTATTCGTCCATTCGTCAAGTAGCTTTCTTTCTTGCACGAAGCAGTGAGGTTTTTCCATCTGATTCTGTAAGCAGGCAGATTGTGCATCACACTCGCAGCATCAGCCGCTAGGAACGTGCCCAAGAAAGCACCCAAAGCACTATCAGTTCGCACCAAACCACTACCCTATCGAATGAAGCGTACTCCTTTCTTTGTGGCCGCCCTGCTGGCGGCCAGCCATATTGCGCCGGCCCAAAACCAAGGCGGCACCTCCCCTACCCGCGCTGAAGCGAAGCCCGCTGCTACTATTGCTTCTATTACCCAGGGTGCCAAGAAACAAGACGGCTATTTTCCGTTTTACTACGACGAGAAAACCGGAAAAGTCTACCTTGAGCTGGACAAGTTCGACCAGGAGTTTCTCTACTTCAGCTCCCTACCTGACGGCGTAGGCATGGGTGGACCCGAGCGGGGCGGCGCCTCCTCGGCCATTGCCAAGTTTGTGCGGGTAGGCCCCAAGGTGATGCTGGTGGAGCCCAACTACAGCTACCGCGCCTCCCGCGGCGGCGATGAGCAGCGAGCCGTGGAAAGCGCCTTTGCCAAATCGGTGCTGTGGGGCTTTACGCCGGTGGCTGTGGAGGGCAACAAAGTACTGCTTGACCTGACGCCCTTCCTGGTGCGCGACAGCCAGAAAATAGGCGACCAGCTGGGCCGGCGCAGCTTTGCGGGCCTGCGCGGTGGCAACGCTGGCGGTGGGGCCTCGGCCGGCTATCGGCTGGATGAGTCGCGCTCGGCTGTGAACCCCGACGCCACCAAGAACTTTCCCAAAAACACCGAGTTCGACGCGCTAATTACCTTCACGGGCGGCCCCAACGGCGGCCAGGGCTACGGCCGCAGCATCGCGCCCGACCCCAACGCCGTGACCGTGCGCATGCACCAGGCCTTCGTGGAGTTGCCCGACGACAAGTACCACCCACGCAAATTCGACCCGCGCTCGGGCTTTTTCCAGTTTTCCTACCTCGACTTTTCGGCGCCCATGACCGAGCCGCTGGAAAAGCGCTTCTCGCGCCGGCACCGCTTAGAGAAGAAGAACCCCGGCGCCAAAGTGAGCGAGCCAGTGGAGCCCATTGTGTACTACGTGGACCGCGGCGCCCCGCCGGACATCAAAAAGGCGCTCATCGAAGGCGGCGCGTGGTGGAACCAGGCCTTTGAAGCGGCCGGCTACAAGAATGCCTTCTTGGTGAAGGAGTTGCCCCAGGACGCCGACCCCATGGACATTCGCTACAACGTGGTGAACTGGGTGGACCGCGCCGGCAACCCGCGGGCTTTCTCCTTCGGCTCATCCTACATCGACCCGCGCACGGGCGAAATCATCAAAGGCGTGGTCACGCTGGGCTCCGACCGCCACCGCCAGGACTACCTCATTGCCGAGGGCCTGTTGCAGCCTTATAAAAACGGTAAGAAGGTGTCGCCGGAGTTGGAGCAGATGGCGCTGGCCCGCATCCGGCAGCTGTCGGCCCACGAAATCGGCCACACCTTGGGGCTGTACCACAATTTCACCTCCTCGGGTACCCAGGACCGCGGCTCGGTGATGGACTACCCCTTCCCGCGCTTCTCGCTGAAATCGGACGGTACGATTGACGTGTCGGATGCCTACGCCAAGGGCATTGGCAGCTGGGACAAGCGCGCTATTTTGTGGGGCTACCAGGACTTCACGAAAGGCACCGACGAGGACAAAGCGCTCGACCAGATTCTGGTGGAAACCCTGAAGCAGGGCCACATTTTCATCCCTGACATCGGCGGTTACGTGCACCCCGAGTCGCACCAGTGGGACGACGGCAGCAACGCCATAACCCAGCTCGACAAGCTGATGAAGGTGCGCCGCCACGTACTCGACAACTTCTCTACCAACGCCATTCCCGACAACGCCCCCATGGCCACGCTGGAAGAGGTGCTGGTGCCCATGTACTTGCTGCACCGCTACCAGGTAGAGGCCGCGGCGAAGTCGCTGGGTGGCTTGTACTTCACCCACGCCGTGAAAAACGACGGCCAGGTGGTGACCCGCATGGTAGAGCCCGCCGAGCAGTGGCGCGCCTTCGATGCCCTGATGGCTACCGTGTCGCCGGAGGCGCTGATGCTGCCGGAGAAGCTGCTGCAACAGCTGCCGCCCCGCCCGGCGGGCTACCCCAGCAGCATGGAAACCTTTGCCGGCCACACTGGCCCTACCTTCGACCCCATGGCCGCGGCTGAAGCGGCGGCGGCACCTACCATCCTGTCGCTGCTGAATCCGGAGCGTGCTACCCGCCTGGTGGAGTATCACGCCCGCGACAGCAAGCAGCCGGGCTTCATGCCAGTGGTCGATAAACTACTGAGCCAGACCTGGAAAGCACCTCTAGCCTCCGGCTACAAAGGTGAGTTACAGGTGCTGGTGAATAACCTCACGCTGAAAAGCCTACTCCAGCTTGCCGCCGACCCGCAGGTAGCCGAAAGCGTGCGCGGCGAAAGCCTAGCCGAAATCGACGGCCTCAAGCAGTGGATGACTGGCAAGCTAGCCAGCGCCGAGCCCCGGCAGAAAGCTAATTTGCTATTCGGCCTCTCCCAGATCAATACCTTCACCACCGACCCCAACAAGTTCACCGTACCCGCCCCCCTGGACATGCCCCCCGGCGCCCCCATCGGCATGCCCGGCCTGGACTTTTTGGGCGATGACGTAGCGTATTAAGAAGCCTTACGCACGCACTCGGCTGTGCCGAGTGCGTGCGTAAGCCCCAGCAGCTTTGCTGCGCGCGTCTGCCACGCCTGCGCAGTTGGACCTCGCTCAGCAAGGCACTCAGCCCGTTGCAGCAGTAGCCGCAGAAGATGAATTCGACCTGGAACGCGGGCTACGGGAGTTACTGGGCATGTAGTGGGAGTATGGATGGCGTGGGGCTATGCCCCGCGTCATCACTCACGCATTCACGTCTCATTCTCACATGCGCAGTAGTGTCTTTCAAAACCATGTAAGCTACAACCAAGTGCGAATACCCATCTCTCCCTACCTTGGCATCTATGACTTCCACTTATCCTTTTTTGATTAATGACCTGGAGGACCACGCCACGCCGGGCCGCCAGGAACACATTGTAGCAGATCTTACGGACCTGGACGATTACTACAATGTATTCGAGAAATACGGTTTCAGCGGTAGCGGTGCCAGTTGGGCCGAACACATCGAGACCGTTCTGGAGGAATACGCGCCTGCTTTACTAGACCACGTAGAGCTGCTGGGCCAGGGCGAAACATTTGAGGCCTATACCGATGGGCCTGCTGCCACTGAGCAGTTTATGCAACTGATTTATCCCATTTTTGGCGACTTAGGCAGCCTTAGTAAGTATTTAAGCCAAGCTGACCCCGCCGACTTTTTCGAGTAAGAAGTGACCCTGATGCCTACCTGCCCTGCTACCAGTTGGAAACTCGTCTTCGGCTCCGAAGCCGATGCCCAAAACGCCCTACCCTTTGAGGCTGATATAAGGACGTGGACAATGTGCTGATTGAGCCGGAAGGGCGTAAAGCCGCCCTGCGCCCTGCCGGCGTCACGGTCGTCGCCTTGCTCGCCCGCGCCGACGATGGCGCCCCCAGCTTCGACCGACGCGTGGCCGAGCAACTTGCCGCATTGGACATTCCTTCGTTTGCTTGCACCCCGGCCAAGTTCCCGGAGTTGATGGCGACGACCATTTAAGGACAAAGCTTAACCTCTCTGGTACTTGCTTCTAGCAAATGAGGGCACTACGCAAAATGCGTAGGTTGACATTGTCTGGGCTGTTTTCTCACAAAATAACTAGGTCTCCCGTAGTGTAAAATAGTTACACCACGGGAGACCTATTCAGTATACATGCTATCTATTCAGAAACAGGAGAATAGCAGCCTTCGTCTGTTGACATTCTAGTCTACGAACTGTCGGCGCAGCTTTTCGCTGGCATCGCGTAAGCCTGCGCCCCACGAGCCGGCCGCCGCTTCGGCAAACAGATCCTTGCCGGGAATGCCCAGGCGCCAGCGTACCACTTTATTGGTTTCGGGGTTGCTACCGTCTTCGCGCAGGTACACGTCGGCGGCTACGATATCCTGCCGGAAACGCATCACGCGGCGCAGTTCGCTTTCTACTTGGTCTACTATTGCCGAGGTTTCTTGAAAACCAACGGTTTGCAAATCCATTCTTACGTTATCAATATTATACTCCATGGTGGTTGGGTTGGGGTTAAGAATAGGGTAGCACCACGTGCTTACGCACGCTTGGCCCTACTTCTTTCTGTTGCGTACGCTCGTCTGAGAGGCGCAGTAGCAGCGCCCTTACAGACGAGCTCTTACTTGACTTAACGCAGTAGGCGGCTATTGGTTTTCGTTTATTTAGTACCCTACTACGCCTTTATGGTACTACCTATCGTTGCGTAGGCAGTAACTTTACTACCGATGCGGTGCGGTGCTTACCACCACTTTCATCATAGACTATTCGTCTTATCTTCAGACACATACTGATCTTCGGCTCCTGCTATGGCTTCTTCTATTCCTACCTATTCGCTCCACTATTTTTCCAACCCTGCTGATAAGCCAGCTGAAGTGTTTTTTCTGGATGAGCACACGCATTCGGCTGGTCCGCCGCTGAACGCCCCCTACCGCGGCAACTACTACAAGATTGGCATATGCTTGCGCGGTACGCTGGAGTTGAAGGCAAATCTGGAAACTTACTCCATCGAGCCGAATTGCCTGATGCTCATCACGCCGCACGTGATTAAAGAATGGGCGCAGCTATCCGACGACCACGACAGCCTATCTGTATTCTTCACCAAAGAGTTTATCACCAGCCACAACAGTGTGCAGGCCGACAGTTTCCATTTTCTGGAGAACATTACCCGGCACGTACTACCGCTGTCGGAGGCGGAGGCCACCACCATCACGGCTTCGTTGCGTTTTCTACAGCAGAAATTTCCTACCCCGCACCCGTACCGAGAGCAGGTAATTAAAAACCTGATTAATAGCCTACTATACGAAGTTATTGCCATCTACGACCAGCATCACGCGGTGCTACAATCCACCCAAACGCGTGGTCAGCAGCTGACTTCTGCGTTTAAAAACTTAGTGAATGCCCATAGCGCGGTAGAGCGTAGCGTGAAATTTTATGCCGACCAACTGTGCATCACGCCCAAGCACCTCACCGAAACTGTGCGGGAAATCACCGGCAAAACCGCCAGCGACTGGATAGAACAAGCCGTGCTGCTGGAAGCCAAAGCCTTGCTGCAAAACCAGCATCTATCGGTGGCGCAGATTTCCGAGTTGCTGCATTTCACGGATCAGTCGGCCTTTAGTCGGTTTTTCCGGAAAAGCCTTGGCTTTTCGCCTACCGCGTACAAACAGGCTGGCTAGCGGTGCTTTCCGACTTTTGGCCCAATACTACCGCCATTTAGCTCTTTTGCCCGGCCACTTCATGCGGCACCTTTGCAGTACAAACATCACCTAATGTACTGTATATGATTCTCATCACTGGTGCTACCGGCCATATCGGCACGGCCGTTATTCAACAACTCCTGACCAAAATTGACCCCAATCAGGTGGCGGGCCTGGTGCGCGACGCTGCCAAAGCCACCCACCTGCAAGAGCTGGGCATTGACCTTCGCCTGGGCGACTACGGCGACCCGGCTGCTCTGGAACGCGCCATGCAAGGCATCGACAAAGTGCTGCTGGTATCGGGTGGAGGCGACGACCACGGCCTGCAACAGCACTACAACGTAGTAGATGCCGCCAAAAAAGCCGGCGTATCGTGCATTGCCTACACCGGCCGCGCCCTACAAGACCGCGACACCCTGGCCAACGACTTGATGGTGCGGCATTTCCAAACGGAAGACTACATCAAGGCCAGTGGGTTACACTACGTGCTGTTCCGCAACATTCTGTACATGGATACGCTGCCACAGTTTGTGGGGCCTGCCGTGTTTGCGTCGGGTATTCACCTGCCCGCTGGCGAGGGTAGGGTTTCTTTTGCCCTACGTAGCGACATGGGCGAAGCTATTGCCAACGTATTGGCCGAAGGCGACTGCGAAAATCGCACCTACACGTTTACCAACACCGAAACGTATTCTTTCGCCGATGTGGCCGCCGCGCTCAGTGAGCTATCGGGCAAAGAGGTGCGCTATACGGCCCTCGACGATGAGACTTTTGCGGCGCAGATGAAAGCCCGCAACGTACCCGAAACCGTTACTCGATTTGTCCTCGGTTTCATGACCGACATCAAGCATGGTCAGGAATCAGCAGTCAGTAATGAGTTGCAACAGGTACTTGGCCGCAAGCCGACTGCACTGAAAGAAGGACTGAAAACGTTGTTTAGCTTGTAAAACAGAAGGCCCTAGAACCGTACGGTTCTAGGGCCTTCTGTTTTATCAATAAATCTACTGAACTACAGCAACTTGTCCAGCGTAATGGGCAGCTCGCGCACGCGCTTGCCGGTGGCGTGGTATATGGCGTTGCCAATGGCCGCCGCTACTCCCACAATCCCGATTTCGCCCAGGCCCTTGGCGCCCAGCGGGTTCACAATGTCATCGTGCTCTTCTACGAAAATCACGTCGATGTTGTGGATATCGGCGTTGACTGCTACATGGTATTCGGCCAGGTTGTGGTTCATGAAGCGACCGAAGTGGTGGTCTAGCACGCTTTCTTCTTCCAGCGCCATGCTGATGCCCCACACCACGCCACCCAAGATCTGGCTGCGGGCGGTTTTAGGGCTGATAACGCGGCCGCCGGCAATGGCGCTTACCACGCGGCGCACGCAAATCTGGCCGAGGTCCTCATCCACCTCCACCTCCACAAACACCGCCGAGTGCGTGTTGCGGGCGTATTGCATCTGCTTGAGCATGTTGGGCATGGTGGTGGTTTCTTCCTCAATGAAGTTCACCTCGCCAGCGCGCATGGCCTCTACAATGGAAACACCCGAGGAGTAGTCGCCCTTCAGCTGCACCTTGCCGTCCACGAACTCTACCTCATCGAAGCTAGCGCCCGACAGCGGGGAGTCTTTCACGTCTTTGGCCATGCTGAACACCTTCTTCGCCACAGCTTCGCAGGCTTCTTTCACGGCTGATCCCACGGAGGCTACCGTCCAAGAGCCGCCTTCCAGCGGCGCTACGGGCAGGGTCGTATCGCCCAGCTTGAAGGTCACGGCATCGAGGGGCAGGCCCAGGGTTTCGGCGGCAATCATGGTCATGGCCGTGTAGGTGCCCGTGCCAATATCGGAAGTGGAACTACCTACCACTAGCTTGCCGTCTACCGACAGGTTGGCTTTGGCAGCCGATTTCTGCTGCTGCGCGTCCCACATACCGGTAGCCACACCCCAGCCGATGAGCTTGGTACCCTCGCGCATAGAGCGTGGTTGTGCGGGCCGTTTGGCCCAGCCAAACTTAGCGGCACCCTGGGCGTAGCAAGCGCGCAATTCTTTACTAGAGAAGGGCTTTCCTTCGAATTCGTTCTTCTCGGCGTAGTTTTTCAGACGCAGTTCCAGCGGGTCGATGCCTACTTTATAAGACAGCTCATCAATGGCCGTTTCGAAGGCGGCGATGCCCGTTACGGAGCCCGGCGCGCGCATGTCCAGGGGCGTGTAGGTGTCGAGGTTGCGTAGGTAGTAGCCCAGCTCTACGTTGTCGCAGTGGTAGAGCATGCCGGCCCAGTTCACCACTACCTCGGTATATTCCTCAAAACGAGAGGTTTCGCCTAGGGCTTCGTGCTTGATTGCTTGCAGCATGCCGTCCTTGGTAGCGCCCAACGATACGGTTTGCAACGTGGCCGGACGGTGCCCGAACGAGAACATTTGCTGGCGCGTGAGCACTACGCGCACCGAGCGGTTTAGTTCCCGCGCCGCCATCACGGCTAGGTACAGCTGATATTGCGGCCGCAGGCCCGAACCAAAGCCACCACCCATGAAAGGGTTAATCACGCGAGCTTCTTCCTTGCTCAGCCCGAAGATCTTGGTGATGTATTTTTGGCTGTTGGCAACACCCTGCGTCTTGTCGTATATTTTCAGCTTGCCGTCTTCCTCTACAATCACTGTGGAGGCAAACATCTCCATCGGATTGTGGTGCTCGGGCATGTGGAAGTATTCGGCCTCAAACTGCACCTCGGCGTTTTTGTAAGCTTTGGCAGCGTTTCCCCGGCTTTTGGGTGGTGTGAAGCCTGTTTTGCCGGTAGGGGCTTTGTGGCCTTTGGGCTTTTGGCGCAGGTTGGTTTCCGGCGTTTCGGCCTTATACTCCACCTTCACCAGCGACGCAGCGTAGCGGGCCACCTCAAACGAGTCGGCCACCACCAAGCCAATCGGCTGCATGCTGAATTGAATTTCGGCACTGTACAGAGGCTTAAACTTGTCGCCTACCGGCGAGTCGTCGTCCTTGAACTTGCGGTCGAAGTAGGCCGGGCGGGGGGCGTTTTCGTGGGTGAACACCTGCAACACACCGGGTAAGCTGAGCGCGTCGGAGGCGTCAATCTTGGTGATTTTCCCTTTTGCGATGTCGCTGGAAATCACGTAGCCATAGGTCAAGCCGGGGGTGTTGAACTCGGCGGCGTACTTCGCCTCGCCGGTTACTTTGGCGCGACCGTCCACGCGGCTGGTGGAGCGGCCAATGTAGGTAGTAGCAGCCATTTAGTGTTGTCCGTTAGCGGCCATGGTCAGCGCGCGCACAATGGCACGCTTAGCCAGTTCAATTTTGAATGTATTGGAACCGTAGCCCTTCGCGCCTTCCAGCAGCGAGGCGGCCACGCGCTCAAAGTTTACCTTCGTTGCGGCCTGGCCTTTCAGCAGGTCCTCGGCCTCGGGTTTGCGCCAGGGCTTGTGGGCCACCCCACCCAGGGCCACGCGGGCTTCCTTAATGGTGTCGCCGTCCATGTCCAGGGCTGCCGCCACCGATACCAGCGCGAAGGCATACGAAGCTCGGTCGCGTAGCTTGAGGTAGGTGAAGTTCTTGGCAAACCGCTCTCCATCGGCCGGCAGGTCGATGCTGGTCACGATTTCATCAGGCTTCAGGTTGTTGTCCCGCTCTGGCTCATTGCCGGGTAAGCGGTGGAAATCGGCAAACTCCACGGTTCGCTCGCCAGTGGCGCTGGTCACATTCACAGTGGCTTTCAGCGCGGCCAGGGCTACGCACATATCCGAGGGGTGGGTAGCAATGCAGCTTTCGCTGGTGCCCAAGATCCCGCATACGCGGTTGTAGCCGGTAATAGCCGAGCAGCCCGAGCCAGGCTCGCGCTTGTTGCAAGGCGTAGCCAGATCGTAGAAATAGTAGCAACGGGTGCGCTGAAACAGGTTGCCGCCGTCGGTGGCCATGTTGCGCAGTTGGGCTGAAGCACCAGCCAGAATGGCCTTGCTCAGCAGAGGGTAGCGCTCCTCCACTCGCTCGTCGTAGGCGGTGTTGGCGTTGGTGGCGAGGGCCCCCAGGCGCAGGCCCTTGTCGGTGTCCTCAATCTGGTTGAGGGGTAGGCGCGTGAGGTCTACCAGGCGGGTAGGACGCTCCACGTTTTCCTTCATCAAGTCCAGCAGGTTGGTGCCGCCGGCGATGAACTTGGCCGTGTGGTTGGTCGAAACTTCGCGTGCGGCCGTCTCAACGGCCTGGGCGCGGGTATATGAAAAGCTGTTCATCGCAGGATTACTGGTTGGGTTGGCACTTGTGCAGAGCTTCTTCTACGGCGGCTACAATGCCTACGTAGGCGCCGCAACGGCAGATATTACCGCTCATCAGCTCCCGGATGTCATCGGCCGTTTTGGCTTTGCCTTCGTTGATAAGACCCACTGCCGAGCAGATTTGCCCTGGTGTGCAGTAGCCGCACTGGAAAGCGTCGTGCTCAATAAAGGCTTCCTGCACGGGGTGCAGCTCGTCGCCCTTGGACAGACCCTCTACCGTCGTGATTTCGGAGCCGTCTTTCATCACGGCCAGGGTAAGGCAGGAGTTGATGCGGGTGCCATCTACGAGCACCGTGCAGGCGCCGCACTGTCCATGGTCGCAGCCTTTTTTGGTGCCGGTCAGGTCCAGGTATTCGCGCAGCAAATCAAGCAGCGAAGTCCAGGGCGCAACTTGCAGGCGCTTGGTCACGCCGTTGATGGTCAGGGTGATTTGCTCGAGTGGCGGTAGGGCCACCGCCACATCCCCGACGGGTTCTTGAGTTACTTTCGTGCTCATAGAGCAATAGGTTTTAGGTGAGTGGATAGAAGTGCACGTCTACGCCGAGGCCGGAAAGAGGAAGTATTCTATACGTTTTCCTACCTCCTTGCATACTTTGAAGAGCATGGCAAAAGCTACCATGTCTACCAGGTTCCAGGCATGCGCGTGGTTTTGGATTCTCTGCCTACGCCAATTATTTTAGCTTTGTTAACTAGACTGATTCTATAAAGAGCTGCGTATCATCTTGATACACCGTTATATACAACCGCACACAACCTTGTTTCAACCTCAACAGCTGATTTAATAAGGTAGTAGTTAGCGTCTTAAGGTTATTACTTGCTATGCCATCTATAAGCTTCCTCACATCCTTGCCGCAGACAACGCCAGCCAAAATTTTACAGCACTATTTCGTTTATACTCTGCCGAGTATTTATCGCCGTTGTGCTACGTTGAAAAAACAGCGTATCAGCCGGCTGCGTATGATACAGAAACACAACGCTTTCAGTACTGAACTCCAATTAGGCGCATAGTCCCACGCGGGTTCCCTTTTCTGAACATTGCCTACAACGCAACGTCAGCACCACCAACACGCCCATGAACTTATCTGCATCTATACTATTGAAAATCAGCTTAGCAACGGGCCTGCTTTTTCCCACGCACGCCCCCATCCAGCAGGATACGGTGCCGGTGACGGTAGTCATTACCAACTTGGTCTCACCTACCTCCACTATCACACTCAACTTTTACAATTCCTCTGAGTCGTTCCTGAAATCGGGTAAGGCTGCTTTGCATAAGAAAATAGTGCCCCAGCAGCAAAACACCGTACAGTTTCAGGTAGAGCTAGAACCGGGCGAATGGGCCATTGCCTTGTCGCAGGACGTGAACGACAACGGCAAAATGGACCGCAACTTTTTGGGTATTCCCACCGAGCCGTACGCGTTTTCCAACAACGTGCGCCCCCGCTTCAAAGCTCCCGATTTTGAGGAATGCATGTTTGTAGCTGAGGGTGAAAGCCAGACCGTAGCCATTCGGTTGGAGAAGTAGTGTGCCCTACCCTTCCGGTAAGGCTACGTACGGTTGGCTGCAACTACAGCGCATAATTCCGACCTTCGGCCACCAATTTTCCGTTTTCGTTGTTAGCAACGGAATACTTAATCTCCTACCCTGTTGGCTGAACAACCTATTTATACAGACCCTTACGCCCTCGAGAAAGAATTGCGCCACACCCAGGCTTTGCTGAAGCTAGAGCAGCAGGAAGACCTGGAGCAGTTCAAGATCAAAAGCGCCAAAACCACCATTGCCGAGCGCCAGCAGCGCGGCCTGACGTGGTACCCCGTGAAGATTACCCAGGAAGATATTGGCTTCGGCGGCAAGCTGGTGCTGGAGCTGGAGCGCCCGGCGGGCCAAAACGGCCTGCACCTGTTTCAGGTAGGGAAGAATGCTGCGCTGTTCGGCAACATTCCCAACCGCGCCGGCTCCGACCGCCCTACCCTCAACGGAGTCATTACCAGCGTAAAGCGCAATAAAATCCTTCTCGCCACCAATAAGGAAGACCTACCCGACTGGGTGGACGATGGCAAATTGGGCGTAGACCTCACCTTTGACGAGGTGAGCTACCGCGAGATGGAGTACGCGCTGGGCAAGGTGATGGGCGCTTACGAATCGCGCCTGGCCGAGCTGCGTGACGTACTGTTGGGCGCCCGCCCCGCCCGCTTCCGCCCCGATAGCGAGGTGCAGCCCTACTACCCTTCGCCCCTGAATGACTCCCAGCTCGCGGCCGTGCGCCACGTGCTGGCGGCCCAGGATGTAGCCATCATTCACGGACCGCCCGGCACCGGCAAAACCACCACGCTAGTACAAGCCATTCTGGAAACCATCCGGCGCGAGCGGCGGGTGCTGGTGTGCGCGCCCAGCAATACGGCTGTAGACTTGCTGACCGAAAAGCTAGCTGAGCGCGGCGTGAATGTGATTCGGATGGGCAACCCTTCGCGGGTGTCGGATTTGCTGTTGCAGCACACGCTGGATGCGCAAATTATGGCGCATAAGAGCTATCCGGAACTGAAATCGATGCGGCAGACGGCGGAGCAGTACCGCGAAATGGCCGGCAAGTTTAAGCGCCATTTTGGCTGGGAGGAGCGTGAGCAGCGCCGCGTGCTCAAGCAGCAAGCCCACGACTTGTTGCAGGAGTCGGACCAGTTGGAGCGCTACATCACGGAGGATTTGCTGGAGCAGGTGCAGGTGATTACCTGCACGCTGGTGGGCGCCAGCAACCGCGCCATTCGCCACCTCACCTACGAAACGGTGTTTATCGACGAGGCCGCGCAGGCGCTAGAGCCGGGCTGCTGGATTCCCATTGGCAAGGCCAACCGCGTGGTGCTGGCCGGCGACCATCAGCAACTACCCCCTACCGTAAAAAGCGAAAAGGCCGGCGCCCTGCGCGAAACGCTGTTCGAAAAGTGCATCAAGCGCCAGCCCGACACGGCCCGCATGCTGACGGTACAGTACCGCATGCACGAGCTGATTATGGAGTTCAGCTCGGAGCAGTTCTACGACGGCAAGCTGATTGCCCACGACACCGTAGCCCACGCCGACCTCTCGGCCTACGACCTGCGCTTTGCGCCCGACGTGGCCGTGGAATTTCTGGATACGGCCGGCTTCGGCTTCCTGGAGCTGGGCATTGCCGAAAGTCGCTCGGTGGCGAATCCAGAAGAAGCTGACTTGTTGCTCAAGCGCTTATCGGAACTACTAGCCGTGTACGCACCCGAAGAACACCAGGAGGACTTGCTAACGGTGGGCGTGATTGCGCCCTACCGTGCCCAGATCAACTACCTGAAAGACGCGGTGGAAGATCTGCCTGAGCTAGCCGAGATGCTCACGCACCGCCTGCTCAGCATCGGCACCGTAGATTCCTTCCAAGGCCAGGAGCGCGACATCATCTGCATCACCATGACGCGCAGCAACAGCCAGGGCGACATCGGTTTCCTCTCCGACATCCGCCGCATGAACGTGGGCATGACCCGCGCCCGCAAGAAGCTGCTCATCGTGGGTGACTCCAGTACGCTTGGGTCGCATCCGTTCTATAAGGCCTTTCTGGACTACACGGAGCTGATTGGGGCGTACCGCACGGCGTGGGAGATGCAGTAGGCACCCCACCCCCTAGCCCCCTCCCCTCCGGGAGAGGGGGAACTAACTTTTAGCTTTAGCTCTAAAAAAAACTAGCCCCTACTTCATTATTGAGGTAGGGGCTAGTTTTTTCAGAGCTAGTTCCCCCTCTCCCGGAGGGGAGGGGGCTAGGGGGTGGGGTACTTACGCCGCCCCGTGGGGCATCTTATCCACCGGCTTCGGCGGAGCATACTTAGCATGAAGCGGCTTCATTTGGCCGTTTAGTTCGTGGCCTTCCACTTGCACGCCCAGGCCGGCCGATACGCCTTTGCCTAGCTTCTCGTCTACCTTGAACCACAGTTTCAACTGGCGCTCGATGATTTCTTTACGTTTGGGGCCTTCGATGCCGTCCATGTGGGCCACGATGTTCTTGATGGTGTCGTCCTGGGCCTTTTCCGTCATCAGGCGGAACAGGTCGCCGGGCTGGGTGTAGTGGTCGTCGTCGCCGGGGGCGTTGCGGTCGTAGCGACGCACTTCGGTGGTCTCTACCGGGTAGGCAAACTCCTGCACGCTCTTGTCCTCAGTAGGGCCGTTGAAGGAGTTGGGGAAGTAGTTGGGGCCGGAGCCGCCGTTATTACCCAGTGCCATGGCCCCGTCGCGGTGGTAGTTGTTGTGGCTGGCTACCTTGGGCGCGTTGGCGGGTAGAAACTCGTAGTTCACGCCCACGCGGTAACGATGCGCGTCGGCGTAGCTCAACAGGCGGGTTTGCAGCATCTTATCCGGCGAGAAGCTGATACCGTCTACCACGTTGGAGGGTGAGTAGGCGGCCTGCTCCACAAAGGCGTGGTAGTTCTCGGGGATGCGGTTCAGCTCCATCACCCCTACCTCCTGCAACGGAAAATCGGCGTGGGGCCACACCTTGGTCACGTCAAACGAGTTCCACTTGTAGGTAGCGGCCTGCTCGTCGGGCATGGTTTGGATGAACATCTTCCACTTCGGGAAATTACCCTGCGTGATGGCGTCGGAGAGGTCGTTGGCCGAGAAATCGGGGTCGAGGCCGGCCATTTCGATGGCTTCGGCGTCGGTGAAGTTCTTGATGCCCTGCTGGGTCAGGAAGTGAAATTTCACCCACGTACGCACGTTATCGGCGTTGAACATCGAGAACGTGTGCGACGAGTAGCCGTGCATGTGGCGGATGCCGTAGGGCGTGCCCCGGTCACTCATCAGAATCAGCACTTGATGCAGGCTTTCCGGCATCAGGCTCCAAAAGTCCCACATCATGGTTTTGCTGCGCATGTTGGTGCGTGGGTCGCGCTTCTGCGAGTGGATGAAGTCGGGAAACTTCAGGCCATCCTTCACAAAAAACACCGGCGTGTTGTTGCCTACCAAGTCCCAGTTGCCGCCCTCCGTGTAGAACTTCAGCGCAAAGCCGCGTGGGTCGCGGTTGGTATCGGCCGAGCCCCGTTCGCCGGCCACCGTGCTAAAGCGCGTCAGCATCTCGCAGGTATTGCCCACTTTGCTGAACAGCTTGGCGCGGGTGTACTTCGTGATGTCATGCGTCACGGTGAAGGTACCGAAAGCCCCTACCCCCTTGGCGTGCACCACGCGCTCGGGAATCCGCTCGCGGTTGAAGTGCGCCAGGCGCTCGAAGGCAATGTAATCTTCCTGCAACACCGGCCCGCGCCGGCCGGCCGTGATGGAGTTCTGAATGTCGCTGACCGGGCGGCCGGCGTCGGTGGTGATGTGCTGACCGTTGCTCAAGTCAGCGGGTTGGGGCGTATTGGGGGTGTCGAACTTCGGTGGGCTTTTGGCCATGGTATTGAAAAGGTTAAGTAGGCAATGCGTGCGTTAGCAGCCGCTTAGTGGGTAGGCAGCAGACGCGACTTACTTCCGGTTGAGCTTGTCTACGCAGAAACGGCGTTGCGCAACGTTGATTTCCTAATTTCTTTTGTTAAAAAAAACGTCCCCCACCCTAACGGGCAGAGGACGCAAGCAATATCGACTCCTACTAGGCTACGGCAGATCGATATACGATTCCGTATGCGGGGCGTCGGATTTGGTGTTTACGAAGTGCTTCACCGGGTTGTCGTAGTTGGAGATGTACAGGCGGTTGCCTTTGAGCAGCACCTCCGCCGGCTGGTCGATTTTGCCGCCGGCGCCGTCGGTGTCGGGGTTTTGGGCCAGCGTGGTCACGTTGTTAGTTTTCAGGTCGATGACAAAAATAGCGTTCTGCCGGGCGCCCGTGATGTAGGCTTTATCCGTCTTGCGGTCAATAATGAAACCGTCGATGCAGGTGATTTTGTCGCCTTTCAGGGGTAGGGCTTCCTGCTGGGCCAGCGTGCCGTCGGGCTTGAGCGTCATCTTGTAGAACGTGCCGTCGCCAAACGAGCCAGTGTACAGGTTGCCCTGGCTATCGTAATCGATACCGTCGGCACCGTTGTCGACGCCGGTTTCGTTCACGGTGGTCGTGAACATAGCCAGCACGTGCGGGTCCTTGGTTTTGGGTTTGAGGTGAATCAGCCCTTTTTTCAACTCATTGAGGGTGAACATCATCACCGCGCTACCCTTGTCGTTGTCGGGCATGTCCCACTGGCTGTCGGTTACATAGAGCGTGTTGCCTTTCCAGACTATCCCATTCGCCAGCCGGAAGCTGTCGACAGCGGTTTCAATCGTGCCGGGCCGCCCGTTTTTCATATTGATACGCATCAGCCGCGACACGTACTTTTTGCTGTTTTCGTACTGATTCTCTGCGTAGTACACGTTGCCATCGGGCCCGTACGCCAGGTCCATTGGCGCGGCTTTTTTAGTGGTCGGCTCCACGGGCAGGTTGGTAGCGAATGGCTTATAGGAATTGCCGGTGATTTCCAGAATAGTGGCCGGGTAGCTGTTGTTGGCCAGGTTAGGCACCGACAGCAGCAGCGTACGCCCATCGGGACTCAGGGCTAGGCCATCGGGCGTGTTGTGCTCGTTGGGCAGCGTAAAGAGCAACTGGGGGTTTCCCACCGTGGGGATGGTACCCGCGGGCACACCCATTGTGTCGGCGGCGGGGGCAGCGGCCGTGGCGGTAGAGTCGGCGGCCGTGGTAGCGGTGGTTTCGTTGGTGGTAGTGCCGGACTGGCATGCCGCCAACCAAGCGCCGCTTAGTAGCAGCACCGATAGTGTGGTAGGTTTCATCGTGAGGAGGGGAAAAGCGAAAGAATTAGCGGTGTGGCCGTGCAAAAAGTCAGGACCATATCCGTTGCGAAATGTGTTTCTTAACGCAGGGCATGTAAGGCCGTTAGCCCAATGCCAAAATCTTACTCCCGGCTTATACCACGCCTATTTGCTGCTAATCACCGACGTTTTCGGGTCATTTCCGTAACTAGCAGGAGTAACTCTTCTCTCCCAACCCCACTTGCTATGACCCAGATCAGCCCCCAGAAAGTCGTTTCTATCACCTATAACCTGAGCGTAACCGACGAAAACGGCGAAAAGCGCCTAGTAGAATCGGCCGAGGTGGATGCGCCGATGGTGTTCCTGTTCGGTATGAGCGGCCTACCCGAAGAATTCGAAAACCAGCTCAGCGGCAAGCAGTCCGGCGACTCGTTCAGCTTCTCGCTCACCCCTGAGCAAGCCTACGGCGACTACGACCAGCAGGCCGTGGTGGAGATTCCGAAACAGGTATTCGAAATCGACGGCCAGGTGGACGCCGATATGCTGCAAGAAGGTAACTACCTCCCCATGGCCGACAACGAAGGCAACCACATGCAAGGCAAAGTGGTAAGCATTGGCGACGAGGTAGTACAAATGGACTTCAACCACCCCCTCGCCGGTATGGTGATGCACTTCGACGGCAACGTAGCCGACGTGCGCGACGCTACCCCCGAGGAAATGGACCACGGCCACGTGCACGGCGAAGGCGACCACGACCATTAATCTTCTGCTATTTATTAAGAATGAAAACGGGGCCATATGGTCCCGTTTTTTTGTGTGTCATCCTGAGCTTGCGAAGGACTTTCTGGCAGTTGAATGAGTCGTTGGTACACTTGTCGTTCTGCCGTGAGAAGGTCCTTCGCAAGCGCAGGATGACATCTATTTCGCTTATCAATTCAACTTCTAACAGTTCCCACATACGCCCGCACCTGCGGCCAGAACTCCCGAAAATCCGCTTCATATGCTGCATAGTGGCGTTGCAACTCCGCCACGGCGGTTTCCATACCGGAGCCGGGAGAGGCGCGGCGGCTCAGGCCCCGCAGCGACTGCCCTACCCCTTCGAAATTGGCGTAGCGCAGGAGCCAGTTGTCGCGCACGAGGTAGGGTAGGAATTGCTGCACGCGGGCTGGCATTTCGGCCTGACGGGCTAGGAGCAGGGCAAACACGCGCTGGGTGAAGTCCAGCAGCGGTTCGGCAGAAAACTCTGGGAAGTTTCGGGCCAGGAAATGGTCGAAAAACACGTCGGAGACCACGCCGGCGTACTTGCCGTAGCCGGCCTCGCGCAAGCGGGCGGTGGTGCGGCGCACTACGGGGTGCTGGTCGGTGTAGGTGTCGATGAGGCGGTGCAGGCGGATGCCGCGCTGCACGCCGGGCGGGTAGGCTTCGAGTTGGCGGCCAGGTACTGAGTCGGCGATGAAGTTGCCGAGAAGCAGGTCGGGGTCGGCGGGGTCGGAGAGGTAGAGGTGAGCCAGGAAGTTCATAGGGGTAGGGCAAGGTACAGCAAAAGCGGCAGCAGTGGCGCCGGGCACAACCCGCACCGAAGCCGGGCCGTATCTGAAGGGGCGCCCCGGCCAACTGGCTACGGTGGCGCACCATTCTTTCAAGACACCTAAACTCCCCTACCATGTCGCACGAAACGCACGTTCTGCACGACGTTCAGAAGCTATTCGATAAAATCAAAGACGTAAAAATTGCCATGCTCACAACGACTGCCGAAGACGACCAGTCGTTGCGTAGCCGCCCCATGGGCACCCTCAAGCCTGGGGACGATGGCTCCTTGTATTTCTTCACCGATAAAGACGACGCCAAGGTATACGAGGTAAAAAAAGACAGCCACGTAAACCTGAGCTACGCCGACCCAAGCAGCGACGTATACGTATCCGTCTCGGGCCGTGCCAACGCCTACCGCGACCAAGCCAAAATTGACGAGCTATGGTCGGAAGATCTGAAGGCTTGGTTCCCAGAAGGTAAGAACGACCCCAACATCATGATTCTGAAAGTAGACGTGGACAAAGGCGAGTACTGGGATACGCCTAGCGGCCTGCTTTCCCGCGCCTACGCCTACGCACGAGCTGTAGTAGCCGGCAAGAAAAACGATTCCGACGACGTGAACGAGCACGCCAAGGTAGACGTGAAATAGTCTACCCTGCTGACATTTGCTGAAAGGCCGGAAGCAATTCCGGCCTTTTTTGTTGGTTTGTCATTCCGAGCGCAGCGAGAAATCTGAACTACGGATTCGCTCGGATTGAGCAGATTACACGGATTTTGCAGATCCGTTCTGTTCTACTGGAATCGTCAGGAAGTTATGCTTCATCGCGTATAAATCATCCACAAAATCCGCGTCATTCGTTTAATCCGAGCAAATCCGTGGTTCAGACACCTTCTTCCTTGTCCCTCACTACCTTTTCCGTCATCACCCTACAACCCGGCACGGCGCGTTGGGGTCTGGCCCAGATGGGCACCGCGCAGGCGCCTCTAAAACGTGCGGTCGGTCTGCGCTTTTTCAAGCTCGCCGGCACGGGCGCCGATGGCGGCTTTGGAGTCTGGCCCAATCTGCAACGTTACGTACTGATGGCTGCGTGGGAATCAGCCGAGGCGGCTGAGGATTTTTTTGCTACCCACCCGCAGTGGAAGGCCTATCAGGAGCGTAGCACCGAAATCTGGACTGCCCGCCTGCAACCGCTGAAAGCCCACGGCCTGTGGGACGGCGTACAGCCATTTGACGTAGCCACCACCGAAATGCCTGATTTGGACGGACCTGTGGCGGTGCTCACGCGGGCCTCCATTCGCCTGCGCAAAACGCCGCGCTTCTGGCGCTACGTGGCCCCTACCAGCGCGGCCGTGGCCCATGCGCCCGGCGTGGTGGCATCTATTGGGTTGGGCGAACTGCCCATTGTGCGGCAGGCCACATTCAGCATGTGGGAATCGGCCAGGGCAATGCAGCAGTACGCCTACCGCGACGCCACGCACAAGAAGGTGATTCGGCGGACGCGCCAGGAGCAGTGGTACGGCGAGGAGCTGTTTGCGCGGTTTCGGGTGCTGAGCAGCGAGGGCACCTGGGACGGGCGCACGGTGTAGGGGCGCGTCGCACGCGCCCCTACAGCCAAATTCCGTAATTTCGCCCCTCAGTACTTAGCAGCAACCCAACCTACCATGCCCGGTTATCATCCGCAGGATATCGAAAAGAAGTGGCAGAATTTCTGGCACAACCACCACACGTTCAAGGCTGAAAATCAATCAGATAAGCCGCATTATTACGTACTGGACATGTTTCCCTACCCCTCGGGGGCGGGGCTGCACGTGGGGCACCCGCTGGGCTACATTGCCTCCGATATCGTGTCGCGCTACAAGCGGTTGCAGGGCTTCAACGTACTGCACCCCATGGGTTTCGACTCCTTTGGCCTACCCGCCGAGCAATACGCCATCCAAACGGGCCAACACCCGGCCCTAACCACGGAGAAGAACATCGAGACCTATATTCGGCAACTCAACTCTCTGGGTTTCAGCTACGACTGGACGCGTGAGGTACGCACCTCCGACCCCAGCTACTACAAGTGGACGCAGTGGATTTTCATTCAGCTGTTCAATAGCTGGTACAACCTCGCGGCCGACCGCGCCGAATCGGTGGATACACTGATTGCGCTGTTTGAGCAGAACGGCACCACCGGCATTCAGGCCGCAGGCGACGATGAGGAACGCCCGCGCTTCACGGCTGCGCAGTGGCAGGCAAAGTCGGAGCCGGAGCGCATGGCTGCGCTCCTACCCTACCGTTTGGCCTATCAGTCAGATACCTACGTGAACTGGTGCCCCCAATTGGGCACGGTGCTCAGCAACGATGAGGTGAAAGACGGCCTCTCGGAACGCGGAGGGTTCCCCGTGGAACGTCGCCTGATGCCGCAGTGGAACCTGCGCATCACCGCCTACGCCGACCGCCTGCTCCAGGGCCTCGATACCATCGACTGGCCCGAGGCCGTGAAGGAAATGCAGCGTAACTGGATTGGCCGCTCCATTGGGGCTGAGGTAGCATTTCCGCTGGCCGAAGCGCAGAATCAGGTTATTAAGGTGTACACGACCCGCGTGGATACCATCTACGGCGTAACGTTCCTAGTGCTGGCGCCTGAGCATGAGCTGGTTGCTCAGCTGACTACCCCCGAGCAGCAGCAAGCGGTGCAGGACTACATCGATGCGGCCAAGCGCCGCTCGGAGCGCGACCGGATGGCCGACGTGAAGACGGTTTCAGGTGTGTTTACGGGCAGCTATTGCCTCAACCCTATCAGCGGCGAGCAGGTGCCCATCTGGCTGGCCGACTACGTGCTGGCTGGCTACGGTACCGGTGCCGTAATGGCCGTACCCAGCGGCGACCAGCGCGACTACCTCTTCGCTAAGCACTTCGACCTAGCCATCGTGCCGGTGCTTGATACGCAACAGATTGACGAAGAAGCTGATAATACCAAGGAGGGTCACTACATCAATTCCGAGCTGATCAACGGCCTCACGTATAAGGATGCCACCACCAAGCTCATTGCTGCGCTCGAAGAAAAGAACCTGGGCAAAGGCAAAGTAAACTACCGCATCCGCGACGCCATTTTTGGCCGACAGCGCTACTGGGGCGAGCCCATCTCGATTTACTACAAGGACGGCACTGCCTACCCCCTACCCGAGTCGGAGCTGCCGCTGGTGCTGCCCGAAATCGACGAGTACAAGCCCACCGAAACCGGCGAGCCGCCCCTGGGCCGCGCCAAAGACTGGAAATACGAGGGCAAGTACGAGTACGAGCTCAGCACCATGCCCGGCTGGGCCGGCTCCTCGTGGTACTACCTCCGCTACATGGACCCCACCAATGAGGGTCGCTTTGTGGGTAAAGAGGTTGAGGCCTACTGGCACAACGTGGACCTCTATATGGGCGGCGCCGAACACGCCACTGGCCACTTGCTCTACTCCCGATTCTGGTATCTATTCCTGAAGGATTTGGGTTTGGTTTCGGCTGGTGAACCGTTCCAAAAGCTGATCAACCAGGGGATGATTCTGGGGCGGTCGAACTTTGTGTATTATCTCAATCTTGCTTGGGGAACTTCATCAAATGAGGGAGTTCCAGATTTACATATACCCAGCGTTTTCATCTCAAAAGACATATGTGACCGTATGTCAAGTGGCAAATTTTCTCTGGAGGATGAAAAGATTGTCAATGATGCCATCGATCAAGTTTTTGAATCACTTCAGAAACAATACACAGACAGAACTATCTATCGCCCTGAAACAGAATTTCATGTAATTCCTATCCACGTAGATGTATCACTTGTTGATAATGATACAATCAATGTAGACACATTGAAAGCGTGGCGACCGGACTTTACAAGAGCAAGCTACATCTGCGAACCTGACGGCAGCTTTGTATGCTCTTGGGAGGTTGAGAAAATGTCGAAGTCAAAGCACAATGTGGTCAATCCTGACTCATTGATTGACAAGTTCGGCGCCGACGCCCTGCGCCTCTACGAAATGTTCCTGGGTCCCTTGGAGCAGTTCAAGCCGTGGAATACCAGCGGGATGAGCGGCGTCTCAGGCTTCTTGAAGAAGCTGTGGCGCCTGTTCCACCCCGAGGATGGCGCCCTGGCCATAACCGACGAGGCACCTACCCCGCAGGAGTTGAAGGCCTTGCACAAGGCCATTCGCAAAGCTGAGGAAGACATTGAGAAGTTCTCGTTCAACACGTCGGTCAGCACGTTTATGATTTGCGTGAACGAGCTGACGGCCCTGCGCTGCCACAAGCGCGCCGTGCTGGAGCCACTACTGCTCATTGTGTCGCCCTACGCACCGCACTTGGCCGAGGAGCTGTGGCAGGAGCTGGGCCACGAGGCGGGCAGTGTGAGCTACGCCAGCTTCCCCGAGTTCAAGGAAGAATACCTGGTAGAAGACTCGGTGAATTACCCAGTAGCTATCAACGGCAAGGTGCGCGAGCAGCTGCAATTCCCGGCTACGGCCACGGCCAAGGAGATTGAGGACGCCGTGCTTGGCTCTGATTTTCTCGCCCGTTTCGGCGATGGCAAAGCTGCCAAGAAGGTGATTGTCGTACCCGGCCGCATGGTGAACGTGGTGGTGTAAGTTTTTACGCCCTGGGGCTGAACTCCTCAGCTACAGATAATGACCCATGCAGAAGCCCATCTGAGCACTCAGATGGGCTTCTTTTCTGATGAATTTGCGGCCACCTTTGCGGCCGTTTTAGCAAGTACAATCCGTGATGAACGCAACCGAGCAAGAAGAGCGCGAATACCTGGAAGAAATCAAGGAAAAGCTGACGCTGGCCATCCGACGGGTGGATGAGGCCGTAAAGCAGTTTTCCAGCGAGCTGCGGCAGAAAAAGCAGTACATCCACGAGCATCAGTCGGGCATGGACGACGCGGATATGGTGGCCGCCGGCCAGTCCATCGACCGCATGGCGTTTACCGGCGAGGCCGCGGTGTCCCGTAAGCGCAAGCTCTTCAAGCTCATCCAGTCGCCGTATTTTGGAAGATTAGATTTCGCGCCGCAGGGCAAAGCAGGGGAGCCTGTCTACATCGGCGTGCATTCTTTCTTTGATGAGCAGCACCGTCAGAACCTGATCTACGATTGGCGCGCGCCTATTTCCTCCCTATTCTACGATTATGAGTTGGGCGACGCCGCCTACCCTACCCCCAAGGGCGAAGTGCAGGGCACCATCGAGCGGAAACGGCAGTACAAAATCCGCGATGGTCGCCTGGAATTCCTGCTCGACAGCGGCGTGAACATCCACGACGACGTGCTGCAACAGGAGCTGGCCAAGTCTTCGGATGACAAAATGAAGACCATCGTAGCCACCATTCAGCGCGACCAGAACGCGGTGATTCGCAACGAAACCGCGCCGGTGATGATTATTCAGGGCGTGGCCGGCTCGGGCAAAACCTCCATTGCCCTGCACCGGTTGGCGTTCCTACTCTACCGCTACCGCGAAACCATTGCGGCCAAGGACATTCTCATCATCTCGCCCAACAAGGTCTTTGCCGACTACATCTCCAACGTGCTGCCCGAGTTGGGCGAAGAGCACATTCCCGAGTTGGGCATGGAGGAGCTAGCCGCCGACCTGCTCGACAGCCGGTACTCGTTCCAGACGTTCTTCGAGCAGGTAGCGGCGTTGCTGGACAAGCACGACTCCGCCTTCATCGAACGCATCCAGTTCAAATCGTCGTTTGAGTTCCTGAGCAAGCTGAACCAGTACCTGATTCATGTGGAGAACAACTACTTCGCGGCGCGGGAGTTGCGGGTAGGCAGCACGGTGGTGCCCGCCGCGGTTATTCAGCAAAAGTTTAAGGCCTACCACCGAGTACCGCTCCTGAAACGCTTTGCGCAGGTGGCGCAGGATATCCGCACCTACGTGCGCGACGCCACCGGCCGCAAGCTCACGGGTAGGGAGAAATCCATCATTGGTGAAGCCCTTCCCCGCTTGTTTCGCTTCAACAACGTGCTGGACTTCTACCGGGATTTCTACCAGTGGATGGGCCGCCCCGAGTTGCTGAAGCTCGACCACCACCGCCTGCACCTGGAATACGCCGATGTGTTTGCCCTCATCTACCTCCGCCTGCGCCTGGAAGGCATTCCCGCCTACGAACACGTGAAGCACCTGCTCATAGATGAGATGCAGGACTACACGCCCATGCAGTACGCCGTGCTGTCGCGCTTGTTCCGGTGCCGCAAGACCATTCTGGGCGACGTGAGCCAAACGGTGAATCCGTACAGCGCCTCCTCGGCCGAAACCATTGAGCGCGTTTTTCCACAGGCCGAGGTAATGAAGCTACACCGCAGCTACCGCTCTACCTTGGAAATTACCGCCTTTGCGCAGCGCATCACGCCCAATCCCGATATCATTCCGCTGGAGCGACACGGTCCGGAGCCACAACTGATACGCTGCAACAGTCACAGCGAGGAACTAGCGGCTATTCAGCAGGCAGTAACCGATTTCAACGGCTCGGGGTATCATTCACTGGGCATCATTTGCAAAACGCAGCGGCAGGCCGAAGAAGTGTATCAGGCACTGCAAGCGTCTGATGTACAACTGCTCACGCCAGAGTCTACCACCTTTCGGGAAGGTATTATCCTGACATCGGCGCACCTGGCAAAAGGGCTTGAGTTTGATGCGGTGTTGGTGCCCTTTGCCTCTGCTCGGCAGTATAGAACGGAGGTTGATAAGCGGATGCTCTACGTGGCGTGCACCCGGGCCATGCACCAGCTCACACTGACGTATACCGGAGAGCTTACCGGCTTATTGTCGGCTTGAAGCGCATGAGGTAATCTCATCGTTGCCCGTCATGCTTCGACAAGCTCAGCATGACGGGCAACGACTGCAACGATAAGACACATAATCTTGTATCTCTACCCACTGCGCCAACGAGTCGCTTTTTCCGTATACGCCCGTGGCCGGACGGCTGGCACGTGCCGGCTGGGTGCTGGCCGTATAGCATCTTATGAGCAAGAAACAACAACCGACGGGCCCGCGCATTCTGGTGACGGGCGGTGCCGGCAAACTGGGCAAGGCCTGCGTAGCCGATCTATTAGCCCACAACTACGATGTATTTGTAGTCGACACGGTGCCTGCCGAGGGCGTGCCAGGCATCATTGCCGACCTAGCCGACTTTGGCCAGACGCTGGACGCGCTGTCTTCCGTGGGGCATGAAATTCATGCCGGCGTGGCCCCGAAGGCTTTCGATGCCATTGTGCACCTGGCGGCCTACCCTACCCCCCGGCAATACCCTGATGCCCACTTGTTTCAGAACAACATCATGGGTACTTACAACGTCTTTGAGGCGGCGCGGCGGCTGGGAATCCATCAGGTGATTTGGGCATCCAGCGAAACCACGCTTGGGGAGCCGTTCGATGAGGCCGCGCCCTACGCCCCGGTAGACGAGGACTACCCTCTGCGCGCCAAGAGCGCCTATGCCCTGGCCAAGGTGCTGATGGAGGACATGGCCCGCCAGTTCTGCTACCAGACGCCCGATATGAAACTCGTGGGCCTGCGCTTCTCCAACGTGATGGAACCCAGCGACTACGCCAAGTTCCCGTCTTTCAACGACGACCCCGAAGAGCGCAAGTGGAACATGTGGTCGTACATTGACGCCCGCGACGGCTCCCAAGCCATTCGCAAAGCCATTGAGTGGCAGGCCACTGGTATGCACGCCTTCATCATTGCCAACGCCGACACGGTGATGACCACGCCCTCGGCCGAGCTGATGGCTACCACCTTCCCTACCGTGCCGGTGCGGAAAGAGTTGGCCGAGCACGAAACCCTGCTTTCGATTGAGAAAGCACGCCGTGTGTTGGGTTACGAACCCGAGTTCAGCTGGCGTGAGGCCAAGTCGCGGCAAGGGTAGACCTTGCGCGCCTCCTGGCTACTTACAACGGCCATGAAGCCCTACCCCTACTGCGAGACTAAGTCGCGGCAGAGGTAGGGCTTCATTCGGTTAGCGAAATGGTGAGCTACAGTTGCGGCCAGGGGTCTTGGAAGGCGCCGCCGTGCTGCCAGCGCTGCACTTCTTCGGGGGTGCACAGGCAGCCTTCCAGCTCCTGCCGGATTTGTGCCTCGGGCATGTCCTGCCCAATAAAAACCAGTTCGTTGAGGCGGTCCTGAAACTGCGGGCTCCAGCGTTGCAGAATAACGTCGCGGTTTTCCTGGAACACCGGGTGCTGCTCCGGGTTGGGCACGGCGGCCCACCAGTAGCCGGCACTTTCGGCCCGGAGCGAGCCGCCGGCCTGGCCCCAGTTCAGGGCGTCGTTGGGGCGGGAGGCCAGCCAGAACAGTCCCTTGCTGCGGATGATGCCCGGGTGCCACTGCTCGCTGATATACTGCCAGAAGCGCACCGGGTGGAACGGCCGCGCCTCGCGGAACACAAACGAGCGGATGCCATATTCCTCGGTTTCGGGCGTGTGGTGGGCTTTCTCTAGTTCTTCCTGCCAGCCAATCGTCTGCTCGGCTGCTTCCAGGTTGAACAGGCCCGTGTTGAGAATATCGGCGGGCGCTACCTTGCCAAACGAGGCAGATACAATGCGGGCGGCAGGGTTGAGCTTGTGCAGAATGGCCGTCATCTCACCTAGCTGCTGCGCGCTCACCTGGTCGGCTTTGTTGAGCACGAGTACGTTGGCAAACTCCACCTGCTCGGTCAGCAGATTCACAATGGTGCGCTGGTCGTGCGGGTCGGCGTCGTGCAGGTGGCGGTCGGGTAGGCGGTCCATGCTGCCGAAGTCGCGGGCGAAGTTGAGCGCGTCGACCACCGTCACCAACGTGTCGAGGCGCGCGAAGCGGCTCAGGTCCAGCGTGCCGTCTTCGCTCACAAAGCTGAAGGTCTGGGCCACGGGCAGTGGCTCCGAAATGCCCGTGCTTTCGATGAGCAGGTAGTCGAAGCGGTTTTCGCGGGCCAGCTTTTCCACCTCCAGCATCAGGTCTTCGCGCAGGGTGCAGCAGATGCAGCCATTGCTCATTTCCACCAGCTTTTCCTCGGTGCGCGAGAGGCCACCCTCGCGGGCTACCTGGTTGGCATCCACGTTCACCTCGCTCATGTCATTCACAATCACGGCCACTTTCAGGCCGGCGCGGTTGTGCAGGATGTGGTTGAGCAGCGTGGTTTTGCCGGCTCCCAGAAAGCCGCTGAGCACGGTAACGGGAAGCTTGCGGGGTAGGGAATCGGAAAGGGGCGAGTGCATCATACAACAAAGAGGAAAAAGGTCATGGAACAGCGGCAGCAGCAAACCAGGGCACTCGCGCAACGGTCGGTATGCATCGTCGTGTTGCAGCCGTTCGGTACACAAGGCCACCCGGTTTCGTTCAGCAAACATACAGCCCGCCATCCTTATTTGCAACAATGTTGCAAATAAGGATGGCGGGCTGTATGTCTTCTCTCAGGGAAAACTACTGAAGCCGGCTTTTATTTCTTGAGCAACCGGGCCACCACCGGCGACACTTGCTGGTAGATAGCCGTTTTGGCGCGCTCATCAATGTAGCCGCCCGAGTGAACGTATTGCAGCACGCCCTGTTGGTCGAAAACCAGGGTCAGGGGAAAGCCAGCCGCCGTGGCTAAGAAGGTGTCGGCGTAGCGCTTACCGTTGGCCACGTGCTGAAATTCGAAAGGCTGCTTTACCAGGAAATCATCGACGATGCGCTGCTTCGAGTCCGTTCCGAAGGCCACAAACGCTACTTCCTGGCCTTTATACTGCTCTACTAGGTCATTCAGAGCCGGCAGCTCGGCCAAGCAAGGCTTACAGCCAATAAACCAGAAGTTCATGACCACTACCTTACCATTCAATGCCTGCTTGCTGAGTGGCCGGCCTTGTACATCCTGCGCCGTGAAGTCAGGCATTGCACAGCCTACCAGGCGCTTCAATTCGTCGGACGGCGCAAACCGCAGGGAATCCCGCTCCTTGTCGGTTTTCGCTGTTGCCAAGGCCTTGCGCGAGGGAGCCACTATTTTCTCCTGGTAGTTCTCGAAGCAGATGGTTTGAGAATAGCCCTCTGTGCCAAACAGCAGCAAGGCCAGCACAAGCAGAATACTTAAGTTCATAGAGCCTTTTGTACTAAATTCTTTCATCTATCGCACGTCAAATGTATAGTAAAACTATTAATGCATCAATGTTTCATATTAAAACAGAGGGTAATCCTGCATAATGTACATTATGATGCAGCTTACAAAACACTTTCTTGTTTTTTCGACATATCGTTGCACACGACAGACAGCTTATACAAAGTCCGTTTTTCTTGCAAGTACTATGCAAATGCCTTCGCCGCGTACAACTCTACCCTACCCCATTACCCAATTAAGTCTAAGCCTTGCACATAGCGTAGTTCAGTGGTAGTAAACCTCTGTAATCAATTACTTGCCCTTCTTTTGCTTGGCTTCAACGGGAGCGTCCGCAGAACTACCTGCGCTTAGGAGGCTGCGTGCTCCTGTAGAATAGCTGTGCGCTGCGCTTTGGGTAGGGAAGCCAGCACCAGATCATAGGAATGATCAATCCACTGGTGCAACTGCGAGTAACTAGCTCCGGTGCCAATCAGCACGGTATTCCAATGCTTTTTATTCATGTGGTAGCCGGGCAGCACGTAGTCGTACTGCTCGCGTAGCTCCACGGCGCGGGCTGGGTCGCACTTCAGGTTGACGCTGGCGAAGGTTTCGATGGGCGTGAGGGCAAACACCTTACCCCCTACCTTGAATACAAGCGTTTCGGGGCCGAAGGGCAACTCTTCCGTCACGCCGGCTTTGAGAAGGCAATAGTCGCGGAATTCCTCAATGTTCACGATGAGAAAGGTAGCAGGGCGCACGCTGCATACGCCCGTTGGCCGGGCTGAGTGCGCGCAGGTAGAAAACGGAAAAACCCAACAACAAAAAGGGCGCATACTATGCGCCCCTACTACACTATTAGCGGATAAACCAGCGGTAAAGCAACACGATCAAACCAACCAGAAACATCGCCATGCTCACTTTATTAATGAAGTGCATGGTACGCAGGTTGAAGTTGGTCTTACGGTTTGGGTCGTTCTTACGGAAGAAATAACCGAATACCGGACTGAAGTCAAACAAGCCTTTCGTACGCATAGAAGTTTGGATATTGGGTACGGCAAGATAACACTACCCTGACCGGAATGATTTAGTTTACCCAAACTTTTACGCCTCTTTTTCTCTTCCATGAAAGCTTTTCTACCCGCCTTTGCGCTTCTATGCGCCAGTGCCCCAGCCGTAGCGCAACAAAGCACCACCGCCGAAACGGCCGCCGTGAAGCAAACCATCCAAACGTTCTTTGAGGGCATGCGCAAAGGCGACAGCACCCTGGTGCGCAGCACCATCGCACCGGGGGCCGTGTTTCATACCATCAGCAGCCGTAACGGCGCTACGCAGGTGCAGCCCGAAAACCCAGCGGACTTTCTGAAAGCAGTGGGCACACCCCACCAGCAGGTGTGGGATGAGCGCATCACCTTCGATAAAGTTCTCGTTGATGCCAACCTGGCCAGCGTCTGGACGCCCTATGAGTTCTACCTGGGTAGCACCTTCAGCCACTGCGGCTACAACTCATTTCAACTGGTGAAGCTGGCCGCTGGCTGGAAAATCGCGCACATCATCGACACGCGGCGGAAAGAAAGGTGCAAGTAATGCGCTGAGGACCGTGCTAGCGCACGCCTGTAACGTGCAGGACAAAGGCGTTTCTTACACCCGCTGGAAAGCACACGTGTCTGACGCCACCGCGTGCTGCTGGCAACCTGAGAAGCAAGTTTACTTAACTTCTTCATCAAAACTTCATGTTGTTTGAATGCCTACCCTCAGGTCTGCCCGCCTCGCAGCAACTCAACAGTAATACCATACATATTCCTTATTATCTGATACTTATTTTATAATCAGGTACAGGATAGTAGTACCAATCCGCTTAACTTCTCTCGATACCAGTCTTCTGCTACGGTTCTGCTTGATTTGCCTTTGCTCTTTAAGCGCATAACCCAGAGAAATTCAGCACGTTACAACCGCATACATGTCGGCAGCAGCCAGATGGCTGCTGAACGAAGAGTGTCTTGTGTAACCCCTTCATTTGCGCTATGAATCTTTGGAAGAAATTTACCTTTGCATTGGCAGTTTCGGCGGGTAGCCTGGTTGGTTGCAGCGATGATAGCAACGACCTGGACACGATGATACCGGAAAACGAAAAAGAACCTACCACGGCTCAGATTCAGGGCTTCGTGTTCTACCCCGCGCTGACCTCGGCCACCGAAGCAAACGTGCAGCAGCTGAAAGTGCCGGCTGGCTTTGCAGTCAATAAGTTTGCGGAAGGAGTAGGCAAGCCCCGCATTATTGCCGTGGATGATGCTGGCCACGTGTACGTATCGGACCGGGCCTCGGGCACCGTTACGCTCCTGCAAGACACCAACAACGACGGCAAAGCCGACATCCAGAAGATAGTAGCTACCATCCGGCAGGCGCATGGCCTAGCCATACAGGGCGGTAGGCTCTACGTGATGTCGGTGAATGAGCTGTACTCCACCGATATCAACATGGCCGACGGCACGCTGAGCCGGCCCCAACTGCTACTGAGCGACCTACCCGACGGCGGGCAGCACCCCAACCGCACGCTGGCTTTCGGCCCCGATGGCAAGCTGTATATGTCGGTAGGTAGTACCTGCAACTCCTGCCCCGAGCCGAACCCGGAAAACGCGACCATGCTGGTAGCCAACGCCGACGGCTCGGACCGGCGCATCTTTGCCAAGGGTCTGCGCAACACCATTGGCTTCGGCTGGCACCCGCAAACCAAGGAGTTCTGGGGCATGGACCACGGCATTGATTGGCTGGGCGACGACGAGCAGCAGGAAGAACTCAACAAAATTACCGACGGCGCCGACTACGGTTGGCCCTTTATCTACGGCGCAGGCAACTACAACCCCGGCGACCGGCCATCGGGCACCACCTACGCCGAGTATGCCAAGCGCACCACTAACCCTACCCTCAGCTATCAGGCACACTCCGCTCCTATGGCCATGGTGTTCTACACCGGCACCCAGTTCCCACAGGAGTACCAGAACGATGCTTTCATAGCCATGCGCGGCTCTTGGAACCGTAGCTCGCCGGTGGGCTACAAAGTGGTGCGGGTGCATTTCGAAAACGGCCAGCCCACCCGGTTTGATGATTTCTTATCCGGCTTCCTGGTGAATAGTAGGAACTCCCACTTCGGCCGCCTAGTAGGCCTGGCCGTAAACCGCGACGGCTCGCTACTGGTATCTGACGACACGAACGGAGTTATTTACCGCGTGGCGCGGCAGTAGCCCCGCCTACCCTCCTCCAAAGAAAAGAGCGCCCTGCGGGGTGCTCTTTTCTTTTTATTCCTTGGCCAGCTGCACGATATCGGGCACTTCCAGCACGTGCTTGGGGTAGCCGCGCTGAGCCACATGCAGCATGGCCTGCCCTACCTCCTTCAGCGTCGAGATATACTTCGGAAACAGCCGCCGCAGCACGGGATAGAGCCACCCAATAAATTTGTAGTAGCCTTTCACTCGCTGCTGCCCCGGCGTGGCGCGCATAAAAGCCGGCCGAAACATATAGGCGTCTTTGAAGCCCAGCTGAAGCAGAGCATTTTCAGTTTCACCCTTCACGCGCGCCCACATCTGACGACCAGTAGGGTTGGTGCCCGCGCCGGAGACAAAGCAAAACGTAAGGCCGGGGTTGCGAGGGAGTAGGGTTTGGGCGAAGTGCAGGGTCAGGTCGTAAGTAAGGCGGCGGTACTCCGGCTCCTTCATCCCCACCGACGACACGCCCAGGCAGAAAAAGCAGGCGTTGTAACCCACCAGCTGGTCTTGAATAGGCGTAAGGTCGTGGAAATCCTCATGCAATATCTCCCGCAGCTTGGGGTGCTTCATGCCGCTGGCCCGGCGGCTCACGGATAGCACCTGCTCTACCTCCGGGTGGTGCAGGCACTCAATCAGGACGCCCTCGCCTACCATGCCGGTAGCGCCCGTTAAGATGACGCGTAGTTTCATGAGTGGGTAGACGCGGGAGCGGCGGTTATGTTTTAGGGCGTACCGATTTCACTCTAATCATTTCTGCTGCGATGAATATCTCCGCACCATAGGACGTTGTATTCTGCCACTGTACTAAGCCAGCTTCTTTAGACAACTCGACATTAAAGATGACATTCTGATGGTTAAATCCATCAAGCTCACTAACATGCACTCTTAGAAATTCTAAGTCTACTACACCGCAGTTTACTGACTCATTCCACTTTTCACAGACGTATAGCTGCATTAGAATAGTAGACCATCCTGCTTGCACGTCCCTAGTAAAGCACACGCTTATGATTTCTGCATCATGAAATGATGGCCAATGGCCAAAGTACTCAGTAATCAGATGGACGTTCTCTATTTCCGCAACTACAGACATACTGCTTAGTAGAGGGGCTCTTACACCCCTACCGGCTCCTCCACCAATACCGGCTCAATCCACCGTCCGTCTTCGCGCATGAGTTCAATCAACTCATCCACGGCGCGTTCTTCCGGCACCGATTTCTTGATGACTTCCTGGCCGCGGTAGAGGGCAATTTTGCCTTTTCCTACCCCCACGTAGCCGTAGTCGGCGTCGGCCATTTCGCCGGGGCCGTTTACGATGCAGCCCATGATGCCGATTTTTACGCCCTTGAGGTGGTCGGTGCGCTTGCGAATCATGGCGGTGGTTTCCTGGAGGTCGAACAGGGTACGGCCGCAGCTAGGGCAGCTGATGTACTCCGTCTTGCTCATGCGAGTGCGGGCCGCTTGTAAGATACCGAAGCTCAACTGGTTGAGCTGATCGAGGGTCTGGAGCCACTCGGTTTTCGGGCGTTCGGGCAGCAGTTCGGTGCTGAGCAATACGCCGTCGCCGAGGCCATCGAGAAGCAGACCGCCTACGTCGGTGGCGGCGTAGAGCTGGGTTTGCTCGGCGGTGAGTTGGGGGAACTGGCGCTGGATGATGACCGGGTTGTTGACCTCCTTATTCAGCAACTCAAAGAACGCCCGCCGGATTTCTGGCATGGCGTGGGCGTTGTCGGTGCGCAGGATGAGCACGGCCGTATGGTCCTGGCGCAACTGGTTCAGCAGGTCGGGCGTGAGGGTCGCCAACTCGCAGCGCACGAAGTTTAGCGCCTGATGTCTCACCGTGGCCGCGGCATACTCCTGAGGCGTGAGCAGCGGGTAGTGCTCGTGCCGACGGCCGGCATCCAACCAAGCCGCATAGTCCACGATTTCCTTCAGGCCATTGGGCAGCATAAACGGCACCGGACGCTGGCCCGAGTAGAGGTAGTCGGCCCCCAGGTCGCTCATCTGGAACTTGTCGAGGAAAGCCGAATACAAGTGCCCAGCGGCGCGTAAATCAGCGTACTCTACCGAGGGTAGGCGCGAGAAATCCACCACTACGCGGGGCACGTTTTGGCTACCCAGATTCCCTACCTCACGCGTTTGGCGGCGGTGGTATTGAAATGGGTCGATGGGGATAGTATAGCTGTTGGCTGATGGCTGTTGGCTGTTAGCTTCGTCTGACGAGAAGCTATCAGCTAACGGCTCTGAGCTAACAGCTACAATAGGATTGGCTTCTTCGGCGCGGTGCGTGTAGCGGTCAATCAGAGCTTTGGCTACAGGTGCTTCGGCTTCGGGGGCCTCGGTGAGCGACACGCGCACGGTGTCGCCGAGGCCGTCTTCTAGTAGTGTCCCGATGCCCACGGCGCTTTTGATGCGGCCGTCTTCGGCTTCGCCGGCCTCGGTCACGCCCAGGTGTAGGGGGTAGGGCTGTAGGCCTTCCTCGTCGAGCTTCTGCACCAGCAGGCGGTAAGCCTGCACCATCACCTGCGTGTTGCTAGCCTTCATCGACAGCACCACGTCGTAGTAGTTCTCCTCCTCGCAGAGCCGCAAAAACTCCAACGCCGACTCTACCATGCCCAGCGGCGTATCGCCATAACGACTTAATATTCTGTCGGATAACGAGCCGTGGTTGGTACCAATGCGCATGGCCGTGCCGTATTGCTTGCAGATTTGCACCAACGGCCGGAACCGCTCCCGAATGCGCTCTACCTCAGCGGCGTAGCTGGCATCGGTATACTCAATGAGGTCGAATTTCTTTTTGTCGGCGTAGTTGCCGGGGTTCACGCGCACTTTCTCCACGATGCGGGCCGCCAACTCGGCGGCGTTGGGCGTGAAGTGAATGTCGGCAATGAGGGGCACGTTGCAGCCGCGTTTGCGCAGCTCCTTCTTGATTTCCAGCAGGTTTTGGGCCTCCTTCACGCTAGGTGCCGTGATGCGTACGTACTCGCAACCGGCCTCTACCATGCGTAGGGTTTGCTCCACCGAGCCCAGCGTATCCATGGTATCCACGGTGGTCATGCTCTGCACCCGAATGGGGTTCAGGCCGCCCATTGGCAGGTCGCCAATTTTGACTTCGCGGCTGAGGCGGCGCTTATATTCGGTGAGGCTGGGGCAATACGTCTTATTCATAATAGGAAAACCGGCGCGAAAGGGCGAAAGTTGCGAGTAGGACAAAGGTACAAGTTATAGGCTCTGGTCCGATGCCGAAGGTAGCCGACTGGTACGCCTAAGTGTAACCCTGACAGGGCTCAGAGCCCTGTCAGGGTTGCCGGCAAACAGCAGCAACGATATTGGTCAGGCACCTTTGGTCTTGAAACGACCGAAAGGACGGAACAAAAGCCGCGCCTTTTCATTTAGCATCTCATGAAACTCCCGCAACTTCTCCTCGGCAGCCTGCTGCTCGCCCCTACCCTTGCCACGGCTCAAACAGTGCAGCCTGTCAAATACACTGATCTGGCAAAGCGCCTCGACCAGCCCAGCGACACCACTTACGTGGTCAACTTCTGGGCTACTTGGTGCGCCCCCTGCATCAAGGAGCTGCCCAACTTCGAGCAGCTGAACGCCGAGTATGCCAGCAAAAAAGTGAAGGTGCTGTTGGTGAGTATGGATACGCCTACCCTACTCGATAAGAAGATAGTACCCTTCGTGCAGAAGCGTGGACTGAAATCGGAGGTGCTGCTGATGAACGAGCCGGACCCCAACGCGTGGCTGACTAAGCTGGATAAGAAGTGGTCGGGCGCTATTCCGTACACGCTGATTGTCAACACTAAAAAAAATCAGCGCATCACCTTTGAGAAGGAATTGACTCAGGCTGAGCTGATCGCGGCTGTGCAGAAAGCGCTGTAGGCAGCTTATAAACTCTGTCATCCTGAGCAGCGCGAAGGACCTTCTGCCCGCAGAACGAGTCGTTGTTACGATAGTCGTTTACGCGGCAGAAGGTCCTTCGCGCTGCTCAGGATGACAGACGATTTCTACGTCCTCTACTCTCCTATCTCCTCAAACACCTGCCCCAGTGTGCTGATGCGAATGCCGGGCGTCGTGTCCTGGGCGGCGGCGCGCATGGCTTGCGCTACCGTGCGGCCGTGGTAGGGCCGATACTGATGCAACCCCGGCAATTTGCTGAACAGCAGCGATAGTACTACCCCTACCTTCTCGCCCAGGCGCGCCTCGTCGCGCGGACCGGCCAGGATACCCGGCTGCAAAATCCGGATGCGCTGAAACGGCAGCTTCTCCACATCACGCTCCAGCTCGCCCTTCATGCGGGAGTAAAACACAAAGGCATCGGGGTCGGCGCCGGCGGAAGAAATGAGCACGTAAGCGGGCACGCCATTGCGGGCCGCGGCGGCAGCGGCTTCGTATTGATACGTGTAATCCACTTTATACTGGGCCTCCTGGCTGCCGGCCTGCTTGAGGGTAGTACCCAGAGACGAGAACAGCACGTCGCCGCGCAGCAGGTCGTGCCACTCGGCGGGCCGGTCGAAATCGATCAGGTGCTCCTCCAGCTTATCAGGATTAGAGTAGCCGGTAGGGCGGCGCGTGAAGACGTGAATCTTGTCGTACTGGTCGTCGGAGAGCAGCTGGCGCAGCAGGTAGTCGCCCACTAAGCCGGTGGCGCCGATTACTAAGGCAGTTTTCATGAGGTACTTTGCGTGACGTAAGGATTGCCTTAGCGTACGCTGATAGCTGCCGAACTGTTCTTACGGCCCAACCAAGCGCACGAAAAAAGGCTTCCGCGTGCGCAGAAGCCTTTTTTCAATTCAGCAGAGCCGTTGCAACGCGCTTAGCGCATGTCAGCGGCTTCGCCCTTGCCTTTGATGGTGCCTTTTTTGGCGTTGGCTTTCACCTTACCATCCTCGGTTTTCATCTTGGCCTTTTTGTCGTTGGCCTTCACTTTGGCGTCGGCGTCTTTGTCCTTGGCCTTCAGTTTATCTTCTTTGACCTTCACTTTATCGCCTTGCATTGTGCCTTGCATGGGGGCGGTTTGGGCCACGGCGGCACCGAGCGACAGGGAAAACAGACTAGCGGCAAACAGCAGCTTTTTCATGGGGAGAGAGGATTAGATTAAATACGACAGCAACATAAAGGGCGCTTCCTGAAGAACAGATGAGCTTAGCGCATCTGCTGCGGCATGGTCTTCATCATATCACCCTTCACGCGGGCTTTGTCTTTTTTGCGGTTGATTTTTGCCTTGCCATCGTCGGTTTTGATCTTGGCGTGCTTCTTATTCATTTTCACCTTAGTGGTATCGCTCTGCATGGGGGCAGTTTGCGCCAACGCCAGTTCCCCGGCACCCAGCAGCAACGAACATACAGCAGCAAGAAACAGTGACTTTTTCATGTCAATCGGCTTTACAGATGAAACGGCCCAAGAAACCTTTGGCCGGTAAACGAGGCTTGTACGGCGGCAGCTAGCCCGATGTTGTTACCTTGGGGTTTCGTTTAGCGCCTCTCCCGCATGACTGCCATCCGCTTTTCGGCCTCGCGCCGCCAGTTTCTACGCACCGCCGGCCTGGGCCTGGCGGGCATCCCCCTACTCTCCTGTGCTGCCTCGCTGCCCGGCGGCAGCAATGATGAGCAGCTGCTGTACGTGGGCACCAACGCCGGGGCCGATGCCGAGAGTATTTTCCTGTATCGCCTCAATGGCACCACTGGCGCCCTCACGCGCGTGCGCGGCTACCGGGCCGGCGCCAACCCTACCTACCTCACGCTGGACAAAAAACGCCGCTACCTCTACGCCGTGAACGAAACCACGGAGTATGAAGGCCAGCCCAGTGGCGGCGTCAGCGCCTTTGCCCTACCCCGACACCCCACCGAGGGCGACCTGACGCTGCTCAGCCGGCAGGCCTCACGGGGCGGGGCTCCTTGTTATATCAGCCTCGATGCGCCCGAGAAGCTGGTGCTGGTGGCCAACTACGTGGGCGGCAATGTGGCCGCCTTGCCCGTGCAGCCCAACGGCGGCATCGGCCCGGCTACCCTCTTCGATCAGCACCAGGGCAAAGGGCCGCACGCCAACCAGACCACGCCCCACGCCCACTGCTTCCTACCCGACCCGGCTGGCCGCTTTGCTTTTTCCGTTGATTTGGGCACCGATACCGTGTATGGCTACCCGCTGGCCGATGCCCGCCTGGGCCAACTACGGCCCACGGTGGCGTTTCGCACAAAACCAGGCGCCGGCCCGCGCCACCTGATCTTCACGCCCGACGGCCGCCGCGCCTACCTCATCAGCGAGCTAAACTCCACCATGACAGCCCTAACGTACGACGCGACCCAAGGTACGTTCCAGGAAATCGAGGTAGTATCCACGCTGCCAGCGGACTTCAGCGGCGAGAGCTACTGCGCTGACGTACACCTCTCGCCCGACGGCCGGTTTCTGTACGGCTCCAACCGCGGCCACAACAGCATCGTGGTGTTTGCCGTGGACCAGGGTAGCGGCCGCCTCAGGCCGGTGCAGCACGAGTCGGTGCTCGGCAACTGGCCTCGCAACTTCACCCTCACCCCCGATGGCCGGATGCTGCTGGTAGCCAACCAGCGCAGCAACAACATCGTCTCCTTCCGCATTGATAAATCGACGGGCCGTCTCACGCCCACCGGGCAATCCGCAGAAGTGCCTACCCCTATGTGCTTGGTGATGCGGTAGGTATATATGATGGATAGAGGAAAAAAGGTGTCATCCTGAGCGCAGCGAAGGACCTTCTCACGCTAGAACGACAGTCATAACAACGACTCGTCAAACGTGAGAAGGTCCTTCGCAAGCTCAGGATGACACCTTTTCTCTGTATCCCTTATACTACTTCCCAGCCATCACGCTGATAGCGTAACCACCGCCGGGGGCGCAGTACTGCTTCAGCTTGGTTTTGCTGGTGACGGTCATTTTGCGAATCTGGTAGGCCTGCGGGTTCTTCTCGTAATGCGCGTCCTTGGCGTCGGCGTAAATGGTGGCCGTGTATTTTTTACCAGGGTCGAGAAAGGCGAAATTGATGCTGGACGTGCGGCCGTTTTCATCGCACGAACTGCCGACAAACCAGTTATTGGTGCCTTTGGCTTTGCGAGCAATGGTTACGTAGTCGCCAGGCTCGGCTTCCAGCACTTTCGTGTCGTCCCAATCCACGGCCACGTCTTCGATAAACTGGAAGGCGTCGAGAAACTTGTTGTAGGTTTCGGGTAGGTCGGCGGCCATTTGCAACGGGCTGTACATGGTTACATACAAAGCCAGTTGCCGAGCCAGGGTGCTGTGCACGAAGGAGTTGTTCTGCGGGTTGTAGGCACTCACCTTGGTCTGAAAGATACCCGGCGTGTAGTCCATGGGGCCGCCGATGAGACGGGTGAAAGGCAGAATAGTGGTGTGGTCGGCGTTGTTGCCGCCGAAAGCCTCGTACTCGGTGCCGCGGGCGGCTTCGTTGCCAATGAGGTTGGGGTAGGTGCGAGACAGGCCCGTGGGGCGCACGGCCTCGTGGCCGTTTACCATAATGTGGTGCTCGGCGGCTTTTTCCAGCACGTAGTTATAGTGATTCACCGTCCACTGCCCGTAGTGATACTCGCCGCGGGGCAGGATGTCGCCTACGTAGCCGGTTTTCACGGCGTCGTAGCCGTACTTATTCATGAACTGAAAAGCCGAGTCGAGGTGGCGCTCGTAGTTGCGCACCGAGCCGCTGGTTTCGTGGTGCATGATGATCTTGATGCCCTTGCCTTTGGCGTAACGGTGCAGTTCCTCCACATCAAAGTCGGGGTAGGGCGTCACGAAGTCGAACACGTAATCCTTGCTCTTGCCAAACCAGTCTTCCCAGCCCGTGTTCCAACCTTCTACCAACACGGCGTCGAGGTGGTGCTGGGCAGCAAAGTCGATGTACTCCTTCACGTGGGCCGTGTTGGCGGCGTGGGTACCGTTGGGCTTCACCTTGCTATAGTCGATAGAATCGAGCTTGATGTTGTCCATGTTGGTGTAGGCCCAGGTGCTCTTGCCCGTAATCATCTCCCACCACACGCCCACGTACTTGGTAGGCTTGATCCAGGACGTGTCCTTGAACCGGGTAGGCTCGTTAAGGTTCAGCACCAGCTTGGATTCCAGAATATCGGCCGCCTTATCGCTCACTAGCACCGTGCGCCAGGGCGAGAGGCAGGGGGTTTGCAGGTAGCCCTTGTTGCCCTGCGCGTCGGGCGTGAGGTGCGAAGTCAGCACCATGTTCTTGTCGTCCAGCTCTAGCGACATGCACGAATAATCGACCAGCGCCGCCTCGTGAATGTTGATGTACAAACCGTCCTGGCTCTTGAGCATGAGCGGCGTTTGCACGCCGGTAGGCGAAAACGGCGTTTGGGAGGCGTTGGGCGTGGTGGCTGCCTTCATCAGCCCGCGCACCTCCGAGAGTTTGGAGGTAACGGTGCTGTACTCCTGCGTGTCGTAGTCGCCGGGCAACCAGAAGGCCTTGTGGTCGCCGGCTAGGGCAAACTGCGTCTTTTCCTCCTTCACCACAAAATACCCCAGGTTGGGCTGGCGCGGAAACTCGTAGCGGAATCCCAACCCATCATCAAACACCCGGAAGCGCACCAGCACGGTGCGCTGGGTAGCGGCCTGCGTGAGCGTCACGGCCAGCTCGTTGTAGTGGTTGCGAATGGTTTTCACCTCGCCCCACACCGGCTGCCAGCTTTGGTTGATGGCGGCGGTTTTGGTACTGGCCACGGCAAAGCCATCGGTTAGGGACGGTACATCTTTCAGCTCCAGCCCTAATGTACTGGTTTTGATGACGTCACGTCCTTTGTAGCTGAGGTGGTAGGTAGGTACGCCCCCGTTTTGCAGGGAGAAATCGAGGGTAAGTTGACCGTTGGGCGATTTTATGGTTTCGGCTAGAGCAGCGGGCCCCAGCAGAAATAGTGTAAGCCAGACAATGGCTTGCCCTACCCGGCGAGCAAGAGGCAGGGTGTAATAGGAATGTGGCATTGGGAATTAATTGGATTTAGCCCAGCAAGTTACCACTCAATCTATTGTTAACACAATTTTTCCGATATGCTCGCTGGACTCCATTAGCTCGTGTGCCTGTTGAGCTTCGGCCAAGGCAAAGGTGCGGTAGATAACCGGCCGAAATTGCCCTGCCGCTAGTAGCGGCCACACGTGGCGCTCTACAGCGGCGGCCAAGCTGGCTTTAAACTCAGTGGAGCGAGGCCGCAACGTACTTCCTGTAATAGTGAGACGACGCTGCATCACCTCCAGCGCGTTGAACTCGCCCCGTGCGCCCTGCATGGCATTAATGAACACCAGCCGACCATCGGGCCGAAGCAAGCGCAGGTTTTTGGGTGTGTAGTCGCCACCAATCATATCCAGTACCACATCTACCCCACCAGCGGCGTGCAGCACTTGCTCAAAGTCTTCTTCTTTATAGTTGATGGCCCACTCGGCACCCAGTGCCCGCACGGCGTCGCACTTGGCTTCTGTACCGGCCGTAGCCGCCACCCGGCTACCCAAGGCGTGCGCCAGCTGCACGGCCGTGATGCCAATGCCGCTGCTACCGCCATGCACCAGCAGGGTTTCGCCGGGTTGCAGCGCACCGCGTTCAAACACGTTGTGCCACACCGTAAACACAGTTTCGGGTAGGGAAGCCGCTTCGGCGAAGCTCCAGCCATCGGGCAGGGGTAGGCAGTGGCCGGCATCCACGGCGGCGTACTCGGCATAGCCACCGGCCGGCAGCAGGGCACATACGGCGTCGCCGGGCTGCCAGCGGATTACGTCGGCGCCGCACTCCGTTATAGTGCCCGCTATTTCCAGGCCTGGCACCATGCCCGCCACGTCGCCGGCGCCGGCGTATTTGCCCTGGCGCATCAGCACATCGGGGCGGTTGACGCCGGCGGCCTGTACTCGCACCAGCACTTGCTGAGCAGCGGGGGTAGGCGTGGGCACCTCCTGAAGTTGTAGTTTTTCGGGACCGCCAGCGGCGGTAATTAGAATGGCTTGCATAGAACGGGAGGGTAGGAAAGACAAATCGTTTCACCCTTGTACCGCAGCCACGAAAGCAACGTTGGTATAAAGCAAAAAAACGGCCCATCAGGCCGTTTTTCACTGTTCGTATCCTTTGCTAAAACTCCTACGCCTCGCCCAGGCGCTGGCGCAGCTCCTGCACTTGGTGTTCCAGCTCTAGCGTGCGGAAGGTAATTTTAGCCTCCAGATCGGAGTAGGAACGCTCTACCTGCTCCTGCAATTGTTTTTGCTCGGTCACATCCGTATTGGTACCAAACCAGCGCAGCACCTTGCCGTTCTCATCGCGCAGCGGCACGGCCCGCGATAAAAACCAACGGTACTCGCCCTCCTTGCTCCGAATAGGGAAGGTATCCTGCCAGGAATCTTCTGATTCAAAGGCACGGCTCAAGCGCTCCGTAATGCCGTCTACATAGTTGGCATGCATAACGGTCTGCCAGCCCCAGCCCTGCATCTGCTCCAGGGTAGTGCCCGTGTACTCGTACCACCGCTCGTTGTACCAAAAGATATGACCATTGGGCTCTGCCATCCAGGCCATTTGTGGAATAGCATTGGCCAGCGTCGTAAGTTCCTGCTCGCGCTGGCGCAGTTGCTCCTCCTTCTCTTTCTGTCCTTGAATATCCGTGCAGGTACCAAACCAACGCACGATGGTGCCTTCGGCGTTGCGCTGGGGCAGGGCCTGCCCCAGGAACCAACGGTAGCCGCCTTGCTTCGACAAAAACCGGTACTCAATCTCGTAGAACTCGCCCGTGCGCAGCGAGTGGCTCCACCGGTCACGGGCACGCTGCCGGTCGTCGGGGTGCAGCAGGTTGTTCCACATTTCGGTGCCCTTGCTGGCTTCTACATCGTAGCCCGTGAAATCAATCCAGTGCTGATTGAAGTAGGTGTGATACCCTTCCGGATCGGTAATCCAGACCAACTGCGGAATTACCTCAGCCAGAAAGAGAAACTGAGCGTTTTCCTGATCAGCCGAGTGCGAAATGGCGGCGTGGGCAGCATCATCCATACGAAGACAGGTGTAGAGGTTAATAAAGCGGTTACGGGCGCGTGAGTTGTAATTCCATTCCTGACAGGAAATACAGGTTCAAACGGCTTTCCCGCCCATCGGGCGAGCGGCGCATGCGCGTAATCAGGGCGCGAGTATCTTCTTGGGGCAGCGTTAGTTGCAGGTAGGGGCGCTGCAACAACTCGTCGCGCTGCACGGCCCACGAGCCGGTTTTCTCCTGCTGCGGCGCTTCCACCTTCAGCATGCCCGGCGACAGCAGAAAGCGCGTGGCCAGGGCCAGTGCGCTATCGGGTGCCGTGCGGTTCAGCACCCGGTCTGCTACCCGCCACTCGCCGGCCAGGTATTCATCAGGCAGTTGCTGTAAATTGATATCCAGAAGAAAAGCGGGCATAAATGGAAAAACGCACTACGTAAGAATCTACAAAAATAGCATCTTCCCAGCAGCTTTGCTACGTACAAAGACAACTTCTTCCGTCCTATTTTATATTTCGCATGAATACCTCTGCTCTGTTGCCCCGCCTCCTGCAAGCTGCCAAATCTACCGGTATGACAGCCTGGCAAACAGGCCAGCTTTTCCGTCGGGCCGTAGCTACGGCGCTTACGGCAGTACACGATGTACTACAGGCAGAAGTTCAGAAAGGCAATATGCAGCTGGTCAGCGACTTTTTTACCAGCAAGGCGCTTCCGGCCGCGCGGGCGCTGCTACTGGAGCGCATGGCGGCGCGGGTGCTAGTACGCCTAGGGCTACGCGGGGTGCTGGCGTCCAACGTTGTAGGCTGGGTGATACCCCTGGTGCTGGAGCAGCTGATACAGGCCGGCCACAAAACCGGCTTCTTCCATAAAGTACAAAATAACACCACCGTCCTCGACGCGCTCAGCCGCCTCGATGAACTGAAACAGGCCGCCTGGAAGCGCCTGGTGCCCGACGCCGGCAGCGGTGCCGAAGTGCTACCCGATGATGCGCCAGCTCCCCTCCTACTGTCGGAGTCTACTTCTAATTCTCCTACTGCGTAGCCTCTCTTATTTGTTCTACTCTTTACGTATGCCACGGACTATGCGACTTAGCCTTTCTCCTTATCGTGCTATCCATCATCTATATTATCTAAACCAGATAAAGAAATAGGACTTTTTTTCTTTAATGAGTGCGTTTGGCTTGTGTTTTGAGTGAATTTCCGCAGGCATGTTGTACTTGCCCGTTATCAATAGCGGTAATTACCCTTGTCTGACAGACTCTCACACCATCCCTTTTATCTGTTTCCGGGTATGCCTCGTACGCTACTTTCCGCTCTTTTACTTAGTGCGCTTTTCTTTGCTTGCCCAATGGCACAGGCGCAGCAGCAACCTGTTGATGCATTTTCTACTGCTCCCACCGCCGATGGCTTGCAGCAACTAGACCGCACGTATGGATTTCGGGATGTAACATTTGAAACGCCTATCTCTGCCTTCCGCAACCTGGTGCTGGTGGATGCCACCGGGCACACCAAAATATACCGTCGCACAACCGACTCGTATCAAATCGGACAGGCGCAGGCCGCCAGCATTCTCTACTACTTTTATAAAGGCAAGCTCATTACGGTACGCCTCACAACCCAAGGCGACGCCAACAGCCGGGGTATGCTGGAGGCTTTTTCTGATTTATATGGCCCCGGCTATCAAGCCAACGACCACGTAGAGAAACACGTCTGGCAGGGCGAAAAAGCGTACCTGGGCTATGAACAGAACACGCTGACCAACAACGCCACCGTCTATATATGGAGCAATGCCCTAGTGGAACAACGGCGCAGAGAAGAATTGAAGGCTGCTCCTAAAGCTACCCCGCCCCAGCAAGTACAAAAAACGTCACGTCGATAGCCCAGTTTTCCGCTAGTTTCACTCCTACTATTTGCTTCACTCCTACCCTCTATGCATCGTAACGAATGGAAACCGGAGCACACCAGTTTGTCAAAAAATCACTGGCAATTATTATTTATTGGCTTCATTCTGCTCTTGTTTAGTCTGATAGCCTTGCTCTGCACTCCCTAACTGTCTCTCTGGTACTTACCCAACGGCCTTTCCTACTTCTGAGCAGGAAAGGCCGTTTTTTATTTATGCAGTGAAAGGACGTAGAAAAGACTGCCTATTTCCTGATCTAGCCCTATTCTCAACTTTGCTGGTCTTTCCAATTTGCCGTTATATTCATACTTGATATGATTCTCTAACGGATTGCTTTCTTGCAATCGTTTAGCACTTATGCTTATGAAATAAGGCTGAATTAGCCGTAATACCTCATCTTATTCTCTTTTAGTCTCTATGTTACGCATTCTCTCTATCTTACTTCTGAGCTTTGTGCTGCTCACTATTACCTGCTCTAAAGACGACCCTAAGCCCGCGCCCCTAGAAGATACAACATGCCTATTCTCGCTATTACAATACCGATGGCACCCTTGCCAATGAAGCACCCATTTATCTGGGGAAACGCTGACGCTAATGAATGATACTCTCACTCTATCAAAAAGTCTTTTCGGTCTGCTACGTACCTATCATACTTTCATCGAAGTCACATCCGACACGGCCCCTTATACTCGCCACGACCAGAGACTTACTATATAATGTGCCCTACCATTGAGGTGGTCTAGTGAAAACAGACAGTGGCAAGTCTTACCTTCCAGTGCCTATGTCGACCAAAGTGCTTTCCAGCGG